>NZ_JBWKUH010000001.1:0-833671 GCF_059420745.1 Sphingobacterium sp. GW821-FHT03E03
CGTTAATCGTTAGCTACATTCGTGAAAGCAAATATTATTTATTATTACACTTCATATTTTTCAATATGCAATATAAAATCTGTAGAACACAATAAAACAAGACCAAACGCCTTAAAAACTAGACCAAAATAACATTCTTCATCTTTGCATAACTAACTGGTAAATTATCAGCTGTTATACTTACCTTTTTTCTACTAGACTTTCCATCTCCATTTTCCATCGTAATATCCAGCCTCTAATCGAAGTGATAATGGATATAAACTGGCATTGATATAAAACAAAAAAGGCTAGGAAATTAATACCTAGCCTTTACAAAATTACATTCATCTTTCCTTCTTGAGGTAAGCGAAAAATGATCATCAGGAGGAGAATGCTGTTAAAAATTTTGCTATTATACAACAATATTAAGAGAACTATTCCAATCAACCAAAGATTGGCAACAGTTTCTGATTTACTCATCCAAGATATAAATCTCTTCCTCACTTAAAGTGAGAAATAGCTCCTTTAACCTATTGGAAAGGATATTAAAAAATTTTCAAAGAACCTCTGGACTATTCAGTAGTTCCTTAAATAGTAAGCTATTTGCCTTGATTCTGCTGGCACTGAGCTGCATTGGCACAAAGGGTCTTAAGAACGTGAAAATCAAATGAAAAAACATTTACATATGCCTGATATCAAGTTCAATCCTTTACCTTTTAAATTTCCCGCTGCTAAAGATTTCTAATTCATTATATATGCTTATTACGTCGACGGGCTTTATTTTTCTGATAACCATAGGTTTATGGATGAGCAGACTGCTAAAGAGCAGATTGATGGATGATCCAGTCAATAATATAAATGAGAGTTTTTTACAGGAAACACGTCTAATTAAAAATGAACATTCAGTCAACCTTCCTACAAAATTTCACTATAGTGGAAAATGGAAAGACGGGTGGATTAATGTTGTTAACCCTTATCGCGCATCGATCGTTCTAGGCACTCCCGCAAGTGGCAAGAGCTGGGCAGTTATCAATAATTTCATAAAGCAACAGATAGAGCTTTGATTTACCGTATATCTATATGATTTCAAATTTGATGACCTATCTACCATTGCTTATAATCATCTACTATTACATACATAAAAAAGACTTAATTAGACCGTACAAATTACAAGCGATAACGAAGAGCTATCTGACGCCATATGTCTTGTGCTAAATCCTGATCCTCTCCATGTTCAAAGTGCCACTTCCCATTCTTCTTAAGAAGCTTTTGAACCAATCCGTCTAATAAGACCGAGAATTCTTCTTGTTCCTTTGTTAAATCTTTTTTTAATAATACAATTTGGAAATCACGGGCCTTAAATGTAATCCTAAAAGTCTGCTTACTAAAATGTCCTTCATATTGTCCTATTGTATCTAGCATACCAAAATATTTACTTCCGAAATTCTTTATAAGAATATAAATTTTATCTCAAATTAGAAATTCTTTGTGAATATTCCTAGTTTAAAAATATACCGGCCTCAAGGTTATTTGATGAGATCCAAAGTGAAACTTTTATCCTTCATGTAAGACAATACAGGAAAACCAGTACCTCCAAGAACAACATCTGTGATTTTCATTCATACACTTAATATCTATGGTGAAAATTTTAAATAATGCAGGAAGACGATTTACGGGGACTCGCAAAAATAATGGCATTTATGCGCGCAGTCAGCATCCTACTGGTTCTTATGAATTTCTATTGGTTCTGCTACCCATTTTTCTACCAACAGGAATGGACTTTGAAAGTAATCGACAAGATACTCCAGAATTTCCAAAGAACCTCCGGACTTTTCAGTAATTCTTTTAACAGTAAGTTGTTTGCCCTAATTCTACTGGCACTGAGCTGCTTAGGCACTAAAGGTGTAAAGAATGAAAATATAAAATGGAGAAACATTAATACCTGCCTTTTAGCAGGTTCGTTACTTTACCTTCTGAATTTCCCAATTCTTAAATTTTCTACTGTATTGTATATGCTGACAACATCTGCAGGATTTATTCTACTGATGGTTGCAGGTTTGTGGATGAGCAGGCTTTTGAAAAACAGACTGATGGATGATCCATTCAATAATGAAAATGAAAGTTTTATGCAGGAAACTCGTCTGATTGAAAATGAGTATTCTGTAAACCTGCCAACCAAGTTCTACTTTAAAGGTAAATGGAATGATGGATATATTTCTGTGGTCAACGTTTTTAGGGCCTCAATCGTGCTTGGCACGCCCGGAAGTGGGAAAAGCTATGCAATTGTAAATAACTACATAAAACAGCATATTGAGAAAGGATTCTCCATGTACATCTATGATTTCAAATTTGATGATCTCTCAATAATTGCTTATAACCATCTACTCAAACACAGTGACAAATATCAAGTAAAACCAAAATTCTATGTGATCAATTTCGACGATCCCCGCAAAAGTCATCGTTGTAACCCATTAAGTCCAAAATTTATGACAGATATATCGGATGCCTATGAGGCGTCATATACTATTATGCTCAATCTAAATAAAACATGGATTCAAAAGCAAGGTGACTTCTTTGTCGAATCTCCGATCATCTTACTAGCTGCAATAATATGGTTCCTTAAAATATATGAAAATGGTAAATTCTGTACATTCCCGCATGCTATAGAACTTTTGAATAAAAAATATGCAGATATATTCACAATTCTTACAAGCTATTCACAACTGGAAAATTATCTAAGTCCCTTCCTGGATGCATGGGAGGGTGGTGCACAAGACCAGCTCCAAGGTCAGATCGCTTCAGCAAAAATTCCTTTATCACGTATGATTTCCCCTCAGCTTTATTGGGTAATGACAGGTGATGATTTCTCATTGGATATAAATAATCCAGCCGAACCCAAAATCCTTTGTGTAGGTAATAATCCTGATCGTCAGAACATATACTCTGCGGCATTAGGATTATATAATTCAAGGATAGTGAAGATGATCAATAAAAAAGGAAAATTAAAAAGCTCAGTAATTATAGACGAACTTCCTACAATTTATTTCCGTGGTCTGGACAATCTCATTGCAACAGCGAGAAGCAATAACGTAGCAGTATGTCTCGGATTTCAGGATTTTTCTCAGCTGATCAGGGATTACGGGGACAAGGAGGCCAAAGTAATACAGAATACGGTAGGTAATATTTTTTCAGGTCAGGTCGTTGGCGAAACTGCCAAAGCACTATCAGAACGGTTCGGAAAAATAGTACAAACAAGGCAGTCTATCAGTATCAATAGAAATGACACCAGCTCTTCAATATCAACGCAGCTTGACAGCTTAATTCCTGCATCTAAAATTTCAACGCTTTCTCAAGGCATGTTTGTCGGAGCAGTAGCCGATAATTTCGGTGAGAAAATAGAACAAAAAATATTTCATGCGCAGATTGTAGTCGATACCGAAAAAGTGGCTGAAGAAACCAAAAATTATAAACCTATTCCACAGATCCGTTCTTTTATTTCAGAAGGTAAAGATAACATGGACGAAATAATTGACCAGAATTACCGACAGATAAAACTTGATGTCTCAATTATAATCGCGAACGAACTAGCGAGAATTGCAGAAGATCCTGAATTAGCCCACTTAATTCGTTAGGATTGATTTCAAAATATATTGAGAAGTAAAAAAGAAGAACCCAACTAAAATCCGAGAGAAGATACATATCACATTTCTAGTGTTAATAAAATTGAATTAAATATGAAAGCACCAATAATTAATCAGCCAGACACCCACACCTTATATCACGGTACCAATACTGATTTTAATCAATTTTCCTTCGAATATTTAGGACAGAATACCCAATGGGAAAATTGTTACCGAGGCATACATTTTACAAAAGAAATCGGTATAGCTCAACTCTTCGGTGATAAAGTTTTAGAATGTCAAGCTGTCTTAAAAAAAGCGCTGAATTTAGACGATGTATTTGGTTCTGCCGATCAAGCTCCTGATATTGTGAATATCATATTTGAAGAAAATATCTCAGATCCTGATGAAGCTTTGGAGTTTATCGATGAAAGTATTGGATTAGGAGAATATGCGGAATTTATGGACGCCTTTAACTCACAAGATAACCTCAGTATGTTTAAAGAACGTGGTTATGATCATATCATATCAAGGTTCTCCAGGGATAAAATTGAATATTGTGTTTTTGACCCTGCTAATATTACCATTTCCACCAAAAATATTATTTCTCTTTTTTCTCAGAGCGATTATCTTTCTGTGCTACCTCCAAATTCCCGACAGATCCAAAATATAATCAAAGCCTTACATTCACAAGATCAGAGGGAAATAAATCTACTTTACAAACAATTACAAAAAAATATCAATAGTATCCCCGACAAAATCGATGGCTACGAAATAGATAATCTCAAAAAACTTCATATTCTTGCCGCAAAAGATCATAAATCGGAATGTCTCTCCTATTCTATCAATAAAGGGAAATTATATAGAGAGCTACCAGATATTTTAGATGGAAAATCTCCAGTACTAAAATTGTCTGCAGATAAAGTCAAAAACCAAGGTATGAGAATCTCACGTTAAGCATAATTGCCCATTGTGAGATCTCACCGAACTATAATCAAACCATTACTGAAAGCTCAAAATTATAACTTAAGCCCAGTTTTTAAATTTTCATTGGAAGCCCTTGTTTTAATTTGATCATCTGATTCCTCAACATCCTTATCATTGTTGTTTTCAAGAGAAGTCTGAATACGTCGCTCCACACTTGCAAGCTCCGTTTTCAGTGATGCAAGCTGTTTTTCCTTATTCCAGCTACCATTCACAATATCATTAAGTACAATCTGGTCGTCTTTTAGTGCCTTAAGCTTTTTGTCCTCCTCCGCGATAAGTCCCGGAAGTTTCTGTAAGGCACTGATAAAATTTAAACTTGCACGCTCTGGGTCATTTGCCATGATACCATTATTATGAGTGTACTTGATATTCCCCTCACCGCAAACAAAAAATCTGTTATCTCTTTCAACAGGACCGGAACTGTCTTTTTGCGTCATTTCTGTTTTTACTAGTAATCTAAAGCCATATAGAGATCCTATTTCCTCATAATCTCCACCTGTTCTGGAAGCAAGTGCAAGCTTACACAGCTTTGCACCTATTTCCTTGACACCCGCATCTTTGGAAATACCCTCCAGAAGTATCGGATTTAAAATATCTCCGTCTTTAGACTTTTGTACGCGCTGTTGAAAATTATTCCAGTCTACGCTTAGCCTTTGCAGTCGTGAAGTTCTCGTTTCCAGTTCTTCTACCAAACTTTCAAGTTTCGAGGAAGAACTCCATTTTGACCTTAAAAAAGCATGTTTCTCGCTTTCCAAAGCAGATATTTTCTTTTCAATTTTCGCTTTTTCCAGTAGATCAGTATTTCCGGAAAGTAAAGCAACGTATTCGGAAAAATTCATACCTGAAACTTCATCCATGCCGCCCTCATCTAGGGTTCTCAATGTTACCGTATTACTTTTCAATTGCCCGATAAAGCGTTGTTTGTTCGCTAAAGTATTAAACTTATAAGCATCAAGGGATTTTTCAACAGCATATATAAAAACATCGACCTTATTGCCTGCAAAAAATTTAGCAATATCATTCCCCTTTCGTACAGCACGACCATCCCGTTGTTCCACATCCGACGGCCTCCACGGAATATCAAGATGATGTACTGCTACAGCTCGCTTTTGGGCATTTACTCCCGTTCCGAGCATCTCTGTTGATCCAAAAAGAACTCTGATCCTGCCCTCATTCGTCGCTCTTATTAGCTCCTTACGCTGATCCTCGGTCTTTGCTTGCTGAATAAAACGAATCTCTTCCGCAGGTATACCATAATCCAGCACAAGCTTCTTCTTAATCTCACTATATACATTCCATTCGTCTGACTTATAGGTGCCAAGGTCTGAGAAAACAAACTGCGTCCCTTTCTGTGCTTTATATTTCATATAATATTTTGAAATATTTGCCGCACAGACAGAAGCTTTATTTCCGGGATCATCGCCATATCGAGGAGAAATAAGACGCATATCCAGCGACATCTTCCGTGCGTAATCAGTTGCAATAAGCATCTTGGCTTTCTGCTCTGTAAGTGACAGAGGTTGCCTTCCCAATAGTTCAGCATTACCGGTTTTTGCAAATTCCATCAATTTTTTGATGAAGATCTCCTGATCGGGTGTTGGAGGAATATGATATAGAATCTCATTTTTTTCCGGTCTGTCAATTCCAATGTCAGCGGCCGTACGATAATCAGTAATTTCTGTATAGAACTGGGACAGTTCAGGGACTTTGATAAAATGCCTGAACCGCTCTTTTTGAACAATATTGTTCGCAACGGAGAATTCATAGTCTATGGATTTACGCGCATAGATCGCTGCCCATGCGTCAAAACAGTTTATCCCTTGTCTTTCCAGTGCTTTGGGTCTTAAAAACTTAAAAAGACAATATAACTCGGTAAGTGAATTTGAAATTGTCGTCCCTGAAAGGAATGTGGCCCCTAGATCTTTTCCGGTTCTTTCCTGAATAGTTCTAATCGCAAAAAGCAGATTGAGCGCCTTTTGGCTGCCCTGTACATTCCCCAGTCCAGCTACACGCTCATGCCTTGTATTGAACATGAGATTCTTGAATTTATGACTTTCATCGACAAAAAGGTGATCGATTCCCATCATTTTAAAATCCACGATGTCATCTTTACGATTTTCAATATCGTGTTCAAGTGTCTTCAACTTTACGTTCAGGTTCTTCTTTCTAATTTCTACACCTTTCAACATAGCACCGGAGATATCTTTTCCCTGACTGCGCAAAGCTTCGAGATTCTGTTCCACAGAATGCAGCTCTGCCTGCAAAATCTCTTTCTGTAATTCAGGCGATTGCGGTATCATCCCAAACTGGTCGTGGGTGAGAATGATACAGTCCCAATCATTGTTTTTAATGTCTCCAAAAATCTTTAGCCTCTTCTGCGGAGTAAAATCTTTTTTTCCGGGGTATAAAATTTTTGCAAATGGATAGGCCTTTTGATAAGTTTCGGCTATTTCATGTACATTGGCTTTCAGTGCAATGATCATGGGCTTGTGAACTAGCCCTAGCCTTTTCATTTCTTGTGCACCACCGACCATGATGAGTGTCTTTCCTCCTCCCACCTCATGATCGCAGATACCTCCATTATTGCTTTTGAGCATGTAGATCGCATCTTTTTGGCTGTCATACAAGTCTTCGATATTTAGAGCCCTACGGTCAAGTCCGGGAAAAGTCTGATGGCGACCATCATAATGCGGTCTGACATGGCAGTTAAAAAGATCATTATATCGTTCCGTGAGCTCACTTTTAAACTCATCACTCTGCTGATATAGCCAGTCAGTAAATTCGTTTCGTATTTCGTCAATTTTTCCGTTGGCCATTTGGATTGCATCCATGTCTTTGACCTTGACAGCAGTTCCATCTGCCAAGTATTCGGTTTTGGTGATATCCGGAGTTGTGTTGACGAGCGCATGACGGAGCAGGTTCAGACCATCAAATATTCTGCTTTCCGATTTTATCGCATATTTGTCAGTAATTTTTATATTGCTCGCCTTCGCATTCACCGAAAAATCGTCACTGCTTTCCGAATAGTAAATCTTGATATCTGTATCAAACAGGTGACTTGCAAAGACATTATAAATATCACATCCGATCCAGCGCTCACCGAGATTAAAATCCAGCTCATCAAATTTTATAGGCTCGGGTCTGGCTTTTTCAAGGGCTGCGAGACTTTTTAGGGCTTCTGTATCTTCGGGATGCGCGGCGATGTGTTCGTTCAACAGCCTCGCCTTGAAAACTACATCGCCTGCCAGAAATTTCTGGGAAACCTCTATGTCGCCCGACAGTGGATTATAGTAGATCTGCCCCTGTAAGTTTTGACGTAACTCACTTTCTGTGGTACCACTGATCTCCTCCATAAATGCCAGGTCAACATTTCCGTACAGATTAAGCGATGCAGATAGTGCTTCAGAAGCATTGCTTACAGTAACTTCTCTAGTTGAAAAGCTGACCGGATGATCAAAAATATCGGACTTACGGACTACACCTCCGACCACTCGCTCCAAAGCAGGAACTTCATTACCCGATGCGTCCAGCTTGATATATTTAATGTTCTCAGCACTGTTTAAAGTTCCAAAGCGGTCAACAAAATTATCATAAGTCTCATTCAGCACTTTTCTGCTTTCTATATCCTCCCGTCTGTTGCTTGCTTCAAAATCATAAAGCAGAAGATAGCTGTCCCGTAGCTTTATATAGCTTTCGATCCGTTGATGGTCTTTTAACGATAAATCAATAGACTGAAAAATAAAACTTCCGTCCCCGCGGTTCAATTTGAGTTTTCCTGCCCTTCCATTTAAAACGACCAAGGTATTATCGCGATAAAATGCCTTAATCTCTTCCGTAAATCTTTCAGGTTCCTTTTTGGAGACATCATTATCCGGAACTTCGGAAAATAAGGATCTAGGTTCAGCATTCTTCTTTGCAGTATTAAAGGAATGCTTACGGGAACTACTTTTCCCATTTTTGCTAATTTCACCATTCAGGTTATCCTTTTGATGCACCGCTCCGACTTCTCCAAAATCAAAAAAGGAAAGTTGCTTAAACTGTGCGACCTCATTTTTTGTTGTGTTTTTTAGCCTTCGCTTTGTCTTTTTAATTGACAGCTCATCAATCACCTGATCTGAAAATAGACTGAGTTGCGTAGCTTTTTCATGATCGATCGTATCAACGATATTTTTTTCTGAAATATTGATAATAGGTTTTGATGAAACCTTAGTGTCAATCGCTCTTACTTTATGTACATTAAACAATTCAAGGTCGAAATACTGCTGAAAGTCCTCAGAAAGCTTTCGGTGAAGATCTTCTGCAATTCTTTCAGTCCCACCATCATGCAGGTGAATTGTTGTAGGCTTCCCAAATTGATCAGTATCCTGAAAGGAACGTGTTGCAATAATATTGTTCGGTTTATATAATAATAAGTTGCAGTTCCCAGTAGTTCCCATAAAATCTCGCGCACGTATTGATAATGAACCAGACCGACTATTCTTTTGTAAAACAATCAGGTCGGTTCCGACAGATGTTCCGCTTTCTTCGAAAAGATTATTGGGTAAACGTAGTGCGGAAACCAGTCGGTGCTCCTGCATTAGTGCCTCACGTATCGGAAAGTTGGACTGACTGTTTAGAACTCCCTGCGATGTTATAAATGCAAGCAAGCCACCTTCCCTTAACTTATCAGCAGCCTTTAAAAAGAAATAATTGTGTACGCTCTGCGCTGCAAATTTTCGGGTTTCGTCTTTTCCTCTCGAATAAGTTAGATCAAAAATAGAAGTTGTTCCAAAAGGTATGTTTCCAATAATTAAGTCGTATCCCGTATCTTCTTCGTTTATATTTTCAAAGCTATCGATGCGGATATCCGCACTGTGACCATACAGTGCATTCAGGATTTTCCCTGTAAGAAGATCCTGTTCATAAGCACATATACTGATGTCGTCGATGTCTGTAAATGGTGCGAGAAACGCTCCCACCCCCGCCGAAGGTTCAAGCATCCTTCCAATAGAAATTCCAGTATCTCTGATTGCTGTTGCAATACTTCCCGTAATTTCGTTTGGTGTGTAAAACGCATCAAGGATAGAACCCTTTATTTTGGATACATACTCGCGGTAGCTGTTTT
This sequence comes from Sphingobacterium sp. GW821-FHT03E03, assembly GCF_059420745.1. NCBI lineage: Bacteria > Pseudomonadati > Bacteroidota > Sphingobacteriia > Sphingobacteriales > Sphingobacteriaceae > Sphingobacterium > Sphingobacterium sp. GW821-FHT03E03. The sequence goes on from NZ_JBWKUH010000001.1 coordinate 9,691, forward strand.
CACTTTCAGAATTGTCCCTGATAAGTGCGAACAATTCCTGTGTCAGCGGAAAATATGGCATATCGGAAGCCTTCCAATGATTGATATCGTCAAGCTCCCCTACTGGATTCAATATAAACTTTAACCCACCAAATCCAGCATACTTCTGCAGTATGGACATTTCATCTTCTGTTGCGGGTCGCCCTTCTTTTTCAAGGGAGAAAACAGTCCGGATCGCATCAATATTCTGGCGGATGATGCGCTTCTTATCGAATGCCATTACCTTCGATCCAGATTGCGATGAAGCCTGTTAACTCCGTATACAGCAAATCGTAATCAGTTGTATAGGCGAAATCATCCGTCAGCTCATAATGACCAAATATCTCCTCACATTGTGGAAGGATCTTCAGTGCAAAATCACGATAATCGAGCTCATCGAAAACATCCGAAAATTCATAGGTCAATACCTCAAACAGTGTATCAAATCGAGAAAAATGCAATCCTTCGTAAAGAATGTAATCAGCAATCTCATTGCATTTATTAACATGGTTCCCTGAACGGAAAGCTCCCTCATAGGCATTTGCGGCCCACCTTGCACGCCGGCTGATAAATTTATTATCTCCTGATCTCTCGGGAAAACTGGAATCGATGTGATCCTGCAACTTTAGCTGGTAGTAGGAAAAGTCCTGGCTATGATTTTTCATATCGCTATATTTTTTTTAAAACTTTATAGCGGTAAACCTAATCAGCTAAGGGAGTAATCTTTGTTTTGATTCCTAAGCTTTCCTATTCTTGCCAAAATATTCCCATTACACAAAAAAGTCCGGAACCATTGCAGGTCCCGGACTTCACCAACCAAAATCACATCATGAACTATTTGTATTTTCCTTTCTTTTTTTGTTCAAACTCAAAGGATATTGAACCCAACCCGTCCAACAGGATATAGGCACTAAAGGATTTCCTATTTCTGCCCATCATCTTTTTTATCAATGGGGTTCTGCCTTTTACAAGAAGGGCATCAATTTCCTGATAACTCAGCTGTACACCACAGATATTGCGAAATAATACCCAATCACAGGCTTCATCTGTGCATTTAACAACTTTTTCACGCAGGATCACTTTGCCCTTACATTTAGGACAGCATAGATCCGTATTATCCCCGGAAGCTCTTTTTACGCTCAGTAATTCATTGGTTATTTGATGTACCGCGAGCTCAACCTCCGCATGAAAAAGTTCCGCATCAATCTCTCCATTTTCAATTTTTTCGAATGCAATCTCCCACTGCGCCGTCATCGCAGCATCAGCAATTTTCTTGTCCCCAACTATTTCATAAACAAGCATGCCTTTATCGGTTGGAACAATACTCTTTTTCTCCCGAAGGATATATCCTCTGTCAAAAAGGGTTTCGATAATGGCGGCCCGTGTGGCAGGTGTTCCGATCCCGATGTTTTTCAGGATTTTTCGCTCTTCGTCATTTTCAACCGTGCTACCCACATTTTCCATCGTGGCAAGAAGATCAGCTTCAGTATAGAGCATAGGTGGCTTTGTTTTCTTTGCAAGGACTTTTAGGGCATCAATGTTCAGCTGCATTCCGGCTTGGAGATCGGGAAATTCGGTGACAAGATCCTCACTCTCCTGCTCAAAATTTCCATTGATCATTTTCCAGCCTGCAGAAATGATCCTAATTGCCTTCAATTTAAAATCATAATGCAAAACAGAGATTTTTACATCCGTTATTTCCCTGTGGCACGGCGGTGAAACAGATTCAAGAAGACGTTTTGCAATCATATCATATAAAGCATCTTCGCTTGGTTCCAGTCTGGTAGGGATATTTTCAGTAATAAGGATGCCGTGGTGGTCAGTAACTTTCACATCATTTACAATGTGCTTATTATAACGTTCCCACTTAATATTATTAACACACTCCTTACATGAAGCGCGGGAAGCTAAAGCGAGAATCAGCGAAGGTACTTCCGGCCAGATGTCCTCTGGTATATATTTTGACCCCGTTCTGGGGTATGTAATAAATTTCTTCTCGTAAAGTTTCTGCGCAATCTCAAGTGTCCGCTCGGCAGAATAACCCAACTTTTTATTCGCTTCTTTCTGTAGTCCGGTAAGGTCAAAAAGTAGAGGAGCCTGGATAGTACCCGTTTTTTTATCTACTTGTTTTACCTCAGCGTTACCGCATCGCTCAAGATTTCGCATGATAGATTCGGTTTTATCTTTATCCTCCCACTTATTTTCGGATTGACTTCTGAAACTTATACCCTCCTTGATTAAAGTCAGTTCCAGCTGAAAATAATTTTTGATCTCAAATGCTTTATGTGCAAGATAACGCTTACAGATCATAGCAAGAGTTGGCGTCTGCACCCTTCCCAAGGAAAATAGACCATCACCCATCGCGACTGTCAGCGCCTGAGTTGCGTTGATCCCAACCAGCCAGTCAGATTCCGATCTTTCCCTGCCCGCCTCAAAAAGACCATTAAATTCACTTCCCTCCTTTAGATTTTGAAATCCCTGAATAATTGCCTTTTCTGTCAGGCTGTTGATCCATAATCGCTCAAAGGGTTTAGTACAACCAAGATATTGATAGATAAACCTAAATATCACTTCACCTTCCCGCCCTGCATCTGTTGCAACAATGATACTGTCGCACTTTTCAAATATTGAGCCTATTATTTCAAGCTGCCTTTTCGAACCTTCATCGTAGATATAGCCATGACCCGATTTCACCCTTCTTCCGATAAGTTTGAACTCCCGAGGGATAATGGGAAGGGATTCTTTATTGAATCCCTTCATCCCATAATCCTCTGGCATCGCTAGCCCGACCAGATGTCCGTATGCCCACGTTACTAGAAATCCTGATCCCTCACAATATCCTTCCCTCTTTTCACTCGCCCCTACAATTCGTGCAAGTTCATAGGCTACAGAGGGCTTTTCCGCAATAATCGCTTTCATAAGATCTGGTTTTAATGCAGTTTATTTCTTCGCGAATTCTGCTTATTAGTAGCAGTATTTTCAGCAATATCTTGCTTGTTTGATTGGCTTTGCCCTTCTTTCAGCGTTTCAGACTGCTTTTGAGTTTTGTCCCGATTAGGGTTCTCAAAATCGAATTCCAATTTTCCGGTTTCCTTGTTTTGCCAGACATATCCATCGTAAATCCTAGTAGCTTCCTTATTGACAATACCTTTCATAAAAATGACTTCACCATCCTCCAGTAGTTTTTTGTCCTTCTCATCAATTACCTTACCTCTAAATTCATCTGGGATGTCATTTGCCTGTGCATGCTGTTGCCCCTCACTCTGTCCCACAAAGACAAGCTTTTTTGCATCTGCGTTATATTGCAGTTCCTGGTTAAAAACTTCCCCTGTTTTTGTATTGACCATACCTTCAATAAGAACTGGCTTTCCTTCCAGTAGTTCAGCTTTTTGTTCGGAGTTTAACTTAACGCCCCCAAACTTTTCGCTGATCTTAATGAGCTCCACAGGGAAAGACACTATCTCATTGGTTAATTTATCAATGCTGATCAGTGATTTTACCTTGGAACCGTCGGAGTAGTTTGTGAGTTCGGCAACCCGGCCCATGTTTCCAGTCTTTTTCAAATTGTCTCTATCTTCGGGCGTAAAGACATGTCCGTAAAACTGGCCTTTTAGATCCGGTGCAACACGGACCCCGTGCACCAGGACCTCTACCTGATCACTATCTTTTACTTTTCTTAGTGATAACCTTGCATCCCCTTTCATGACTACACCATCAAAATTTCCTTGAATGCTGTAAATCCCATCCGTTTTGTAACCTTTTAGCAATTTGTCCAGCTGCCCGTTCTTTTCCAGAAGCGCACGGTTCAGATTAAGTTTTTCAACTGATGTCCAGTCAATCTGATCGACATTGTACTTGTAAACTGGTTTGGTTTCAGTTGCTTGCGCTGCGCTTTCCGCTGTTTGATTTGTTCCCATATTTTTTTGATTTAATTTGTTTTCATACTTGATCTCAAGTGCATCCAGAAGCTTATTGCCCTCGGGTGTAGGATTGTCGATCGCTTTTTGTAATTTTTTGGCAACTTCATTCATATCAATTTCAGGTGCCCTGAAAAACCTGAATGATATGGGGTCATTTAACCTGCGCCAGAAATTGGAGAAAAAGTTGCTTACGGCATCACCTTTGTCGACACGCATAAAATCCAGTAAACTTGACTTTTTCGGATCAGCAGTCTGCAGATTCCCGTCATCATCAACACCTTTTACCGCCTCAATACGATTTTTCTTTTTATCAAGTACTAAAAGAATATCTGATAGTGCTTCCAATTCTTGTGGCTGGTTTTCTTTAGAAATAGTTTGTTTACTCATAATAAAAAGTTTTTACGTGGATCGAATCTATAGTTTGCTAAGTCCATATTTCCTTTGCGATCCACCACTTTCCTACATAGGCGTATACTTGCCCCCATGATAACTGTCACGGATAAACTGGTGAACGTCAGAACTTTTGTAAAAAACTTTACCGCTTATCGTAAAGTATTTGATCTTACCAATGGTACGGTAGCGCTGCAGGCAGCGATAGGTTATCTTTAACATCTGAAGTACATCCTGATTGTCCAGCAATTCTTCACCATCAATACTTAATCTTTTCTTTTCCCTGTTTTCCAGATCTCCAGCAAGGATGTCGAATCGTTTCATGATTCGCTCCATCCAATTCAAAAATTCAATTCTGTCAATATTCATAGCTTTTGCTGTTTGGTTTACAGAGCCAAAATTGACCTAGTTTTTCCAGCTATTTCTAACAGGAGGAGTACCCATATCGTAGTCATATGGAACTTTTTTTCACGCTTTTTAAGGGGGAATAATCAAGATTTAAGCTATTACAAGTCAGTCATTATATATATTATATGACTATATATGGGTAAAAAAAGAAGGGCAATCTGGCAGATTACCCTTCTTTGAAAAAACTGGTGTTATTTTTAATTATAAATCGTTGTCCATGTATTGTTCAAGAGAATGTTTCAGAAAATGTAAATACCGCGCTCTCTGACCAGCCCTAAATTTCATCTGATAGAATGCATGATGAATATCCCCGAGACTTACCTCAAAAATATCTTCAAACATTTGGCTGATCTTTCGTAATCCAGCTCGCCCATTTGAAACACTTCTTGAAATATGAAGTGCATAGATTAGTTCTATGAGCGCATTTTTTGAATCAGTCCAGGAAAATTCAGCATCTTCATCAATATCAAAATGATTATTGTCCGTTGGTTCAAGCCGATTAAATTTTCCTGAAAGATAAGAATGGTACAGATCATAAGCCTTGATCTGGGCCACCTTGTAATCATAGTAGGTCGAAAACTCCCTATCAACTTCAAAGAAGAAACTATCCACCCCATCAAAATAGTTAATATTTCCCAGCCTAAAATAGTATTCATCCTTATCAGACCGACCTGTACGATAATAACTGTAGAAATCCGAAGATGCAACATGCTTTTTGTACTCTTTACTGAGTAATTTTATTTGTTCTGTATAATAAGGTTCGGTTAGCTCTGAATTTATTGGACTATATGCTTCAATTTTTACAACTTTATTGTAAAACATGAGCTGGCCCAGAATTTCAGGTTTAACTCTTTTAAAAAAAATAATTTCATCAAAAATACTATCGAACCCTTTAAGATTAATTTGTGCTTTTAATTCTGTTAAAGTCTTGTCAAGAAATGAGACCATGTGATAAGCTTCATCAATTGCACTTTTCTTGCATCTTGACACATTTATCTCTTCTTTCTCAATAGATAATAAAATGTTTTTATATGCCTGTTTCATATGATTTTTATTTAAAGTGAATTATGCCCCACACTTTAAAATATATCCCCTATTATTGAGATAAAACAAAATTAAATATACGCTATAATTTATTTCTTACTCATTGACTACAAGGGTGTTTTATTATTTGCAGCTACAGAATTGGTATCCGCATTGAAATAGGTAAAATCTGTATTTAATACTATGTTGAATTATTACTGTATGAGAACTGATAGCATTAAATAATAAATGATAATGCTACAAGGAAATTTGCCGATCTTTCAATAAATTGACAGCTTATTCTAACAGACCGCTGCACTGTAAAAAAAAGTAGGTTCATCTTACGATCACATAAACTTTATAGCAAAAGCCTAAAACTTCGACCAAGTATTTAATAGTTGAACGGTGCGCCGTTTTGCTTCATTTTTTCCCATTGACCAAAGGAAACCGTCCCTATAAATGTACTTCTTTTCATAAAGTAATTTTTGTAACATAGTTTACAGAATAACAAATTAAGGGCTATTTGCTTTAAAAGTTTTTGATAAAAGGCAAAAAAAAACATGTTTCTTTGAATTTATTAACGTATATTCCATTTTTCATTACTAACTACACATTTAATCTTTCCAAAATTAAAAATGAGAAATACGGTAAGTACATTGGAAGAAAATTTAGCGAAAGAAACTTTATTGGGATTTCTCCAAGATATTCATTCAATGTCTCCAGAGCTTCGTGCTACCCTATTTTCTAATACATATTTGCTAAAAGTAAATAAGAAACATATTCTACTCGACATAGACGAAATCCAAAAGTCACTTTTTTTCATCGTTAGAGGTGCGGTAAGGTCATACTATCTCGATAGTTTTGGTAAGGATGCAACTTCTTGGCTACTCTTTGAGGGAGATCTTGCAATTTCGGTATATAGCTTTTTTAGCCAAAAGCGATCTTTTGAGGTTTTGGAAGCTTTAGAAGATACAACTGTACTAGTATTAAGCCATGAAAAATTGATGGAACTATATCAATCCTTTCCTGAATTCAATTATATAGGAAGGATTCTAACTGAAACATATTATATAAAAGCAGAGGAAAAAGCGAACGAGTTACGTGTTTTTAGTGCAACAGAACGCTATCAGCATCTTCTCCGAAAATATCCCAATATTATAGCACGCATACCGTTAGGTATGATCTCTTCATACCTTGGGATCACCCAATCAACGTTAAGTAGAATACGTGCTAAAAAGGAAAACTAAACCTATCTTGTGATACAAAACTTACGAAATAATCACTTGATTATGAGCTTTTAGGACAAAATACAACAGGAAATCTCCGTAAATTTTTAACAATCAAAAATTTTATTTTTGTGTAATCGTTGTTTATCGTCCTATCATATATTCATCGAAATCCTACAGATATTTTTTCTTAATGTCCATATATTCATTATGGAAAAATCATTCAAAATAAATTTTGAAATTACCAATAAATGAGAATGAATAAAAAGTTAAAATCCCAAAATCAATTATAATTTTTGTTCATTCATTAAAACCAAATTAATAAACATTTAAAATTAAGAAGATGAAAAAACGATCGAAAGGACCACCACCATCAGCACTATCACTAAAAGTAAAAAGGGAAAACCTTAACAATTTCAGCCCCAAATTGTTACCAATTGTAGCAACCAAAATTAAATAAACAATTATTAATAAATAAAAATGCATGGGTACATGTTTTAAAATATCATCCACAATTTTACAGATAAAACAAAAAAAGAGTTGGCAAAAGCCAACTCTTTAAAACTGCATATTTAGTATTGTTACGAAAACTTCAACCCTTTTTTCTTCTTTATTTTTTAATGAAATTGAATACGTCACTGTTGATTGTACTTCTAGCGTTTGCCTGAATGTCCTTTTAAAAAAAGGTGATGTTGAATATTCCAGAAAACGTAGAACATTAGTGGGAGCGACTGCAAATAACAAATGGTACATATTGCCATCATTAATTTCAAGGAAGATGTTCAGATTAAATGGTTAAAACCTCTCACTGACGAAGAGCTTGACTCAGCAAATAAATAATCTTAATATCCTATTGTTTTATCAGTTAAAGGACTGTTATAAAATAATTGGTCCAACTTTATTGAATCTGTCCTCATCAAAAATCATTTATTTCTTGTTTTATTTTTTTATTAATATCCTCTTTTGTGATGTATTTTTTGCTACCTGTAATTATTGCTGCGTCATATCCAATTTGTTTACTTTCAGCCTCCGAAAAAACTAGAAGTTGTTGCATTAAATGAGATGGAATGGACCCCATATTCAGGATACGTTTTATTTCATCAAAATAGGTTCTCTTGTCAGTCCTTTTCGAACCTGAATTTCCAGTTAGAAAATAGACTTTCTTACCCTTAAATGAAAACACGTTTCGTTGTTTTTCGAAGTAGAAGTCCAGATATCTAGATTCACAAATATTCAATGCGCCAGACAAATCTGTTCCAAACTCATTTAAACAATGTATTATATCTTTTGGTACATTTTCCATTGGTCTTTCCTGTCCGTGTAAAATAACAACAATAAAAACTGAACTGAGAGAAATTAAAATTCGATTCTTCATTATATTATCTATTTAAGTAATAACTATATGACCATGGCCGTACGCCATTGCTCCATAAGTACATTTGTGCATTAAGTAAAAATGGATGTAACCCTATATTAAATACTCCAGATAAATTTAGAGCATTAGAAGTATGAGTAACACAACTACTTAGTTCCAAACTATAGATCAATTTTCCTGAACTCTCTAGTTTATTTAGCCAATTAGAATATTTATCAATTGTGTTCATATTAACCTTAAGACTCTGAACCCATCGAGGGTGTTCACTAGAGTTTGCCGAATAGGACGCCCACTTATTTGTTCCCTTCATCCAATGCCATGATCCACCTGGATAATTGATTCTATCTGGCCCTACAGAGATTAGCGAATTAGGATCTTGATAACCCGAAGCACCTGTTGTTGTTCCTTCTTTTACTAACGCCGAATGTCCTGTTCCATCAGAATGTTCGGTAATTAAATCAACACTCTTCGGCTGAAGCCCAGTCAATGCGTCACTCACATTTGCTAACGCTCCTAACCCGTACCCAAAATTTTCTATTCCTGAATTCCCTTTTTTTCCCAAAAATCCAAATTCACCAGAGGTAAAATTATAACTTCCAAATCCGAAAGCAACGGAAATATCAGTTTTGCCACCCGTATAAGCATAAGTTCCCAAAGAATTTGTTAGAGAGCCTCCTACTATTGCCGCTGTATTCGCAAATGGAATACCTGAAGCTGCGATAGATCCACCGACCCAGCCACTTACACCACCAACAACAGCCCCGCCTAACATATATCCCCAAGTTTTCCCAGAACTATAATCCCATTTAAAAGGGTTTAACTGCCCATCGTTTGCTAACGTCCCCCCCGTATAGGCCCCAATAATTGCACCAATAATAATTGGCACAAACAAAATTTCCCCATTTGGATCTACATAAACAAGAGGATTATTTAACGCATAGCTGTACCGATTGAAGTTCTGGCTGAAATCAGACATCTGCACATACGGATCAGGGCTTAAAAAACGTCCAACTGCTGGATCGTAGAGTCTGGCGTTCATATTCACAAGGCCAAACCATGGCAGATATTCGTGTCCTGTGTACCCTCTTCCCAGAAACAATGCAGGTTCAGTACCAGGGGAATAGGCAACCTGCGTTGCCGGATTTCTAAGTCGTCCCCAGGCGTCATAGCTCAACTCCTGTTTCAAAGAACCATCTGCATTCGCGATATGCGTGATGCTACCAAGATAGTCTCTACAAATATAATATATTTTCCAATTACCACCTTCTTTTACATAGACAGCAGGAGCGGTATATGCATTACCACCGACATATAGCTTTTCAAGGTTAGAATTGGCGTCCATTTCGTACTGGCCACCGATATAATAGCGTGTCAGTATCGCTACCGTCCCGTCCAAGACGTGCATCTTTACCCTCTCTCCAGATGAATTATAAACAAAGGATGCGTTGCTCCCATTCTCTGCGATGCTAGTTGGGCGATGAAACGAGGTATAGGAAACAATCTGATTCCGTAATGGGACAGCGGTACCTTCCGGGGTCAGCATGGTCATCTGATAAGGCTTCTCAGTGTTGCCGTAGCTAATTGTGCCAATACCCTGGATTCGTGTAATATTACCGTTTGGAGCATAAGTGATCACTTTACCAGCAGCACTCGTCAACCGATTTAGATTATCGTAAGCGAATGCCTCCGTTTTAATATATTTGTTATCTGTACGACTCAAAAGGTTACCTTTCTGTACATCAAAGCTGTAGGTAAAATTTTGAACAGTTCCACTTGTTATACCAGTAGGTATTCCGTATGTATTATACATATAGGTTCTACTCATATTTCCCGTTGTAGCTGTAGTCTGTTGCCCGAAAGCATTTTCAGCAGTTATTTTCCAAATTGATGTTGTTCCATTTAGTTTTACCTCTGTCTTATATCCGTTGGTATAGGTATAATTTTCAGTTACTATTGTGCCTCCCTGGGATACGTATTGTATGGAGGAAATATTCCCACCACCATAAGTATATGTTTTTTGTAACCATTTAGTGTCCGGTACATTTTCTCGTTCTGTCAGTATCCTATCATATGTGTCATATGTATAAATTTTTGAAGTACCGTTTGTAGAGGTTTCACTTACCAATAATCCGTCCGGGCTATAAACATACGAGGTGGTAAACTCATTCAAGCGTTGCAGGCTCGTAATACGCCCATATTTATCAAAAACCGATGTATTAGTTCCTTTGGGATTGGTATTTGTCTGGGTCAATACACCTGACAAGCTATAGGAATAAGTGGTTGTTTGTTGTCCAGCGCTCGGATCAATCAACTTTGTCTGTCTTCCAAAGGGATCATACTCGAAAGATGTTACCACGCCCCCAGGAGCAGTAATGGATGAGTTCTGACCATCCGGTCTGGGAGTATAAAGGACTGTTCCTCCGGGATCTGAAATACTTACCAGAATTCCCATGCGATCCGTAGTTCTTATCGTGGAAATTCCATTTTGAGTTACCGTAGTACTAAGACCAGAGTAACTCCATGAGGATTTTTTACCGGAGGCTTCGGTTATATTGGTTGGACGGTCATAACTGTCATAAGTATATGTATTCCACAATGTGGCTGTAGCACCCTTGAAGGGCAGCGATGTTCTATTAACACGGCCGTACATATCGTATTCCGTAACCACGAACTGCCATTGCCCATCGAATCGTTGGTTACCTATACGCAATTCACGCCCCAGAGCATCGCTGTGAATTACGGTACTCGGTTTTCCAGTAGTCATTTTAGTGTTGGTTAGGATGCCCGAACCGCCCCAAGCCAGATTTAAAACTTCATTTGTCCCATCTGGATACTGTTTGGAAATAGATTTGCCCCAAACATCGAAATTATTGATAGTCGTTCGATTCTTATAATCCTTAATATTCCTAGGGTTTCCATAAGGATCGTAATTGGAATACGTTGTTATCTGCCCCATAGCATTTGACAGAGTAGCGATGAATCTCCCTGTAGGATCATAAGTATAAGTATTCCCTAAGAATTCAGAGACATTGTAGGGTGCATATTTTTCTGTCAGGGTATTGCCATAAGCATCGTATGTCCATCTGGTTTCTCCTGTTTTTTGGTCGCCCAAGGTACCCGTATAGGTAATTTGCGTTATTGGAAGCCGAGCCGTGTTGTAGGTAAACACTTTCTTATTGATCCATTGGGATGCACCACGAGTTTGGGTCACAGTTTTAGTCAATGGTTGCCCGATAAGATAAATACTGCCAGAGACTGAATTGTAATAAGTATAATCGTTAGTTTCGATAAGTGCATTACCCGCGGTATTATTATAACCAATAACTTCTTTTTCGATATTTCCGTAGGTATCGGTTATATATAAAAAAACTGTTGCTTGATTGGTTAGTTTGTTCGTTAGATTTCGGCTGTAGGGTCTTATTTTTACAATCTTGTTAGGCTCTAAATTTACCACCCAGGTATTGCCGGTACTACTTGTATGAGAATCGCTATTTTTCAGTATACCGAAATTGTATGGGTCATATCCCTCAGTACTCAAACGTCCTCTGATATTGTCTATTGCCGAGACCTTGCTAAACCCACAGAAACCTCTTCCTTGCTTATGAATAACAGCGTTCTCGTAACGATATTCTCTATTTTCATTACGCACACCATTTAAGTATTGTTCATCACTTACTACGACAGAGAGAGGTCCGTTGAAATTCTCGAATGGGTATACCGCGCCGCTACCCTTTGTATAATTATATTGAGCTTCATTAAGCATTAGGTAATAGTTTTTTCCTACAACCCCCAGACCACTGACTGCACCGGTTAACTGCTTCTCCTTCGTATCGTTACGTGGATATGAATACCGCGTAACTTTCCCATCCTTTAATGCGACGACCTGATGAAAATAATTTCGGTTATTAATATTCGTGGGAATAGGTATAGAACCATTATAATCGAAAGAGGCATAGCTATCAGAAGTATATGGCATCCCCGGCCTTGTAAGATATGTAAAAAAGCCCGACCCGCCCATTTTTTTCACTATATCTGTCAAACCATCGGTATTTACATCCTGAACAAAAATCTCATCTGAGCTGCTTATACTTGTAATTGGGAGGATAACCTTTTCAAATTGCCCATTGCCCATTGAATAATAGATTGCCCAATCTGCAATTGCGGATTGGGTGGTCAACAGAAAATCTGGTTTACCATCCCCATTAAATTCCCCAACCAGCAATTGCCTTCCACCAATAGTTTCTTTCTGCAATCCAGTATAATGGGAAACCTGTCTTAATGAATATGTTGAGCCGTTTATATCAAACGTATAGATAAAAGTCCCACTGCTATTGATAAGGCAGATATCTGTCTTTCCATCTCCATCGTAGTCCATGGCATAAAGGCGGTCAGAATTTTGCGCTGCGGCTTGAGGATCGCCCTGATTCGTACCAACGAATTGGCGATACATCTGAAAAGAGACATCATCATAAAGCTTGCTACCAGTCTCTAGATCGAAAAGATAGCAACGTCCCTGCACATTCCATCCGAAAGGATTGAGGTTTGAAACTGAAAAAACCTCTATCTTTCCATCGCCATTGAAGTCGCCAGTAAGGTGCATTTTGGGGTGTATACTTTTTCCACCATCTGCATCTGTCAGCACACTAGGTAAGTTGAAAACACGTGTATATTTAAGCGCGATCCCATTATAGAAATGGACGGAATATACCGTGAATTGTAGACGGTCGTCATTACCCGAAACAGTATTGTTCACCTTGATGACCTCTTCCTCATTTTTCCCATCGGTATTTGCTGTGAATATATCGGTGAAACCAGCTTCTGTCACCAAGTTCGGCATAGGTAAGGCGATGTTTTCGTTCAGCCCCGCATAGAGGAAGATCTTCTCTGTTCCATTGTATTGATTATCATAACGGTTTTGAGAGTGCTGAAACAAGCCCGAACTTCTGTAATGTTGCCAATATGGGTTCTTGTTGGGAAGGCTGATAAGTCCATCATTGTCCGTTCCATAATCGAACTTCCCCTTACTGACAATCAACTGTCCCGGTTGTGTGAAGTTATACCATTCTTGTAATTGTGTTTCTGCTTTTGTGTAAGAGTAGGCCGTATTACCTTCGCCATAATAGAACCGAAGCGGGTTCAGTGACTTTCCTGAAGCGATGCTCCCGATCTGAGTAAGCGTAGATACGTTCTGGATGGATTGGGTTTGATAAGTAAATTCGTAGGTTCGTAGAACCGTCGCTGTTGACGTTGACTTGCATTCTATCTTTTGAAGGAGACGATTGTCAGTAGCTTTGAGTCCACCGTCATAACTGACCACCGGATCGGGGCGGGATGTAAGGTAGTGGAAAGTGATCGATGATCCCGTATAAGCTATGGTGTCTATGTAATAACGGTTATTCGAAAAGGAATAGGTATAAGAGATACTGTTCCCCCTAAGATCTGTAATCGCTGTGATAGGATAGGTTAATTGATTGATGGTATTTGTCGTATTTCCAAACGTAGCTTTGTTTCCGTTGGGATATTTTACCTCAAAATATTTGATGATATTCCCATTCAGAAATGCCGTTACTTTTACTAGCCCCTGTTCAGTTTCATACTGTATTTGGGCTGTCGTTTCTGACAACTTGATCAAACGCGTTCCGTCCAGTACAAAAGCGTCACTCTTCGAAAGATTCACTCCTCCGGATTCGCCGTCATAATATTTACTGCGCGTTATACGTACTAGAGAAGAGAGCCCTCCTGTACTCCAGCCCATTCCCATCGTTCCATTGCCCCCCATGCTGTTATAAACCAGAGACAACTGAGGTTGGAACCCCTGTCTTCCCGGTGAAATTTCAATTGGTACGCTGTATAGCCGTGCACCCGAAGGTGCGGTTGAGGAAGTCATGGGTATCTGCCCGACATCCTTTGTCACGTCTACAGGGTAAGAATCAGGCACATGATTATTTACAAATGCAAGTGAAGTTGCCGCAGCTTTTTTGACAGGCTTTACCGACTGTACTTGTGCCTGTGGGACAGATGCGATGGATACCTCCGGATAAAGGGCTTTCTTAACAGAGTCTTCCCATTGGATAATCTGTTCTTCTGTCCATTTTTCTAAATTGGGAACTTTCTTTTTTACCGTGTCCAATTTATTTTCCTGTGCAAACAGTATGGTCGTGCAAGCAAATAGAAATAGGAATATCGATGATAATGCTTTCATAACGCAGGTATTAATCTATAATTTGACGAGTGTTCAAGCAAAAGCTTGCATCTTTAAAAAATATGGAGGATATAGTTGGCAGTACACCTAGCGCAATTTGTGAGGTATTTCGGGAAAGCATATTTCTGGAAAGCAACTTGCCTTCGCTATACAAAATCGAATAACCAGCTCTCCAAGAAGGGTATAATTCGTCTATGCTGATGGAGGGCTTGCACCCATTGTTATCCGTGTCGATGGGCAACTCTTTTCCGTCGAAAGAATCAGCATAAAGTTGAGTTGTACACTCTTCCAATCCTTCGGACGTGCTCCGTGCAGCAACAACGATGGTCCGGTTTGTCCGGTTTCCCGCGGCATCATAAGTATAGGACAGCTTCTGTTGACCACTGACTAAAAACACGATCATGGAAGAAGCTATGGTAGAGATGATCTTTTTCATAATTTCAATTTTGATTTTATGTTAAATCTGATAACCAGAGGAACTGAATATGCACACGCTGAGCAAGAGCTACCACCTTTGATTGGGAACACATTTAAATCAGGCCATTCTTTCCACTAATATGATTAACTTGCTTATTGAGTAAATTTAGCCATTGTTTCTCATGGGGAGGTGTCATAAAACAGAGAAAATTCTGTTATTTTTGATAAAAAACGATACAATAGGTGTGTTTTTTGACACCTATGTTAACTAGACTGATCCAGAGAGC
Organism: Sphingobacterium sp. GW821-FHT03E03; assembly: GCF_059420745.1. NCBI lineage: Bacteria > Pseudomonadati > Bacteroidota > Sphingobacteriia > Sphingobacteriales > Sphingobacteriaceae > Sphingobacterium > Sphingobacterium sp. GW821-FHT03E03. The sequence goes on from NZ_JBWKUH010000001.1 coordinate 24,957, forward strand.
GATTTGGTGCATAGTTACTGTAGGTTGAAGGAGATAACCCAAATGTTTCCTTGAATCGGGCGCTGAAACTTCTAAAATTATCATAGCCGATTAGTAAGCTTACCTCTGTAGGTGTTTTCTCTTTATTTTCGAGCAGAAGCCTGGCCTTTTCCATCCTTAATTCTATTATATAGTTGTAAGGAGTAATACCGAATTTAGCTTTAAACATCGTTATCAAGGTTTTTTCGATCATGTGAAACTCCCTCATCAAAACTCTATTGTTCAGTTCTGGATTGGTATAGTTTTTCTCGATATACTCCTTTATCAAAAGTGGGCGTTGGGTAAGCTTATCATCCAGCAATGTCTGATAATGGTACATGATCCTTTTTGCGTCCCGAAGCAATACAGCTTCGAGATCTTTATTCTTTCTTTCATAGCGATTAAAAAGTTTCTGAAGCCCCAGCTCCATCCCCTTGTTGATTTTACATGATGGCAGATGTCCATAAAGAATTTCACTTGTCATCATAGTTTCTATAAACCGCTCCAATCTCGGATAAAACTGAATATTTTTGGTGACCCATTCCGTTCTTGGAACAATGTAACATAGTCTATGCTTTCCCTTGGCGAGGGAGAAGGTGAACTTGCCCTCAAGATTATATGTTGCATAACATGTATTGCCGTTCACTTCCATTTTCATTTCCATATCGGGCAAATGGAAATCAATTTTTCCGTCAAGCATCATGAAAAGAAATAAACTAGTCTGCTCGATTAGGTAATCGACTACGATGTCAGAATGCAAGTCAATGTCCATTATCTCAATAAAGAAGAGAAAATGGCTATAAAACTGGTTGATTAAGGTACCCTCCTTGACGATGATGCGCTCTGCTTGGGCATATGGGATGCTGTTCTTGCACCATTTGGGGGTATTCCCAGTGATGTCCGTTACAGATGTCGGTAACCTGAATTCTAATTTAACCGGACGTTTCATTTAGTAAGCGTTAATAATGTGTCATCACTTTCAATATACTAAACTTAGAGGTGTTGTGCAATTTTTTCTATTTACTACCACTTACTTAAACGTAACGAAATTTCCTGAATAGAAACAGTTACCATAAATAGTTTAAGCGTAAAAGCATATGGATTCACTTCTACTACGTTGTTTCAAAAAAATATGTTTTTAATTGCATTTTTATATAAGCAGAATAAAACTGGAATGGCCGAGTACTATCCAATTTTCAGATCACACCTTTTCATTATTTACGATTCCTGGTGACTGTGACGCAAAAGTTTTCGAAGGCCTAGCCTATTCTGATGTAATCAAATTCCTCCCTGAATGGCTTAAAAATGCCGCAATAAAAAAAAATTACATTCCATGGCTTTCGTCATACATTCACCACGTTACAGCTGACGTCAGATACGGATATCTATCATTTGTGAGTATATACTTACAAGTCCTGCTATTGTCAATATTTTAAAAATGTTCATACTTATTTATTTGTATGACAAAGTTATGATTGGAGTGATAGTAGCTGGACTAGGAAAAGATGTAACAGAATCTTTGTCTAGAAGTTTACTTATGAATGAGTACCATTTCAAGACAAAAAATACCTTTATATACCTTTGTCATAGCGGTGGTGAAATTACGGGTAATTTTACATCAGCAGCCTTTGAAGATCTATCTAAATTCTTTGACATTTCATAGAGTAGGTATAAAAAATAATTGGAAAAGAGGTAATTCATGCAGTACAATATTTGGCAATTGAATTAAAAATTCTATTTCCTAACTCAAGGTATTAAAAAAATAGCACAAGATTTTAGGGGAAATATTCGATACATCTTAACAAATATTTCGTCATTTTGGTATTTATTTGTCCCTAAAATTTTTGATACAAATTTTAAGGTACAGTTGAGAAGGTGAATTATTGTATCGAGAAATGTTCACGCGGGAAATGAACTTTCAGAAACATATACCGGCTCTTAAAGAAGCCGGATTCTTACCTGAAAAATATGAAGTTGTGCATAACCAGGATTTTGTTATTTTAGAAATTATGGATCAATCCATTTATATAAAAAAATGCCATGCCGATTATGTACTGAAAAGATATAAGGTTCTACAGAAGGCACCCTTCAGAGGTTATATAAACTATTTTAAATCAATGAACAGTAGCTTTCATGACAGAGGCTGGATTAATTGTGAGGATAAGCTTTTTATGCTGGATGCTTACCTTCTAAAGCATAAAAAATTCAAAAGTAAAACTCGCATGCAAAAATAAATGTCGGTTAGAACGTAAAGTGTGGTCAATAAAAGACACATCTTTATGTTAAATTTCCGATACAGTTATAACCTGAATAAGCAGTGAAATTTCTAAGGGAAAAAATTCGATCCAGTATAATATTCAACCATTTCACACCGAATCGAATAAGATTATTTATTAACTAGTGACAATCATTTGATGAAACTGAATTATCAGCCATTTAATTTTATTATACCAAAGGAAAATTCGGAAAATCATCCTTTACTTCATTAATTAGCGTTGTAATGGTTATATTTTTCCCTCCGCCACCTAATGCAAGCTTTTCAATAACACCGAACCATTGGGCTTTTCTATTTGCGGAATTTACTATAATAGAAGTATCACCTCCGGATCTTTTCCAGATATCACTATCTTCCGGCCCCTGCGGGTATAAGATTGCTAATTCGCTGACCAATTGTTTCCTGGATTCAAGCGATGTTAGATCAAATACACTAACGCCCCTAGAGTACTGCGGTTTCATATCTTTGGAATCGGATGAAGTTATCCGATTGATCATTTCAAAACAGAATGCAGCTGCATTGGCAGCCGCTCTAGGCTGTGATCCTCCTTCGTCTGCATGTGCTTTATTTTCGATCAGGTCTGAAATTCCACGAACTTCTATAGCATGTGCATGATATGGTCTTGCCGCCAAAAGGAAACCGTTGCCTTCCATATCTACAGCAACAGCTTCACTACAGTATCGTTTCAAATAAGTGAAAGCTACTGATGCCGTAGATGAAACAACTTTTTCCCCCGCAGCAATAGGCTGAACGAACGCTTCAGGGACAATACTGTTATTCACTTTTATCAGCTCTTTCCAATTTCCTTCTCTTTGAACATGCTTTGCAATCTGTTCTAGCTTATATGAAGCCAGCATAGTATCCAGTCTCGGCTTGAATTCTGTGTCATCTTTCCCCATCTCAAAGCCAATAACCTTCGAACTGGCAACGACATCACCCAGTTTCACATCTTTTAGTCCACCGGCCACACCAACAAAAAACACATAGTCAGGTTTAAAAAATTCAATTGCCCTTCCTGTTTCATCAGCTGCTCTAACATTTCCAGCCCCTGTTTCAACAACAAGAACTTCATAATCACCATATGTCCCTTTATCATAGATAGAATTCGTACTTGGATGCTCTACCGCCTTCACATTCTCCAAAAATGCTTTAACCGCTTTGAATTCTAAGCTTAAAGCAGTCTGTATTAATATTTTACTCATTTTAAATTATCGCTTTTAGTATTTGTTTCAATTGTGTGTTTTTTGGGAAATCCTCTATCATGACATTCAGAAGGGATTTAAGCGAAATGTCTTTTCCTCCGCCCCCATTTCTTAATAATCTTATCGCTGTCCGCCAGTTTTCTTCCCTTGAATGATTCTGGTAAAGTTTGCTGGGATCTCCTCCAGCTCTCTGCCAAAGATCACTGTCTTCGGGTCCCTGTGGGTAAAGTTCAATACAAATTTGGCTAACTGCGGAATATAAATCATCTTTTGTAATCTTTTTACCAAATAAATCTCCATGCCAAAAAAGATCCCAAAATCCCAGAGTGATCAAACTTCTGCATTTTTCAAGTGCAATCCGATATGAACTGTTATTTTTTGCCTTCTCAAAAATCTGTTTTGCGCTTTCTCGATATCCTTTGGATTTAACCAGATTTCCCAGACGTTCAGACTGCATATCCTTTAAGGAGCCTGAATAATATTTAAGATAATCACTCAAAAACCTATCCTTAAGCTTGGGTATATATTCGTAAAATTCCAGTACTGTGTTTAAATCTCCTCTATATTTGCTTAGAAAACCGGTCATAAAACGGTCGGTTGCCATATGATCGGTCAGCTCGCTTTCCAGTTCAGATCCAGACAATCCGCTTGTTGAAATATCTTTCAATATTGAATATGAGGTTGCATTCAGAAAGAACTCTCTGAGTTTCGGGCTGATGTGCTTCCAGAACTGGGCACGATTTTCCAGCCCTGAAATATCCGCATATTGACTTTGTGCTATTTCGATTGTGATTACCTCAGATATATTTTCTCCTGCCGAAATTTGGTCCAACAAAAATTCTACCTTCTCCGATAAATCAATTATGCCATAAGTGAGATCATTTGTTTGTTCCAATGTAAGACTCCACAGATCTAGCCATGATTCATCGGTTACATCTAGACCATTCAGTAATGTTTTATCCTTTAAAACTCTCTTAACATATTCGTTAACAAAAAAGTCTTCTTTATATTCTAATATTAAAGAAAGGAGATCACTGTTTAAAACTTTAGCAATAATCAGTTCCGTTCCTTGAAGTTTTCCGGTTGCTAAATCTTTTTCAAAGTAATACTGTTTTAACAAGGCTTCTTCCGGAGGCAGGTAAGTTAAGAGCATATAGGCATGCAACATTGTCCATTGTCTCTCTTTAGAAGCCTCAACTATCGCATCTGCTGAAAATTGGGGAATTACCATTGGCAAATATTTGATCAGCACATTTTCATAATCAGATGTTGCAGGTATTTGTTTCCAGACATTTCTAAATGAATCATCTGATTTCAGAATTAATTTCCACAGATTTTTGATACTTGTAGCTGTTTGAGCCCTGATTCCATGGTTTAATGCTGCAATGACCTGTTGGTGCCACCAATTTTGTGAGGGATCATCATTAGCTACCTTGATTGCTTCGGCAATGATAGTATCATTAAAATTTACAGTTGCTTCAAATTCATTCTCTACGAAGAATTTCACTGCGCTACCGATCTTCCTTTCTCCAGAATCATAACTTTCCAATGGGAGATTTCTTAGTGACTTTAAATTAGTTTCTTCGCCTTTCTCAATTTTCCATGCAAGTGCTGAAGTAAGGTTTTCTTTTATTTCATATCCTTTATTATTGTCAGGTGAAATTTTTGCAACCTGCCGCAGCAATTGCTTTAGCGCGTCTTTGTCAAGCTCTGAGAAAACAGAATAACCTTCATATGCTTTCGCACTTAAATGCAATATATCCCAGGTATTTAGGTTAATATGCAGCTTAGATAAAAACTCTTCAAAGCGACTATCTTCATGAGGATTAAGAATGAATTTTTCAATAGTTGATTTTGCTTCTACCTGCTCTGAATCGTTATCCGAAATAAACTCAATATTCCTCAAAACATCGATAAGATCTTTTTGAAAGTGGATGAAGGTCTTTGTCATATCCACATTGGAAACCATGAAACCGGCAGTAAACGATAGTTTGCTCCTAAAAGACTTTGAAAGCCCGCGCCAGATAACAGCTATAGACCTAATAAAGTTCTCTGCCTCGCCACAAAAAATAATCGGCAATACTCCACTGCTAAGCATCTGTATACTTTTTACCATGTATTCAGGAAAGACTTGGGGATATACGGAAACCTTAAAAAAGGATTCTTCAAGTTGGAGCTGCTCTAATGACGTCCTATTTTCTGGCATTTCTTTACAGAAGAGACCAAACAGATTATCAAGATTGTTTATATACTGAATGTCCTCGATATTGAGAATCAAGGCATGCGTAAATACTATTCCGCCCCTTGTGGCATTTTCATCTGGAAAAGTGAGGGTAAATACATAATACCCATCGTATTTCATGCCCGAATAGTATGGTTTCATTTCGGTGCCTGCTGATAAGGAACCCGGACGATCAGTAAAAGCTGTCAGATGAGCTTTTAGGGAAATGTTCTCAATGGTCGAATATAAACATCCGTGCCCTTGATCCAGTTCTCCGTAAAACGCCTGATCTATCTTTATAATTCTGCTACTAGTCAATGAAATATGATATGGTTAATGTTAAATCTATTTCCTTTTTTCCTTCAGGTGTTATGATATAACCAAAACTCTCGGGGCCTTTTCTGACAAATTCAGGATCTGATTTCTTATTGGAAAGATCTTTACCTACAGAGGATAAACCAATGGTTTTAAAAGCATCATCGTTCCAGATTTCTCTTATAAAACTCAATAATCCAGGTAGTTTCTCCTCAAACACTTTTTCTGGAAGTTTTGCCTGATCCAAATCAGGGAGTTTATCCCAGCAGGATAAAGCGACGATCAATTTAGGAGCAGAGATTCTTTTCTTTGTTCCCACTTTTTTAACATACAGAAGAATCTGTAGCAATTCGATATAAAATGCAGTATTGGAAAAAACCATTTTGTCCTTCTTTTCTGTCCTTTTCTTCAATACTTCCTGCTCAGGCAATCCTCGGTTAACAACATCTTCCAAAACCTGCAATTCATCAACGCGAATGAAAAGCATCCATGAGCTGCTCCGATCAATCTGTTCTGCCCAAGTTTTATCTACTCTGCGGCTATTGACAATTGTTTTTATCTGTTCACCGCCATAATCGGGAAAACTGAATTCTGACTTCTGCCCAGAAGCAGATTCTATTTCAAGTTTCAATCTTTTATGGGAACTAACATTTGTATGTCCTGAAGACTTACCATCATTGAGATTATCCAGAACTTCTTGAAATATTGTAATATCATCAGGGAGGGAGGTTATCTTAAAGTGTTCTGTCTTAGCATTCAGCCTTCCAAATAACTGACCTCCAAAATGGGTCTTTCCTGCATTTGGACCTCCGATGATTAAAATCGTATTATTTTTTTTATCCATTATTTTCTCGTTTGGAAAGAAACAGATCTTCCTTAGAAAATCTCTTTGGTTCTGGCACAACATTGTTTTCTTCGGATAATCTCTCTAAAATCCAATAAATACTATTTACGATATTTATCTGGAGATCAGAACTATCTTCATTTCTTACGCTTGTCTTAAATTCGGTATAATTCACAACCTCTGAATTTTTTATGTGACCTGAAATCTGACTTTTTACATCTTGGTCTACTTCAATGTCAGACTTTGACCATATTAAGCTAAGCGGGCGATTTCCCAGCCCGTCTTTTATTCTGTCTGCAACCTGCTTAGTCTGCTGACGTGCTTTTCCTAATTGTGGACCAGCCAGCATTTCGCAATCGGCGAATAACAGAAAAGCATCTGCATTCTCATGTATCCATTGGGCTCCTCTGGCATTGCTGTCATTTTTATTGACTATCCAATGTCCAAACCACTCTCCGGGCGCATCGGTAAATATAAGTTCTTTCTTTTCTCCTTTTTTGTTTCGTAAGGAAATATGCAATAAACCTGGTATTCTACCTGCATTACTACTGGTATGTGGAGGAAACTGAACATCATTGTGGGTATTCCAGCTCAAATACCAGGCAATATCTTCCCAGCCCATCAACGTCAATGAACCCGCAAATTTATAATCACCAATACTATGACCATGTCTGAGCAGACAATATAATGTCGCCAGAAATGTTGATTTTCCGGCGCTCGCCACGCCTGCAACACCGATAAGTGTTATTGGCGCAGTAGAAGATAGAAAATCAAGATCTTGCAGACCAAGCGTATTTCCCGTCCAGGGAATACGTACGAAATAGTCCTCTTCTGGGTCATCAGCTTTGGTAGCAGTGTCTTCATTACTCTTATAATATTGACATTCAGTCAATATATAACATCCCTCACTGTTACATCCTGTTTCCTCAGGATGACAATTTTCCTGTGAGCAGTTTCCAGCCATGCAATTAAATATGTTTTGTTAAATAATCTCCCATCAGATCATGTAAAATCATCACTGAAATATCCAATAATGAAACCTGATTGGTATCATCAATTCCGGTATAATGTTTAAAAGAGGAGGGCACCGCCTCTCCATAAACCAAAAGCGTAATGAAATCTGTAACAGAAATTCTCTTATCTTGGTGCTGAACCTTGGTGAGATGATTTTTCAGAATTTCCTGATTTTCTCCTTTTGCAATTTCTGCTAAATGCTCTGAAAATTTTGCTTTTTTACCCGCTTTACTGTTTAACAGCAACAAAGTGTCCCGCAATAAATAATCAACACTAGCCGGAACCACAGAAGGAAGTTGCTCATACAGGTCTTTTGACATAATGACAGCCTGCTGAATTTCATTGACCGAACGATAACTATTTTTTAGGGAAGATGAATACAGTGTTTCTTTCCACCATAGTAACTTACTCCTTCTTTCAACGGCTTGCATTGAATTAAATGAAGCTTCTAATATTTGATTTAGAGAAGACTTAAATGCAGTAAAGAAGGTATTGATTGGTTTTTCTATGGAATCAGCCGAAACAGAGGATGAAAATTCTGAAAAAGCAGCATTCACAGTATTAGATATTGAATCTGCTGCTTTTTCTGAAAAATGTGTTGACCACTGTTCTGCATGCTGATATGCATTATACCCTTCTTGGCTTTTATTTGCAGCTATTTTAAGACCATCTTTTAATTCGTCATTATCTATTTCGACCTCTTCAAATGATAGATTATCTATTTTTAGAGGCGAAATTTTGAGTTCAGGAGCTTCACTCTCCAATTGCCATTCTTCTGACGCATTCTCCTCAGAAATATCGCCAAATTCTGTGATCAGTTGTTCAATAACATCTTTTTCTTTTTTCAGCTTTACAAATGGATATAGATTTATTGCTTTTAGGTATACAATTCTCGCAATTCTTGTATCCTCTTTTCCGATATTATACAGTGCATTGATAATTACCGCACGGATAATCTGTACAGGAGTCTCAGTAAATTTTGCCCTTAAAGCCTTCCAGTGTTCAGCTATAATAGCTTCAACTTCAATAAGAACAGGTTCATCAGCTTCGATATTAGGGTCTAGGGCAACCAACGTATATGAAGGGATCAGGCCTAGGTTTTCTTTTAATAGATTTTCTACATCTGAGATGGATTTCTCAATATTATCCAACCTCTCGTCACTGTCACCAATGTTTAATAGACCTGCTTTTAACAGAGGTTGTAAAAGTTCATTTTTCATAATTTGTTTATTTCATTAATCTGTTAGGGCAAATAATTCTTCAATTAGTCTGTGAACCATTGTACAGGGATTATGATAAGCATAATCTTGCCTTCCTTCATACCTCCCAGCCAGCCTTTTGGCATTTCGAATGGCATTTTCCAGACTACCATGCTCTTTGAGCAGTGTATACATCTGCCGACTATTCTTTTCATATCTAAAACCATTTCCTAAAACAGGTTTAAGGTGGCCTTCGATCCTCTTCCTATAAGTCGTCCTCGACATGGCATTTTCATAATATTGAAAATGTAAAAGATACCATAATTCAAAAGCTTCATTGCTCCATCCACAGCCTATATCGCTATTTTTACATCTTTCTATGGCTCCGTTGAAGTCTTCAGGGGTAAAACTATCCTTATCAAAAACAACCCAGAGTTTATCAATGGGACGAGCTGTACTTTTCTCGTATGAATTTTTTAATCGTATTGCTTCATCAACTAAAGACTGTGTATTTCTTCCGGTACCTTCAATATCAATCTGATAGGCTGTCAATACACCTTTCGGCAGATCCTGTTTCAATCCATCAAAGTAGTTAGGTTCAGTTGCTTCACCCTCACACACAATAAGATAATATTTTCGTTTATTTCGGGTATCCTTTTTTCGTTTCTGATCTTGCCTGGCAAACCTATTCAGACGTTCATTGGGAATTGTTATTCTTCTTGCCATTCCTTTGTGAAATTTGATAGGTTACCAATAAACGGGATTGCTCCATAACGTCCCTCGATATAATCTTTTTCAAAAGACCTATCTTTACGTACAGTTTTTCCTTCTTCTCTATATTCCACAAGAGAATAGATTTCAGAAGCACCATATTGGTCTTTTTCGACAAAATAAATCTGATCCCTTCTATAGTTTCCATAATTCAATAAATTGGTATCATGGGTTGCAAAAATAAGCTGCGCATTATTTTTGTTAAACTCATATGAGTTGAAAAGTTTTGTGATTGACAAGGTAAGCAAGGGATGTAGATTTGCGTCCAGCTCATCAACGACTAAAAGACCTCCATGTTTAAGCACATCGAAAATAGGTCCTGATATATTGAAGACTTTGTTCGTACCAGCTGATTCCTGATTCCTCATGTCAAATTCTGTGATGCCTACTTCTTTATTATTACTGTCATATTTCTTATGCGTTGTTTTGATATCAATTGTTACTGAACCTTCGTAATCAATTGTAAGATGTTTAACAATGTTTCCTAACAAATTACGTGAATACTCTTTTTGATTAATTTTTTCTTTTAAGATATTGATATCATCGAAACCTAAATCAAGCTTTCTATAAAAATCAAGTAATTCATTTTTTGTTTCTTTATTTTCTAGCATGTCAAATGTTACATCCTTGTAACTCTCATGACTTAAACCCGAAATACTTATGAAATTGCTGAACCATTTCATAATCCGCTGCGAAATTTTACCATTGAATTGATCAACAACAGCAAGGAATAATGCATTATTTCTAGTTCTTTCTTCAAGATCTTTTCCTTCTGAAAACCCCTTCATAATTTCAATACCTTCTTCTTCACGAAGAAATAAGGATTTCTCCGCATTTTTGACAGCTTCAAATAACCACTCCGCCCTAACACTGAAATTGTCTACTTCAAATCCATATCTGTAGCGAACATTGTCAATCAGAAAAATGGCTTCAAAGAATGAAGGTTCTTTTTCGGTTTCCGTATTTAACAGAAAAGGTGTTATATCCAAATCTCCTGTAGAGGAAAGGTCAAAAGAGCGTAATACAAGTCTTGTCATTGTCGACATTGCCTTGATCATATTACTTTTACCACTCGCGTTTGCTCCATATATTATCGCTCCTTTCAACAGTTCATGTCGTTCGGTTGAAAATATATTTGTGTCGACATGTTCTTTTATCGACGTAGCTAGCATACTCAACGTAGCCCTATTTTTAAATGATAAATAATTACCTACTGAAAACTCGAGTAACATAATTTTTTTTGTATTTATGAGAAATTCTCTCAAATTTAGTGAAAAAATACTAAATCATCCAAATAATGAGAAGTTTTCTCATTATTTGGATGATTTAGTATACACAACCTTCAATAATGGAGCAATCAGGAAGGAATGGTATCTTGGGTCGTTAACGGAATTTATTCCATCCTGACATTTCAGTTTCCCCATATAATAACGCAAGATATTAAAAAAATAGCGCAAGATTTTAGGGGAAATATTCGATACATCTCAACAAATATTTCGTCATTTTGGTATTTATTTGTCCCTAAAATTTTGATGCAAATTTTAAGGTACAGTTGAGAAGGTGAATTATTTATTTTTTCTGGTATAATTGTTTTGTTTTCAGAATATTTGTAACTTTGTTATAGTTATTAATAGTTGGAAAAAATTAAAACCCTATTTACCCCTCATGGTGAATTAAACTACTGACACTCAGGATTATTCACTTTTTGTATCGGGAAATAAATGCAATAAAAAGAACAAGATAAAACAAACCAAACATTTGATTTCTTAAAATATTACAGCATCCAGTATTTTGTAAGAATTCTTCAGTGTTTGGTTTGCTTTTTTATAAATCCCCTCACCTGTCCCTCATACTAGACAACATTTCCAAGAAAAAGTGTATAACTTAGTGGTCTATCAAATTGCCCAATCTTAAAATTCTTGATATTAGATATCATAAAGGTTTAGAAGGCCTTAACTACACCCAACGGATAGAATTTGAATCCCTCACTAAGCCGCCGCATTATTTATCCAATTCGCTGATCGCCTGTTTTACATATTCATCATTGGGATCCACACCTGTAATCCGATCCCCCCAGGACAAATAGCCATCTTTATCTTTGGCAAAACAACCGGACACCGTACTTTTGACTTTAAACGTTTTATAGTCTACATGATCTAAAATACCTTGGCGATTTTCATAGATATGCCTTTTATCCTTGGCATAGCAATCACCAAGTGCTACAAAAGTCGCGTGGTCAGCTTTTTCAAAAGTAGAAAAGCTTCCACCGTAAGCCATTGCATAATAGCGATAAATATGTTTTTTATCTTTGTAAAATGCACTGTTTAGCTTTTGAAACGTACTGGTATCAATAATCGTATTCAAGGGTTCTTCTGTATTAAAGCCCATTCTTATAAGATAACTATCAACAAAAGTAATACCCTCATTTCCCACAGAGATCATTTCCTTCAATCCGATATCTCCATTTTTATTAATCCATAGATCATCTTTCAAAAGTCTCCATTTTAAGCTCCTATTTGTGCTATCAATAGCTTGTGCAAGCATTTTGTCCCGCTGCCTCTCCATCTCATTAGGGCACCTAATTTTCTGGATTCCAGCAAAGGACAATAGCCCACCAAGTTTCTGCAGTTCCTTTTCTTGAATAATATTTGTATCTATCTGATAGATTCCCATGCGAAATCGGTATAGATTATCCTCACCGCAACTGTTGCAATATGGTATCGGCTTCAAAAATGAAATAAGGCAAAAAATACATGCCAATAGTATTACCACCACAAATATAGATCTCAATAATTTCATATTAGGAAGTCTTTTGAAAAGAATAGGGCTTCCGGCGTATCAATACCACGAAAACAATCAATATCAATTGAAATACAATTATCAAAAGAGCTAATATTTGTGTTTGAAAAGCCCTCCCCGAAATCTGCCTTTCATTGACACGTTTCAGATCTATCTGATTTTTGATAATTTGTTTTTCGCAGGAATCAATATCGCTCCGTTGATCCACCCGCCACTTTTGCTCACTTGCAAACTGATCATTCTTATTGGACGGAATATCCAAAGAGTTCATCAGACTTAGGATGAGCCAACCGCAGGTTAGGATAGTAATTGCAGCCAAAACAATGACAATGCTTTTCTTTATTCTAAAACCGCATCCCCCCTTATTTCGACACATACTAACATTGCTTTCATTGTTCATAATCATTAAGATATTAGAATACATATTTTCGGTTATACTGCCTCTTCTGAATTGACTATTTTATAAGCGGCTTCCATAACCCCATCCAATGAGCTATTTTCAAATAGATATTTTTTCTTTTTCATCTTAAATGTCTTAGTTTTGGCAGGCATGTCTTCCTTTGTTGTATCCGTTATTTCCTCCGTCAATTCTCCTTTTACCACATCATAGTAGAGCGATTGCCAAGAGCCAGCACCCACATGATAAGTCTCTACATAAGTCAACATCAGATCATCCCCAAAATATTTAAAATGCCCCCAAATATTACCCTGCACACCAGCAAGCCCATAAAAATTAAGGTGAAGCTCACCATTTACGATATTAATATCCTCTGTTCCATATATTTTTGATCCATCCTTATTAAATTCAACCGGCATGAGGAGGTTCGAAATTTTGTGCAGACGGTAGGATTTGTCTTTATTCTGAAGCAGTACCAAGATTGATCTGATCGACATTTTATTTGTTTTATCTCTTCGAACCATCACAATATCAGATAGACTATCCCCATTTAAGTCTCCAGTTGTTTCATATTGAATCTCAAAAACAGTAGGATCGACAATAAAATCCAAAGCCTTTCCCCCTGTTGAGGGGAATGCAAATGCTGAGTCTTCATCTGATTCAACATAGTCAGGATTGGTTAATATCAAATCCCTAGGTTTGCTGATTTCCACAAAATTTTCCTTTTCTAAGTCGATACGCCATATCCTGCTAATTTGATTAATTACCTCACTATCATTATTATAAAACGCAACTATATAATTTTCTTCTCGGTCATCTTCTATTGCCAATCGGAAATTACCAAAACAGATTGCCGGATAGTGGGCCACTACATCCAGTTCGTCTACAATCAAAAACACAGATTGACCATTCGCATCATGACGTACAAATCTTTCAATCACAAATTTGCTCTGCCCGTGTTGGCAATGATCAATGATAGCGGAATACTGCGCAAGCGCATATTTATTTTTAGACGTATTTTCCAAGAACATTACACCAAGACAGGTATGCATCTTTGACACCACAGTATCGTTGGTTGTTCTACCAATAAAAGAACGAATTGGGACACCTGTGTTTTTTATGGTACCAACTTGCATAATAGCTTCCTCCATTGCTGGAACGACCTTTTCTTTGACATGATCTTGTGCTTTATAATTACAGGATTGCAATAAAGTACCAACCGCTAAAATCAATATGAAGACTTTTTTCATAGCACTCATTTTTTACTGGAATCTTTAATTCGAAACTCACCCCTGGATATCAAATTCCGCCAAAGAAATAGGAGAATTAATACAACAGAAAGCCCAACGATAGTCATCGTTGACACATCAAACATAACCTGACCAAAGGCCTTACTATCGCCAAAACATTGCACTGAATCACCCCAAATATTAGTTCCCATTGCACCTTCTTTATCACAATTGATACAGGCTAGGTATTCAGGTACAATAAGGCCAAGATAAAGCAGAATAAACAGGATATAGATCCCTCCAACAATAACCTGAGCGACTTTGAGGATGTTGACTCCTACCTTATCCTTTATTGCTCCTGCTCCCATAACTTTTCAATATCTTCGGCCGTTAATACCCGTTTAAAAGTCAATGTTCTTCTTTCAGTTGGAATTGCAATTACACGTTTAAAATATTGACCGCCACTATAAAAGTAGTTGGCCTTTCCCGCTAAAACCTCCATCGAAATAGTCTCATCATCTAGGATAACTAGCTTCAATTTGACAGTCTTGTTTTCCGCGCTGAATCCGTTATTGCGAGGTTTAAGTTTCAAACAATAATCTGCTTGTATTCCAAAACTAGCCGCAGGTGTTTGTGTATTTTCTCCGATCTGATAGCAGATTGTATCATTCGATACAGTAAGTGTTCTTCTGATGATTTTCTTTTCAAAGGTTAGCATCTTCTCTCTTCCATTTCCAATGGTATCTGATGAAATAATATCAGCTAATTCATACACTCCATTCCTTAAATAAGTCTGGGTAAACGTCGCATTCGTTTCCATTGTCACAAAAATCAATATGCAAAACATCCACTTCATACCAGATTAATTTTACACCAATATACAGTTGATTTTTGTCGTGTATTAGATTATTTTAAATTTGTTAGGAGATATTTATTATTCGCTATGACCGCATCATTATCCGTATAATCTCATTGTGGCAATTTTCTTCTAAAGACCAAACTGATCAACCAACCAGAAAGTGATCCAATAAGCAGATAAATAAGTGTTTTGATTAAAAAGAAAGGCCATGAAATAATTGCTAACCCAAACTGATCGCCAATTGGAGCCGTATCGGAATAACTAACCATGGCATCCCAAAAAGAAAACAAAATACCAGCTATTCCACCAATAATAATAAAAATAAGTCTCATTCAAGGATGCTTAAAAAATCATCTTTTCTTTGAAATAAATCGAATCTGTTTAATCGAAAAATAGATCAGCCAGATAGAAAAACCTATAAAGCCAACAGTCTGAAAAGCAAATTGTATGGGTTTGGTAGCCCACCTAATCGTTGTATAGCCACCTCCTGTTCTACCGAATCTCAACTTATATTCGCCTTTTGCTGTTCCGCCAATAGTCATACTGATGATCATGCCCGCTAGCGCCAGCATAAATATGACCATACCTATCTGTAATAGATAATATGCCGAGTTAAAAAGCTTTTTAATAAAATTTTCCCACGAATCCTTCGTACTTATAAGTGTAAGAGCAAAATACAACAACAACAAAATTATGCCGGCAACTAAACTGACAATTCCAATGCATAGTATGACGACAAATATTTCCGTTATACCCATTATCTGATATTATTTAACACTTTCTACCCTATTATCCGAAATAACACAAATTGCTGTTCCAATCTATTAATTTCCAAAGAAAGATCTTTAGCAAGAAAAGGCTCAATCTCCTGAATAATAAATGAACAACTGCCGAATCAAAGATATCGAGTTATTTTCGGTCAACATTAAACGAATCTTAAGTCAATCTCAACGAATCGTAATTATTTTCATCAAAAAATTATAACGAGGCAGAGACAATCATCAGCATAGCATTATTCCTATTAACTTCCATTTCACCTTATGCGCAACGGACTCCTGCATCATTAAGATAGAAAAATCAGCGCAATTTTCTCAAAGCCTACAAACTTACACCATATTATCCTGCAACATAATACAAGCTTATACGACATACAACTACGGAGTAGACATACAACGGTGATAGAAATATAAAAAATGCGAACTCAACGAAACCTCCACTTGATCATGCTAACCGATTCTATAGCAGGATCAATTTTGATCACATTCATACCCCTGTTACTGTCTATATCGACAACCAAGATCATGGCGCAAAAGGTTCAGAAAAACGATTTTATATTATCTGGAAAAATAGTTACTGCAGAGATTGCCCCGCTGGAAATTAACCTCTTCGATACAGAGGCTAAGCTGATCAAGACCGAATTTCCCAATCAACAGGGTGAGTTCCGATTTAATGCCCTCAGCAAAGGAGCCTATTACTTCAAAATTCGCCAGGGTCAATCAGACCTCTACAATTCGGAGGTCATTCAAGTGACGGACCATGACATAGCTCTACCTGAAATTCGGATAAACGAACAACGACTGGAGACCGTCGTCATCAACAAATCACGCCCTTTTATTGAACGACATGATGGTAAAATGATCTTAAATGTGGAAAGCAGCCTTCAAAATACGGGTGGATCTGCGCTAGAAATACTGGGAAAAGCACCTGGTGTTACAATAGATGGGAATGACAACGTTATTCTGCGGGGAAAAAACAATATTTTGATACAGATTGATGGGAAAAACTCACCACTTACCGGCGATGAACTAGCCAATTACCTCCGCGGCCTCCCCGCATCTGCGATTGACAAAATTGAACTCATTACCAACCCATCTGCAAAATATGACGCAGCCGGAACTGCCATTATCAATATAAAACTAAAAAAAGGAACAAATAAGGGAACCAACGGAAGCTTTTCTACAGCATTAGGTGCAGGTAGATACGTTAAAAATAACAACAGTTTTAATATCAACCATCGCAATAATAAGCTCAATCTCTTTGCCAATTATAATTTTGCTTATCGCGAAGCATTTAACGAGCTTATGATCGATCGAAAGTTTTACACGGAAGGCAATTTAGAGAAAACATACCTACAGGACAATTTCTTTAAGTTCAATACCCGCAATCATAATGGTAAAATCGGCTTCGATTATAATCTAACTGACAAAAACGTATTGGGTGCATCTGTCAGCTTCACAAGTAATATCTTTAAACCACGTGGGGATAGCAAAACGGCTATCCTAGCCCCCAACGATCAACCACTCAGTCATATCGCCACGTTAAGTCAAACGAACAATACCTTGAGAAATATCTCTGTTAATCTCAACCATAAATACAGCATGGATACTCTTGGTTCTGAACTTAGCACGGATATAGATTTCATTCGCTATGTCAATACATCAAACCAAGGTTTTGATACCAAAACCAGCAACAACGATGGTGAACCTATAGGTATACCCTATATCTTAAGAGGAAAAACTGATGGTGGTTTGAATATTTATGCGCTAAAAAGCGACTGGATTAAGATCTTCCCTAAAAACCTCAAACTGGAAACCGGCTTTAAAACGAGTTACGTTAAATCAGATAACGATATTGAATTTTACGATCATAGTACATCGCCGGCAGTACGGGACACCAATAAATCTAATCATTACATCTACCAGGAGCACATCTACGCAGCCTATGGTAATGTGTCAAAAAAATGGAATAAGCTGAAAACCGTATTAGGTCTACGTGTTGAAAAAACCGATGTTACAGGAACACAGCTAACCACTGCACAAATTAATAAAAGGCAATACACTCAGCTATTTCCAAGTGCCATTTTTTCCTATGAGTTCACAACAGACCATAATCTCGAAGTCAATCTCAGCCGTCGCATCAACCGTCCCAATTATCAACAGCTCAACCCCTTTAAATACTATATTAATGCGACAACATATCGCGTTGGCAACCCCGATCTAAATGCACAAACATCGCAAAGTTACGAACTCACCTATAGTTTCAAAAGTAGATATATAGCCACCCTGAGTTATAGCAAAATAAGCAACAATATTACGACTGTCATAAAACCCGTAATCGAAAATGGAGAAAACATCACCGTTCAGACAGAAGAGAACCTGAAATCAGCTTCCTATTACTCCCTCAATCTCATTCTACCGATCAAGCCGACCAATTGGTGGGATATAAACAACAGCGCGAACTTTTATTACGGTTCATATACAGGAAACGTTTCAGGGACACAGATCAATAATATTGGTAATTTCACATTCGATATGAATAGCATCCATACGCTTAAATTGGGTAAAAATTTCGTTGCCGAATTAGCGGCCAATTATAAAGCTACCGAGGTATACGCCTTCGCCCGTATTGACCCTTATTGGTATCTCAATATCGGGTTGCAAAAGAAATTTAAGGACAAAAACACTCTGAAGCTCGCCGTAAGTGATATATTCAACAGCAATACTATAAAGGGGGTGACCGTCTACAATGATTACAAAGAAAATTTTAAGACTAGAAGAGAGCCCCGAGTTGTGATGTTGTCCTATAGCTATAATTTTGGATCCACCAAAACAGGACAGTCACGTAAAACAGGTGCCGCCGAAGATCTCAAACGAAGGGCCGAATAGCTTTACTCAGGAGTTTGGATCCACACACTCCTGAGTAAAGCTATTTATCTTTCAGAAGTGGCCGTGGATCAAAGACAACCTTTATTTTCAGGATCAGCTCATTTTCTACTTGATACCAGCCTGCACTAAAGATCTCCATTCCACCCATATCAATGTTATAGAAGATAGCCACATGATTACCATTTGTCATTACTTCTTTAATATTGTATTTAAACTTCATTTTCTTCATATCCGCAATATAATGGTCCGCAGTATGCCTACTCCCAAGCACACCCTCGAAGACCATGTCACTATCCAATAATTCATATGCAGCCGTAAAATCTTCTTTATTCAGGCTTTCGAGAAAACTGAGCACAATGTATTTTGCTGATTTCATTTCTTCCTTTTTTTATGGTTATTGATACTATTCCCTATTAGGCCATTGCTATTATGAATACCTAAATAAAAATTCACAACATCCTGCCCCTAGGCCAGTTAAATAAAAGAACAACAAAATTGACCAAGCGTTTTATATATTTTTATTTTTTCCTTCCCTTCTATCACTTATACCCTTATATTTTCGTCAAAACAAAGATTCCCTCTAGAAAAACAACCCTTATCTGGCTTTATCACTGGCATCAAAAAATAACTTTACAGGGTCAAAAATTTATTTAAATTTGTTTCTAACAAGGGAGGTATATAACCCTTTTTTATAAACCCTAACACAATTGAACCATGCCAGAGAACAAAGTTTTATCTCAATTGACTAGCGAGGAGTTAAACAAAAAGAAAAAACAGTCCATTGGAGTCATGATATCTTTTGGCATTGTCATGTTTATAGCTATCGTGGTTTTGGTCTACCTTTCATTTAAAACAAAAAAATATGCTCTTTCAGGTATTGCAGCTTCCTTATTTTGTGTATTTATACCGATCTATGTGAATAATATACAGATCAACCAAGAAATCAAATCCCGCCAATCCAAGAAGGAATAAATTGCAATTTTGTAGCTGGCTGTATGGATTGTGGTAAGAACTATAGGAACTAAATAACTGATGTATTGGAGCAATATGCCCCACTTATTGCTCATAGAATGAGCAGGCTCTTAACAGTGAGAATCATTCTTCTCAACTAAAAGCGATTCCCCCCAGTCATTTAATTTCCAGAGTACCTCCACCAGACTTTTACCTAGTGGTGTCAGGGTATATTCCACCCGGGGTGGCAGCTCTTTAAAGACCTCTTTGCGAAGTATTCCGTCGTGCTCCAGCTCCTTAAGCTGTTGATTCAATACACGCCGGTCTACCTTAACGCGGTCAGAAACCTCAATTGAGACGACAGATAACGCTAAATATCAAATCATTTTTAATTTTTCATACAACAGGAAATACGTACATTTGGTATACATCAATTCACGGATTAGATCATGCAGATACTCCCGTCAAAAGAATTATTGCCTTACATCAAGCACTATCTTTTTTTGGAAAGTGCTGATGATTCGCAAAAAACGCTACGCTTATTCTCGGATGGAAATACAGGAATCGTATTTCTTTTGAATCAGGGCCGTTTATCCATCAACCAAAGCGATCATCTCCCCCAGTCATTTTTGTACGGTCAGATCAGTCATTTTAAAGATCTCTGTCTGATCGAACGGATTTCCTTTATTATTGTTGTATTCCAACCTGATGGTCTCTACAAATTGCTGGGTGTACCGGCACATGAGCTAAAAGATCAAATCATTGGCTTACAGGATATTTTTGGACAGTCCGCAGAACGGCTTTATGATCAGCTCATGTACCGCAGCCATCCAACAGCCAAATTAAATGCATTAAATACCTTCTTTTATACACTCGCCATTCAAAACAAATCGCTAGGTCAAACCTCATTTTCCAATGTATTAAAATATATTACCGACCATAACGGACTCCTCTCTGTTGAAGAACTACTCAAACACAGCGGCCATACTGAGCGACACATGGAACGGATATTTGCCGAACAGGTCGGTATGAGTCCAAAAAAATTCGTAAGCATTGTCCAGCTCCATTTCTTTTTGAAGTTGCTTCGCAATAAACCTGATGATACCACACTGACGACGATCTCCTACGAAAGTGGGTATTTTGATCAATCTCATCTCATCAGGACATTTAAAAAATATACCGGTTTTACACCATCCATATACTTGAACAATACAAGCAGACTGGCAATCAATTTTATGGAGTTTCAAGCCTTGCCCGATCGTTTGTCGGGTTTGTACAATTTATCTTAACCACTTACAAGTAGATTTGTCAATAGATCAATGAAAGAAATATGGACAAATTAAAAATTGCTACAGCACAATTTGAGCATAAAAGTGTGGATAAAGCCTATAATCTGACAATCATCGAGACCCTTGCGCAACAGGCCGCAACCCAAGGTGCTGATGTGATTGCCTTTCACGAATGCTCCATTACAGGTTATACCTTTGCAAGAAATTTAGATAAACAGCAGATGCTCAATATTGCCGAACTCGTTCCGAAAGGTAAGAGCACCCAGAAGTTGATCGAGATAGCCGCCAAATACAATATCACCATTCTTGCTGGTTTATTTGAAAAAGATGAAAATGACAATTTATATAAGCCTTATATCTGCGTCGACAAAGATGGCTTAATTGCCAAACATCGCAAATTACATCCCTTCATAAATCCTTACCTGAGCGCAGGTCAAGATTATACGATATTTGAGATCAAAGGATGGAAATGTGGTATTTTGATCTGCTATGATAATAATGTCATTGAAAACGTACGAGCGACAAAATTATTGGGAGCTGATATTATCTTTATGCCACATGTGACCATGTGCACACCTTCATCTAGACCCGGAGCGGGCTTTGTAGATCCTCAGCTCTGGCATAATCGTGAAAATGACCCAACCTCCTTGCGTTTGGAGTTTGATGGAATGAAAGGACGGAGCTGGCTAATGAAATGGTTGCCTGCTAGGGCCTATGACAATGCGGTATATACTGTATTTTCAAACCCTATCGGAATGGATGACGATCAGTTAAAAAACGGTTGTTCAATGGTCTTAGACCCTTTCGGGGATATTCTCGCTGAATGCCGTACATTTGACGATAGCTTTGTCATAGCTACAATAACACCCGAAAAACTGATACAGGCTGGTGGACATCGCTATATCAGCGCGCGAAGACCAGAGCTCTACTGCAACATTATTGGTAAACAACATGAATCAGATCAAAAAGTAGTCTGGTTACATGCAGAAAATAGCTAGTCTCTATCAATCCTACAACTGATTTAAGGCTGTTCAACCGAAGTCATAAATCAGTTGTATCATGATCATCCTTCAGAGGTACCCCAGCCATCTATCAATTAAAGTATTGCGAAGATTTTTTTCGCTAAACATCACACTACAAAACCTTATTTATGTTAATTTAGCGGATTAATATTCACTAGCAGATTAAATAAAACTATGAACTATATCCGAAGATATTGGAACATACTCACTAATATCGGTACCCGTCCGGATATGTCCTATATCGACCTCAAAAGGATACAGATGGTCAACTTGATTGCCATACTTTGTTTATTGCCAACGCTTTGCTTTTTTATCCTTAATATCATCGACAAACGTTACTTGCTGTCGACGATCAACCTATCCAATACCATCTGTTCTATTTCGGTACTCTTTCTACAATACGATGGTAAACATAACTTTGCGAAAGCGATGTTATTAATCAGCAATTTCATCTTTTTTCTTTTGGGAGCGATATTGTTTAAAAATGGAGGAGAATATTTTCTATTATGCACCCTGATTGCTTCGATGTTGCTCTATGACGACCGTCGTGTCCATATTTTTTTCTGTCTTGCTACCTCTTTCGCCATTGCATTGCTCTATTTCCTTCCGACAATTGTTCCTGTTGTCCAACGTGTTCCCAGGCTGAGACTGATCTTCAACATTAGCAATGCACTTGCTTTTATTGTAATCGCTGTAAACTCCTTCCTCCAGATTATTTACAACAATATGGAGAAGATTGAAGACCAGCGGAGAAAACTGGAATCCATGAATCGCGATAAGGAAAAAATATTTTCCATCATCGCTCATGATATCAAAAGTCCATTTGCTAGTTTGGAAGCATTGGTGTTGATGCTTCGCGACCAAATACTTAACAATACCGTATCTAGAGAATATATACAACAACTTTATCAACAGATTGTGCATCAAAACCAGGCACTGGACGACTTTCTGCAATGGGGAAGTAGCAGTATGCGTGGGATTACCAGCCCAGCTGTTTTAGTGCTGATCGAACCATTGATTCGCGAAATCATGACATTATTTGCTGATCAGATACAGGTAAAACAACTCAAGATAGAAATTGATATCACCGAAGGAACACATATCTTCGCCAATAAGGATCACACGTCCATCATACTACGCAACCTTATTAGTAATGCCATCAAATTTAGCTACGTGGCTGGAAAGATAAGCATCTATTGCAGTAGGAATGAGATCCATACACACATTCATATCCAAGATGAGGGGATTGGAATTAATCCCTCCAAATCCGCCTTGTTGTTTAATGTAATCCAGCATAAATCATTCGGTACGGAAGATGAACCCGGGTCGGGCTTAGGGCTCGTATTATGCAAAGATCTGATCGAGCGAAATAAGGGTATAGTCGATATTCAGAGTATTCCCAATAAAGGTTCAATTTTCACCGTTGGCTTACCATCATACCCCACAAGAAACCAGGCCTCCAAAAAAGAAGCACAGACCTGTTGCTAAAAACCTGTCCGTGCTTCTTATGCCGTGCAATGTCCCCTGTATTCCTTTAGCACTGTATTCAATCCACAGTAGTGCAATTAACTTTTCTCTCCTAAAAGCTAAAAGTCACTAACAGGGCTTTATGATCTGTAGGCCATATTCCTTTTGGAAGCAAAAATTCATCTTCGCTATCTTTTTCCTGCTTTTTAGCATATTTCACCGTTTCCACAGGACCCACAATCCTCGCCTTCACCACTTTTAATGGTTGCTTACTGCGATAATAGACATAGTCTATCCTGTCCCTATCATCAGCTGTAGGTGCCCAAGCCAGCTTATCAATAGGGACATCTTGATTGAACGCCGGATAGGTAAACCCGGGATGACTTACCGGATTGGGATACTGCACACGAAAACTATCCTTAAACCCCGCTTTGTTTAATAGAACCGAACAGTCCCAAGGCACCACGGCACCCCGATGGTCAAACAAATCCTTTGTCGCTACAGTCCAGTCCAAATGTGAAGGCTCATTAAAATCGCCCGCAATAATAAAAGATTGGGATTGCTTCTCCCCGTCCACATCGTGTATAATATCACGTATCGCTTCATCCCTTTTACTTTTACGATTGGCTTCTACAATTGCGGACACCTCAGTAATCGGGTTCTCCAATTTCTTCCAGGTTACTCCATCATACCCCCTAGGTAGGTAACAGGCATAATTGGTATAATCCAGGTGTAAAGAATAAAAGACGAAATCGCGGTTGCCAACTTTGATCTTACTTTTCAACACACCTCCCATCTCGCTATCTTTACCATATAGCGCGTGTTGGTCCGCCACTGGAAATTTGGAGATCAATCCAACATCCAGCTTTTCATCACTTGACTTACCAAAATAGCTTGCCCCTTTGGATTTTAATTCTGCTAATATCCGCTGGATATAATCTGTTCCTTTGTAATTACGTACCTCACTAAAAAGCACGATATCAGCATTCTTGTCTATGATTTCATCCGCAATAGCCGGAAATCCATTGGGTACAACCGTCCCCTCCTGCCAGATATTGATCTGCAGCACTTTTAACTCGGTTTTCCCCTTGGCGGCTATGATCTGTCCTATACTGAGTAGCAGTAGCAACATTATAAATCTTCCTATTTTCATCTATATGGTATATGGTAACACATCAGTTTATAAAACCTGTCCTAGTGAATTAAGGCAAGTCCAATCTTCAAATATCCAAAGACTTTGGCACAACTCCTATCTTATTTTTGTAACAACCATATGATTTTGCCTAGATTGTCTACACCACCCCACTGAAGTTGTACCGCCACAATTGTCTTAGGCGCTATTGAAATACCAGATCTATCGATAAAAAAACTGAACGGCTTGTTGTAAAGAGAACCTTATTCAAAAAAAATCCCCTGAGCTTTTAGACTCAGGGGAAATTCATGATTTAATCTATAAACCGACATTTATATTCAGCAATCATTTTTAGCAGAAAGTAGTACAGTGGTTTTCTATCAATGACTATTCAAGTGTACCGAATTTACCAGCCTGGAAGTCCTCGAAAGCCTGATAGATTTCCTCTTGTGTGTTCATTACAAAAGGGCCATAGCTTACAATAGGTTCGTCAATAGGTTCTCCACTCATAAACAGTAAGACAGCTTGCTCATTGGCCTTGATCACGATTTCTTCACCATCGTTTTCAAACAGCACAAAACTATGTTCTTTGGCCAACTGTCCATTGACCTCTGCTTCTCCATTGACAACCAGAATGGCGGAATTGTGATATTTGGGAACAGTAAATGCTGTCTGATGACCCTTTTCTAATTTAATATCAAAGAGATTGACTGCAGTATAAGTTTCGGCTGGTCCTTTTGTATCCTGAAATATACCAGCTATGATATTAACAATACCGCCATCTTCAGGCAACTGTACTTTGCCCATCTGATCTGCAGTAATGCCCTGATAATGCGCCTCGGTAGATTTATCCTTTGCAGGTAGATTAACCCAAAGCTGCACCATTTCAAAAGGACCACCAGCTCTGGAGAAATTCTCCTCGTGATACTCTTTGTGCAATATTCCTGCTCCAGCTGTCATCCATTGAACATCCCCGGGATTGATCACCCCGCTGTTACCCGAACTGTCATGATGCGCCACACTTCCTTTATAGGCTATAGTCACGGTTTCAAAACCTTTATGCGGATGAACATCTACTCCACGAATATGATCTGATGGACCAAAATCAAATTCCGCATTGAAATCCAATAAGAGGAAAGGACTCATCCGTCTTTTGGTAATCCCGTTACCGGGAACCATATTGTACACACGGAATCCGTCACCTACCATACCTGGCTGTGCAGGTCGAGGGAAGATTTTTTCAATTGATTTTTTCATTTTTAATACTCCTATCTTTTGAATCCATACATCATCGAATACACTCCGCTTGCTTGCTTGCTTGCTTGCTTGCTTGCTTGCTTGCTTGCTTGCTTGCTTGCTTGCTTGCTTGCTTGCTTGCTTGCTTGCTTGCTGTTCGATTTTGTATATCCAAATTTACGCCAACAGAGAGGTATAAACCAATAACCTAGCTTAAGCTAAAAACTTAATGTAGGTTAAGAATCTATCACCGTATCTTGTGCCGCGGGTTTTTTGAAAAGTAGCCACAACAAGATAAAAAAAATTAGGTATGAAATATTAAATCCCGCAGCGAGCAACCAGCCCTTCAGTACAGACGAGGGTAGGAATCTCAAGGGCAACTGATAGATGGTGATAAAAACAGGACTGATAAAGGCTGCCCAGCGGGGCAATTGTGTCTTCCGCATAAAAATCAGTATCGAAAACAGTAGCCAACCTACCATCAACACCACAATAGCCGTCCCCCAAGCAATATACAGTACCTTAGTAAAGCCCGAGGCTGTCTCCAACAGATATTGATGAGCGACCGGATCGGTATGGTATATTGCTTTGTATATTTCACCCGTATAATAAAAGTCCGCATGACCGAGGGGCATCAGCATAACACTGACTATCAACACAAAATAAGTTCCCCAGGCATACCACCTGGATTTGTCGTGAAAATACTGATAGGCCAACCATACGCCCGGCAGGAACAAAGTAGCCGTCATCGAGGCAATCAGTGCACCAAACATGAGGCGTGCGCTCGACCCTTTCAGCATGAGTACCGCAATACCCACGTCCACCTGATCCGCATAAGTCTCCGAAAAAAGTGGATATTCCGAAGGATCTACATCAAAACCCGCGACAAATATATCTCCAATAATCCAACATACCGCCGCCAGTATGCTAGCAACAAATGACCATTTAATTTTTGTAGTGTAAAGCATATCAAGAATTATTCTAAATAATATAAATATGTTGCAAAGGTATCGTTAAGGAAGCTAGACGGAATCCGTCTAGAGGAGGAATTTGTCCGTAGAACGGATTTTTTGAATAGATACTGCGGCAATAGCAAACCTCGACTTAGAAAGCTACATAGCCCAAAAGCGAAATAGGACATTTACCAATGGAGAGTTTCCGCTCAACCCCACATCCACAGATCAAGCGCAGATTACTTTTAGTCAGTATCATCGGGTTGCACAACCAGTCAGTCTGCCTTTACATACCGAGAACACCAACTATCACTAAAACTTAACCAAAAACAATACAATGACCTATTAATAAATTAATTATAATACATAAAAACCATATTTTTCCACATTAGATTGATCGCTAAACAGCTGGAACACATTCAATATCCGATGCACAGCTGATATTATCTTATACTACATCTGATATCGAAGGCTCTTTTTGACCATTTCGATAAAACTGATACTGTCCTCCTCTGATAGCCAAAATATCGCCTGTACACAACTTTTCTCCGTAATCAACCTGATCCAAGGAATAGACCTAATAGTTCCGCTACGACCTTAATACCTCCTTCTACACCATCAATACTGTGTCCATTGTCTGGTAGCTTCGTGCACCACAACAATGCATCCAAGCTTAGTCGAAATTCATTTTCTCCTACCAATTGGCCTTTCCCCATGACAGCCTATCTCTGCTTAAAACATATCGGATTACTCCAAAAACAACCATAACCAATGGTTATAAGCACCTGTTTTTAGCACTATACTTTTAATTTATATAACCAATATAACATATTAAACTACAAACAATAACAATATAAATAAAACATCTGCAGACACTAAATTTATCACGACTAATCCGCTATGGATATCCGAGCCCATAGGAATCTATATTACCGATTTCATCGAGCTCAAAATAGTATTTTATCAAAGCAGTGGCTTCTGTCATTGTCACCTCTGTGACGGCAAACTTGATCAAATTTTCATCTATCAGTATTTCCACTTTGATCTCCTTACTGCCCACTACTTCAGCCCTATCTAAGGGTTTCAATTGTAAATAGGAATTTCCGAATTCTTGGTTGTAGTATTTTAAATTCGCCATCAGGATATTGCAGCTCAATATAGATAACTCTTTCACAACTAAACGCAACTACAATTACAACTACAACAACTAATAATCAACATATTAAAATCACCTACATAAACATAAAATTAACCTATATTTATCTATCAGATCAGTAAAATTATGTGAATCAGAAATAGCTAAAAAAGTTATTTCATTGTCCACCACCTAAAAAGAATTACGCCTAAATATACAGCAATCATAGACCAGGCACAGTGGCAAATTGAGATCCGGTACATCTTTTTTATCATTCGTTATATGCAAGTTATTATCCGTCTAAGCGATTAGCCTTATTAGCAAAAAAAAAACTACGCTCGCATCAATCCTTTTGCTGCCATACTAAAAGACTTCCTTAAAAATGATGATCACTTTAACCTGATCGAGCTAAAAAATGTTTTATAATCTTTGTTAACCTTTTTCTGGGACCAAAACAACGCAATCAGATTTAACCAAAAGCGAACAATAATGATGCGCTTTTTTAATATATTAAATATAGTTGTCACTTATCCACCTGTCAACTGTGCGATAGCCGCTTCCAAAACGGCATCATTTTCCCCAAACCCTAAACCTTCTCCATCCAGCAATTGTTCCTTTATAAAAAAGAGAACTAAAACTGATAATCATGGATGATATTTTGATAAAAGATCATATTCAACAATTAAAGGATGTCGAAACAGCTGATCTCTGGATCGACGAAAATTTTGAAAAGAAGCTATCTCAGGTGGATGGCACGACAGCTTTTGAACGTCCTATCCCCGCAATGCATAGCATAGCAGAGTTAGCATCACATTTAATCGAGTGGCGCCGGGAAGTTTTAAGCCGCCTAAAAGGAAATCAAAGAGGACTTGAGATGAGTGATGCCGCAAACTGGCGAAGCAATGATGAGTTAAGAAAACGTGGTTGGGAGAATCTAATGCAGGATCTTCATACAACACAGCAAAATATTATTTCTTTTCTGGAAGGAAAAGATGACTCTTTCCTTCATACTGCTTACCCACATGCTGACACCTCCTTTCCGCACGATTATAAGTATTTGTTAACGGGTTTAATTCACCATGATATGTACCACCTCGGGCAGATGGGTATTACGATTAAGTTCCTGAAAATTCAGCATTTGGATGTGTAACACATCCATTCTCAATAGCTCTAAAAGAACACAATATTTAGACAGTACACCAAGTGATTGACGTCCTTATTTTTTCATTACTGTATTCGGCCACTTTCACTTTCTAGCGCTGACTTTCGACTACGTTGTTCCTTTGCCGCCCCACTGCTAAATCTATAGCCAAAACTCAGACGCACCTGTCTTGACTCATAGTAGCCGTAGCTTGATGATTGCAAGCCGGGTAAATTCTGTGTGTATTTAATCTGGTTACCTTTATAAACATCCGTTACGGCCAGCCTAAGTGTCGCCTTATCCTTCAATAAACTCTTTTGGAATGCAATATCTAGTTGACTTATCGGTCTACTGATCGTATTTGCACCCGTCAGCCGCTTGGAGTTGTAGACCATTGAAATCTCGCACCGCATCTTATTCGGCAGCTTAAAAGACTGTAGCAGACTAACACGTCCCGCGGTCTGCTTTAAATTGAGGTTTTGGTACTGGTCAAATGAAACATCATTGTGGATATAATACATCAACCCATTAAAGGTAATATCCCACCAAGGTTTCGGTGTTAGCGTCTGAGTCAAGGATAGCGACCAATGCTTTTGCGTACCCACATTTTTGCTGATCATCATTATTTTATCAGCTTCCAATGTATCCGTTATCTTGGCATTCAATTGATCCGTATACGCATAATTTAAGCCGACAACCGTCGAACTTTTTAGGGAATAAAGTAAGGAAAACCGTTGGCTCAGTGAGGGGGTCAAAAACGGGTTTCCTTTCCAGAAAGACAGTTCATCGAGCATATAGACAAAAGGATTCAGATCCTGATACGCTGGTCTTTCAATACGCTTGGCGTATGACAGTGAAATTGTCTGTTTATTGGCCAGTTGCCTCGTGATAGATAAAAAGGGAAAAAGATTAGTAAAATTTCTATTGATATGGTCATCCAGATCCTTTCCTTGCTCCCGATAAAATAAAATACCTTTGGAATTCGCATTTTCTAGCCGTAGCCCAGCTTGGAGAGACCATTCTCCGATAGTTCTTTTATAGTCAAGATATGCGCTGGCTATGCGTTCGTCAAAATGAAAATCATTGGAACGTCTATTATCGAGACTATCACTTACGGGGCTGACATGATAAAACTGGGAATTGTTTTTAGAGCCTACAGCCGAATATTTGGCACCTGCTTCCAATTTTCCGTCCCACAGTTTCGTAGCGTAGTCAACCTTTAGCCCTTTTAGATCAATATCGATATTATTCAGCGTGCGGTACAGATTTTCGTCAACGACATTTCCCTGGTTGTCCCGATAGGTATTCGATTGTAGGTTTTTATTCCATTTATCAAAAAGACCGTAGTCCAAATCCACATTTAGACTACGACCAAGTGTATCTTCATATTTGTAGTTCAGATTAAAGTTGTAGCGCTTGGTACTCTGACCATAGTAATCGTTGATTGCATCAAGAGATTCTTCAAATACAACTGAAGGAAGTGTTGCAATAGCCGTAGCTGTATTCGTCAGTCCACCACCGAAGATAAAATTACCGTTTGTCAAAAAACCTATTGTATTTTTATCGTTCAGAAAGTAGTCTATCCCCACCTGAGCACCCATTTTCTGGCGCTTGTCCACATCGACCGTATGGCTGTCATAAGATTTGCCGTTTTGCTTACGATCGGTCCCATAGAGGTAATTGTAATGGCCCAATGTATGGTTATAATTCCCAAATACATTGAGTTTATTCACCCGGTAATTGAAGGTCATATTCTGCAATTGCTTCAGGCTGACACCATAAGCAAAGGCACTTGTAATACTTCCGTTCAGCCCCTTCAACTGATTTTTCTTCGTTTTGATATTAATAATACCAGCAGCACCGCTCGCATCATATTTAGCAGAAGGACTATTGACAATTTCGATGGATCGGAGATTATTAGATGACATTGACTTCAATAGATCGTTGAGCTCCTTTCCCGAAAGAAAAGTTTGCCTCCCATCCAACAAGATCTGCACTCCGCTTTTGCCGTTGAGCGTAATATCGACTTCATTTTCTATCTGTACCCCAGGAGCTCTTTTCAATGCGTCAAAAGCCGAAATATCCTGTGCTCCGATACTATTTTCTACCTGATAGACAATGGTGCCACCATCAACCGTCAGCACCGCTCTTTTACCTTCGACCGTCACCGCTTCCAATTTATTTTCCTGTCGGTAGAGTTTTACGGTACCCAGATTGCCATTAGCAAGGTCAAATAGGGCGCTCCTATGATCTAGGTAGCCAAGGTGTTTTACCGCTATAAAATATTTACCCGGGATTTTACCCCGAAGCTGAAAAATTCCCAGATTATCAGTGTTTGTACTGGATACCAATACCCCACTGCTGCTGTACAATCCTACTGTAGCCAAGGCAACAGGTGACATCTCGGGGTCAACCACAGTACCTTTGACCAGGTTACTATCATTCTGCCCATAGAGTATTCCACTCCATAAGAAGACAGTTGCAATCAATACGAGTTTTGTAAAATCAAATAGGATCATTGGCTACCCTTAATCGTACGTAATGATACAGATAAAAAAGCAAAATATGCAATAAAACGCAAAAATATAAAAAAAAACCCCGAACTTGCATAGAAACGCATAACTCAATTAACGCATATACAAAATCGGACGGACGATCAGGGTAGCCTAAATCGGTCAAACTACTGGGAATAAGACATCATTCTGATTTAATCGCTATATCTATACCTTTGTTTGTGTCAAATTTTAAATCATCAATATGCTCTCCAGCAGAAATAATAAGTTCATCTTTGAAACGATCTACCTTTATTCTTTCTATTGAATTGGCTTCATCAATCATTGTTACTTCCCTTTTTCCTAAAAATTTCAGACCGTTTTCAGTATAAAAATAAACATAGAACAAGTGACCACACTCTAAAAATGAATCGATTATAATTACCTTATCAGTGCTATTTTTATAGACATAAATCTGAAAACCTAAGTCTCCCAAATCTATGTCATTGCTGTCAATATAGCCGATCTGATCAATGGAGAAATTTCTTTTTTTTTCAGCGAATGCAATTGATATCTGCTCTTTTTCATTAACACAGACTGTGGCATTATATTCGTCGCCATCACAATTGAGCAGAACCTGTTTAAATTCAACCTCAGTATTGCTTACACTGTCTACATGGGTATTTTTTACACCTTTCTCCTTGGTTGCAAAACGGTTTTCCTGACAGGAGATCAAAATCAAGAAAAATAAGAATACTATTAGCTTGAATAGGTTTTTCATATGCTCACGTTTTTCAATCATCAAAGAGATTATTTATCCGAACTTAATAGCAGAAGTTGAACTCGATCAACTTGCAGTGGTCTGTCCGCCATTTTACCCATTTGGAAATAGGTTTATAATCCTCGACATAATCACAAGCTGACTTCGGAACCGATCTGATTAATATAGAATCATCCTTTATCTCCAGTACCTGGTACAGGTATTTTCGTTCTGCTATACTGATGTTCTGAACAGCTGCTGTTAATGTCACAAATGCGGATTTGATGTAGTCATTCCAGCTCAAAAAACTATACTGGAGGTCTTTTTTCAGAATAAGTTTTCTTTCCCTATTGATATAAACAGTTAAATGAGTACTGTCCTGATCAGGAGATTCCGCGTCAAATTCAAAAATCCGCAATTCATTATAGGGTATAATCTGACGGGCAATTACAGTTTCCGGAAGATTAATTTCATAATCGGTAAACTCTCCGTCTACACCCCTAACTATACTTGGAACTATACGTCCGTAGATCGTTTTGTCCAGATTTAAGATGTCGATCGGCTGATCGATGGACAAATTGACAACACCACTTCCACGCATGGTATTTTCTGTAAAGAAAGAGATCCCCTTATATGCTGTAATATTCAGATGTGAGCTATCCCCCTCTGGGCATTTAGGCCCTACCATCGGCTCAAGCTCTTTGTTTTTTTGCGAATGTTCATTCACCGCTTTTGATACAGCTGCAGTTTGAGAGCCATTATTACATGAAGCCATGGTTATTCCGATTACTATGCTATATAATGGGATGAAAACATTCAGTAGTCCTTCTATTTTTCTTTTCATTTTTATCGTGTAGGTCTATCTGATCATAAAAATAGATATACCGCAAATAGCAAAAGGAGTTGTTTTAATATCCGCTTGAGAAGACTTATGATTCGCTAACCGCAGCTAAATTCTCCCATTTGCATACTTACGTACGGCATGAAGGAGTGTCCCATTGGTTCCGGACCAGACTGCATTCCTAATAAACGGCTTCTTTCGAAACAGTTCATTCCTTAAAACTTAAGGTACATTAAGTCTTAGGCTTAATCTGCTTCATTTTCCACTAAAAATACCGTACCTACCTTTAACCAAAGATTTATTACACAAATTAAAATTTTAAAATCATGGCACTTACAACAAGAATCAATGCAGATGATGTTGCATTTTTACTGATCGACCACCAAAGTGGTCTATTTCAAACAGTCAAAGACATCGAGGTACCCACCTTGCGGAGCAATGTTGTGGCATTATCCCAAATTGCCGCAATAGAAAATATTCCGGTCATCACTACTGCTTCAGAACCCAAAGGCCCCAATGGACCATTAATGCCTGAAATCCATGAGCATGCGCCGCATGCTGTATATGTTGGCCGTACTGGCGAGGTTAATGCTTGGGATACTCCAGCTTTCGTTCAGGCTGTAAAGAATACCGGGAAGAAAAAATTAGTGATCGCAGGAGTATTGACGAGTGTCTGTGTTGCCTTTCCTGCTATTTCAGCGATCACCGAAGGTTATGAGGTATTTGCAGTCATTGATGCCTCTGGCGATATGAGTGCGCTCTCGACACAGGTAACCCTAGCAAGATTACAATTAGCAGGAGTTATTCCGATCACGACCACCGCTGTCATCAGTGAGGTATTAAAAAGCTGGCAACACAAGGATGCGGCGAAGTACGCTAAAGCACTGTCCATGGTCATGCCAAATTACCAGGCCCTGATCGAAAGCTACTACAAAGCACAGGAAGTTGCCCTTGAGAATAAGTAATAATCGCGCATTAGACTGTCGTAAAAAATTACGGCAGTCTAAATAAAAAAAGACTAATCTCACGACTAGTCTTCCTATGAAACAACAAATTTAAGTGCTTATGTCGTCTCGAAGATAAGTCTTATTTAGAATAATTACAAATAATAGTACATTTATTTATTCAATTCGTTGAGATTATCGAAATTGTTTTGGTTTCATTTGGCTAGCAGCCTGTTCCGCAATCTCCGCGATCCGTCTGTTTCGGGTTTCGGGACGTTTCGCTAAAGCAATCCATTGCAGCAACATTTTTTTTGCTGATTTGCTCAAACCGGCAAAGAATGCTTCAGCCTCGGGATAGCTCTTCAATGCACTGTCCAGATCTTCTGGAATAAACAGTTCCTCTACGCTATCAAGAACAGACCACGAGCCGTTTTCCTGAGCCAGCCGGATTACTTCCAGTCCTGCTTGAGTCATCTGTCCACTGGCTATAAGCTTCTCAAT
Organism: Sphingobacterium sp. GW821-FHT03E03; assembly: GCF_059420745.1. Lineage (NCBI taxonomy): Bacteria > Pseudomonadati > Bacteroidota > Sphingobacteriia > Sphingobacteriales > Sphingobacteriaceae > Sphingobacterium > Sphingobacterium sp. GW821-FHT03E03. Next base: position 59,629 of record NZ_JBWKUH010000001.1, read on the forward strand.
TTTTTCTTTATTGACCCTGGACCAGGTTCCCCTGGGCTTACGTCTACTGAATAACTGCTTAAAAGAGCCTTTCTGAATTGTTTTTCTTGTACTATCAATCCAACCGAAACATAATGCTTCATCGACCAGTTCACTCCAGGCTACAGCCGGCTGCCCCGAATTCTTTGTATTACAGATAATCCACACGGATTTCTCCACAAGATGGTTATCCACTAACCACTGCCGCCATTCCGTCTGTGTATGAATACTGATGGACTGCACTTCCTTTACCTGTTGTATCTTATTCATTTTTGGTTTATTTATTATTTCCAGATCTTGACGGATTATCCACCCCAATAAATTTCTACAGGGCGCAGCATTTTACTGCATTCTCAGCACACAACTTGCTTATTACTGGTATATAAAATTAATAAAACAAAAGACAACTGCTTGTCAGTACGGAATATTTCTACAGGATTACTTCGGAGATGAATCGCTTGTGACTGGAGTTTGATCAATTTAAGTACAGCGAAAAAAACGGATAAAACCTCATTATTTGTAGCCGAATTAATATTATATTTAATAAACCGACTATTGATGATTTTCCAGAGAAATAACAACATACCATCTAAAACTGAGCATCATGAAAAACATTAAAATTGAGATCAAATGGGCTATTTTTTTCACACTGATGACTTTAGTGTGGATGCTCTTAGAAAAAATATGCGGTCTCCATGGCAAGTATATTGACTATCACCGTTATCTGACCAATCTTTTTGCTATCCCAGCAATCCTATTTATGGTTCTGGCACTGAAAGATAAGAAGACAAATTTCTACCATGGCAATATAAGCTATATCCAAGGATTAATTTCGGGCTTAATGCTTTCTGCTATTATCGCTTTATTAAGTCCGCTGACACAATGGATTATTTCTTATGTCATCACGCCCGAGTATTTCCCCAATGTCATCAAGCGATCGGTCGAAATAGGCTATTATAAAACAACAGCCGAAGCGGAGGCAAATTTCAATTATAAGAATTATGCCATTAATTCTACTATTTTTGCTTTCATTTTCGGTGCAGTCACAACGGCGATCGCGATGATTTTTATTCGTACAAAAAAGTGATCCATACGATGGGTAACAATATGCTGACGAATTATCTGTTTAATATTTTTAGTTTCGAACGATTGGACTATGGTCAATAAAGGTTTTGGTTTAGCTTTAACTGGAATTCCGACAGAATTTGGAGATCTGGCAGCATTGGACGATTTTACATTTCCAAATGGAAGAAGCTTTCCCACATCTTATAAAGAATTTGTATTAACATACGGATATGGATTAGCGTTGGCAGAATTCCATATTTATCTACCAATGGGCGAGTATGGTGATTCTTTATTTGTGCGAACAGCTGCAATAAAAAACACTTACATTGCCGATGTTGAGCTTGGGGATATCTGGTTTGACATCGCGCCCGACGGATCTCCCGAATTATTAAAACGACTGTTCCCCTTTGCTTGCAGCGACAATGGCTATTATCTTTTTTGGGATTGTGACTCCGCATCAGCTCATGAATTCGATATCTATCTAACAGACTTTAGAGGGGTGGGATTTCGAAAAGTTGGCCGGTCATTGTATGAACTCGTCGACCACTTAACCGGTCATCACAAGGCGTTTCTACCTTTTTCCAGTGATCCCCTACCCAGGACTTTTAAATGTCTGACCAAAGTTGAATAACAAAAACCTATAGGTCGGTATCACTTTTCGATATGGACCACAAGAAGTTAATAAACATATTGAAAACAACAGATCACCAAATAAAAAAAGCAAATGATCCTGCTTAAATTAACATTCGAGCAGGATCATTCTTTCCAATTAAAATTCAATCTCTTTTATTGCAAATTGATTGTCCCCAAGATATTAATCAGATATTTAGACTGAGGATCCCGCCAATGTTGTATTCCACGATTTGCAAAACGAATGGCATATTCAGCATCATACTTTAATGCCGTCTCAGCATCGGGTAGCCACACCCCTAGCTTATACTGTCCCACGGGAAGACTGATTGGCAGTACAACCTGTTTCGTAATCAAGTATGAAGCTGTATTTGTAGATACATTCCAGTTTCGTGCATCCTCTTGAAGGGAAAACGTTGTTACTTCGTTGTTACTATCGATTAAAGCTAAATACAGGTTGCGCGAATTAATCAGATTTGAAAACCCTAGATTGGTCAATAGGATCTGAATATCAAAATTACTCCCGCGCGTCACATTTCCCTGGAAGCGAGCTTCCCTTATCTGAAACCGATAACCTAAATGATCACGGATGAAATCGTAGTAAGAACGTGTTACAAGCTGTCCATTAGCATTCGTAAAATACGCCGTATCCCTTGGTATACTGGAATAACCGGAGTTAACAATATCAGCCAGCGATACTTGTTTATTTCGCCAAATCTGCAGGTTGTTTTTACTTCCGCCATTGAGCTGATCCCGCATACTAAATGAAGTATATCTATGTTCACTCAATATCCGCAATACCGTCATTGAATTCATCTCTTTGTTAAAATCATAAGGGCCTGAGCCATTGGAAAAATAGGGAATTTCACCATCCATCCATAGCCCCTTAGCATTCTCATTCTTAATCTGAGTATAATCAGCTGAACCTATTGTAAAATCAGAGCCAGGAGCCTGTAGTCCTGTCGTAAAAAAATCATTATTAAATGCGATCCGGTTATAATCAGCTGTCGTAAAAGGCAACCAGCTTACACTCCCCGAAAGCGCATTATTTTTAAGTCTAGGGTATCTCGCCATCACTTGGCGTTCATTGCTCGTTGCATTCAAAATAGACTTAAATATAACAGAAGTAGCATCAGCATAATTCGTGTGGTTATAATAGGAAGCACCCCACTCTCCCCAATCACCGACAAATCCAGCCTGTATAACAGGGACCTGTCCCTTATTCACTGTAAAAGTTGGTGTTAGCTGCTGTAAATGCCGTTGTATATGCTGTACGGTGTAGGGAATCTTTGTTGTTATCAGCGGTGATCCATCATAGGAAAACCGAAGCAGTGTTTTGATATGTGCATTCTTTAATTCATCAAAATAATATTGTATGTTAGCTAACGAGGTCGTACTTAAATCTGTCTGTGCCTCCTGTGTCAGGTAAATATAAAACTGTGTTAACGTCAGACTATCACTTGAAGAACCTGTAGGAGTCTGTCCCAAAGGATAGGCAGTAATTGCGTTCCCTAATCCACTGGTATAGTTCTGTCCGTTGAACACCCCTTGTCGATTATTCGCATAGACAAAAAATTCACTTCGGTAGCCGCGTTCAGGATTTCGTAATGGATCACTGAGCTGTTCCCCAGCTTGTAGACCTAAATAAGTATGTGCGGGACCAGCAGCTGACACCTTGAGTTTTTTTTCTTCTAGTAAAGGTTCTACTTCCTTAACAATGTTCTTGCCACAGGAGGCAAGAGATACAAGCAGCCAGGCAAAGGCAAGCCTCTGCAAGTTTCGCATTATTATTCTCATAATTTTATAGTTTGGATTGTGTTATTGGCGGATTAAAAGTCCGCAATGATATTAATTCGTCCATATGTAGGATGGTTGGTAATGATGCCCATATCATCATTGGCAAATTGGATATCGTATACAGATTTACTTGCTAGCTCTTCCTCCGGATCTGGCAGCCACAAACCAATAGAGCCATGTACTATACTAGACAAGGGCACTTCCATTTGAATATGATGGAGCAAAGCGACATCTTCCTTTCCGTTTGGATCATAAGGTTGCCAATGACGTGGATCGACCGATACTCTCTTCTTTTCCACAATTTTATTATCCTTATCTAATACGATAAGGTATACTGGCCTGGGATTGTGAATAGTCGAAAAGCCTACATTTTTGACAACGATGTCGACAGCCAGTCCCTTGTTATGACGTTGAACTGTTGTATTGGCACGGTCTATATAAAGCCTATAACCTAGATGATCCCTTATAAAATCATAGGCTGATCGGGCTACAGTATGTTTGTTTTCTGTAAAATAGCTTGGATCAAACAAGATCCCCATAGACCGGAGCATATCAGCTGTCAATGCTGTTTTTTTCCAGTTCGCAATATTCAGTTCATTGTTTTGTGTAATATCAAAGAGACTATAATGATGTTCCTTCAGTGCTTTGAGGCTATTCTGTACCGAAATTAAGCTATGTAGTCCCCACTCAGTCGCTTCGGCATAAGGAATCTCCCCCATCACCTGCACATAAGGTGATTCTCGTTTGACCTGTTCATAAGCCCGACTCCCAAATGTATAATCATTATCAGGTGCTTTTGGGTATTCTGATGCCGTAAAATAATCGTTATTATATCCTATTCGATTTAAATAAGCCGATTTCAGCTTAAGTTTTGTCTTTTGATTGGGGTAACGGATTGTTGTCTGTCTATCTGCAAAAATATCCAGTATGCGCCGTACCATTTTTGCTTTGTTGACATCATCGGAACTCATCGGCGAACTATGCCCCTCTCCCCAAGCGCCAATAAATCCAATCTGCCAAATATCAATTAAACCTATATTTTTTTTGATCAGCGGTTCCAACTGGTTTATATGCCGAAAGACATCCTCAAAGTTCGCTTTGGTACTTCCATAATCGACATCATAAGCAAACCGCAACACCACCTTAAAACCTTTCTTTTTAACCTCATCAAAGATCAATTGCATCTTATCTAGCCCTTCTTTCGCAATATCTCCCCCCACATAATCCGTGAGATAAAAGTATAGCTGCAACACCGAAATATTGTCATCGGGACTACCATAGCGGCTAATCTGTTCGTCTATCCACCCTTTTGGATAGGCAACTTTGTGGAAAGGATTATATAAATTATGCGCAAAATAGTTGGACTCCAAATGATAACCCCGCTCAGGATTATGGATCGCATTTTTGGCAACAATTTGCATATGCTGATCCTTTTGTTGTAAGGTATCTGTCGAAACACCTCCCAAAGCCTGATATATGGGCGCCAATAGCGCCCATACCAAAGTCAGCTGTTTGATTGTTTTTTTCATATTCCCATCTTTTTCAAAAATGAATCCTAGTAACCAGGGTTTTGCTGAATTTTCTTATTTTCATTGATTGCCCATTGCGGGATGGGAAACAACAGCCTACTTTCATCTGAATAAGATGCTCCACGTTTCTTAGCTTCCGCAAGATACTTCCCATGTCTGATCAAGTCCTCCCGACGATGCCCTTCCATAAATAACTCTCTAAATCTTTCATCCAATATAAAGTCATTTAATGCATTTTCTCCGACAAAATCTGAAGCAACAATAGCTGTTGTTTTCGCACGGTTGCGTACCATATTGATCAAACCTATCGCTTCACTACTGAGTGGCGAAATATGATTTAAGGCTTCGGCTCGAAGTAGCAGCACATCTGCATAGCGATATACCACCCAATCATTCCCGTGTGCCTCACCCGTCGAAGCAGGATCAGCAGGATATTTATAGGGTACGGCACCCATCTGTGCCCAAGACTCATTTATTGAGCGCAAATCGACCATGCCTTTGCTGGTATTGATCCTGCCCCAGATTGATTTCAGGCGCTCATCGCCATTTTTAAACTTATCAAACATTGTCCAAGGGACTTTATAACCGCCCCATTTTTGTATCGGTATACCATTGGGTTCAACATACTCAGAGGGCAACACATGGGCAAGCCAGTTATTATAGCGATCGTTTACAGTCAGACATGGAATAGCAAAGATGATTTCTGAATTCATCTCATTATCCACAGCAAAGATGGACGGATAGGATACCTGCAACGAATACTGTTTCAAATCCATGATCTCCTTCGAAATTTTAGCGGCTTCAGTCCAGTCTTTTTCGTGCATCGCCAGTTTGAGGAGTACCGTCAATGCAGTTCCTTTGGTAACACGACCGTAATCCTGTGACGAATAGGCAACTGGGAGCTTATCCGCTGCATCCCGTGCTGTAGATTTGATAAAATTCAACATCCATGCTTTCGTAGGTCTTTCCGGTTGAAAATTCGTGTTTGGATCCAGGGTTATTGCAGGATCTGTCACTATAGCTGTCGGTCCGTAGAAATCATATAAGGTGTAGGCTAACAAAGCTGTTATCCCTTTTAGTTCAGCACGATAACGCGTTTTGAGTTCGGCATCCATACTAATAGGCTCAAGCTGCTCAGCAATACTGACACAATTGGTAATTGCTTTAATGTAGGGACCATAGGTTTTGGCCGTCACGTGCTCACTATTCGAATTCCAGAGAAACTTGGCATACGTCTCCCAGACACCACCACCCCAATAACAGACAAACTCGTCGGTAGTAGCTGTATTCATCACCCAGCGTGATTGCCAGGATATATCCGAAAATCCACCATATGCACCCCGGTTGAGAATACCATAGACTCCCGTGACCAGCGTACGTGCGTCTTCCTCATTTTTCGGGTAATTCGACGGGCTCAAGCGATCGAACACTTGTGGTTCGAGATTCTCGCAGGAGTAAAACAAGGAAGCTCCTAGCAACAAAAGAAATATTTTTTTCATTATAATAAATGTATTAAAGCCAGTAATTTGATTAAAATCCAACGCTAAGTCCCAGTGTAAAGGATTTCGCTGGTGGATAGATACCCGTAAATTCAGGATCTATACCTTTGAAGCTGGTAAAAACAATAGGATTTGAAGCATCTACGTATACCCGAAAGGTGTTGAACCATTTTTTGTGAAACAACGGGTTGAGATCATAGCCCAATGTAATGTTGCGCACCCGAACGAAATCAGACTTTTGCAGTAAAAACTGTCCCGCACCCGGAAATGGATTGACAACAAATGGATTCGGATATTTTCCTTGCGTGTTACTGCTCGACCAAAATTGATCGACCATATTCGGAATATTCCAACCCCGGTTGATATTGGGATTCATCTCCGTCACATAGCCCATGTAATCATTGTTGCGTCTCGTTCCAAACATACCATATACATGGATATTGAGGTCAAAACCTTTGTATCGAAAGGTATTACCAAAGCCCATGATGAATCTAGGATCAGCATTGGCAAGTTTGACGACATCGGCATCATTAATCTTACCATCGGGTTTTCCTGTCAGTTGATTGTTTTCATCGTAACCATTGATATCTTTGACTTTTTGCACACCAGGCAATGCTCCCGGCATATGAGGGATCACTTCTCCTGGTTGCACCAGACCATCCAGTAAATATCCCCAATGCACGCGGATAGGATCTGTAGCTGATTCATAGGATCGAAGAACCACATCTGGACTTCTCTCTTTCCAGCGATCACGATATGCAGACAGCGTCAATGTACTAGTCCATTGAAATGCACCTGTAAGGTTCTGTGTATTCAAGGTCACCTCAAAACCTTTACTAGAGGTTTTACCAAGATTGGCCGCTACCTTATCCAAGGGAAGATAAGTCTTCAACTGCCTTTCACCCAATAGGTCGGATATCGTTTTGGAAAACAATTCTGTCGTTACACTGATGCGTTCATCAAATAAGCCAAAATCCAGCCCGAGATTATACTCCGTTGTCGTTTCCCATTTCAGATCAGGATTGGCATAAGAAGAAAGGTAAGTCCCCGTGTTTACGGCATTCCCAAAAAGGTAGTCACTTCCAAAAGAATAGAAGGCAAAGGCACCAGAAATGTTGCTGTTACCTGTTTGACCAGCACTTAGACGCAATTTGGCACTTGAGATCCATTTCGTATCAGACATAAAAGATTCTCGGTCAATCTTCCATGCAAATGCACCCGATGGAAAATATCCAAATTTATTTCCTGCTCCAAAACGGCTTGAGCCATCAGCACGCATGGTAAAAGTAAAGAGGTACTTATCCATCAGACTATAATTTAACCTTCCGAAATATGACGCAAGTTCATTGATGCTCTTGTAAGACCCAACTGCTGGACGTACCGATTCTCCGGCGCCGATGTTGCTCGTGCCAAAGGCATCTGTCGGAAATTTATTATTGGATAAATTATGACCTGAGCTTCCCATGGATTGCCATTCATAACCAAGTAACATGCTTAGGTCATGTACCTCATTGAAAAGCTTTCTATAACTCACAGTCGTATTAAATAATTTATCAAAACGATTATTCTGTCCAATGGTTGCCTGTCCTCCTACAGCCTCTCCATATAACGTGGACTTCGGAAGATAGGTGTTGTTCACCGCATCCTGCTTGTCGAATCCCAGCTGTGTACGTATTTTGAGGTCTTTGATCGGCTCTATTTCAGCAAAGGTCTGCACCATCAAACGGTTCTGCTCGGTGATATTGCTTATATCGAGCAGGGAAACGGGATTCGGGAAGAAGGTCGAGTTCGGAACAATGGAATAACTGCCATCCGGGAGATAAACCGGTAATGTAGGTGTAAATTTAAGTGCCGACTCCAATACGCCGGTATTCTCTGCTCCCCCGGTTCCCAAGGCTGGATTATTGATATCTATACGGCTTCCGCTGGCCCTAACACCCGCTTTAAGCCAACTATTTACCTCCTGAGTGATATTTACGCGACCAGTATAACGATTGAAGTCATTTTTCCTGACAATACCGTCCTGTCCAAAATAATTAAATGATATGAGATAATTTGTCTTATCATTCGCACCGCTGATACTCAAGTTATGATCCTGAATACGTCCTTTTCGAGTAACCTCATCGATCCAGTTTGTACCCGTACCAGCGGCATTAATTTCATCTTCGGTATATGGGGCAGTAAATGCGGGTACAGTTGAGGGATCTTTACCACCGTATACACCAACTTTGTTATTGACCATCCAAAGTTCATATAGATAGTTACTGCGCGCACGCATCCACTGACCGGCATCCATCATTTCCCAGGGTTTCTGAACACGTTGCATACTCGTTTTCAGATCATAGGAAACCCTAGCACGTCCCTGTTTGCCGGATTTTGTAGTGATCAAGATAACCCCATTTGCAGCGCGGGCACCATAAATTGCTGTTGCGCTTGCATCCTTTAACACCTCAATGGATTCGATATCATTGGGATTAATCGAATTGAGCGGACTGCGACTACCGATAGAATAGCGGGTATTTGTTCCAGGATCCACACCACCAGTCACTGGGAACCCGTCAATTATATATAGCGGTGCGTTTCCTGCTCCTGTTGAAGCTGCACCCCGAATCAACACCTCGACTCCTCCTCCAGGCTGAGCATCGGTTGACCGTACCTGTACTCCCGCGGCTTTACCTGCCAACATCTGTTCCACCGAAGCAGTGGCAGCTTTCGGAAGATCTTCTGCTTTGATGGAACTGATGGCACCTGTAAGATCAGCTCTCTTCTGTGTTCCATAACCGATCACCACAACTTCTTCCAATTTACTATCTCCGGCTGGAATCATCGTAATAGTTGTCATCCTATTTGATCCAACAACTACGGTACTTGACCTAAAGCCGATGTATTTGAACTCCAGCTGATCTCCAATATTGGCTTTAATTTCATAATTACCCTGTTCATCTGTGGCTGTAGTGATTCCTTTTCCGATGACATTGACCGATACACCAGCCAAGGGCTGATTATCTGCCTGAACTACTTTTCCACGCACAGCAGCTTGTTGTACGACAATCGAATTTCGAGAAATCGTTACTGTCCCATCATAGATACGGTATTCAAAAGGCTGATCTTTGAAAGCAATTTCCAGGACCTCGCTCAACGGGGCATTTTGTAGATCAAGATTCACTGGTAGAGATTTTTCCAAAATACCCTTTTTATACATAAAGCGATAGTTTGTCTGCTTTTGCAATTCAGTTAGCAATGCTTTTAAAGTGATATTTTTCTTTTGAAGGTTTACTTTTTGCCCCAAAACACTGGCATGAACGCTTACTGTCAATGCAAGTGAAAACGCTAAAGAAAGTTTCATGACTAATACTGTTTTTCGAAGGTTAATGCCATAACGAGGCTCGTCTGGGTATTGCCTTAACCAGATTTTATACATAATTTTGAATTGATTAGGTTATTAAACTATTTGTTACTACACATTTGGTATGCCGAATTACTTCCGGAGATATTTGCCGTATCTCCGGATTCCTTATACCATCATCATTTAGGTCAGTTTATTTCATTTTTCCTCCTTTATTTTTTTTGACAATTAATTTCTTTCCATTGATTTCGAACGCATATTGGGACATATCCGTCAGCATCTTGCAGATCGTACCTAAAGTGTTCGAGCGTTTTGCGCCACCCATATACGTAGTTTGATCCAAACTTATCTGATAGTCGAGGCTGACATCATACCATCTTGATACTTCGCCAAGAATTTCCGGGAGAGTCTTTCCGTCAAAGTAAAAAAAACCATCACGCCAGGACAACGCTTCATTGATATCTGCCGTTTCTGTCTGCAGGGACTCCCCTTTATTAAACACGGCCTGCCCAGGAAATAGGCTAGCACGTGTCTGCTTGCCAATTACGTCCACTTTACCTTCTGTCAATAAAGTTTTGACAATATTATCTTGATAATTATTGATATTAAACGCCGTACCTGTTACATGTACAGCATAGCCTTGTGTTTCTACAATAAATGGTTTTTGTTTGTTCTTGGTAACCTCAAAAAAAGCTTCTCCAGAAAGCAGCTTTATACGTCTTTCGTTAGCAGAAAACTGGGTCGGGAACTCGATTTCGCTATTTGCGTTTAACCATATTTTGGTACCATCAGCGAGAATAGTCTGAAAAGTTCCTCCTTTTGGCGTGTGGATACGGTTGGCCTTGTATTCATTGGCATTTGCTTGATTCCTAAATTCAACAGAACCATTGGAAATATGAATCATATTTGTATCAATTACCATTCCCTGCTGGCTTGTTGCCCCCAATTCTACAACACGTCCATCAGCTAGCGTCAATGTAGCCCCTGCATGCCCGGGTGTAACGTCATTTTTATAACCAAATTGATGGTCCGGAATAATCGATGTATGGGATTCGATTTGACGGTTTAAAAATAAGGAAAATGTAGCAATAAATATCGCCGCAGACGCCGATAACCAAATAATCAAGGTCGATACACGTTTACGAGGTGATGCTTTTGTTGCCCCTCTTTCTTGAAAGTTAGCCCACTGCTGCTCAAGATCTATTTTGCCCAATTCTTCAAGATCTTGATCAAGCAGATTAGCTTCGCTTAGGTCAACAAGTATTTCACTTACTTGAGGATTTTCGTCCATGTATTTTTTCAATCTCACGATTTCCTCTTCAGATGACACTCCCTGAATGCACTTCGCTAAAAGTCCGGCAAAATAAAGGTGTTCTCCATTTTTATCCATACGGTAACTTAGGTTTTTTAATACTATGTACCATTGCTAATAAAAAGGGGTGAAAAGAAAATATACTTTTTTAGTGACAAAGGTAAATACATAGGAGTGCGAAAGCTTGGGGAGAGATTTTGTCCCTTAAGAGTTGGAGCGCACGTTTCTTTTGCGTCTTGACGGTATTAATGCTAACACCCAGCATATCAGCTATCTCCTGATTTTTAAATCCTTCTAAATAGCCTAATTTACATATTTGCTTACAGCCCTGTGGCAGAGATTCCAAGGCAAGGTAGAGCTCGGCGATAACTTCCGACCGAAAAAGCTTCTCAAAAACAGCCGCATCTTCCCACTCCTCTACCTTCTCTTTACGAAAAAAAAGTTGCGCCGATTTTTGTTTTCTGATATTTTTGGAAGCGAGGTTTCTGACCGTTGTATATAAAAAAGATTTGATGACAGGAGGAGCATCCGAGGTCTTCATATTAGCATGTATCAACACCATAAAGCTATCTTGAACAAGATCATGTGCGATCTCCGCATCGTTTACCAAGCTTTTAGCAAAAAGATACAAGCGATGATAATTCAGATCGAAATAGACCTTTATTTCTTCATTGGATAAATTTCCCATATTGAATCCGTTTTTCAGGTATTAAACACAAACGATGTCAAAACAATTGGTGTAATAAATCAAAGTTAGAAGTTATCGTCAATTATCCAAATTTAATTTATAGGCTTAAAAGATTTAAAAAGACAATTGTTTCAATTCTGTTCCATGACATTCCCAATGGAAAATTGATCTTAAGAATAAAAGTCCGGTAAATTTAAATCATCCCCGAAATGGCCGAATCTGTCCATTCTTTGTCATTGTAGCCATATCACCTTCTTCGTACATTTGTACCATACAGCGCAAACGATGGAAAACACAGCGAAACAAACAGGAATAAAAACAATTGCACTTTTGATCTTGCCGGGGGTACAGTTATTGGATGTTGCGGGTCCCTGTGATGTATTTATGTCTGCCAACCACTTTTTGCCAGATGATAGTGCACTGAAGTATGAAGTGGAGCTGATATCCAGTACCTCAGATAAGATCGTATATTCAAGTGCTGGAATTCCCCTTACCTGCGGGCATTCCATTATTGATGATGATTTTCCGATAGACACGCTACTCGTTGCCGGTACCGAACTTAGCGTGCTGGATGAAGTCAACACTGGCCTTTACAGCTACCTGCAACGTCGGGCTACAAGTGTAAGACGTATCGGATCAGTCTGTGTCGGGGCATTTGTTTTGGCCAAAGCGGGATTATTAAGAGGTAGACAGGTCACTACCCATTGGAAATACGCTGCTATCCTGCAAAAGGACTATCCGGAGCTTGAAGTCAATGTCAATCCGTTTTTTATCCGTGATGAGGGCATCTATACCTCAGGTGGAGTAACCTCAGGAATAGATCTCGCCTTGGCACTATTGGAAGAAGATTTTGGAAAACCTTTAGCTTCTGAAGTAGCCAAACATCTTGTGCTATATTTGAAACGTCCAGGTGTACAGACCCAATTTGGAGACCTGGTTGGCGACTATGACCTGTTATCGCCCTTCACCAAGGCAATCAGGGATTTGCTCAAAGATAAGCTTGGCCAAGCGGTCAGTATAGACTACATGGCGGAATCGGTCCATATGAGTGTCCGTAATTTCTCGCGGGTATTTCTCAAAGAATCGGGTATGACACCCGGTAAGTTTCTGGAGAAAATGCGATTGGATCAGGCCAAAAACATGTTGGAATATACCGATATGAGCTTAGCTATGATTGCCCAAAAATGCGGATTTGGAAATGTGGTCTCCCTTCGGCGCCTATTTCTGAAATACCTCTCCATTTCTCCAGTGCAATTCCGAAAGACCTGTAAAGGTAGCGAGTAACCCATTTCACCTTAGTTAAAATCACAAAAAATGCTGGTATTCAATCACTGGCAGGGAAAACTATGTTCCAATTTAACGAACAACAACTTGTATATCATGATGAATTCAAACCAAAACAACAAAAGCATGAATGTCGCATTTTTAATTTATGATCAAGTCGAAGCACTTGATCTCAATGGCCCACTGGATGTATTTATCAAGGCCAATGTTATCGCTCCCGGAAGTTATCATTGTTATACCGTCGGGAAGACCAGAGAAGCCGTGCAAATGGAAGCGGCGACCATGGCACTCATCCCAACGCACAGCATACACACCGCTCCTCTTCCAGATATGATTGTTATTCCCGGAGCCAATCCCGATTGCGTCATGGAGTACCTACAGGATAATGATTTTCAGCAAACCTTAATGAACTGGGTAAAAGACCACTATGGCCGAGGGGCGATTATTTTTTCAGTTTGTACCGGAAGCATGCTGCTGTCCAAAACCGGTATTATGGATCATTATGAAATTACCACCCACGCCATGCTGGTAGATGCTTTAGAACAGCACAATCCAAAAAGTATCGTCAAACGTGCTGTTCGGTTTGTCGATCAGAAACGGTTGATCACCACTGCTGGGATAACCGCAGGAATAGATGCGGCGCTTTATCTTGTGGAGCAGCATTATGGAAAAGAACTGGCCGAAAACATTATTGAAATATTTGAATACCAGCAGAATACTTCGGACAGTAAATAAGAGGATAATGTTGAAGAAATAGAACAATGAGGGCAGTATACCTTTTTATATGCTGCCCATCACACAAAGTTCGGTGAGCGTAGGTACAGCTTTGCCCCCCTCATCTTCGAGTGTAATTGCAAAGGCTTGTGCTTTAGGAATATCAAGCATTTTGTTGGCCATCGCTTCTTTGCCATTCAATGGAAATACGCCAGCACTTACAGGCTGACCATCGACCATGGCCCACAATTGATACTGCTTGCCTTTTGGCGCAGCCGGCATCTGTTCAAGACTAAGGTATACTGCTTTTGAAGTCTGATCCCAAAATACGAGTGCGTGTAGATCAGGTTTATTTTCAACACCTTTTAGTGCAATAGTTTTCACCGCCGGATTTTGCACCAGGCTCCATTTATCCTGTAAAACAACCAATGTGGAGTTTTGCATATCTAGCGTGGCATTTGCCTGGACTAGCATCTCCTTATTCTCCTTCTGCTGTTGGTAGAAAAATAAATTTGCACCGATACTGAGTGCAAGTAATACACTTGCCGCTACCGCCCAGCCGTAATACTTACGTAGTGCGAGTGATTTAATTTCTTCTTCAGAGCCCAATATTGGGGATTGAAGAGCAGTATCTTCGGACAGTGCTTGTTCTGCTGGCAAATCAGCTATCTGGTCATCCTTAGCGACCAGGTTTTCAGCTTCAAGTCTATTCCAAATATCGTCTTTTAAGGCAACAGGCATTTGTATCGCTTGGATATCGGCCAATCCCTCGAGCGCTTTTTCGGCTTCGGCAATGGCTTGTTCCACTTCGACATTATTTTTTCGAATACAGTTTAGGATGCTTACTTCCTCTTCAGATGCGAGCCCTAAAACGTATGATTCAATAATCCCTGATGATATGTATGCTGCAATATCCAAAATTAACGAAAGTCCTTTAATAATTGTTTTAACTGTAAAAATGCAGCTTTGGTCCGTGTTTTTACGGTACCCAAAGGAACATCGAGCTGTTCAGCAATTTCCTGTTGCGTATATCCTTCATAGTAAGCCATCTCGATCAATATACGACATTCAGGCTTTAATTTATCCAAAATATTTTTGAATCCAATAAAATCTGCTTTTGCGCTCTGTTCGCTCTGGCTTTGATCTTGTTCTTCTTCTGTATTTACGATATTTGAGAGCGGTTGGTTTTTCAATTCGTTCACCACGCCCTTAGATTTTCGGTAATCCAATGCCGTGTTGCGCGCAATATTGATCATCCATGTATATAATCTGCCTTTCTCGGCGTCAAAAAGATCGACGTGTTTCCAAATTTTAACAAATACATCTTGAATCACCTCCTCGGCATGTTCAGAGGATGCTACGATACGACACACCACCCCATAGAGCGCATCCATATAGTTATCATATAGATAGCTAAAGGCTTGCTGGTTCTTTTTTTTCAGTAAAAGAATCAAGGTTTCTTCAGGAAGGTTATGTAATGGACTCAAATTTTACGTTTATAACGAATTAAAGATGTAGATAAAAAAAATAAAAAGCAACGCAAGAGCTAAAAATCACGTAATAATACATAAATCTCAATAAAAAACGTAAAAATACCTAGTGGCGATCAAGTTCCCAGTCAAGAAGTCAAACCTATTTAGATAAAATCATAAATCCCATTTTTCCAGCCCAATATTTTGGAAGAGTCCACATTTAGCCAGTTCTTGAGTAGCGTAGCATACACTTTTCTAAAATCCTCCGAATAAATCAAATCTCCCTCGTTTAGATGCTCAAGATCCGGCAAAGCATTGCGCAGTCCCTTGTGTTTTAAACCACCTGAGATAAAAAAAAGCTGATTAGCCGTTCCATGGTCTGTACCATTACTGGCATTTTGTGCTACCCTACGGCCAAATTCCGAAAAAGTCATCAGCATCACATGCTGAAAAAGCCCGTTTTTCTTAAGATCACCAACAAATGCTTCTACCGCATCATTAATGGTCCGAAATAAACCCTCCTGTCGTTGTCGCTGGTTAATATGCGTATCAAAACTGCCGATCTGTAGATAGTAAACCTGTGTATTGATATCCGATTTGATCAGTGAGGCGATTGTCCTGAAATCCTTTCCCAATGCCGAATCGGGATAAGCAGCTACCGTAGACTTCGCTTTGCTCTTCTCAAAGATATAGTCCGCATTGTTGATTGTCTCGCCCAATGTCTGATAGAGATAACCCACTGTTTCATCCTCATGTTGATGGTCTTCATAAAGCGACTTAAAATATTCTTCACGACTGGTTTGATAGAGTTTTTTAGGATCCTTAAAGGCAAAAGCCTTTTTCTGCTTTCCTTTGAGGGCGAGACTTAGCATATCATTGACTTCCAGCGCTTGGGTAGGATGTGTGCAGTCGTAGCAGGCTTCATCAAGATACCGTCCCAACCAGCCGGTCTCCAGATACTCATCGCTCCGGCTCGCACTCTGCCAAATATCCATGCTCCGGAAATGCGACTTATCCGGATTGGGGTAGCCGACGTTATTGAGCACGGCCAGTTCTCCATTATCAAATAGCTCTTTAAAGAAGCCTAGAGCCGGGTTAATACCTGCTTCATCCGTGAGCGGAAGTGCATTCTCGACGGCAATGGTCCGCCGCTCACGAAAATAGATATCATTCCGTCGGGGAATGACTGTATTAAGTCCATCATTTCCACCGCTCAATTGTAAAATAACCAAGACTTTCTGCTCTCTTTCCAAGGCATTTGGCAAAGTCATTGCCTTCAAAAAATTGGGCAGTAACATAGATGCTGTTGCTAGGGATCCTACTTTAAGAAATTCGCGTCTTTTGATGATCATGGTCGTATTTTTTAGGTTAGCTAACAGAGCTGATACTCGGGAATACTCATCGTTTCAATAATGGACATTCTGGTGTTTCCAGCAGCGTATTTTTCCAGTATACGTTGTTTAAAGGACGGTTTCTTTTGCAATAAGAGCTCTGTCGGCTCCCTTCCAGCAAATGCAGCTTCGACCTGTTGCCAAGCGATCGACATGTTCGGATTTTTGAAGGCTTTGGCCAGCTTCCGATTTTGCCTTAAGCCCATGTCCAGGTCGTCATCCTCCCGCGGATTGAGATCAAGTGGT
This sequence comes from Sphingobacterium sp. GW821-FHT03E03, assembly GCF_059420745.1. Classification (NCBI taxonomy): domain Bacteria; kingdom Pseudomonadati; phylum Bacteroidota; class Sphingobacteriia; order Sphingobacteriales; family Sphingobacteriaceae; genus Sphingobacterium; species Sphingobacterium sp. GW821-FHT03E03. The sequence continues at coordinate 76,620 of NZ_JBWKUH010000001.1, forward strand.
CGGAGTCCGCTCCATATCTGGGGTATCTGCATCCGGAGCAAAAGGGTCGAACTGTCGATCCAAGCCTTTCCCGAGGGCCATCCAGCTACATTGGGGGGATATAATAGCATCTGTCCCAATAATTTTTGATACACAATCAGGTTTTCAGGCTTTTCGACCTTCATGGGGAGCATCCGCATAATACCCACCATAAGTTCTATCGGTGATTTTATTTTGCTACCAATATTTTTGGTTTCGTAAAACCAAGCGGAGGTAAATATGCTGTCAAGCAGCCGTTTTATGTCATACCCAGATTCATAGAATTCCTTTCCCAGGCTATTTACGATTTCGTTATCTACTTGTTCATTGACCAGAAAACGATATAATTTGTCTGTAATAAATCTTGCGGTTGCCGGTTGTTCCAAAATAATATCCAGGACAGCATTTCCATCAAAATTTCCTGTTTTCCCCAAAAATGTTTTCGAACCTGGGTCATGAAACTTTTTCCTTTCTATAAATCTGGCATCCTTATCATAGGACCAGCCCGTAAATGCGCGTGCGGCCTCCCGCACATCCGCTTCAGTATAATGACTGCGTCCCATCGTGAAAAGTTCCATGACCTCCCTTGCAAAATTCTCATTCGGATGCCCTTTTTTATTCTGCTGGTTGTTGAGGAAACTGAGCATAGCCGGGGCTTTGGAAACGGCAAACAAGAGATCGCGAAAATTTCCGAGCGCATTTTTTCTAATTTCATTGAGTATATGTACGCTGAATTTTGAATTGACTACCCGGCAGGCAAAATGTCCATGCCAGAAAAAAGCCATTTTCTCCCGCAGTTGGTCCTCGGAATGAACCATAGCTGTCAGAAAATTGAGATTAATTTCAATATTGCGCTGCCGGTTACGCTGTTGTATCTGTTTTTTCTCCGCAGCTTTCAGTTTTGAAAGAGTTACATAATCAAAATTCACCTCATCTCTGTTAAAGTTGATCGGTTCAAATTCCCGTACAGCGGAATACACTTGCCAAACATCAACGTTAGACTGCTGTTCGAAGGCGGCGATCTGCTGGAGGCTGATTCCAAATCCGGCACGATTCGCCAAATGCTTATTTTTAATAAATTCAGAAACCATCATATTCCCGTTTACAACTAATTAACGACTTTATTTACAAATATTTATAGCGCGAAACAAAGATTTAACAAACATTAAGGTATATTAACAAACCATCCCTCCACCAGTTATTTGCTAGATTTCTTCCTTCTGGATCAGTGGCGAGTTAAGTCTCCTAACTAAGTTTGTATTGGCAATAAAGTCATCACTTAATGATTCAATAAATATGAAAAAATCAACTTTTTATCACGCTGGCTGCCCCGTATGTGTCAGCGCAGAGCAAGACATTATTGGTCTTATCGGCGAATCCAACGTAGAAATTGTCAATATCGGTGAAGACAGATCCCGCATTGGCGAAGCTGAAAAATTAGGCGTCCAGTCAGTACCCGCACTGATTACCCCGGATGGCAATGTTTTACATATCAACTTCGGTGCATCCCTTAAAGATGTAAAAGGCTAAATTCCAGAGCTGCAAGTGGCCAATGGCTGACAGAAACAGATACTACCCTTATTCTTTTGCTGGAATCTTCCCGCAGCTTCATTGTGTAATCTATGTTCTGATGGATCACCTTGGCCGCTAATGCCGCTTTGGTCAAATGGCACCTCCTCCAGAGATTCTATTCCACCGTAAACCAGCGGTAGCTCTCGGCCGGTATGGTAATGGTCATTGTCGTTCTAGCCAGATGATCTAAAGATGCTGTATTTACGGTCTTGTCATCAAAGGTTATTTTCGCACTTCCCCTTAAACCCGTGTAATGAAGAGGGATCTCAATGGTCCGTGTGATTGCAGTTTTCAACGGGTTAAATAGCATACCCAATCCCTTACGCCCTTTCTCAGCTGCATTCACATGCAAAAAGCCATCCCAATCGCGGCCATCCGCACGGCGCAGATGGATCAGGTCAGCATTGAGGATCGTGCGGTATTTTTTATACCATTGGATGACATCAATCACTGTCTGCTTGGTCTGCTCCGTATCATAGAGACGGGGACCGCGGTAGCAGGCCTGCACACCAGCACCATAATATTGCATCATCAGCTGTTTATAATCCTCCTGATGCTCATGCAGCGGTTCCAATACCGCCTCTATTCCACCACCCTGATAAGCAGTTAAGGGTACAAATCCCCAGCCCATGGACGGGTTCTGTTCCCAGAGTGCATCAAAGATATTTTGCCTGTTGAGGATGCGCTGATTTTCGCGAGGGAGTGAAAAGTTCACTTCCCGATACCCGATCCCTGTCTTGTTGGAACCATCCAAAAAGTACCAGTCCGGGGAATTGATATATACGCCGCGGGCATTCAGCCAATGATAGAGCTGCTTTTGCATATTAAATTGCACCCATTGGCTATCTTCAAGTCCATGATGACCGGGGTGGCTTGTTGAAGCACACTGATCACCCGGAAAAGGGCCATCATTTTCCCAGATATCAAATCCTGTTTTTTCAAAAAATGTTTTGATCCGTTGGGCATAACCTATCCCCCAGTTTGAGCCAAAACAAGGTGCATTCCCGAAAAAAGTACCACCTGTCTTTCCCGTCTTCGGGTTGATAATATCATCCGCTTCGCTGATCTTGCGCGAACTAAATAAAGAGTAGGCTCCTATTTTAATATTTTTGCTGTGCGCATAGTCTGCCAGCTTTTTCAACGCTACAAGGTTTGCGGCTGTTGTATCCTCCATATTTACATGGCTGCCAAAGCTAAGGATGAGAGCTTCGTATCCTGTGGCGGCACATTGGTCAATGGCAGTGTAGACCTGCTCGTCCTTTTTGCTTACCAGGTGCATAAAGATCGGATTGGCGGTGGTCCATGGCGCAATGGTCCTATACATCTTTCGAATGGCCAGTCCACGGCGCTCCCGATCATAACTATCCATCAGCAGTTCCCAGGAGCGGATCGAGCTAAAGCTGTCCCTTGCGGCGAGCTTGACACCTACCCCCACCGTCGGATACACCTCCATGATCGCCGGCGTTTTCAAGTCGTAATTCACCTGTGAGGTATAGGTAGAATCCGCTTTCCAGTGTAAAGACTGATCACTCAGGTGATAACGCATGGCATTATTAAACGCAAAATTACTTTCGACGTAAAGGCCATGCTGTTTTTTCATATCCTCGACCGAACCCACCACAGCACTTTCTTCTTCGACCAGCGCCAGCTTTTCATTAATCACCTGATTGATCTGCACCGTCTGATTACCGCCGTTCTGAATGGTTACCCATTTACTGATCAGCGAGATCCCATCGTAGATGGCATAATGTACTTTCACTTCAATCCCGGATAATGCTGCGGCGGCCGGAGCAGCATAGGTAAAGGTCAGGACCTTCCCTTTACCGGCAGCCTTATGTGTAGACCACCACTTGTCCCCATTCCAGGGCAGCAGTGGATCCAGTTCACTGACCTCATGTTTGACATAACTAAAATCTTCGGGTTTTGCCGTAAATGTGGGCATCCATTCCGGTCGCAGATAAGCGCGTTCCTTCTGCCCATGCACCCCACCGACATTATACCACTTGCCGTTGAGCTGCAATTGAGCCTCAGGCTGTACGGCACGAATCAGCTGCTGTCCTGTAGTTAAGTTGGTAAAATCATAGCAGAAAGCATTTGGCTTGATCCAAAAAGAGCGGCGCACGAGCCCATTGTCCAAGACAATATTCTGGCCATCGACCACAATGCGGGATTGGTACGGTGCGGCGCCACTGATCAGCCAGTCCTGCGGCTTATTCTCCTTTTTCTGTGCGAATCCATTTTCCGCGGCTATTAACGCTAATGCAACTAAAAGTAACTTAAATCTCATGTTCTTTATTTAGGTGATTGGTGTTTCCTTTTGTTTATAAAACAGTTCAGTACCTGAAATATAGGAGATTTAATCAAATTGGAGAAAACTTAAAGTCGTGCAATCGATTGTTTAAAATTTTATAGGATATGGCTCTGCCACTGCTTAAGAGTGAAAATAAAACAGAATGACTCCCTGCCATTCCCAAATAGGATAAAATATTGGCGAGATGGCACACAATTAAATGCGATGGTATCAGGAGATAGTCTGCAAATTCCATTCGAATTTAAGAAGCTTTAAACAATTTCGATGAAAAATATATTCCTGATCATTACCTTGCTGGTCATCACCGTTCAGCTCAAAGCACAATCGACGCAGCAATAAAAAAACAACTACAAGAAATTATCGCTCAGAAAAATGCGACAGTCGGAATGATGAACTGCTTGAAAATACATGAAGCCCCATGCGGGACGATTATCCCAATGGGAATATCTACCTAACCCTGGATCAACTCTTATGGCATACGGTATCCACAGTGATTATAATGACTACGACATCTTATTAAATCTTCTTGGCAGTACCCTTCGTTCAATGTACCGGATCACACCGATATAGGTCAGGCCGGAACCCGCCTATTCCAAGTAAAGTCTTGATCTTACAATACGTCTACTATCCTTAATATAGGTTTCCAAAACTAATTTTGAATGATGCAATGTGTATTTAAAAGTCCTCTTCTTTCCATTGAGATTTACATGAATGGAGTCTTTCGTTACAATGTAAGTACCATCTCCATCACCTGATTTAAATGAACCATCCGGCAGGAATTGGACCGTTTCATTTTTAATGGAATCAAGCCTGTCCCTGGATCCTTCCTGTTTTGTATAATCAAAATTAAGATGGGATATTTCCTCGGCAACGAGTTTCCACCTTTTGTGAATTGCGTTGTGTTGCTTTGTAAATGATAGCAAAACAATACTGGATAACGTAATTAAATAACCATATAATTTCATAGTAACAAAGATAACATTTCTAGCTATAGCCAATTTTGTTCGCGGCAGTTTAGTTTAAAGCGAAGCTTATCGTTTTGGTATGAGCAGGATTTGAAAGAATCCGACATCTGACTGGATAGGCCCTGCCTACCTGTCAGGATATAAATATCGAACCTGCGTTTGGCTCGACGCTACCAATAATGTTAAATAAGAAAATCACAAGCACCCACATTATTTTTTTATTCTCTTTGAGCGCTGCATTGGCCACAGGAAAATTTTTCTGCGAAGAGACAAACCCTGCAACAGGTGAGATTCCTTGGTAACCCACTATTCACCGTACAAAATTGCAGTCAAAAGATAACAGGTTGAAATTGTCCGATTCCGTACGAAAAATTTTTGGAATCGGACATCTTCACATCCACTACAATCAAAAACAATCTGACTATAAGGAGTTCTTATATTTGGCGAACGAATTAACTTTTGATGTAAAAACCAAACCTTTTGCTAAAAAACCGTATCAGGCAGAATATCAGTTTATTTCACATAGTTCCAGCTGAAGTCTTTTCCATTCACATCCACTTCAAGATGGCCTGGTGCAGTCCCCTCGAAACTTCCGCTCCACCAATTTCCTGACACTGCTCCTGCTGTTATAAACTGAACACCTTTGACTTTAATTTCTTCATACAAATGCATATGGCCCTGCAGCACCAGCTTGAGGCTATGCTCTTTAAAAAGGTCAAATATTTGCTTCTGATTGATAAAGGTATCCGCGGCGGTATAACGGCCCTCCAACACCGGATAGTAGACCGATAAAAAGGGGACATGAGAAATAATCACCAGCGGCTGATCTTTTGCTGTATTCTTCAGGACATCCTGCAACCAAGCCAACTGTTTTTCACCAACGACGTAATGGTTATCCTTGGTTTCGACACTATTTAATACGATAAATTTCCAACCTTTATGATCAAAGCTGTAATAGGTCTGACCAAAAGTCTTTTCAAAGAGCTCAAAGTCATTTTTGCCATTCCGCAGATCCCGCGGTAATCTGTCGTGATTGCCGATTGCCATGTGGTAAGGCTTTTTTACACGGTCAAAAAGGCTTTTCAACTGCTTGAGCCGTTGCTCACCACCCGATAGATCAGCGGGTTTTAAATTGTCAATATCGACATTATCGCCGCCGCTCAGGATCAGCTCGACCTTTGGCGACAAGGACTTTAAGCGTTGGTCCACCTGACCAAGTGTCGAATCGCTATGGACATGCATATCGGTTAAAAATGCAAACTTAAATTCCTGTGCATGTACCGTTTCGAAGCTCAAGAATGCTACGAAAAGGAAATATAAAGTACGTGTTATTGAACTGTTCATTACCATCCAAATATTTGTTTAAGATTATCATTTAAAAGGATCTCCCCTTGTGGTATAGGGCGATAATAGAATTTAGGCACCTCAAAAGTCCCTGTATTTTCGATGGTTTCAACGGTACCGCTATTTCCATCCGAAAGGAAGACACCTACATCTTGCCCAAAACGTCCTACACGATAATATTGCAATTCCCTTCCAAGGCTATTTTTCTCTTTGACAGCTGGAATAGTTCCGGAGGATGCCAGCAACACGATATCTGGAATACCATCACCTGTCATATCATGCTGTCCCAATCCAGCGAAGTAGATACCCTCCCGTTTATTTTTCAATAACTCACCGACATTCCAACGCATCAGATCAGTGAAACGGAATCCCTCGAAAGCAAGTTCGACCCGACGTTCCCGTCTGATTTCCAAGACCAGATTACGCTGGCTGCTTTCGACATTGGCGTAGCGCGTTGCCATAACGGGATCTATAGTCACATTGAGGGCCATATCCGGCATTCCTGCACGTTTGCGTAACAGATTGATGCTACGGTCCAGATCAGCCTGTGTCAGCTGTCCCAGCTCGGCTTTCGCTTCGGCAAAATTCAATAAGACTTCGGCATAACGGTACAAGGGAATATCCAGGTTGTTGCGCGCTTCCAGGCTTAATATATTTTGAAATCCCTTGATCTGATGGTAGCCCGAAAAGTTTTTCGCCAGCTGTTGCACATATAGACCCGCACCCTGTGCATAGGTATGCGAGTAGATCAGTTCCCATCCTGGGTAGGCATAGGTCTGCGCCAGACGGGGATCACGGTTTTGGAATTCCTTGACAAAGGTATTCTTGTCATATCCAGCTTGCGCAGAATAAAATGACCCATCTTTCATTAAATAAGCCTGAACCAGATCACGTAACGGATAATATTCATAATTGCCGAACATCCCAGGCCAAGAATCCGCATTCAGTACATTGTTGGCATAAAAGCGGCCAAGTACCACCTCTTTGTTGTTTTCCAGGTTTTCACTAAAGAATAATGTTCCATAATCCTGACTGGGTTTACCGGTAGTGTAAATGGAAAAACCACCTTCACGCATAATCTGATCACTCAGTTCATGTGCTTTGGTCAAAAAGGTATTGGCAGAGGTTTTCAGTTCAAGTTCATTATGGTATTTGCGATATGTTCCTTCATATAACGCAAAGCGGCTATACTCCTGCAAGACAACCCATTTGTTGACCTTTCCTAATTTGATTAGAGGTTGTACATTTTGTGCTGCAAACTCAAAGTCTTCCATAATTTTCTGGACGATGGTAGCCCGAGGGTCACGTTTGGCAAACAGATAATCTGTATCACCGACCTCCAAAGCTTTGTCTACCCAGGGCACATCCGAAAAACGCTGCACTTTCTCAGCGTAAAACCGTGCCCTAAAATACCGTCCTAATCCCTCATAGTGCGCCTTTTCGCTGGCACTGATGCTCGCCTTTCCCATATGCTGCAGGAAGAAATTTATTTTGCGGAGCTGTTTCCATTCCCAGCCGCCAGCGATTGTCGCCGCGGAGGCATTTCCAGCCATAATGGTTTTGATCTCCGTATTGCCTGTCGTGCTTGCATTGTCGGTGGTAGCATCTGCCTGATAGATGCCCAATCCTGAAAAATCATACAAACCGTTGATATACAAATCTAAATCGGTCGCTGTATTAAAGAAATTTTCATTGTTGATCGCAGTCTCGGGAACACGATCCAAATAGCTGTCGTTACAACTTCCAAGTAGGAAAAGTCCCGAACATACAAAGGCTAATTTTATATATTTATGTATCATGATAAGCAATTAAAATGTGACTTGAACACCAGCAGAAAAACTCCGTTGGAATGGATATGTCAGCCCGTTGCCCACGCGTTCAGGCTTCTCTCCAGGATTGGTATAGGTATTTTCGTTTAACGTCTCCGGATCAAAATAGCGTTTCACAGCCGACCATTCGAGGATATTTTCACCACTCAGATAGACGCGGAGGTTACTGATCTTGGCGCGGGAAGTAATTGATTTGGGCAAGGTATACCCAATGGTCAGGTTTTTCAAACGCAGATAAGCCGCATTTAATAGATAATTGGTCTGGGGAATGGCCAATCCCTGTGCCTGATCAATGCGGGTACCTAAATTACGGTCGGCAAGCCAAGATTGTAAGATGGGATAGGCTGCATCGAGATTTTGATCCGCAAGTCCCAGATTTAGGTAAGCTTGTGAATGGCGGGCACGTTCGGCCTCTGAGTCTCCCTCTGGACGATAAAAATCCAACAAATGTCCATAGAAGTTTCCATAAGGCTGTTGGTAAGTGCCCCAATACAGGTAATCCAAGGGGTAATAATCGCGTTTACCGACTCCCTGAAAGAATGCGCGTAGGTCAAAACCTTTCCAATCTGCAGAAAGGTCAATACCAAACTGATAACGCGGAGTGGAGTTGCCGATAATTTTAAGATCTTTGGTATCCCCCAGTGTATATCCTTTTTCAATCTTACCGCTACCATCTTGGTCTATATAAGTAGGCCAGCCCGGTACGATGGACAATGCCCCCCAAGGTATGATGGAAGTCTGGTCCAACTTGGCGATTTCGGCCACATCTTTGAAAAGACCATTGCTTTGTAAACCCCAAATCTCCCCCATTTGCATGCCTTCATAATATTGTAATATGCTCTTATTGGGGTTGTCAAAACGTGTAATTTTGGATTGTGAATCCGAAAGCAACAATTTGGCATTAAAGTGCAATGGGGCATTAGCCAATTCGAAATGATCCTGAAAATTCACAGTCAATTCCCAGCCATTTGTCTTTAGATCGGCCGCATTCTCTTTTGGTTCATCCGCACCTAATATATTGGGGAGATCCCTACCCAGGGTCAACATACCCAGGGTACGTCTGGAATAATAATCAAAACTGGCCGACAGTTTATTTTTGAGAACAGCGACATCCAGGCCAACGTTCACCGTATTCACCTTCTCCCAAGTATAATTAGGGGAGACCAACGAAGGCACATCAATAAAGATACCGCGTTCACTTCCAAACAAGTAATCCGAATCCTTTTTTTCCATCGAAGGGAGATAGCCATAGTTAGCGACAGACTGATTCCCCAGTTGACCATAGGAAGCTCTCAACTTCAATAAATCCAGGCCTGAAATGGAAGACATAAAATTTTCACGATCTAAACGCCAGGCAACGGATCCCGAAGGGAAAAAGCCAAAACGTTTGTTCTTGGGAAAACGCGAAGAACCATCGTAGCGTCCATTGAATTCGACGATATACTTATCGTCATAGGTGTAGTTCAACCGATAGAACGCACCGCGCAGGGCATAGGTATCAATAGCTTCGCCCATTTTCATCGTTCCGGTCGCAAATTGAATCGTTGGAAAGGATTCCGAAATCAAACCTGCACGTTCTGCAGTGATGACTTCATACCGATAATCTTCCTGGTTGAATCCCAGTACCGCATTGACCTGATGCTTGTTAAAAGACTGCAGATAGGTACCATATATATTGTATACGTTATAATAGGAAAACCCAGCTTCACGATAAGCCCCCGTCGTTCCCTCTTTGCGGATGTCATCCGGTCCGTAACCGATCTGATACTGCTTGGTGTACCAATTTCGGTTCAACGAGTTACGCTGAAAGGTATAATCGGCATTTACTTTGAATTTATTTCCAAAAAAGCGAAGTTCAGTATTAAAGGTCGATTGCACATCCAGATGTTTCCGATCACTCTTTCCACCGTCAACCATCCGTGCCGCAATAACACCTGCCGAAGAGTTGGCCCAGGTGCCATCCGGATTCTTATCAAAAGAAGTTGGAAAAATATTATAAATATCCGCTAGACTCATCTGCGAAGGGGCCAGCCGACGTATACTTCCGATGACCGTGTTGTTGCCGAATGAAATAAAATCAGAAAGTCTATAGTTCACTTTCGACCGTAAGTTGTAACGGTCAAAATAGTCCGCCGTCAGTTTAACGGGCGAATTCTGCCGATTGTAGCTCCCGCTGATATAGTACTGTACTTTTTCATTTGAACCCGAGATAGACAAGTCATGCGTATTGGTCGCGTTCCAGTCCGACAAGAAATAACGCGTCCAATCCCGGTTGCCCATATATTCCCAGGCTTTTGGATCAGATGGGTTGATGCGCACACCGGCGATCGAGGGGTTATCCGAGCGTTCTTTGGCATATTGATAAAATTGATCCGAATAATTGACATTATTCCAAGGGGTATTATCCGTAGAAGTTTGCAATAATCTTGAAAACACATAGGGATCTGTGATTTTATCGGGCATTACAGTGGGCGTATTCCAGGTGAAGTTATTGGAATAGCTCACCTTTACATCACCTTTTCCTGTTTTGGTCGTAATGATCAGGACGCCGAAAGACGCGCGGGCCCCATAGATTGCCGCAGCGGAAGCATCTTTGATGACTGTAAATGATTCAATATCCTGTGGTGCAATCCGGATTAATTCGGCTGCCGAAATAGGTACGTTGTCAACCAGAATCAAGGGATCTCCCCCATTGATTGACGTTATACCACGGATATTGATTTTGGGTGCTACCCCCGGTTCGCCCGAATTGAATTGGATGTTCAAGTTGGGCGAGATTCCCTGGAGCCCCTGTGCCGCATTTGAAATTGGGCGACTGGCAAGTACCTCGCCACTGATTTGGTCCACAGCCCCCGATAGATTGGTCTTTTTCTGTGTACCATAGCCCACGACGACAACTTCGTCTATCTGATTTGCGTCGCTCAACTGAAAGACTACACTCGAGCGCTTTCCCGCAGTGACGATGAACTGGCATTCTTCTTTGCCTTGCAGCCCCGTATAGCTAACTGCGATACAATAATTGCTGTCTACAGGCAGATCGTTGAACATTGCCTTTCCCTGCTGATCAGCCTGACCCGAACGTTTGAAGTTACTCAGTTTGTTCTTCACCGTGACGGTTGCATTGGCCAAGCCTTTCGACTTTTCGTCCTGCACGATGACAACAAGCTCTCCCTGCTGTTGCGCAAAGCCCTTGTGACCAAAAGCAATTGCCAAAAGCAGTAATAAAGCCCCTTTGGCTGGGCTTGTCTTTGTTAAAGATAGTTGCATATTTTTCATTAATAATGGTACATAGTTTTCCCAGGCTCCCCTATTTCGGGGTGCTTATCATTGAATTTTTATTGATTTTTATTGACTGTTCTTTACGATCGTATAGGTATTTGTTTCGGAATTAAACTTGAGTTCCAGATCATTTGCAAGGCAGATGGTCTGTAGAATTTGCGCAACATCATTTTCGTGTGTATAGGTACCATATAATGATAATCCAGAGACTTCATCTGCAGTAAAGACAATGGTTGTCTGGTAGAACGACGCAATGGCGGGCAACACTTCCGTGAGGGGTCTGTGGTGAAATACCAATGCGATCGGAACCGCCATTTCCACTGGTTTTTCAGCTGCCGAAAGCTGTTCTTTTTTCAGGTCTACAGGCCTTTCCTTCCAGGTTTGCCCTGGCGTCAAATATGCGAGCAGCCTTTCTTTCCCATCTTTGCCACGTTCTTTAATGGAAACTCTTCCTGTGATCAGGCGCACCCTGGGTTTGGCATTTTTCGTATCCTGTGTAACCCAGAATGAGGTTCCCAATGCCGTCGTCAGAATATTGCTTGCCAGAACGGTAAATGGGCGGGTTTTATCATGCGCCACTTCAAAAAAAGCCTTTCCCTGCAATTGAATCGCACGCTGCTCCTTTGGGAAAGGTTGCGGCCAGCTCATTGTAGAATTTGCTAAAAGACGCACTTTACTACCATCTTCCAATAAAATCATACTATCCTGCACTACCGTACATGTCTTCTTTATGGACTTAGGCAAACTTTTCGCGACACTAACGGAGCGCTTTTGCTCTGATTCTCCAGTGGAGTTCCCTTCCAGCAGAAACCATGAAAACGAAAAACAAAAAAGAACAAACGCTGCAATTTTACACAGAAACAGCCAAGAGGGATGCTGAATTTTCACAGTCGTCTCAGTGGACAATAGGCGTGCATCAATCTTTTCTTTCATCTGACGACTTGCCCCTTCCAGCTCGAAGTTATCCCCTTTAGTCACATCAAGCTCCTGCAGCCATTTTGTTAAATGCTCACGCTCGAGATCGGTTAGCTGTCCTGATGAATACTTCTGAATTAATTTTTCCAGTTCTCTTTTTCTTTCTTGCATACATCCTATAGTTGCTACAATAGGCCGATCGTACCATCCCAAACGTATTAAGTTTATGTAAAGTTTATTTTAAAAAAACAGGTGCATTTTACACGAACTTTTTTCTCCAAAAAAGATGTACTATTTTTGCTAAAAGAAGAGTAGAAAAGATAATGACAAAAAAACCGTTGGATTCAGCTGCCGCTGTTGCATGTGCTGGCGCACAAGATTCAAGGCTTTACTCAATTGGTTTTTTACGGTCTGAAGCGAAATGCCCAATTGTTCCGCAATCTCGTGGTTACTGAGGCTACGTTGATATTTCAGGTTAAAAACGATCCGCATCCGGTCGGGCATCTCCACCACAGACTGTTCGATCGCAACCAATACATCTGTATAGTTTTCTTCATAGCCATCAATCGGAAAAACATCGTGTAAGCCATCCTGTATCATTAAGCTATATTGCTCAATATGTTTCTCCTGTACACCTTTCTTTCTGAAATACTGGAAAAGCTTATGGTATAGGGCTGAAACAAGATAGGCTCGCAATGTGCTATGGATATCGATCATGTACCGTCTTTGCCAGAGGTCCACAAAGAGATCCTGAACAAGATCCATGGCCAGATCCACATCGTCCAGCTTCCTCACTGCAATTTGGAGAAGAGCGCTCCAATGATGCGCATAAATCTCATCAAAAGCACTGTAATCTGCATCTTTTAGACGTTGTAACAGTACGGCGTCTATGGTTTTCACAAGCATACTTTTTAGATCCAATAATTCTTCGTCTGCCGTAAAGATCAGGGTTTAATACAAATACAGCATTAAGGCCAGGTAAAGAATATATTAACAACATAACCCAGCAAAGCCCTATCAGACCGACTCGCCGCTGTTTTCCAGCAGCGCATTAACGCACCATAGGTAAGGTGCCTGTCCATGATAATCACCCGTATGGCGGGGATGGTCATAATAATACTGCTTATCGTTCTTTTTATTGGTGCCCACACAGACCTCCGACACTGCAGCCTGACCGCAAAGGGAGATTGCCGAACATATTTAAGTCCACATGATTTATAATTGGGAGCAGCTGCTTCTCGCTTGAGGTTAATTTGGAAAAGCAATCTTTCATCGCCTGCATCATCTCCCTGTCACCCGTTAAATGGCATAGTTAACAGCTCCCATCCAGTAGAAAGTCTCCGAATAACTAATCCATTTGCCCGCATGAAGTGCATGTTTCCCCTCGATAAAACAATGGGCAATTTTATGACCGAGGGCCTTCGGGTCTGCATCGGCAGGAAAGCTGATCAGCTCCGATTGCGCAACTAAAAAATAACAGCTAGTAGGATGCTGTTTCAGTAAATTGAAACAGCATCCTACTAGGTTAATCTGCAAGGTTAATAACTGACCACCTTTTCATTTGTCTGGAAATTATCCAAGGAGAACATTGTCTTTTTATAATAGCTGACAAAAGAAATACTTCCTTTGGCTTGGATGTCGGAGGGAAACTCCACAGCGAAATCCAATGGCGCCAAGAAAATTGAATCCCGCTTATTGTCTGATCTATCAAAATATACCCGCGTCCCCTGTAATGGGGAGAAACCGCTACCTACGGTCTCGACGAAAAATATAGCCTGTTTTCGGCCACCCGGCGAAGTTGTAAAATTGTTGAATACCCTATTGAGGCTCAAGACCGTCGCGCCGTAACGTTCACCCTCCACGGATGTCGTTGCTGTCATCGCCTTCGAACTGTCTCCTTCTGCACTAAAGCCACGGGCACTGACCGTGTAACGCGTTTCCTTCAGTTGGTCCAGAAAGATATTTTTTTCTTTTCCGATCTCTGAAGCTGCAATATTATAATACAATGTGTCCCGCAGCGCATTTAAGTCGTTGGTTACCACCAAGCGTACCCGCTTTATCTTTGGATCGGTGCTCAAACGCATATGCACCTGAGCTCTCCCGTTGCCGGGATATATTGCCAATGAATCCAATGCTCCGGGATAGTAGCGCTCAGCATTCTCCAAATAGGCCTTATAATAGTGATCTTCCTTCTTACAGGCTGCCAGTCCAACTATAAGCGCACATATATATATTATTTTTCTTTTCATAATTTTCACTCATTACTATTAAACAATCATCTGCTAACGCTGTCCCCAGAGGGTGATCTCGGACATGATAATAGCAGAAGGATTTTTGTCTGAAGCTTCAATACCATTCCATGTACTCAATACCTTGATACGGATATAGCGGTTCTTATAACGTGGGTCTGTAGGGTTTACATCCGGAAAATCCCATTCTTCACCTTGTTTTACATAATTTTTGTCATCCGTTGTGGCAGCCTGTCCAAAGGGTAACCCTGAGGGTCTTACACTTTCAAACGTTCCCAATAAAAACCATTTGTCAAAGCTTGGGTCATTCATATCTGGATTGTTAGATCCCCATACCTGGAATTTTTTCACATGGGTGGTCGTATACGATCCATTTAAATCAGACATCCGTGGCCAGGTTTTGATACGGCTTAGGATAGACTGTGCGCCAAGATCAATTGAGAAAGAAAAAGGAATTGGTGTCGATGCAAACCAGGCCTCATCTCCATGTGATGTCATCTTGTTATCCCATAATGTCTTATATTTCAAACTACGCCCGCCGTAAGTTCCATTAAACGTATCCCAATCCCCACCAATGGCGCCTACAGCAATCTGGGTCAGCTGCCAGGTATCTTTGGGAATCAATATTTCTTCCAGTGGAGCCAGTTCCTTTGCAATGGTATCTGAATTATTGCGCCATTTATCCTGAATAAATACCCCAAAGGTGCTCATACCTTCGCTTATGCCGCGTACACGTAGGGTCTGCGTTTCTAGGCTCGTATAGGCTGTATCAATATTTTTCCAGTTGTTTTCCGCATCCTTTTTCATGACAATGACAACCAGCGGTTGTTTCTCCTTATTGTCAATGTAAATATTGACTCCGCCATAGGTGGAATTAAATTTTGAATCACTTTTCAGGCTCTCTGAGATCAGTCGATTGTAAGGAGTAGCAACGTCGACTGTGACGACGATCGGCTTGGACGCGACCTCGCCAACACTTACAGAATAAAGTTCGACATCATATCTGCCCGCAACAGAAAATCCTTCTACCCGAAGAGAATCCTTGTACTGGGTAGATTTAGTCTCTACACGACTGCCGTTGTTCAATACATAGACTGCTTTTACATAGCGGAAATCCTTGTCTATAGGAAGATCATATTTGATTACAGCAGCACCGGCCAATGCATAGGTGCGCACATTTGTCACCTGCCCTGCTACTGCGCCCTCTTTGATCGGCTGTATCCCCACATCCTCCTTACATCCCTGAAAAAGAGCAATAGATAGCCCTACAAAGATCAAGAGCCCAAGTAATCCTTTTGTGTTATATACTAAGTTCATATTGATTATTTTAAAAACTACCATCCATAATTTTGAACCATTTTGGGATTTCTACGCAACTCTGCGCGGCTGATCGGCCAAAAATAATCCCGCTCTGTAAAACTCGGGGAATAGAATACCATCTGTCTGTAGTAAAGATTGGGGTTTTGCTGATTCACATCATTGCCCACGACCTCCTTGCTCAATTCCTCAGTCCCATCTTTCCAACGACGTAGATCCCAGAAGCGTTTACCTTCAAATGCAAGTTCGATCGTCCGCTCATCCTTTATGATTTTCCGCAAACCATCCTTTGTCGCGGGGCGGCTTGGGTAGATTGAGTACTCCAGCCAAGCTGCTTCTACCCCTTTTAGCCCTGCTCTGGCACGTACTTTATCAATATAGGATACCGCTTCCGCCGTGGGGCCGTTCACTTCGTTAAGTGCTTCGGCATAAAGCAGGTAAAGGTCTGCTAAGCGGATCACTGGAGCAATGAAGGATACAATACTCATTGAATTGGAAGCCCCAAAGGTATTTTCATAGTTCACATATTTTTTAACACCATATCCCGTGACGTTATAGTAAGTACCATTGTTTATCCCCACATTTCCCCCTAGTCGATAAAAGGTACTGAAGGCACCTGCTTCTGTCGCATTGCTACGCATAAAATAACGTCCGCCATCGAAAGAGATATTGCCATAGAAACGTGGCTCGCGGTCCAAGTGTAGACGAATAGTCTGGTTGTTGAGTGCCACATCATATTGGTATTTGGGATCGGTCACATTGACTACCTCAAAACGCTGGCTATAAGGATAACTTTTGTCCTCATCTATGGGCACTCCATTGGCGCTATAGTATTTAGCGATCATATTCTGGCTAGCCGAGAGAAAGGAGCGAATACTTGCATTCGACTGTGTATTGGCATCCCATCCGCGTGGCATATAGGATAACTGAACTTCATTGCTGATAAGGTTATTGGAGTAAAACCAGAGTCCTTCGGTATTATCTTTATTCTGGCTAAAAGCCAATCTCGAGCTCAGCTGTGCGATAGCCTCAGGGCGGGTAATATTAACTCCGGGAGGCGCTTGCCAGACAAATAGCGACTTCCCTCCCTGCTCAGCAGCTTCAATAGCTTCCCGGCAGGCATTTGCCGCACTGATCCATTTCTCAGCCGAATAAGTGGTATTAAAAAGCTGCTTCCCGTTCTGATTTTTGATCGTAGCCACCAACGATTGGTTACCATTGAACAGCGGGCTTGCAGCGTACACCAGTACTTCCGCTTTGATTGCCTTAGCAGCTATCCGGTTCACACGTCCCATTTCGGCATTCACATCAACCACATTGGGGTCAAGGAACTCCATGGCACCATCAATCGTTTTGATAATATAGGTAAACACATCATCGACTGGCTGCCGCTCAACCGCATAGTTTTCCAAATCCGACCCTACCGGGATAAATTTGTCCATGATAGGAATAGGTCCATAACGTTTCAACAATTCATAATGGTAAAAAGCTTTGAGAAATGTTGCCTCAGCTTTCCATTTATCACGTTCTTCGATAGGCATATCCGGTACTTGACCGATACTATCTATAAAGATATTGCAATCCGAGATACCACGCCAGAGGCTGGATGTACCATCCCATTCGTTCAGCAAGGGGCTATCCGCATTCTGTGCGCCACGGAGAATGTTTTTACCGGCCGACGCAATCTGTTCATTTGTCCATATCTCTCCTGCACCCATGATTGCGGGGTTAGCATTGTAACCACTAAAATTGGGCATGGCATTATAACATGTAGCCAGATAGCGTTCGGCCATTACCCTGCTTGCAAAAGCATGTTCGAGTATCGGCACATTATCCGGTACAACATCCACATATTTGCTGCAGGATGCGCTGGCAATGACCAATAACACACCAATTAAATATTTTGTAATTTCTCTTTTCATAATTAAAAGCTTGCATTAATACCAAGGTTAAACACCCGTTGTAGCGGATAGCCCAATCCATTACCACCGAGCTCAGGATCCCACATTTTGAAACTACTGAATTTCAGCAAGTTGGTTGCGCTAGCGTAGACTCTAAACCGCTGAAATTTATAGCGTTTGGCCACTTCCGGATTTAATTCAAATCCCAGTTCGACCTGTTTGAGACGAAAGACATTACCATTACGCATCCAAAATGTGCTTGTCTGCGTGTTATTCGCCATCGGCGTACTACTCAATCGTGGCCATAGGGCATATGGATTTTGGTCACCTTCCGACCAATAGCTGTCTGCCCAGACCTGTAGCACGGCATTCGGCGCCGTTACACTGCCAAATGGAGCAGATCCGGTATAAGTCGGATTGATAAACAGGGAGGTCTGCGCCATGCCTGCAAAAAAGAAAGAAAAATCAAGTCGTTTATAGCCAGTACTCAAGCCAAAACCATAATTGATCTCAGGTGTGGTCGGCAAACCAATAGGCACCATATCATTGGAATTAATGACACCATCTTTATTGATATCCAAATATTTTATGTCCCCGCCGAGTACCTGCTCAGAAAAAGTTTGTGCAGGACTGTTGCGTACCTCATCATCATCAATAAATAACCTTTCGGCAACATATCCTCTTTGCTGTGTGGCACTTAGCCCAATCCTACTTAAGTAAGGGTATTCGTATTGCGGTTCTTCGTAATTGACATATTTACCGGTCGCGTAAGTAAAAGTACCCCGGGCCTGAAACCATAGGTCGGAGTTTACAGATTTTGAATAGTTCATTTCGGCATCAACACCCCGTGAACTATACTTGCCAACATTGGCCAGGATATTCGCCGAATAACCTGCTGTAGATGGAATGGAAGCTCTCGTCTGCACGATATTCGAGCGTTTTTGATTGAAATAGTCAACGGTCAATTTAAATGAGCTTTTAAAAAGTCCCAGCTCAAGACCAAGATTGGACTGTCTGGAAATCTCCCATGTGATGTCGTTGTTCTGGTATTGTCTGATATCGATACCATTGATCGTTCGGCGGGTTTCGCCGGGCATCCCCCATGTATAGGACTGATTTCCCGAATTGAGCTCTACATCCGAAAGATAAAAGAAGCGGGAACTTGTCGCAGAAATCACATCATTCCCCACCAGACCGTGTGTAGCCCTCAATTTAAGGAGTGAAACAACATCCCTATAGGGTTCCATAAAGCTTTCATTCTGTACATTCCAGGCAAGGCCCGCTGATGGGAAAAATCCCCAGCGATGTTTGTCTGCGAAGCGTTCCGAACCGTTGTATCCAAAGTTAAATTCTGCGGAATACCGTTTATCGAACGAATAAGTAAACCGTCCCGAATAGGAAACATTACGGTAAGGCAATGTATTCAGTAAAGATGGGGTACGGGTATCAGGCTCTACACGGTCCTGGATTGCTGTTAAAAACATTCCACTAAGCGCGTGTTTGCCAAATGTACGGTCATAAAGGATCTGGTTTTCCAGGCGAAAGATAGCAGCGTTGGTGCGATCTGCGGGACTATAATCCAGATATTCTGTTCCCTGCTCGGGATTGAGTGGGTTATAATAGGGCGAATTACTCGCATCATACCCCATAAACTCATAATAGAAGGGTTTGTACTGTCTATTTTCGGCGAAATAAGAATTACGCGTCACGTTTAGCATGCCACGATAACGGAGTCCCTCAGTCAGGAAATCCAACTTTTGGTTCAATTCGACAGAAAGCACAATATTGCTGCGTTTGTAGTTTTGATACCCCTTTACCACCTCCGCATAAGAGTTTAAGTAACGTCCATCCTCTGCATTTCCAAACATGGGGTGCCGGATATAGGATTGTTCCACTCCCGGTCTGTATACCGGTTGAAAAAGAACTGGGTTTGAACGCAGGGCATACCTGAATGCATCAGCTCCCCCCACAATCGGACCACTGTAATCCTGAAGATTTGCTAATGCTCTTACCGCAAGTGTGGTTGACTTGGTCACATTGATATTGATGTTGCTCCGAAGGTTATACACCTTGAAATCAACATTGTTATTGAAATTATTCAGGGGATCCACTTTGATCAAGCCAAAGTCCCTGGTCATATTTCCACTGATATTATATTGCGCGATCTGACTTCCTCCAGTAATAGTCAGGTTATAGTTCTGGGTATTGGTTTTTTCTTTGATCAACATACCGAGCCAATCAACAGCCGGATAGGCATAGGGATCATCTCCAATTTCTGTTCGGGCAATTTTTTCCGGAGAATATAAGTTGCGACGTTCTGTCAGCGGGTCGCGGGTCATATAGGCCTCATTCTGCATTTTCATCCACGTGACCGGATTTGCGATCTTCACCTTTTCTGTTGGTGACGACAGGCGTTGATCCACGCGAAAATTAAGACGCGCAGGGCCCTCTTTCCCCATTTTGGTCGTTACGAGCAATACACCGTTAGCTCCTCGTGAACCGTATACTGCCGCCGCTGCGGCATCCTTCAGAACCGAAAAGCTTTCAATATCATCCACAGGGATCCGGGCCAGATCATTCGCGGTAACCTCCATATTATCAACCAAGATCAGCGGCGAATTATTGACACCGAAGCTTCCGACACCGCGGATAAAGAAGTCAGCATTGTCGAGTCCCGGTTCACCACTGCGTTGGAAGGAAATCATCCCCGCAACCCTCCCCTGTAAGGCCGTGGTAAGATTGCTACTTCCGGTACGCAATTCCTTTGGAGATACCGTAGTAACTGCACCGACCACACTCTCCCGCAAGGTTTTTTGACCAAATGCAGTCACCACAACTTCATCGACATAAGCCGAAGACTGCTCTAGAATAATGTCGATTTTAGTCCGTCCAGCGATTGGAGCCTCTTCCGTACGATAACCCACCATTTTGAATACCAGCACCTCCGTGGCAGGTACCTTGAGAATATAATTACCGTTGAGGTCAGTGGTAGTTCCTACACTAGGCTTGCTTTTGAGGTAGATGGATACACCGGGCAATATGGTACCGAGGGAGTCCTTGACCGTACCTGTGACTTGCACTTCACGCTGGATCGTGCTGCTTACCGTGCCCGGTGAGGGGTTCTTTTTCGTAGGCTTCGGTACGATGACAACCGTCCCTTCGTACATTTGATAATCTAAAGGCTGGTTTTGCAATAATTGTTTTAAAGCAAGTTCCAACGGCACTTTTGTCAAATTGATATTGACACTGGAAGCTTTCCTTAAGGTAGCTTCTTTATAAATAAAGCGAAAACCTGTCTGCGCTTTAATTGCTCCCAAGGCATTTTCCATCGTTGAATTGTTCAATTTAAGGCTAACTTTCTGGGCCAGACCTTTTGAAGCTGCACTCAACGTCCCCATAATTACGAGAAATACAGTAAGTTTCATGGTTAGTAGTGTTTTGAACAGCATATGGCTACGCCATCTGACAAATAGATTTTGCCATATATACTTAAATTCCATACATTTGATTAGATAAGGTTTTACTTGTAATTGTGTTAGTACTATAGTTCGTTTAGAACCTTATATGCTGACTGGGGGTATTCCCGTACCTCCAGTTTTTTTAAGATTCTTTATTATGTTGCTTGTTGATTATTTTATCATTGACCTCCTTTTTATTTTATCACTAGTGTTCTATTGTTGATCTTGATATCCAGACCGGTTACCCCTTTCAGTACCGCACATACCGCCTGGATAGATTCGGTTCGTTTGATTCCCCCTTTATATTTTTCTTCACTGACCGCATGTTTATATTCGACATCAATATCATACCAACGAGCAACCTCGTTCATGATACTCTTGAGGTCTTTTCCGCCAAAATAAAAATATCCTTCCTTCCAGGCGAGAGCTTCCTCTGGATCCGCTTTTACCACAGTGATCTGTCTATTGTTGATCAATGTTGCATTTCCTTGACCTATCAATACCGACTCGTCCGCGACACTTACTTTTATCTTCCCTTCGGTCAGTATGGTCTTGATCTGACCTTGTTTGAGGTGCGTATTGATATTAAAAGCTGTACCCACGGCCTCAACAGTAGATTCACCCACTTCTACGCGAAATGGTCTCGAAGGATCCTTTGCGACCTCAAAAAAAGCTTCACCCTTAATCGCTACGCGTCGTTCACTACCCGTAAATACAGAAGGATATTCTATTTCAGAATCGGCGTTTAACCAGACAACTGTTCCATCATTCAACTGAATACGATAGGTTCCGCCAACAGGTACATTGAGTTTATGGATGTGCACCTCATCTTTGTCTGTCGCAGCATAGTCCAATTGATTATCCGCTATTTTCATCAGATTTCCACCTTCGCGGATTGTCGTACTATCATTCCCGCCCAAGTGTATCGTCTCGCCATTTGACAAGGTCAACACGGCCTGCTGTTTTCCCGGAAGTACATTTTTATTTATTTGAGCAACTAGGGGTGCATTTTCAACTCCGGAAAAATACGAGACCGCCCAGACTCCAAGACAGAGTGCAGTCACAATAGAAGCTGCCACCAACCATCGTCTTTTCTTTTGTTGTTTACGATATAATTGGGCCTTGCCCAAGGTAGATTCCCACTTGAACTGAATATCATTGTTCATATGCGCATTCAGCAGTTTGCGAATTTCGTCCTGTTTGACCTCCTTATTCTCCAACCAGATCTTTATCCGTGGATATAATGCCTGAAATTGCTGCAACTCCAACAGTTCCTCAGCGGTGATAGTTCCACTGAGGTACCGTTCCATTAATTGAGCTATCCTTAAATAATTTGATTCCATAATTTAAATATATGAGGTCATGTCTCCGTTATAGGCACAGGAAAAAGACGCCATCTATTAACAAGACGCGCGAGCAGGAAGAAAGGATGACAAGAAAATTAAAAAAAATTAAAACAATAGGATTTTGATGGAACGCAACACCGGAAACAATACTTTTTTAATTGTTGCCATAGCCCTGCGTTTTTGGGTTTTGACCGTATTGATCGAAATTCCGTAGCTTTCAGCTACCTCCAGATTAGATTTCTCTTCTATGTAAGCCATTTTAAAAATATTCTGACTGGCTTCGGGTAGATTACGGATGGAAGCATAGAGCTGGTTAATGGCTTCGGCATAAATGATATTTTCCAATAGATCTTCATCGGATATTTCAGTAGCTGGATTGACCTGACGATAATTGTGGATTACCTTTACTTTTCGGAGATGACTTAGCGAAGCATTCTTGACCATCGCATAAATATAGGATTTGGCAGCTTGGGTATCTTTTGGAAGGACAGTATCGTTGTCCAGCAATTTAACAAACACATCCTGTACAATATCCTCCCCAGTCTCCCTACACCCAACCAAACGGCACGAAAGTTCTACGAGCCCGTAATAATTCTGCTCAAATAGTGCTTTTATATTATTTTCCATTAGGTTCGACGGCATGAAACTGAACTGGTTAAAATCGATTACTTTCGGTGGTTAATATAGTAATTTAAAACTATATTCATACTATTTTAACAGGAAAGGCTTCGCAATTTTTCAGTCTGTAATACGAATAGAATTGATCCCTGTAAAACAGTAAGCAAGGATCAATTCATTTCCAGAGTCAAATATTGTCGATCATCATACCGGTTGGCTCGGCGATCTGCCGGGGATCCCGATCATCCATGCTGGCAAGCAAAAAAGCGACAAATTCATGCGGGCGCTATGAAATGTTGGGCGCCCCTAAATCAAAGCTCGCTTTATGCGCTTTCAGTCGCGGATAAAAATGCCGCGTTAAATCCTCTAATTGCAATAAGATTAAGAATAGCGGCCTCATCACGTTTTAAGGTGCGCACCGTTATCGTACATAGTTTATCCTGCAAGTCTGCCGAAATATATTTCAGATCAGCAATATGCCGACTGAGATAAGTTATTAGATCAGCACGTTTGGCCAGCACCTGGGCCGAAACAGCGAAGGTAAGTAAGTAATATTTCATTTTTTTCATGTCATTTTTTTTGTCCATGACGAAATCCATACCTCCACACTGATTTTCCCGATCAGCTTAGGCGATATGCCCGTTATTTAGCGTAA
The DNA here is from genome assembly GCF_059420745.1 of Sphingobacterium sp. GW821-FHT03E03. NCBI lineage: Bacteria > Pseudomonadati > Bacteroidota > Sphingobacteriia > Sphingobacteriales > Sphingobacteriaceae > Sphingobacterium > Sphingobacterium sp. GW821-FHT03E03. Next base: position 100,397 of record NZ_JBWKUH010000001.1, read on the forward strand.
CAAATATAAAATTTTTTGACCATAATACAACAATAGTCAAAAGTAAAGAATAAAAAAATACTGTGCTCCAGCTACCACAGACCAAATGAATATTAATAATTTATTAATATTCGTAAAACGCTTAGGTATAATTAGCTCCTTACATTTGGTCTTTGCTTAACTATCATGGCTAATTGTGAATATACAGCGCTTACGGATCAGGAACTGCTCGATTTGGTCCAATTGAAAGACAATAAAGCTGCTTTTTCCGAACTCTATAACCGCTATTGGGAACCCTTAATCAATCTTGCAGGGAAAAGGACGCTCTCCCTTGCTATGGCTGAGGAAATCGTTCAGGATGTTTTTGTCAATTTTTATCTACGGCGGAAGGAGATCCAAGTCAGCCATTCCCTTTCGGCTTACTTAAAAACGGCGATTAAATTTCAGGTCTTTAAAACCTATCGGGCGCAAAAGATCCAGGATAAATATATCCAAACAGTATCCTACAGCGGGCATACCGCTCCTATTCAACCCGACAATATCCTGGAGGCTAAGCAAATCCATGCCGAGATTTTTCAGATCACCGAAAAAATGCCAGCTACCTGCAAAGAGGTTTTTCTATTGAGCCGTTTCGAAAAACGTTCTAATCAGGATATTGCCAACGAGTTGAACATTTCTGTAGCCATGGTCCGTAAACACATTACGAAATCCATGAATATCATGCGCAGCGAAATCAAAGAACACCAAATGGATATTTTCTATCTGGTGCTGCTGTTGTATATGCACAAAAATTAAGTAAAATCATTTTTTTTTGAAATTCCTGTTCCCGCTTTTGAATACTTAGGGTACTAGTTAGTATAAAGCAAAGGAAATGGACGATCAAAATCAACAGATACTCGATATACTCGCTAAATACGAAGCAGGAACAATAACGGAAGATGAGCTGCTACTACTTGAAGATTGGTACGCTTCATTTGAAGCCAATCCAGATCTCATCGATAATTTAAGCCCCGAAGAACGTGCAGTCAGAAAAAAACAACTGCAGGAAAAAATCTTCGATCAGATTAGTACCGAGACATCCTCAACAGCAGAAATGCCCAAAAAGCGATTTTCCCTAAACCTGGGCAATAGGCTTTGGCAGGCAGCCGCCTCCCTAGTTCTCCTTTGTACAGTCTCATTTTACATCTTCCAGAAGCAGTCTGACAAGCTGCCCATCAGCGCAGAAAAGCAAAGCAGCACCATCAATCCCGGAACGGATCAAGCCATCTTAACACTTGGCAATGGTGAAAAGATCCTGCTGGATGACTCCAAAAACGGAGAGCTCAGTGCCGAAGGCAACATTCGTATCAACAAACTGAAACCGGGCAATCTAGTTTATACAGCCAGCAAAAAGGTAAGCAAGGTGCTTTCCAATACACTTTCTACCCCGCGGGGTGGCAGATACCAGTTGACCTTAGCTGATGGTACCCAAGTCTGGTTGAATGCGCAATCTTCGATCACCTACCCTTCAGCCTTCCAGGGTTCTGCGCGTGAAGTGACGATCACGGGCGAAGTGTACTTTGAGGTTGCGCACAACGCCACGATGCCCTTCCGTGTTCGGTCAGAAAATCAACTGATCGAAGTACTGGGAACACACTTTAACGTCAATACCTACAACGCCAAATCTAGCGCCAAAACAACCCTCTTAAGCGGTTCCATCGCCTTGACCAATACCCATCAGCGCATCATCCTCAAGCCTGGTGAACAAGGCATTGTAGCCGGCCGGTCCATGTCCGTAAAAAATGTGGACCCGGCTGAAGTAATCGCCTGGAAAGAGGGATATTTTGACTTTACGGATGCTGATATCGGTAGCGTTATCGACGAACTGGGCCGTTGGTATAATGTCGACATCCGCTATAATGGCACCGCAACACATGAAACCTTTACGGGAAGAATACCGCGGTCCTGGCCTTTTGAAAAAGTATTGAATCTATTAAAAACGTTTAAAAGCATTAAGGTAGAGATGCAAGGAAGGAGGCTTATTGTAGAAACAAAATAACACACACAACCTAATGCCTAATTCCAAAAAAAGCCAATAGTGGTCGTAACACTACTGGCCGATAGCCGGAATAGGCAAATGAATTTCTCGATCCGATTTAACACATATTTCAGCTTAACAAATGTATAAAAAAAATACAAAAATACTATTGAAAATGAAGCTAACCACCTTCATGACACTTTTTGGCATGCTACAGATCAGCTTTGGGGCGATAGGACAAAACATCAGTCTCTCCGAGAAGAAAAGCTCCCTGGCCAAAGTATTCAAAAAAATAAGTACGCAGACAGGTTATGGATTTTTAGTAGAAGGCAGCCTTCTTAAAATGTCCAGACCGGTCACGATAGAAACCCGCAACACCGATATAAATAGTGTACTGGCAGAAATTTTCAAAAATCAACCGCTGACCTTTGTGCTGAAAGACCAATCCGTGATCGTTTCGGCAAAAACAACAGCAGCTATCCCCGTTTCATTATCCCGGAACACAGACAAAATCGGGACGCAACAACAAGGAAACATCAGCGGGAGAATTACAAATGAAAATGGTGAAGCGCTCGTAGATGCAAGTATCACTGTGCTCCAAACCCGCCAATCATTAAAAAGTAAAGCCGATGGAAGCTATACGTTGAACCTCCCAGCCGGAACCTATACGATTGAGGTCAGCTACATTTCCCATCAGACAAAAAGGATCACCGACATCGTTGTCCATGCCGGGAAGCAGACCAACCTAAGCATCGTTTTAAAGGATGTGGTCAAAAGCCTAGAGCAGGTCGTTGTCACGGGAAGTTATAAAGGAAAGTATTGCTTCCCTATATACCAAACAAAAAAATGCAGCGACAATCTCCAACGGAATCAGTCGCGAGCAAATAGCCGTTTTACCGGACAAAAACGTTGGTGAGACCTTAAAACGCATCTCTGGTGTCAGTACCAATGACAACCGCCGGGTCGTTATCCGGGGTATTGCCGAACGGTATAACCTAGCCATGATGGATGGAGCTACCCTCCCGAGTACCGACGTGCAGGTAAGGGACTTCGAATTTGATATTGTACCGAGCAACCTGATCGACAATGTCGTTATCCACAAGACTTCATCGCCAGATCTGAGCTTTGGTTTTGGTGGTGGACTGGTCAAGATCAATACCCTGGCCATTCCAGTCAAAAACTTCACCTCCTTTTCGGTAGGAAGCAAGTATATCAATGGGTCAACGGGCAAAGATTTCATGGGCTATGGCCGCGGCAGCTGGGACTACCTGGCATTTGACGATGGCACACGGGGCAATTTTCCAAGGGATTTAACCGTATTCAACGGTATCAATTATGACCCTGCCAACCCTTATAAACCGGTGCCTGAAGGAGTGACGCCTTTTACACCCGAAATGATCGCTGCACAAAACAAACGCATCGGCGGATTAGAACGTTTGGGTACACGAAAATATACCGCGCTACCCGGACAAAACTATCAGTTCAGCCTGGGGCGGAGTTACAATACGATGAAAGGTATCTTTGGATTTGTAGGCTCGCTCAGCTATCGAAATGAACAATCTATTGATAACATTTCAAATTTTGAACGCGGCAACTGGCAAAAAGTCGAGGGGACAACCTACGATATAAGCACTGGAAAAGAAATCCATCCAACGACCTCGATGCAGTACAACTTTAATTCGAGCTTAAGCGGATTGATCAACCTGGGCTGGAACAGCAAAAATCACAAAATAACCTCCCGCAACTTTTATTCCCGCATGTTCAACAACCAGTTTTCAGTGATCCAGGGCTGGGGAAATGATATTGGCCACGATTCGAGGCCTGCCATCCGGGAGTATGACCGCCCCAAATTCATCAATATGCTTCAGAACAGGCTGGATGGGGAGCATCGCTTTGGCGATTTTAAGCTAGAATGGAATATTGCCCGCAATCGTCTGAACAACCTCGAGAAAGATGCTACCGAAGCCTGGCTCGCCCCGATCGGTACCTTAAATGATACCATTTACAATATTATCCCTTCGCACTATGCCAATGCCGGTGACGGAACATTTACACGCTCCGAATACCATTATACGGAGACCAACAAAATTGCCGAGGGCGCATTGAGCTACCAGACGAACTGGTTCGGGCAAAAGCAAACCCTGAAAGCCGGCTATCAATTTATGGATCGGCATGGGCTATTCGAATGGGTCTCCCTGCCGATCGTTTCGGTCGGTGCAAACACCTTTGCCCCTGTAAATACCTGGTCGAAATACCTGGAGTTTCAGGACCCTTTGCATGGGATGTTCTATTATCCCGCTGCATTCTCCATCAGTGCCTATGAAGGGAAAAATATCAATCAGGCTGTCTATGGAATGATGGACAACAGGTTCAATTCCTGGATTCGACTGACCTGGGGATTACGTGCCGAATACTTCAAGTATAAAAGTTTGCAAAACGGCGATAATGACCTGCAGATGGATGCACGCACCATTGCCATGCGTAAGCAACGCTTTGTCGATCCAGCTACCGGAAAACTGGTGGGCATGACGGCAGATCCAGAAACCGAAGAGAAAACCTGGCGTTACCTCCCATCGGCGAGCTTGACATTGACGCCATTACAGGATTTCAATATCCGGATGGCCTATTCGCAGTCGGTGGTCCGTCCCGCGTTGATTGAAAACTCCAGGATGGTGCGACAGGATCCGGCACTGGGTGGTGCTTACCGCAGAAATGAAGGCGTCCTGTCTACCGTAATTAACCACTATGATATGCGCCTGGAATGGTATCCTTCCATTGCGGAAGTCATTTCAATTGGATTTTTCTATAAATATTTCCAGAACCCGATCGAGCTGTACCAGCAGATGATGGATTCCTCGCACCGCATCTATGTAACGACCAATAACTCGGAATGGGCCAAAGTAAAGGGCCTGGAGTTTGATATCCGCAAAAACTTAGGATTTATGCTTCCGGGCTCCCTGCTGGAGAATTTTAACTTTAGTGGAAACGTCACACTTCAACGCTCAGAAGTACAATCGGCCGAATTCAGGTCCAAAGGCATAGGCACCGATAAATATGGAAATACCTTTGAATACCGGGAAAAACAATTCCTGAAAAGTAAGCGCCCGCTCTATGGACAGATACCTGTAGTCTATAATGCGGCATTACAATATGCCGGAGACCGCTTAGGTGCTAACGTAGCCTTCAATCATATGGGGTACAAAACCTTTATGACTGCCATGAGCGAAGACCTTATCGAATACGAGCGTCCCCGGAATCAGCTAGATGCACAGCTGAGCTACAAATTATTGAAAAATAAAAATCTGGATGTCAAACTCAACCTGAGCAATCTATTGAACAGTCCATTCCGTTTTTATGTGAACAGACCCGAAACGTTCAAAGTGCAAGATCGATGGAAAGGCTTGTCAAACTCCGAGTGGCCGACACAAGAGTGGGATGAGATCTACGAATGGAAGTTTGGATTTTCTCAAAAATATGAGGAAGGTTACTACGAGACCTCCGCCGATGGAACCAAAAAGACACGCGTAGGTGACAAAGAAACCTTCAACCGGAAAGTGGGCAGTTCCTTTAGCCTATCCATCGGATATACATTTTAAATAAACCGCTATGAAACCAAAAATAATTTTAACAGCTACGGCGATCTCCTTTTTTCTGCTCTTCACCCTCCTGTCATGCAATAAAGGCGGAGACGATCTACTGTATCATTCCAATGTACATATGATCAATTTAAGTGGATACAATAACAGCAATGAGGAACTTATTCTCCAATTGGATACTTTTAGTGCGACAGTGACTCCGGCCTTTAGCAAAATCGCTTTCGGGGCGAACTATAATTTCAATGACCCTAGCAAGCAGCACTTAAAATTTACCATGAAGTCCAAAGCGACCGATAAAATTTTACTGGAAAGAGACATCAGGGCCAACGATACGGCGGTCTCGACAAACCTCAATATTATCTATATGGACGGAAAAGTGGCCGATTTTCCAACGCTTCCGGCGCCAGTAGACGGCAAGGTCCAATTAATCTATATGCTCCAGTCCAATATTTTAAACTACCGAGAACCCGTGGATATTGTATTTGGGAAATACTATTTTACGCCCAAAGTGTTTGAAGAGGTCATCCGGATCAAAAACTTAAAACCCAATGAATTCTCCAAACCCATAACTTTTGACCCTTTTCCGTTAGGAATACAGGATTACAAGGGGGAAAAAACGTCGGTATTATTTCGGGCCTATATTTATAAAGCCGGGACCGACATCCCCTATACGGAAGGATCTTCATTTGAATTTAGCCAGCTTACCTCGGGTGCACCTGTTCCCTCACCCACAAAAGCAATCTCCAAGCTGTTTATCATCAACGAAGCTCCGCTTAATAATATTATAAGGTTTAATAAGGTTTTAGAATTATAATTTATGAAAAATTTATTGACAAAGACATTTTTCCAACCTATTATGGTACTGCTGATCAGCATTTCCTTCTTTTTCAGCGCCTGCAACAAAGACACTGTTGAGGTAGAACGTGCTATGCATATTCTGATCAATGGTTATAATGGCGGTGAGCACCCTTTAGTGATCGCGATTGATACCACCGTATTTGATCATAAAAATGGTGATTTTATCATCCAACCCCAGAGCAATATCCATTTTGCTACTGCTTATAGCTACAAAGTACCAAAGAAAAGACTGGTTACTTTAACCGACACGGTGACAAAGAAAGTGGTCTATAGTGCTGAATTGCCTGAAAACACCATCAAAGTAAATTTCAACTACCTCTATTTTGATGGAAAAGTACAGGAGGTGACCCCTCCCGCTGCGGATCCCAATGTCAATAAATTAGGCTTTTACATTTATGATAAAAGCATTGATTTTCCAATTGATATTTCGCTACAAAAGGTCAATGCAACTTCGGGCGATGTCCGTAAAGAGTACATTGCAAAAAATGTGCTTCCCGGAAGATGGGTCTATGTCGATTATCTGCCACTCAAGGATTTTGACAAAAATGTCGATCTAATGAGTGCTACAGTTAATTTCACGAAGGCCAATACAGATGAATGGGCTTTTGACGGTGATGAAACAAAAAGTAAGTTGCCCGCCGGTGGATTCTTTTTCCCAAAATTGAACGACAAGGGAAAAGTTCAGCCCTATTTTATTGCGCCAAAAGTGCCAAATCAAATATTCAGCCGGCTTTTCTTCTATTTGGATTAACGGCATCCACAGGTAATCATTGGCGATAACGCACATCTAGGCTAAACGCGCGTTATCGCCAATTTTTATTTTAACTTCAAAATAGCAATAGCGCTTCTACCGACAAGCTTAGTTCTCCACAAGGGCATAGCATCACCATCACTTCGTTGTATACTCCCTTAGAAACGGTATACGCCAGGCTGCAATTCAAAGACCCGATAATTCTCTTCTGTCGCTAGCGGACGGATCTTTTTTTCATCCGGCAGCAGCTGTATATGATCTTCCTTTGGAACCTTTAGGATGGCTACCGTATTGGGCGGAACAACTGTCTCTAGCTGCAGCTTGCCCGCATCCCTTTGCCAGTGAATCTTGATCAAACCACTCGGAGCCCTAAAGGCTGTCTTCACCCAGTTGATAGGCACATCCTGGCTTCTCGGCACCTGTATGACAAATGAGCGATACCCCGGGCTCAATGGTTTTATCCCGGCAAGCCCATCGATATACCATGCGCCAGGATATAAAAATGAACTATGGAGGAGCGAATGTCCCGGAAGATCTTTTTCCCACATTTCCCATATTGTTGTGGCTCCATTAGCCTTCATATATCCCCAACTGGGGTAGGTTTCCTGTTTCAGCATGCTATAGAGCAGATCATGACGACCGACAGACCGCAAGTACTTGAACAGTAATGCTCCGCCAGTGATACCGGCATGGATATGCCCCTGATGTTTGACCAAGATATCCTGTGCCAATTGTGCAATAATTTTTTCCCTGTCCTCCGCTTTGGCAACTTCTGACAACAGCGCTAGCGCCTGATTGGCCATGGAGCCATCAGCATACAACTGCGTTTGTGTATTGTAAAATAAGCTGTTAATGGCATCCGTTGCTAGCTCCGCCTGTTTTTGCCATACCTGCGCCTGCTCCTTTTCGCCGATCGCCAAAGCAATCCGGACAGCTGTCCGCAGGTTGTATACCCTATATAGATTATTGAAACAAATGTTTTCAGCTTTGTTGTTATTCATCCCCTCCGCGGTCGCATTTGGCCACAGCCAATCCCCCAAAAAGTCCCAGGTACCACCATAGGGTTGGAGGATATGATCATGGACATGGGTATCTATGTACGCGATCCAGGTCTTGATCAGATTGAAATTGTTTTTTAATATGCTCAGGTCACCATAGTGCTGATAATGGTTCCAAGGGAGAATAACGACAATCCCGCCCCAGGCCGGACCACCACCACCCCAATACGTAGGGGCTGTATGCGGCAGTATACCATTATTGAATATACGGCCACTCGTTTCATTCTTTCGGGCCCAGGATGGATCGTTCATATCGCCCACCATAGACTCTGTGCCCTGCACATCGCGCCAGTCCTGCATCCATTTTTCATAGAATGCCGCCATATTGAAATTGGCCATTCCTGTTTCTGAGGTCGCATGAGCATCGCCCCCATAGCCCATACGTTCGCGTTGTGGGCAATCGACGATCATTCCCCCCAGGGAAAGATTGCTGTAGGTCCATAAGATACGCTCATAGATCCAGTTCTGTAAACTGTCAGAACAGCTAAATTCAGTCACTGGCGCAAATCCGGTGCGGATGGCCCAACCTTTTATGGCAGTGAGGGCCGGCTTTTCCTTTGCCCCCCGAATTGTAATCCATCTCCCCGAACTATAGTTGAACCTGTTTCTGAACGTACCCCGCCCTGTCGGCCCCAGGATATAGGCACTCCGATTTTTAAAGGTCATCTCCTCCTGCGATCGTTCGGAATAGAGGAAATCAATCCGCTTACCTGGACTGCCTTTTACTTCAATCTCAGTCCAGCCCGCAAAATTAACGCCCATATCAACCCGATAATCACCATTTGGCAGGGATGCTATAGCTACTGGACGGATTTCTTTAAAAAGAACATTATCTTCCACAGCCTGCGCAGACAAAACAAGTTTAGGCTGAAATTCCTGCGCCTGCTGCCAGGATTTATCCGAAAATTCCGACGAATTCCAATTGGGAATATCCTTGTTCGCGTCGAACAATTCGCCACCAAAATTATTCGGAGACCAATTGCCTAAGAGCTTGTTGGGACTTGGATGTGTTTTCCAGCTTTTATCCGTTGAGATCAGCGCGAATTGTTTTCCACCTGTATCATAAAGCTGAGCCTGTGCACGAAGAATGGGGCTTCGGGGTTTATCGGCTGTTGCATAAGGTGCATAGATGGACCAGCCTGTACCCAGCCAAAATGCGATTGTATTCTGCCCCCGGCGCAGATACGGTGCAATGTCATACGTGACATAACGGGCCCGTTTGCTATGGTCTGTTACTGCGGGTGTTAATATCGAGTTTCCAATTTTTTTCCCATTGACATAGAGTTCGTGAAATCCGACCGAAGCAACATAGATCCGGGCATCCGCAACTGTCTCCTTTAGTGTGATCGTTTTCCGGAACCAGGGATCATCCAGGTTACAGTCTTTCGCCCTCGGGTCATAGGTATCCCCTGTTCCAATCCAGCTGGAAGTCCAGTCCTTTTCGTCAAATAGTCCGCTTGTCCATTTTGCGATCGGGCTATAAGCGGATATCCGACCCCGTTCATCCTGAACAGCAACACACCAGAAATAGACCCGGTCTGAAGTCAGCGGTTTACCCTGATACCGGATATGTTGCGTATCGGATGATTGCATCCAACCCGAATCCCAGCTTTCCCCTTTTTGGCGGACTAATGCAACAGAGTCTGTACCGACGAGAATCCGGTAAGCGCGCTGCCTTTGGCCATACGCATTGTTATTGGTTGCCTGCGGCAGCCAACCCAGCCGAGGTTGCCTTTGATCTACGCCCAGCGGGTTTGTCCGGTATTCACAGGTCAATTGATCGGGAAAAATGGATGCGTCGGATTTTTCAGCGGCCCAACTTGGTTGACCATAGAAAAAACATAAAAAAATGCAATAAAATAGGTTTAGTAGGTGTCTGTTCATTCCCTTATTTTTTTCGATTACTGATGAATAAGCCAACGACCCGATCACACTACAAGATCCCTTAGGGATACAATTTTCCCAAAAATTTCCGTACAACAGGGATTAGGCTTTGCTAAATTTACACAACTCATTGATTTAATGAGGCATGACGTCCCTATTTTTTATTCTTCCACCGGTCGAAATTTTCACAAATACCATTGCCTTCCCACTTGTCCGCATTGATTAAAAGTGTAACTTAAAGCCTCGTTCGAATACCAATAAAAAAATTCATCGGACGACCTTTAACCATAAGGAAGGTTAAAAAAAACAGCTGTATAACAAATGATCCTAAAAATCTATCAACCTGAGAGCCCCCTATTGAAGCGCTATATTGCGTGTTTTTATATCCTCGAGAAAACTGCAAGCGAGAAGCCTGTTACCTATTTTACCTTTCCCAGTATTTATACCATCGTGACCATCAGCGAACAGACCAGTACGTTCGTCACAGCCGACAAGATCATTACAACACATTGCCCCACAGCCCCCATAGAGACCAACCTTGTTTGCGACTTTAATCAGCCCGTCCTGATCAGCTACGAGGGAAAAATAAATGAAATCACCACCTACTTCAAGCCGCTGGGGCTAAGTGCTTTTATCGCGCATGACCTGCGGCACTACAACAGCGGAACTTTTCCCGATTTTAATCCCCACGCCGATTATAAAGAGGTCATGGCCACCATTCTCTCCATCGCAGATCATCAGGAGCGCATCCAGGCCCTGGAAGCCTATTGGCTCTCAAAACTCAAACCTTTTGAAGATCTGCTGCTGGAAAATGTGCTCCGCGAAATGCTCGATACCAACAACCTGAATCAGTCCATGACGACATTGTCGCGCAAAATCGGGCGATCACGGACAACGATCAACAAACATTTTGATCAGCATATCTGCAAGAGTCCATCGCAATTCAAAAAAATAGTCCGGTTCCGGGCAGCTATTCAAAGCCAGCAGGATGATAAAAACAATATAGGCCGATCCTATCATGTCGATTATTTTGATCAGTCGCACATGATCCGGGATTTTAAAAAATTGACAGGTTTTACACCAAAAGTGTTCTTTTCCAAAATAGCAGCCCTGGAGCGGGATGAGATCAAATGGATTTTTATTTAAGGGGTTTACAAAAATACAATGACCGCATTTTTTTTAATAGTAACATTGCTGCATAATTAATTGATGCAACAGTCCATGAAGTTTATTCTATTCATTATCCTCTGTCCGATGCTGGTTCTTGGACAGCAGAACACATCGGCAAAACTAGCCGACTATATGCAAGCACAGGTTGCCATTAATCATTTTAGCGGAACAGTGCTTGTGTCAAAAGATGCTGTCCCACTACTCAAAAAAGCCTATGGGCTGGCCGATTATGAGTGGTCTATTCCCAATACCGTCGATACCAAATTTCAGCTGGCCTCAGTCACCAAACAATTTACTGCGACAGCGATCCTGCAATTGGTCGATCGCGGCCAGTTATCCCTTGATGATAAACTCAGCAGATTTTTTCCAGATTATCCCAAAGCCGACAGTGTCAGCATCCATCAGCTATTGTCCCATTCCTCCGGGCTGGCCATGGGTTTCAAAGAAATCGCTGTATCCAGCATCAGCAGTGATTCCGCCTATGCGGCCATCAAGCAGATTCCTTATGTATTTTCACCCGGCAGCCAAAATGCTTATAGCAACATCGGTTATTACCTATTGGCGAAGATCATTGAAAAAGTTTCAGGTGAACCTTATGCTACTTTTTTAAAGAAAAATATCTTTGAAAAAGCAGGCATGAACAATACAGGCGTCAGCAACAATGACTCCATCGTATCCAAAATGGCAAAGGTCTATTGCCATAGCGAGCATAGCCTAATACGCAATCCCTATATCAACTGGCAGATCAATCTTGGTCATGATGGCGTTTACTCGACCGTCGAAGATCTGGCGCGATGGGACAGCCTGCTTTATGGAACCGCTATTTTATCTGCCGAGATGAAGAAAAAAATGTTTACGGCCCATAACGCCGAAAACTGGGGCTATGGCTTTATCATCAATCCCTTTTATAACCATGGGCATCAGCTGATCGCACACGATGGTGGTTTTTTTCGGCACAATGAGTTCCTTTAACCGCTTTACGGATGACAAACTTTTTGTCACGGTCCTTTCCAATAACGAATCACTCTCCCATATGATTGCTTATGGACTTTCAGCAATTGCATTGGGAAAAGAAGTCGAGCTCCCCTATCGCCATCAGCGTATTCAGGGGGATTCAACACAATACCATCGCTACCTGGGCCGGTATGAAAAGGTTCAGATCCTAAGCCTGAATGGAAAACTGTATTACAATGACACCGAAACAGAACTTATTCCCGAGTCCAGCACCAAATTTTTCAGATCAGACGATAACGACAGGACCATAGAATTCGTAAAGGGCAAAAGCGGCGTTTACGATAGCATTATTCTAACAAAAGCCGGTGTAAAGGAAATTCTCAGAAAAAACACGACGCAAGACAATAAAAAACGTCCCGCCAAATAGCGAGACGTTTTTTATGGGAGACTCCATTGCTTTTTTCCGGTTCCAGTGGCATAGGTCGTAAGCTATCCGCTCCAAAACCTACAGGTCGCCTAAAAACCTATTTTTTGAAAATCCAGCCATGACGCTTTTTGTTTTTAAGCTTTGATATTCCACGGCTTCTGGTACATCTGATCCAGCTTTTCCGCCAGAAGTTTACCGTTGCTCCGGTTCTAGTTGAGGCGAATCTGCCGGTCTACTCCTTTCCTTCCAGCAGCGCATTGACGCACCACATATAGGCCGCCTGACCGTGGTAATCGCCGCTGTGACGGGGACGATCATAATAATACTGTTTATCATTCTTTTTATTGGTGCCCACGCAGATCTCCGAAACCGCGCCTTGATCATCCACATAGTTGGCCAGCGCCAGCCAGGCACGACGGGCCACAGGACCATACTGTTTTGCACTGAGCCAACCCTGTTTTACACCCGAAATGATTGCATAGGCAAACATAGCCGACCCGGATGTTTCGGCCCAGCAGTCGGCCTCGTCGATCAGCTGATTCCACATCCCACTTTTGCGCTGCTGTTGTTTCAGACTCTTCATCATCGTACGGTAGCCCTTCAATATACGGGGTCGGTCCGCATGATCCTGTGGGAGCATATGCAGCAACTCGGTCATGCCAGCTGCCATCCATCCGTTACCACGGCCCCAGTAATAAGGCACATCTGGTGCATGATAAAACAACCCGTTGGGGCGCTGTAATTCATCCAGATAAAACACCATTTCTTTGGCTGCGCGATCGAGATATTTCGATTCATCGGTCGCTTTAAACGCGGCAGTTTGTACGATCGTAATCATGTACATATCGTCAATCCAGAGGCGGGTCTGCCAGGAGTATCCTTTTTGTGCCCAGTCCTTTTCGGCCTGACTGGCATTTTGTGGCAACTCCCATTGCGTATCGGCGTAGGGCAAGCCAAGGTCCAGGTAGCTTCTATCTTTGGTCAGCTGATAAAGCCGCAACGGAAGACTCCCGAACATATTTAAGTCGACGTGATTTTTAATGGGCAGCAGCAGCTGCTCGCTTGCCGTTAATTTCGAGAAGCGGTCTTTCATGGCCTGCATCAACTCCTCATCACCGGTTAAGTGTGCATAGTTAATAGCACCCGTCCAATAAAACGTCTCCGGATAACTGATCCATTTCCCAGCGTGCAGCATATGCTTGCCTGCAATGAAACGATGTGCAATGCGGTGTCCTACTTCCTTGGGGTCCGCAGCAGCCGGAAAATTTGCCAGATCGGCCTGTGCCATTAGATAGTGAACAGGAAGCACCAATAAAAACAAAAGGATTTTCTTTATCATACCAAATCATTTTATGTTTTAAATTACTGTGTTTAAAAAAATCCTGCACCGATCTCAAGAGAGCGGATCGGTTCAGGAGCATCGACAGGACTAGTCTGCTGTTGCTTCATCCGCAACGGCATCCTCCCATTTATCCCATACCGGAGTAGCGGGATTATAACCGTCGTAGCCATAATTTTGCTTTAACTGGCCTTTAATGTTGGAAGTAATCGCCACATTTGGAATCGGCCAGTACATATTCTTTTTGTCCATGGTATACTTGATATCACTTAGACCCGTTGCATTGACATGAATGATTGCTTTATTATATAAGCTATAATGCACGATACGCTGATACCAGTAGCTTCCACCGATCGCATCAGTACCACTCTGTTTGTCGAAATTGTCCAGATTGTATACATTTCCCCATTCATCAGGTCTACCACTGCGTGCCAGGCAGAGCGATACCCTTTTCAGTTCCACATTGCGCCATTCCTCCCAGTAGAGTTCGCGGGCCCTTTCGTTCATGATATCCCCAATGCTCACTGTTCCCTGATACAGCTCGGTACATTTTGCGCGCTGGCGCACGGCGTTTAGGTCGTCTTTGATCGTTCCATCGGCTGGGTTGATATAATATTTAGCTTCGGCGCGCAAGAGGTAAGCCTCGGCCAGGCGATACAGGTACCAGTCGGCAACACTGCCATTGGTCGCCCCGCGTGAACCGTCCGAACCACTGATATTAGCCTCACTAACGGGATCATCCAGGAAAAATTTATAGTGTGGCACATCATACCAGCGGCGGATGGAGTCGCTACAAAGGAGTTTACCCGTTTCGGGATCTTTCAGCGTGACCGGCTTCCCAAAATCCTTTGAAGCCTTATTGTTTACCTTGTAGTCTTCCATCCGCAGCCAGTTTCCCACTTTGGCGCTGTGGCGCAGATCACCTTCGTCTTGCTTACCGTTTACAGCCCATACCCCCTTCGATTGGAAAGATGTTGGCCGGAAAGTCGCGATACCGCGGCCAAAAGCGCGCATATAGTCATATTTTGCATTATAATCCCCACTGTTGCGTTTGATGTTCAACAAGGCCTGTTTACCATCCGTTGTCTGTATACGGGTGTCAAACACAAAGGGATATAAGATCCGCATGGTCAGCATTTTCACAAAAGACTCCGCATCGGCACCCCTGTTGGGCATCCCCATGATCACCTCGCGGTTGGCCGGAATCAATTTGTTTTCAGGACGGTGCATATCCCAGATGACGTTACGCGTGATGGGCCAGGTCTGCGCCTCGCCCCCATCATTGAACGTTCCGAAGCTTTCGGTCATCAGCGCATAACCCGATTGATCGATCAGCATATCGGTCTGTTCCTTGGCTTTCTGATACGCTCCCAGGGCCAGGTAACATTTGGCCAGCAACATCCGGCAGGCCCCTTTGTTGATCATGCCAATCAGGTTCATATTTTTCTGGTCGGGCACCCATTGTACGGCAAATTCCAGGTCTTTGGTAATCATCTGCAGAATAGCGTCACGTTTGGTGCTCCGGTAATTTTGTTTGGGCACATCGATAATAGTCGTGACCAAAGGGACATCGCCGTATTCAAAGACCAAGGCCATATACCGGAATGCACGGTGAAAATATGCCCGCCCTTTGTAGGCATTTTTATCCTGTTCGCTCAAGGTCTGCACCTGATCCACATATTTGATAATGGTGTTGGCATAACTGATGCCTTTATAAGTTTCCTCCCACAGGTACCACATACTATTGGAGCGGTCGAGGTTCTGTAGGCTGGAGTTGTCGCTTGTCGGGGTGAGCATATTGGCCACATCCGCCATCATGCTGCGCTTGTCTGTATTGCTGGCCACCATCAGTTCGGAGAAGATGTACTCCGTACCGAGGGTCAGCATCTCATTATGATCCGTGGCCCAATACCCCTTGAGGTGGCGGTCACAGATAGCCATGGCCGACAGCAGGCCAGACTCGGTATTAAAGGTCTCATTGGGCAGATAGATAGACAGTGGGTCAGGCTGTAGAAATTCTTTCGAACAGCTACTTATGGCCAGCGCAGCAGCAAGTAGGATGACGATCCCCCTTTTACGGGATCTGGATTTATTTATTGTCAAGTTCATAGCGATCAAATTAATCAGGTTATAAAGATAAATTCACACCGAAGGTAAACATCCGTGAAGCCCAGGAACCCGTCTCCGGATCACCATACTCCCATTCTTTGGTCCAGGTGGCCACATTGCGCACGGTGCCATACAGCTTCACCCGGTTCAAGTTATACTTGGATGTAAATGCCGTTGGCAGCGTATAGCCTACAGAAATATTGTCGAGGCGGATGAAAGAGCGGTCATAAAGCCGCTGTGCACCCTCGGCCCCGATGGGTCCTTTGGCCTCAATACGGCCATAGCGATCTGTGGGGTTATCTGGCGTCCAGTATTCCTTCGCTGGCAGGTTAGCCAGTCCATAAGCCATCCGTCCGCCATCATCGTCGTTGTTCAGGTAATTGCCCGACAGGCTTTTGTGCCCCATATACGAATAGATATTAAACGAAAAGCTAAGGTCTTTCCATAAAGTCAGTTCATTACGCATCGACCAGCGGAAACGCGGATCGGTCTGTCCCAAAAAGACCTTGTCGTTATTGTTGTACACCGGTTTTGTACCATTGGCATTGACCACATCATCTGCTGTATACACATTGGCCACTTTGGGGTCACCGGGTGCCTGCCCATATTTGGCCGCGTCGGCAGCTTCATTGGCCTGCCATATGCCTGTCACACGATAGTCCCATATCGTCCCGATGGGCTGACCGATAAACCAGCCATTCGAAATCTCGTCCATTTCCTTGCTGCCGACCACGTTCCCATTGGCATCCAGCACGTCTTCGTAGTTCTTATACAGATGCACAATCTGGTTCTTATTGTACGAGAAACTGAAGGTGGTGGACCATTGCAGCGTTTCCTTTTTGAGGTTGACCGTATTTAAAGTCAGTTCAATTCCCTTGTTGTCCACTTGCCCCAAGTTGGTGGTGATGCGGCTAAATCCTGTAAAATTGGGCAGCTTCTGCTCCATGATCATATCATGGGTCTGCATCAGGTAGTACTCCAGTGTACCCGAAATCCGGTTTTTTAGGAAGCCGAAGTCGAGGCCAAAATTCCATGCCGTGGTCTTTTCCCATTGCAGATTGGGATTAGCCAGGCGGTCTACCATCAGGTACCGATACTGGAGGAGTTCGCCGGCCGAATTGAGGTAACCATGCATTTTGCCGCTGCCTGAATACAGGTTGGCAAGTGCCAGGTTGGGATCAGCAAGCTGTCGATTGCCATTTTTACCGTATGAAACACGCAATTTCCCATAATCCATCACATCGGTCCATTTAAAGAACTTCTCTTTGGTAAAGTTCCAGGCCAGGGCCAACGAAGGAAAGGTCGCATACGGATTGGAGGTACCAAAGGCCGAGTAGCCATCCCGCCGGATGGAAGCCGTAAGCAAATAGCGATCGTCGTAAGAATAGAATAAACGGGCCAATAAGGCATCTGCTGTCTGGTGCGTGTCGTAGCTATCGAAGCTGCTGTTTTCCTTCGAGCCATTTTCGGTATTGTGAAAGCCCAGCGCATCCGAAGGTAAGATATTACGGGCCTCAATGCGGTCTCTCCAGGATTGCTGCTCCTCGGCTTCCTGCACCAAAGTCAGCATCAGTCGATGCTTGTCCGCAAAGGTCTGTTCCCAACTGATGGTATTGTTGAGCGACCAGTCAAAGCGTTTGGTCTGCTCGCGGTTTGCCCCACGATCGGCGGGGTTAGATCCGGGGAGCTCGGCCGACATAAAATAGCGGTCGTGGAAATACTGCAGGCGCGGCGACGCGTTGAAGGAATAGGTTATGTTAAAAGGCAGTTTAATTTTCGCATTGAAAATGGAATTAAATACCGTATACCCTTTGTCCAGCTCGAGATATTTCTTCTGAAAATCATAGTTATAACCACGCTGGCTGAACTGCTCGCTGAGCGGATATTGCAGGGGGTTGCCGTTGGCATCGGCATAATCGGCGTAAGGGCTATTGCGCAGTGTCTGATCCATATCGATATCGATGTTACCGTCGGAGCGATCCTGAAAATTCACATTCGCGCCCAATTCCAGCCAGTTGGTTACATGTGCATTGATTTTCATATTGGCGCGGGCAGCCTTGTATGTATCGCTGACGACGGTACCCTCATTTTTGAGGTACCCCATGGATAGGTAATAGTTGACCCTATCGCTGGCACCACTGACGCTGGCATTATAATCCTGGTTGAAACCCGTGCGAAAAGTATGGTCGGCCCAATCTACCGTTTTTCCGTCCAGAAAGTTCTGCAGTGCATTTCCCTGCAGGCCCAATCGGCGGCCCCAGATACTCTGGTCAGATTCGCCATTCTGATTGGTCGACTGCGCGCGCCAGGCATCGAGCGATAAGGATGAAGGCAATTGGCCGGGATTGAGGTAAAAGCCATAGGGCACGGTGAGGTTTCCGTTGTCGTCACGCGTTTGATAGGCCCCATAGATCCCCGTCGTCGGATCGATGCCATAGGTATTCTTGGTATACCAGTCTTCCCGATGCTGCATATAAGCTTCCGGACTGAATCTTTTGCGGTATTCGCTCAGTTGAGTAGCACCCGCATTCATGGTCATATTGATGGTTGGCTTCCCCTGTTTGCCCTTTTTGGTACTGATGATAATGACACCACTGGCAGCCTTGGACCCGTAGATGGCCGCCGCAGAGGCATCCTTTAAGATGTCGATCTGCTCGATATCATCCGGGTTGATTTCAGAAAGCTCACCATAGAAAATCATCCCGTCAAGTACCAGCAAAGGATTATTGTGCCCGCTGTTGCTATCGTAAACCGAACGCTTACCACGCACCTCAATGGAGCCACCACCTTTTGCGGAGGCATCATAGCCGATATTCATCCCTGCCGAACCACGGAGGATATCCTGTACGGTTTTGGGGTTTTCATTGGCAATGCGATCCGGATGGATCTGCAATACCGAGCCCGTCAGGTCCTTTTTGCGCATGGTGCCATAGCCCACCACGACCACTTCATCCAGCTCGCCGGTGGCGGATGTTAACTGCACATTGTAGACCTTGGCCGGCGTCAGGTCAATTTCCTGGCTCTTGTAGCCCAGCAGCTTGAATACCAGTTTTTTTGCATCCAGGGGTACCGAAATAGCATAGGTACCATCAGCTTTTGACGCGGCACTGATGTTACTGCCGGGTACATTGACCGTCACTGCTGCTAGCGGCTGGCCATTGCTATCAGATATCTTACCGGTAATTTCGCGGTTTTGTACCTCAAGGCTAACCATTGAATCGGAGGGCACATTGGCTTTTAACGACATTGCAGGAGCAGCCAGCGAGACCAGACAGAGCAGGCAGGAACAGGGCATCCATTTGCCAGTTCCAAAGCGATAAAAGCGATTTTGTTTTAGTTTACAATTATTTCCCATAAAGAAATATTCACTTTAGGTGATTTATAAATTTTATAATTGGCTCCCTCGTGTTAAGGGATTTTAACTGTAAAAGTGAAGAATAGCCCTTAGAAAAACAGGACTCGATCGTATCAAAAAAGTGCTATTTTGTCTCAATAACACGATTTTCAATATAAAAAATCAATATGAGTAGGTGGTTGGGTATGAAATTGTACCAGAAACTTCCAAAAAACAGAGCAGACAAAATTTAACTACAACGTTTTCGTATTTTTTATATTACAGAAATATACAGCGCTAAGGGAGCAATCTGTGGGATCAAATGAGACGCTCTCGAAGCAGGCGTTTAGTCAATTGCAAAATGTTGAGCCTATCTTTCAGATAAACATTGGTCATCATATTGGGATTACGCAATAATTCACTTGTTTAATGAATCAAAGCAGGATGTACCTTAATCTTCTATGCGTATAGCTACACAATAAACTTTCTGATGCTCATCATATAACCTAGATGCAGCCCTTCATGAAAATTATTCCATTCGAAGGCATCGTATATCGAAGTGAGATGAAAGCCCGTCCCCGTAGTACGTTCATGGTAGGTCACAAATTTGTTGTTGTTAAAATCACTGATCGTCGGTTCTATCTGTTCAAGGAGCAATCTTTTCAGCAAGTCGGCTTCCTGTTGCCCTACAGGTGCAGTAGGCTTTGTTCCGGACTGGTAGTTTAAAAAGACTTCCTCGGGAATGTGTCCTGCAACATCAGATCCAATATAAATCAATTTATGCTGTGTGGCAATGATATGCCCGATATTCCATATGAGGTTGTTGCTGAAGCCGTCGGGAATGCGATTGAGCTGTTCCAATGAATAATTTTCGAAGAACTTGAGGTAGGCCTTTCTGCTCGTTTTCCAGGCGCTAAAGAGTGATTCCATGAGATATAAATAGGGTTAACAAGAGTGATCCTTATAGCTTTCCGCTTACCACATTCAGTTGGCAATAGTCATTGCCTGTGATTTTCCATTTTAGCCCCCAGTGGTGCAGATCAAGGATAATCTTCAGCAGTTCCTTACCCTTTTCTGTTGGGCTATAGCGAATCTGAGGAGGTATGGTATTTTCAATATCTTCGGTAACGACAAGCGCTTCTTCTTTCAGCTCCTTTAAACGTTTGCTCAGCACCTGATCTGAAAGTGTTGGAAACATTTTTTTTAAGGTACTGAATTGCGATACATCCTCTGCAATACAATATAAAATCTGCATTTTCCAACGCAGTGCTATTTGTAGCAGTACTTCGTTCACATCGCATGCCTGTGCCAACGTCTGCAGATTTTCCGTATTGGTCGATTGTTCTTTTCGGGGTGTTGCCATTTTAAATATCAATTTACAGCCACTCACTTCAGGATGAGTTATTGTGTGGACAAAAGCTTGCCTATACCTTTGTCAGGTATTAAAAAACAGTATAAAATTATAAAAAAATGAAACAACTGAGAACTTTATTTCTGCTGCTCCTGCTATTAGGCGGTATCCTATCCGGCTACGCACAAAACCAAGGTCATCGGCCGACCTATGTGCTGGTGCATGGCGCCTGGCATGGTGGCTGGTGCTGGCAAGACGTCGCACAAAGGCTAACTGATGCACACTACAAGGTCTACGCTCCTACGCTGACCGGACTGGGCGAGCGTAAACATCTGATCGAGCCGTCGGTCGATATTGACACCCATATCCAGGACATTGTCAACCTGATCGAGATGGAAGATCTGCATGATGTGTATCTCGTGGGGCACAGCTATGCCGGTGCCGTGATTGCCGGAGTTGCCGATCGCATTCCGTCACGATTGCACAAATTGATTTTTCTAGACGCTATGATTATTGAAGATGGCCAGAGCCCCATTTCGTTGCAACCCAAGGCTGTGCAAGAAGTTCAGCTCAAAAATATTCAGCGCAAAGAAAATTTCGCTCCTTTTGATGTTGCTTTGTTTGGTGTTACAGTACCCAGCATGGTCGCCTGGGTCAAGGATAGGCTCAGCCCACAACCCTTTGGTACATTCGCCCAGCGGCTGCACCTAAAAAATCCATATGGCAATGGATTACCCTTGGTCTATATCGCATGCACGGATCCACAACTTCCCATTATGAAGGAGATGAGTGAAAAGGTGCGAAGCGACCACAAGCTCAACTGGCAGTATCGGGAGATCGCTACGGGGCACGATGCCATGCTCACAGAGCCGAAAAAATTGGCCGGTATGCTTATGGAGCTTGTGGATTGAATTTTGGTTGATTGCCGAGAAAATAGACTTGGCAATCAACCAAACTAAGCAACCGCTGCTAAAGCCTTTTGGGCTTCAATATAAAAGGCTGGATGCTCGATCATCATCGTAAAGCATAAGAATCAGTGCCGATAACGTTCAAAGAATTCATAAGTGCGCAACAGCTGATCGAGTCGTTGGCCTACATCTCCGGAGCGTGTGATCTCATGATCTGCGTGCGGGTGTCGGACGTATTCCGTATCGCGTCCCAAATATTTGAGCTGCTTGTACAGAAAATCACTCTGCACAGGGCCTGTACGATTGTCCTGCTCGCCATGGAAAATAAGTAAAGGAGTTTTTATCTTCTCGGCATAAGTTGTAGGCGATTGCGCCAAAAGGGTATCCCGCATCCCCTTTTCCCACGGAAAACCATCAAAATAGCGTTTCAACATGGGCCACACATTGGCGCTACCAAAAAATACATAGAGATCATACACCCCACGCTGACTGGATGCAGCACGGAACCGGCTCTCATGTGCCAATATCCAGGTGGTTAGATATGCACCATAAGATCCGCCAGTGATAAAAAGCTGCGTGCTATCGACAATACCGGTCGCAAGCGACAGATCCACAGCCTTAAGAACATCACGTGATGGTCCAGGTCCCCAGTCTTTAAAATTAGCTTTTAAAAACCTTTCCCCATAGCCGCTCGAACCGCGGGGATTCGAAAACAAAACCGCATAGCCACGTGCACGAAAGTACTGGTACTCGTGCCACATACTGGCATCCGCAGGACCGAACATCGAAGCTGGCCCACCATGAATCTCTACTAAGAGCGGATAACGTTTGTCCGTCTGGTAATCTGCAGGCTTCAAGAGCCAATAGTCGACCTCCAGCCCCTTTTCATTTCGAAAACTGTTTTTCTGTGCAATACCAATATTTTTTTCCGATAGCCATCCCGAATTGACCGCACTAATGACCGCACTATTTTTAAAATTGGCGTCCGCACGGTACAGTTCTGATGGATTTGCGAAGGTGGTTTTTGTGTAGAAAGCTTTCTGACCATTTACCCAATAGTCACCGATCCCCTCTTCCACCGAACTCAAGGTGCGTATATTGCCGGTTTTTATATCCGCGCGATTTATGGTACGTCCGCCTCTATCCGACGCAATAAAATAGACTGATTTTTCATCTGCTGAAAACTGTATATTACTTAGGCTACGGTCTACAGCCAGGCTATTACCTTTCCAGTTTTGGGTATCATAGATAAACAATTCACCGACTGTCAATGAATTCTGCAGGCCTCGATTCACGGCAACCCATTTTCCTGATGCCGATACTGCAGCCACCTGAAAGCGATGTATGCTATCCCCAAAAATTACTTTCCTTTTTTTATTAGTCAGGTCAAATAAGATCAGATCAGTCGATGCTACGCGGTCCGGATGAAGACCATTTTCGGTCTCTACGCTTAAAAGCACCTTGTTGTTTCCTAAAAATTCCGCTCCTGTATGGCTTCGAAAGCCCTGGGTTAAAGGGGCAGGCGGTGTCTTAGCGGCGAGATCCAAGATGTACCAATGTGTAAAGCGGATTTCGCCCGTCGTTGAATTTTCTGTCTGAAACTGCAATTTGTTGGTCATTTTGGCGATACCCTGCTGCTCATCACGTTTGAGATAAGCAATTATTTCCGCTAGGCC
The DNA here is from genome assembly GCF_059420745.1 of Sphingobacterium sp. GW821-FHT03E03. Classification (NCBI taxonomy): domain Bacteria; kingdom Pseudomonadati; phylum Bacteroidota; class Sphingobacteriia; order Sphingobacteriales; family Sphingobacteriaceae; genus Sphingobacterium; species Sphingobacterium sp. GW821-FHT03E03. The sequence goes on from NZ_JBWKUH010000001.1 coordinate 123,808, forward strand.
GCCGTCACGATCTTCTTGTGCAGGTTCAGCTAATAAGGATGCATTATGGCTATCCGCTGGTTTTTCCGTCGACCATGGTGGCACATGGCCAGCAGGATTGAAATCTTTACTTTTTACCAGCTCGCCAAGTGTAAAGCTACTTGATAAAAGTACCTTCGAACCGTCCGGACTGAATCGTACAGTACCCAGCCCCTGCTCGAGCTTGGTTAGCTGTTGAGGCTCTTGACCATCTGATGGAAATAAAAAAAGCTGCGAACGTTTGTTACTTCCCTTGCCAACAGCCCATCTGCGTCCATCCGTACTGTACAAGATTTGTGTAAATTGCGGGTCCACCTTTAGCGGATCAGCCTTTGCTGCCAATGCCGTTCTGTTTACATACCAGAGCGTTTCATAGCGAAAACCGGCATGCTTGGTCGTATCGGCAACAATCCCGCGCACGGCATAAGCCAGTTCACTTCCGTCCGGTTTCACCTGTAGGTCAACGATATTTTTTATTCGAACCAGATCACTCGCCACGATCAAACTATCCGTAGCCGATGCTCCGGCAAAAGCTGGAGAAATACTCCCCAGCAGCAGCAGACAAATTAGGTGGTACTTCCAGCGTTTGTATTGACTAGCTTTCATTGAGTTTTTCGATTAATTTTTGTGCAGAAATACGGGCTTTGCGCTGTATAAAATCAGCGTCGGTGTTGTCGCCAATTTCATAGACCAATGCTTCGGCATTATACGTTTTATACAAATAGCTATACGCCGTGAAGGTCGATCCACCCAAATACAGGGGCTTTACCAGCGGTTCATACCCTGGAATAGCTTCTTTGACTGCGGCTATCCAGGTGGGAATAAAACCTGGAAACCGACTTGGCAAGGCAGGATCCACCGTGTAGTAAATATCGCTTCCCGTAGAATGAAAATCGATGGCAAAATAAAGCTCGCGGCCCTGCTGCTCGATTTCCCGTTTAAAATAATCGCGCAGCGCCACAGTCTCGGGCTGGTTAAATTCGGCCCAGTCACGGTTGAGGTCAACGCCATTGGCATTGGCACGCCAATGCCCTAGATCCGCTCCGTCGGGATTAACGATGGGGATCAGGTAAATACTATATTTCTCACGAAACCGCTTTGCATCGTCGCTGTTGCCCAAGAGGTATTCGACAAAGCTGGCATATGCATAATGCCCTGTAATCTCAGGTGGATGCTGTCTCCCGAGGACCACAATCGCCTTTTTGCTTTGCGGATTGCCCGCCACATATACGTTAATTGGCTTGCCAAGGGCCGTTTTACCCACTTCCTGTTTTTGTATTTGAACAGCTGGATTTACCTGCTCAATCCAGCTATATACGGCTTTGGAGGGAATATTTGCCTGTGCAGAGATCCATGTTCTCTTACTGGAGATCGGCAGGTCAAAAGAAGCACCGTTGAGCTTATTCCAGTTCGTTCCGTCTGTGCTCACTTTCGGGTCGTAGCGATGACGCACGCCGGAAGGATAGTCAAGCTGGATTTTTATCGTCGTATCGCGGGTGGACCAGACCTGAAAACCATACCAGGGACTCGGATTGATCGGCGTGCGTTCCGGCGCGACCTGCAGGTGGTATACGCCTTCACTGGATTTTGTGAGGCCATTCAGTCGGGCACCATCATAGTCATTGCTAAAAAAGACCCGTTGATCCACTGTGAAAGTGCCGCGTTCCTGTTTGACGATAGCTTGGGATTTGGTCGATTCATAGCTAATCGGATTCTGCCCTTTAAAATCCTTTTTCAGTCCGCCGATCTCGGTTTTCCCTTGATTAAACAAACTGTCCAACACCTTGCCCAGTTCTTCGCCACGGACATTCTTGGCAATGATTGTCCCCTTATCGTCCACCAAAAAATTGGCGGGAATTGCACGGACAGCATAGGTAGCGGCAATTTCGCTATTCCAGTATTTTAATTCGGAGACATGCTGCCAGGTCAGGTGATCGTCGGCAATACCTTTGAGCCAAGCTTCTTTCTTCTTGTCCAATGAAATGGCATAAATTTCGAAGCCCTGGGATTTATATTTTTGATAATTGGCCACAATATTCGGATTCTCCTTTCGGCAGGGAGGACACCATGAAGCCCAAAAATCAATCAATGTATATTTCCCCAAATGATCGTAGAGAGCCTGCGGGTTTCCATCAGGGTCATTGGCGACAATGGCCGGGGCTTTCTTGCCTACGGCTACCTGCCGCGTCACGGCGATGATTTTGCGGAGATCCTGTATATAACGCGATTGCTGCTGAGGCCCAGAGAGCAGGGCGATATGCGCTTCCAGTTCTTCCGGAGACAATCGATAGGACCATTCCCTGTAAAGCAGGTAGCTAGAAACGATATTATCCGGATATTTTTGGATGAAAGATCGTATATCGGGTTTGCGCTGCGCCCGATATTCTTCAAAGAGTTCCTGGCTTTTTGACCCAGATAAGGATACCGACTGTCTGTTGTCATCTTTTGCATCGATCGTCACTTTATTATCCCCTACATCCAGAAAAACATAGCTCGGAACCACATCCCGCTCTGTAGAAATGCCATACAGGTCGGGCAGCGGAAGTTGCTTCCGGAAAGCAAAGGAGCCCTTTTTCACCTGAGCAGAATCAATCACCGTAAATATTTTGTTTTCAAAACGTTGCAGATACACAACAGTAGCATCGCCATTCTTGACCGTTCCTTTGAGTGACAAGGTCTGTTGTTGTGCCTGTAAGGATCCTGCACTGGCCAGCAGTAAAGGAATAAGGAGTTTACTTGTCTTATTCATGTTTGACTAGTTTAGTTAAAAAGCTTATTGGCCGCCAATTCGGTATTCGGCGCTGGAAAAATATAGTTCTGGGCTGTTGTAGGTACCGAAGGTGTCTGTATATTCGCATCACCTTTTGCAGGTAGCTCTTTCAATTGACGGAGCAAATCATGTCCCCGCAAGCCCTCACCGAGCAATTCAATTCGTCGTTCTTTCGCAATAGCTTCCAAGATGGCCGTTTTGCTTGCCAGAGCGGCCCCAGGAAATTCAAAACTCGCATCAGATCGTTGATGTACAGCCTTTAAGAGTGTCCCTGCGATCGTTAGCTGTTCCGCCTGCGCAGCAGCTTCTGCATAATTTAACAAGACCTCAGCATAGCGAATAACCGGAATATAGTCTACGTAGGGCGAAGCCTTAGCATACTTTTTCAGGTACTGTTTGTCACCATTTGCCTGAAGGAGGCTGCGCCGTTTGTCTGCCTGACGCCACTGCGTGTCGTTTAGAATACCATTTGGATTAAGATAATATTCTTTATTGACCAGATAGACATAACCTATCGCAGACTGCCCCGAAAGTGCATCGGTGGTACTCGCCGGCATACTTAAAATGGATTCCGGCGTGGTATAATTGCCACCAAAAATCGTCGTAACATCTGTCTGTAACTCATTCGCAACGCCTTGCTGCGCCCTAAATGGTGCAATTTGCTGCGGGACGATCTTTTTTGCTTCCTCCAGTACCTTTGCATAATTATTGATCGTCAGGTAAACCCTGGTTTTGAATGCCCGGGCTGTATTTTTATGTGCCCGCGTTGTATTGAGCAGTGCCGTTGAATAGTTTTCTGGCAAATCCTTTTCAGCCTCATCGAGATCGCTCAAGATCTGCTTGTACACCTGTGCAACCGTACTGCGGGCCAGATCATTGTTGTTTCCGTCGACCTCGGCCTGCAGACGTAATGGTAGTCCCGGCGAGGCCCCCTGATCTTTGTTGTAGGGTTGCGCAAATACCGTTACCAAGCTAAAATAAGCTACTGCACGCAGGAACTTTGCTTCTGCAATATAAGCTTTGGAAAGTTCAGTCCCGATGACTTCAGTCCCGGGACTAAGGGCAGCAATCAGGATATTTGCACCGTTAATCGTGGTATAAGCTGCAGACCAGAGGTTGTTGATATCATTGGATCCCGAACTGTAGGAATTGTTCCAGCTTTCATAGGCTGTATAGCTATTTGCCGTAACATTAATAAAATCCTCGCCACGGACATCCTGATAAAGGAGATAACGCCCGCCATACAAACTGGCTCCTTTTAAACTTTTATAAATGCCATTGACGACCCCCTCGATCCGAGCAGGCGTATCAAAGACGTTTTTATCAGATATAGATGTAGTCGGCACAGGAAACAATCCGTCATCCCTTTTGCAGGAGTTCAGGGTAGATACCAGTAATAATGCGCTGACTAAGTAGAGATTTCTTTTTGTGTTAATTTTCATGTTTTCAGATTTTTAGAATGAGACATTTAAACCAGCTGTCCAGGTACGTCCCTGTCCGATCGAGTTCTTTTCCACACCGATGGAGGTATTAGAATTTCCGTTGGAAGAAGACTCAGGATCTGTACCCGAATACCCCGTGATCAAGAAAAGATTCGACGCCTGACCATAGATCCGGATACTGGAAAGTCCGATCTTATTAAACAGGTTACCACGGAATGTGTAGCCCAGCGTTAACTGTTGCAAACGTAGGAAATCAGCTTTCTCGGCATTTTGATCGATGGAAAATCCAGCAGAACCGTTTGAGATCACATCGTTATAGACCAGTCGAGGTATGTCAGTCTGCTGCCCTGCCGTAGTCCATCGATTGAGCACTTCGACCGAATTGTTGTAAAAACGCTGATCCAGTAGCGTACCCCTTGTACCGTTCATGACTTTATTACCACCTGCAAAGGTGAAATTGACGGCAGCATCAAAAGCTTTATAGCGGAATGAATTATTAAAGCCGCCGTAATAAGTTGGCAATGCCGTCCCCAAGACCTGATAGTCGGCTACCGTGATCGGATTAGCAACGCGGCCGTCCAAATAGGTCCAATTGCTCTGTCCTGAAGCTACCGCAGCACTATATTGCACACGCTCGCCATTTTTATTGATAAATATCCGCTGCCCATTTTCAGGATTTACACCATCAGTGACTGCACCGTAGAGGCTACCCACCGCGTACCCCACACGTGTAATGTTGTTGGCTTCAGTGGTGGTGTGTGTATAGCCAATGATATCAGCATTGCCGGCCGACAGCGATGTGACTTTATTTTTTACATGCGTAAAATTAAGCGATGAGTTCCAGGTAAAATCCCTTTTTTTGACGATATCACCACTGATAGCAAATTCGATCCCGCGGTTATACATGCTGCCGACATTTTTAAGGATACTGTTACCTGGAATACCTTTTGATGGCGACTGCGGTACATCCAGAATAAGTCCATTCACATTGTTTCTAAAGTAATCGACATCCACATGCAGGCGCTTATGGGCTAAGTCCAAGCTCAGCCCCAAATTGGTCTGTTCTGAAGTCTCCCAGCCCAGATCCGGATCACCCGCCTGCGACATGCTCCAGGTAGGCACTGTTCCATAGAGCGATGAGCTATAGAGGTTGAGCGATTCATAAGCCGAAAGATTTCCATTGCCGACCTTACCCCAGCTCCCCCGGAAACGCAAGTCGCCCAGTAGGTTTGCCAAGCTGCTATTCTTATAGAAATCCTCTTCAAAAATAGACCAGCCCAGCGACACGCCACCAAAATCACCATACTTGCTGTTTGCTCCCAAAGCCGAATTACCATCCCTTCTAAAATTGGCCGTCAGGAAATAGCGCTTGTTGTAGTTGTAAGTGGCACGGACAAAGGTAGAGCGGTAGAAACGCTCCGTAACACTCCCGCCAGCCCCGGATAGTGTTGTCCAATTGCCCTGAAAGTTTTCAAAAAACGGATCAGAGGCGTTGTTTTGCGATGCATTCCAGCTATCGTTGTCGTATTTTTGAATATCGTACCCCACTAACAGCGTCAGGGCATGCTTTTCGGCAAACACCTGATCATAGCTTAGGCTATTGGTAAAATTCCAGTTGTTGCGCAGACTGCTCACATTGGTGACCGATCCACCATTTGTATAGCCCGATGAGCCCAGATTGGGGCTCAAATACGTTTTGGTAGTGGACAGGTTACGGTCTACCGCATAGGTCGTGGTGAATTTTAAGTTTTTCAACAGGTTGAGCGAGGCATGCAGGTTTCCCAAGATATGATCGTTGCCAGTCGTGTATTTGCTGTAGGCAAATAATGCTTCAGGATTGTAAAGTGTGTTCGTAAACAAGTTGGCTCCGGACCCTAATAAACCCGTGCTGCTTAAATTGTAGCTACCGTCATCTTTATATGCTGAAACATTTGGCGGCAATACCAGCGCCAATCGGGCGCCACCGATCAACAGCAGCTGGCTGCTGGGCAATGAACCCGAATTTTTGGCGTCGTTGAAGGTATTGTTGTAAGTCAGGTTACTACCAAGCGAGAACCAATCGTTAACTTTATGCTCTATATTAAACCGCAGGCCCTTCCGGTCGAAGCTGTTTTTTGCAAAAAAGCCTTCCTGGTCCGAGTAATTTCCCGAAAAATAATACTGTGTATTTGCGTTGGCTCCGCTTACGGCGAGGCTATGGTTGTGGCTATAGCCGGTGTTATAGACATGATCGTACCAATTCGTTTCAACCAGCTTACCATTGGCATCATACTGCGGGAAGAAAAGCGCACTAGCCACCTTATCGTTGGTAGCGTTTCCTGACAGGATCTTGTTGTTCAATACAGCTTCATTTTTGATATCGATATACTGATTGGCATTCAGCAGCTTAGGCAAACGTGTCGCGGATACCGCAGAGCCCCAGACATCGTAGGTGACTTTTGCGCGGCCTTGTTTACCTTTTTTGGTCGTTACGATCAGTACACCGCCTGCTGCCCTCGAACCATAGATTGAAGTAGAAGCCGCATCTTTCAAGACATCAATAGATTCGATATCCGAGGGATTGATATCCGCCAGCGGATTATTGGCCACATTAGATGTACCAATATTACCCGTATTGACGGGAATACCATCGATGACAATCAAAGGATACGAACTGAGGGATATCGAATTCAGGCCCCGCACCCGTATAACAGGTGGATTATTGAGCAATCCATTCGGCAAAGATATACTTACCCCCGAGGCTTTTCCCGCCAGGGCCTGGTCAAAACTTTGTACGGGGATATCTTTGATTGCTTCTGCGGATATTGTTGATGCTGCACCCGTAAAGTCTTTTCGTTTTTGGGTTCCATAGCCCACGACGACGACTTCTTCCAGCGTACGGTCCTCACGCACCAGGCGTACAGTATCCCCCGGCTCTTCAATAAGGGCGATTTGCTCCTTATAGCCGACGGATGAGACGACGACACGTGCCGGTAGCTTTTGTCCGGTGACAAAAGCAAAATTGCCCTTTCGGTCTGTGGTCACAGCATGCGTAACACCATAAAGCTTGACCGTAGCACCTTCAATAGGCTGGCCATTCTCGGCATCAATCACCTGCCCCCGGAAGGATGCATTTATAATCGTTTTTGGAGTTTCCTGTGCGTAAGTTACCAATGGCTGTTCTGCCAGGCCTGCCAATAACAGGTACGCCGAATAGTGTAGTATTCTTCTCTTATTCATAGGTAGAATCGTTTAGTTTAAAAAATAGATGTACTGGCCATAAACATGTTTATAGCAAAAGGATAGCGAGCAATACCCGAATTATTGCCCTATTTATCACAAGAATTGGAGAATTTTACTAGCTACACATTCGAGGCGCAGAGAACGCCCTATAAGCTTTTGGAAAAGATGGTGTACTTACTGTGAAAAGATGGTTTAGATAATGCTGTTTCATTTTTACTTTGTTTAGATAGTGATTAAATCGTCGCCAACGCCAATTGAAACTACGATTAAACAAATGTAAGCATTAAAATAAAATAATGTATACTAAAATAGTAGATTTTTTTATTGATCGTTGTGATCGTTCTTACAAAGGGGACCAAAAGCCGTCGATTTGTTTTTTATTGAACTTTTTGTAAGGAATTTTGTTCAATTCTTAAAAAGAAAGCATGAAAGCACAAATCGGACTGATTATCACGGCAGTTGCTGGAGCAGCATTGCTTGTATACAGACGCTGGAAACAAGGAACTGTACAAGAATCAACAGAAAAAACAGATGGCAAACAGACGGGCAATCTAGCGAACCCACCCTCTTGGTACCGCCCGCTTAAAATGCCTGAAATCGACACGATTGATATTGTGTCATTGCAATATGTGCCCGTATTGGTATCGCCTGACAGAAATGATGCGGCGCAAGGGATCAACAAAAATATTTCGTATTACCATAAAGGCAATAGGCATCAATAAGGTAGTAACACAAAACCTTATTGAAACCTCACGGTCATGAATAGCTACCACGACAATAGCTCATTGCGCTAATTTTTCATTCCTTTGCTTGCCCGCGACCAGGTCAAACAAAGGAATGAAAAAACAACGCATTATTGTTCCAATTCTTTCAGGTACTCGATCATGGCATCGAGGCTTTGTAATAGCTTTTCACCTTCAAACCCCACCTTTCGAAAACGAATGTTTCCTTTTTTGTCCAGGATTAACGTTGTCGGAATTGACGTTATTTCCAGCTTGCTACTGAGCTTTTTATCTTGGTTGTAATAAAATGGAAAGTCAAATTGGGGATTGGCCTGTGCCCATTTGTAGGCGTCATCCCAGCTATTTCCACTGCCCGAATTGAGTACAACGAATTTCACTTGCGGGTCGTCCGCATATTTTTTGTACACCTGATGCAAATAGGGAAAAGAAGCAATGCAGGGCTTACACCAGGTGGCCCAGAAATCAATGATGACAATCTTGTCCATGAGTTCCGCTTTCAGCAAAGGTTTCTTGTCCATATCAACTAGGCTGATGTCTTCTGGAAATGGCGTATTGCCGATGATTTTCTGAAACTCCTGGTAATACCCCTGTTTCCATTGCTTGTCAAGCTTGCTAAAATAAGCTTGCCGTTCAGCAGCATTGCTCATCCCTGTTTTAACGAGCGCGCTGTCGAGAAGCTGCCGGATCTGTGGGTCAAAAGGAGCATGCCGATAGGCTGCCTCCAACACGGGTATAGCACTGGTCGGATCATTCCACTGTTGATACTGCACGGCCACTGCGCGGAGCAATGCCGCCGATTGAAGTGTAGGGATGCTTTTGGCAAACCATTCTCGGGCAGCTTCGGGCTGATTTAGCTGAGCGGCTATCAGTCCCTGATTGGCCATAATTTCAGCTTTTATCGCCCTGAGCTTATCGGCCTTGGCCGGATCATGGGCAACCAGATAACCTGTTTCCGGGAAATAGCGTATTAGACTCACGGGATAGGCCGCAACACTATCAAGTAGATATAAATTGAGTTTGGATGCATCTTGCAGTATTAGCTTATGATCCAATAGCAGCTGCACATACTCATTGTAGGTGCGCCATTTATAGGGATCTTGTTCCCAACGGGTAATCAGGGGCAGATATTTCCGGGCCTGTACGCTGTCGCCGTGCCGCACATAGTAGTTAAAAAGATATTCGTAAGCGCTGCCATAGGCCGTCTCATTATCGGCCGTTTTGAGCGAAAGAAGCTCCCCTATCTTCGCGACCACGGTGGCGGAATCCTGCTCGCGGAACAACTTATTGAGCCGATAAGATATCCCGATCTTCTTGTTCGGAAACTCGTTGATCACGACCTGACGGATCGAATCCACTTTTTGGTTTTGGCCAAGTATCAGATAGCCCATGGTCACCTTGTTGAGGTTACCTTCAAAGAGTGGATTGCTTCGGAATTTTTTCTCAACCACCGCTAAGCCCTTTTTCAACAGCCGCGCCTGCTGGGCCGGACTACTGGTTTTCATCTGTAGCACAATCAGACGGAGCTGCGCCTCATAGTTGTCGGGATATAAGCTCAACTCTTTTTTGAGGTAATATTCCTGTGTCGCAACGATATGATCCGAGGTTTTATCCTGAACCGGTACGCTGTAGGATTTTCCCAGGTAATTACCGGCGATCAGTTTCCCCTGCTTATAGACGTAGATCTCATATTGACTGCTATCGCTTGCCTGCTGTACAAATTTTTTGTCTTTGTCGGCGATCGTAAAGCAGGAAAAGTTGGCATAGGCGGGCAATTTAAACCGTACACGCCACAGTCCGCCTTCTTGCTGCATGGGCATCCGGCTCGGGAATTCATAAAAATTTGAATAATTGAAATCCACGAAAAATGGCCCTGCACGATGAACAGCAGCAGATTTACCCGGATCAAAGCTGATGGTCACGGTATCACCGGCCGCTGCTTTTTCTGGCAAAATGCTGACTTGTGCCTGCAACAGCAGGCTTGCCTGGAGCAGGCAAAGCAGCAACGCGTATTTGAATAGCTTAATCATTCTGTTGGAGGTTAGCATTTGTGATTAAAATAGCACTGGCGATCGGTATTTTGATATCGCTTTCACTAAAGTCTGTTTTGACCTTTGAAAGTACAGGCAGGGCCCTGTTCGTGCGGACCAGGTCAAACCAACGGTGGCCCCATTCACCGAGCAGTTCCAACTGGCGTTCTTTTTCAAGCGCCAGGGCGATGCCCGCCTTGTCCATCGTTTGTGGCAGCGCGGCAAGGCCTGCACGCTCACGGATCAGGTTGATATCCTGTAGTGCCGCCTGCAACTTATTTTGGTTCAGCCGCGCTTCGGCACGGATCAGATACTGCTCGGCAAGACGCAGCACGGTATTGTATTCGGTAACAGGTGTGCCCGTACGCAGCTTGTACTTATAGGGCATATAAAGCGTCTTATCACCTACAACATAGGGCTTTAACCACATTGTTTTACGTAAGTCATTATCTTCATAGGCCGCTACCGTGGTATCATACACCTGATAGTAACTCCGTGCCGTAGCTACTGCCGGAACGATACTGAAACCTTCCCAGGTGTTGACCCCGGCAGTAGAAAGATTAACGGTCTGCAGCTGCCAGATCGCCTCTTTGCTCGTTTTCAAAAAAACGGTATTTAGATCACGCGACAGTTCATACCGATTATCAGCGATGACTTTGTCGGCCATCTCTTCGGCATTGGCCCAGTCTGCATGATACAGATATACCCGGGCCAATAGCGCGTCAACCGCTTTTCTATTTGGGCGGGTACGCTCATTGCCCTGATAGGCATCAGCAATATCGGCAGCCGCTTTCTTTAGATCATCCACCATGAACGCATAGAGCTCCTCCCGGGAGGCCGGACCTTTTCGGTTGTTGGCTTCCAGATCTTTGGTATCCGTGATCAAGGGCACTTTATTGAAGAGGTTGCTCAGATAAAAGTAATTGAACACCCGCGTAAAACGAGCTTCAGCCGATAGCTGTGCCTTTACAGTACTGCTGAGTGCCGAAGCTTCAACTCCCTCGATAATCTTATTGCTGTGATTGATATAGCTATAAGGTTGCGACCAGAGCCGATCGAGATAAGAGGTCGCCGGACTTAGTTTGTTGTATTTGTACTCATCGTAGGTTGTAAAGGCTGAGTTGTAATCGTCGGCCAGACTGGACAGCACAATGGTCATCAGTCCACTGGCAAACTGGTTGTTGTAGTTGTTCATACTGGTATAGAGTCCGCCCAGGGTTGCTGTGGCAGTCTTTTCGTCACTGAAGGCCGACTCTGCCGCCACTTCTGTCTTGGGTGGGTCCACTGCCAGAAATTTATTGCAGGATATGTTCATCAGTGGTGCTGCAAAAAGGCTGTAGATGATATATTTGTTCATGGGATAAGTCTTTAGTCGTTTTATGATCATTAAAAAGTGAGCTGAACCGCAAAAGTATAGGTACGCATCGATGGCGTGGCGCTGCTCCGTACCGAACCAAAAGGATTGACATCCGAGAGATACGTGCGATCAAAACCCGGCATCTCCGGATCCATCCCCCTAAAGCTTGTCCAGGTAAAGAGATTCTGCGCATTGAATTGTACCAGCGCCCGGCTGATATTGATCTTCTGGGTCCATTTGGAAATATCGTAACTGAGCGATACATTTTTCAAGCGGATGAATGAAGCGTCGTCCCATACAGCTGATGAATAGCGGTAGTAATTACGATAAGCTACGTTGGCTTCGTTGGCGCTATTGGCGGTAGCGCGTGGCACATCCGTCACATCCCCAGGCTGCTGTCAACGGTCTAATACATATTCATCCAGATTGGCCAAAGCGCCAATGGTCGTCGCCTGTGGGCCATAACCAATGGATGGTCCCTCCTGTTTGACAAACTGAAATAGGAATCCAAGGCTCACATTGCCATAACTTAGATTATTGCCGATACCACCATAATACTTGGGCAGCAGTGATCCCAAGGTTACATAGTCATTGAAATCACTGATCTTCCCATCGCCATCCACATCCCGGAATTGAGCGACCCCAGTTTGCGGATCCACTCCGGTAAACTGAAATCCACGCACGATACGTGTGGACTCGCCAATGACGTATCGCCTCGCATCACTGCTATTTGCAAGTCCAGGATATTCGAGCAGGGTATTGGATGGAAAAGTAATATTGAAATTGGTTTTCCAGCTGAACTTTTCTTTTTGGATATTAACACTGCTCAGCTCAAACTCCAAGCCCTTATTTTCGATCAGTGCCGGGGTATTACCAAAATAGGAATTATAGCCCGTCTGCGGCGCGAGCACGATATTGATCAACTGATTATCCGATCTATTGTTGTAATAATTGGCTGTGAGGAAAATACGGTCCCTGAAAAATCCAAGGTCGAGGCCCAGTTCTTTCTTTTTAATTTCTTCCCATCCAAAATTGGGATTAAACACCCGTGCCGGATAAAGCCCGGTGATGCCCTGGTAGGCAAAGCCCGTTCCCCAGGTATCCAGGTACTGGTAATCTCCGATCTGGTCATTGCCCGTCACCCCCCAGCTGGCACGCAGCTTTCCGAAGCTAAGGATAGACTGATCCTTTAAAAATTCTTCGCTGCTGAATACCCAGGCGGCACCAATCGACCCAAAATTACCGTACTTATTGTTGGGGCCAAAGCGGGACGAGCCATCCCTTCGGTAGCTGACATTCACAAGATACCTGTCGGCATACGCATAATTGATACGGCCAAATGCAGACTGGTAGCGGTAATCTGCATACTGATTGTTGCGGATCGTAATGACACCTGCGGCAGCCAAGTTGCCTAGCTGGGAATCACTTGGGTAACTGCTGCCATCCAAGTATTTACCTTCGCTGATCCGCTGCTGCCAGGTACCGCCCAAAAGGAACTTAAATTCATGTTTACCAAACGTTTTGCTGTAATTCAATTGCGGCTCAACGATGTAGGACTGATAATCCGAGTTCCCGTAAGAGGCCGTTGACCCCGTACTGGTCAATGGATTAAATCCTGCATTGGGCAGCAGGCGTGTCTGGTCCATGCTTTTGAGATTATACCCTACATTGATTTTAGCAACCAATTCGGGCAAGATCGCGTACTCAGCTGAAAAGTTGGCCAGCAGGGATTTTGATTTAGAGACACTCGACCGCTCCATGTAGGCGGCGGGATTCTGCAAGGTCTGCTGAAACCAATAATAGTCGCCCTTTTCGTCGTATATGGGATAGTTGGGCGCCAGGTTATAAAACTGAGCAATATCCGTCGGCACTGTATTGTTACGGTCCAGGTTGAGGTTGAAACTGCTGTTGAGTTTAAATCGCTGATCTTTGGACTGCGTAGACAGATTCAACAGCGCACCTCCACGCTGATAATTTTGATTACCGGGCAATGGATCACCCTGGCGATTGAAATTGGCACTGGCCAGGTATTGGGTATACTCGTTTCCGCCGGAAAATGACAACTGATACGTTGAGAAAGGAGCACTTGCACCATAAAACTCTTTTTGCCAGTCACTGTAAGCAGACTGATCCCAGGTCAGTAGATCCGGCGCATTATCTGCCGTCGCGGTCCAATTATCGTTTTTAAATCCTTCCTTACGGATTTCCAGATATTGCTCGGTGTTGAGCATCTTGAGGTTTCGAATGGCTTTACCAGTGCCAATATTGGCATTAAAATCTATTTTAAGCCCGCTTTTATTTCCCTTTTTCGTGGTTATCAGGATCACTCCATTCCCTCCTCGGGAGCCATAAATGGCTGTTGCATCGGCATCCTTAAGCACATCAATCCGTTCAATATCCTTTGGATTGATCAGGCTTAGTGGACTTTGATTCCCATTGGCCGAGGCAAACTGATTCATGCTTTCGTCCGAGAATGGAATACCGTCGATAATGTAAAGGGGACTACTGCCATTGCTCAGTGAATTGACACCACGCAGTTGCACCTGAAAAGAGCTGCCCGGCAGCCCCGAATTGGATGCTATATTGAGTCCGGCCACGCGGCCCTGCAATGCCGCCAGGGGATCTAAAACCGGCTGTGTTTCTATTTCCTTGCCGGTCACACTGGAAACCGAACCTGTATTTTTGCGTATCGAAGAGGTACCGTAACCGATAACGACCACTTCATCCAGATTACCCGGGTCTATATCAAGACTTATTTCAATGCTGCCGTTGCCCGCAAGCTTCACTTCCTTGCTGCGATAGCCCACATAACTCAAGAGCAGTATATCATCCTGCAGCAGCCCATTTAAACTAAAACGGCCGCTGGCATCGGTCACCGTACTGACTACCTTATTTTTAACTCGGACACTAACCCCTTCAAGCGCTGCACCGGCAGCATTGCTGACCCGACCACTGATCGTAGCCTGCGAGGTTTTACCAGCTGCTTTCCCCTGGAGCACGATGGTGTTTTTGACAATTTGGTAGCGGATGCCTTTTGCCGAGAATGCCTGTTTAAGTAGTTCAGGGATATTGGCATTGGTCAAATTGACATCGACACGCAGATCGGGGCTAATTTCATTGGGATCATACACAAAGCGATAATCGCTACGCTGCTCGATGGCTTTGACGAGCTGTTTAAATTGAACATGGTCGGATGGCTTGTCTCCCTGCTGGCTAAAGGCATAGCCATTGACATGCATCAGCATAAATAGCAGTGTTTTTACAGACTGTTTCATAGGGTATTTAGATTGAAAATTCGTTTGTTTGGTCTTTGGTTAGGGAACAAGTAAGAGCCTGTCCTTGTCGATTGTATAATTTATGCCGGCGAACCGCAATATCTTCAGCACTTCCTCAAAGGACTCTTTTTTGCTGATTTTTCCGCTAAGCACTTTATTTTTATAGACAGGTGACAGGCTATAGGTGAAATTGTACCAACGGGCAAGATCAGCCAAAATCTCAGGAAGCGGTGTCTGGTCAAATTCAAAGTAACCGTCTTTCCAGTTGGCAGCATCCTGCTGTTTGTTTTCTTGCTGAAGCTGGAAGTCCCCATTCAGCACATTCAGCTGGATGATCTGTCCAGGGAGCAGAATCTCCTGCAGGCCGGCATTGCTGACACGTATTTTTCCTTCGTCGAGCTGCGTGGTCAAGAGCTGACTATCATTCGGATACAACTTGACATTGAAAGCTGTCCCCAGGGCTTCAATGCTCGTCTTGCCTACATGAACAATAAAGGGCTTCGCTTTATTTTTTGCCACCTTAAAGTAGGCTTCACCCGTCAATAATACCGAGCGCTCCTGTACGTTGTATCCCGGCCCGATTTCCAGCTTACTGTCCGCATTTAACCACACCGTCGTACCGTCCGGAAGCTCCATCTTGAATTCTTGCCCCTTTTTGGTCTTGATTGCCACTTGATCCCCCTTGCGCTGCTCCATCAATGCCGGGCTGAACTGCTTCTTTTCGTCCAGGCGGACCACTTCGTTTCCGATCAGCAGATCAGCCTGGAATTGACCGACACTAAAAGGCAGTGGCTGTGGAGATCGCTGGCGTCCAGAAAAGAAGTACATCGCTGCTCCAGCCATCAAAAAGAATACAATACTGGCTGCGACCTTCAGGTAGGCTCTTCTATTGCGATTGGCTCGCAATTCGGGACCAAAAACATGTTGTTGGAAATAGCGATCTTCGGCAGCCAGATCAAGTTCCGGGATATCTTTTGCGTTATTTGTCTTGCTAAGTTGGTTGTACCAACTCTCGACAAACGCAATTTCCTCGGCGCTGCACATCCCCTGCTGATACTTCTGCAGTAATTGTTTCGATAATCGTTGTTTCATAGGTTCTATCCTGTTTACAGCTTAGAAGACAGGATAGCGCCCGTTTAGTGGTAGAAAAAAATGAAAATAGTTCGTATTTTTTTTCTTAGGACTGTCAACGCGTTGTATATCTGCTTTTTGACAGTCTGCTCAGAGATATCGAGTTCCTCGGCGATCTCCCGATAACTCCGTTGCTCGAAACGGCTTTTTTTGAAGATCAGCGCCATTTTGCGCGGCAGCTTTTCAATCGCTTGATCGATCTGCTCGGCTAATTCTTTCTCCCGCAGCAACTCGTCGGGCATCATTTCAAATGCTGGGGCAGCATGTTCGAGGTAATTTTCATATTTCCGCCCCACATCCTGGCTTGCGATGCGATTGATCACCAAATTACGGGCCGAACGAAAAAGATAAGACTGATAAGAATGCTCGATTTCCAGCCGTTCCATACGGTCCCAGAGGTTTGCAAAAATTTCCTGTACAATATCACGGGCCTCGTCCCGATCATTTAACATCCGGAAAACATGTACATACAACTTCACCCAATTTTCTTCGTAAAGCTGGGTAAACAGTTGTCTGACATGTGTTACATTCATCCTGATAGTTTAGTTATTGTTGATCACTCAAAATTAGGCTTTATTTTTAGGAAAGTCAATTTATGATGGATTTCTACTAAAACCAGTAGAATAATGCATATACAGACCACCTTTAGTTACATTTAATTTATTTTGCGATCTGCTTCACGATGGATAGACCGATCGCTGAACCTGCTAATTTTAGGCCCGGATCCATTAAAGAAGCTATATTTCCGTTCAATTGTAAGGATGTTGACAAGCACATCAACTAAACTAGGCAAACCCTATTTCCTTTTTTTTTTCGTATATTATCTCACTATGAAAATAGTAGAAATCACAAAAGACACTTTAATCAGTGCTCAGAAAGAAGGATTTACAGTATTAATCACCAAATTTAATTCAGATCCGTTAAACCCAACCTGGATTGTCGATAAGGTTGAAAGCAACAAAATAGAATCTAGCAAAAAAATACTGGGCGAAAACTACCAGCTATGCTATTCCATTAAAGAAGCGATTACGACGATCGATAGCCGCCCCTTTATCGGAAAATTACAGCTGAGCCATTAATATCGTTTGATCAATTTATAATTCAATACGCAATCGCAAGAACGTGTTGTTTCACTAATCCCTTAGATGGATGCATCACAACGGGATGATTACGGTAAAATACAAGCACGAGAAAAGGCAGCCAGAGGAGGCTGCCTTTTCCAGTTTCTGGGGATCATTGAAAGAGGCCGGTCACGCTATACCGCCAGTTTAACCCTTGGCTTATTGCGTTAAACAAAGCGGGGGCTAGATTAGCCCCCGCTTTGTTATTTATGGTCGCTTGCCCGATTTCTCGAGCTCTTTGACAAAATCCCGCCCCCAATAATGGATATCGTAGTGCTCAATATGCTCATACAGCCTACGCGCTCTGACCTGGGCCTCTCCGGGTTCCATGACCAAAGCTTTCAGCAGCGCATCTTTCATGCTCTTGCGGTCATAGGGATTGGTCAATATGGCATAGGGCAACTCAACCGAAGCACCCGCAAATTCCGAAAGCACAAGGACCCCAGCAGTTTCCAGTAGTCCATGGGTTGCAATGTATTCCTTGGCGACCAGATTCAGCCCGTCACGCAAAGGCGTAATCCAGGCAATATCGCTCAACGCATAGTGCTTGACCACTTCCTCAAAGGGCAGTGCCCTGTAAAAATATTGGATCGGGGTCCAGTTCATCGTCGCATATTTACCATTGATCTCACCCACGGCCTGATTCACCTGGTCGCGGATTTCATCATAGATCGTCATCCCTTGCGATGGCGGTGTACAGACATTGACCAGTTCAATCTTGCCCCTAAATTCCGGATACTCGGCAAGAAATTCGCCAAAAGCCTGAATTTTTTCCAATGGTCCTTTGACATAATCCAGGCGCTCGATGGATATGATACGCGTTATTCCCGATTCAGCTTTGCGCTCTTTGAGCGTATGGATCTCCGCTTTCACGTTATCATCCGTCAAAATCTGTTCGATATGATCCCTGTTGATACCCACCGGCTGTGCCCCCAACCTGATCTGCCGCCCGTCCACCTCAATGATCTTGGTCATCTGATCGACACCCAGCGCACAGCTGTAGGTCAGAAACTGATTGGCGACGTCTACTTTTTTGACCACTTTAAACGGCGTATGACTGCGGATCACATCCACAAAATTCTCCACATAACGTGGGATATGAAAACTGACAAAATCACAGAGCAGCAGGCTGCCGATGATCTCCTTGCGCTAGGGAATAATATTAAAAATATCTGCTGCCGGAAATGCCGTATGGTGAAAAAAGCCAATTTTCAGATCGGGGCGCATGGTCTTTAAAAAAGAAGGTACCATCCACAGATTATACTCATGGATCCAGACCAGCGCCTCCTCGTCTGCCTCGCGAGCGATCCGCTCGGCAAAGCGCTTGTTGATCATCAGGTAATGGTCCCAGTCCTCGCGGTTGAACTTTGCCCGGTCCACAAAGGAAAAGATCGTCGGCCAGAACGCCTCCTTGGAGAATACACGATAGAACTTATCGATATCCTCTTTTGACAGTGATATGGTGGAAGCGACTAGATTAGGATATCGGCTTTCATCCACCAGCTGATTTGGAACCGGCTGGCCATCCTGCTGGATGACTTCCTCCCCGATCCAGAGACCAGACCGTCCTTTTTCAAATAAGCCCAGCAGCGAGGGAATAATGCCATTTGGACTTTTGGGTGCTACCCGCACCGTCTTACCATTGACCGATTCCTTTTCAAACGGCAGCCGATGGTAGACCATCACCAGCTGATCGGATTTTTTGGACTTTCTTTTTTGAGGCACTAATTTTTGTTCTCCACGAATCAACTGCTGAAACGGGCGGTATTTGCCCATATATTCCAGTATACCGCCTGCCCCGGCAGCTTCTGCGCTGTACGCTGTATCCAATTGATCAATGGCCTGCAGCAACCCCGGTTCGGACTTTCCGACCGCAACACCCCGAAAACCGATCTGAAATAAGGCCAGGTCATTAAGGGTATCACCGGCCACCATCACATCATCCGGATCGACAGCCAAAAATTCAACCAGCTTCTTTAATGTTGTCCCCTTATTCACACCTCTGGGGAGCAAGTCCAGGTATTTATCGGCCGAAGTAATAATATCACAGTCATACCTGTCGGCCACCTGCTGCACCAGACGATGGTCAACCCCTGCTTCATAATAAAATGAACTGCGGCGCTGCTGTGGCACATGTTGGTAATTCAACTGCGGTATTTCCTCCAGCGCTGCCCGGATCGCATAAGTCTGCGGCCATTTTTCCTCAATCTCACTCTGCAGCGGCTCAATCGCTTCCAGGCTATGGCCGTTAACGACCGTGGCGCCTACATCCGCAATAATGAAGTCCGGCACCGGAATGAGCGGATCGCTCAGTAGCGGCAATACCGACTCCAGTCCTCTTCCGGTTACAAAAACCAGCTGCATATTCGGGCTGGCCTTGATCAGTCTATATAATCTGAGGCGGTCTTCCATCTTCCCGCCTAAAAAAGTTCCGTCTAAATCTGTTGCTAATAGCATATTATCTTATATTCCTTTCTAAAAGTTTAAATTCATCAATTGCAGCCATATGGTTGTATAGCACACGGTAGGCTGTCTGTAACAAGGGTAAATTGAGTCGAAGGCTCGTGACCGTCGCCATCAGCCCGTTGGTTGCAAAATATCCTTCGGCGACCATGCCCATGAGCTGACGGGCTTCGAAAACCGAATACCCCTGGCCAAGGTATTTACCAAAAGTCCGGTTGCGGCTATGTGCGGAGTAACCCGTCACCAATAAGTCGCCCAAATAGGTAGAGCTGCCCAGCCGGACATGGGGTGCACCGACGGCACGCAGCAGCAGCCCCAGTTCGTCAATGGCATTGGCAACCAGCACCGCCATAAAATTATCGCCATAATGCAGTCCTTCGGCCATGCCACAGACAATGCCGACCACATTTTTGTAAATGGCTGCGTACTCCACACCCAGGGTGTCGGGACTATAATTCACCTGCATATAGCATGAAGCGAAGCCCTTGGCAATCTTACTGATAAAGGTTTCATTCGGACCGCACAGAGTCATATAGGTTTTCTTGTTCCGCGCGATTTCTTCGGCATGGCAAGGCCCTGCAATGATCGCCTGCTGAAAATCATTCAGCTCAAAATACCGTGCTAGGTAAGCACTTGGGAGCAGATTGTCAGGGCCGACGGTCCCTTTAATGGCGGTGATGACAAATTTTTCAGCAAGGTCCTCTTTGGGGATTGCGGCGCAAACACTGTCCAGATGCGCACTGGGCACGACGAAAAGAATTACTTTCGATCGGGCCACGATCTCGTCCAGCTGATCGGACGCATAAATTTTTGTATTGTCAAGTTTTAAAAACGATAGGTAGTCAGGGTTAATAGCATCCTGGTTTATCGCGCGCACCTGCTCGGAACGCCGCATGTACCAGTTGGTATAAATGCTATTTTCTGTCAAAATTTTAACCAGGGCCGTGGCCCAACTCCCACCACCTATCACACTAATCTCATTCAAATCGTTGGGGGTTTTTAAGACGCGAAACAGAAAATTTTCGCTATCGGGTTATCTATTAATTTACAAATATACGTAAAAATTAATCAATAAGCAAACTTTAAGCGTAAAAATAGGTGTAAAAGGGTATTTTACACCTCAAAACCCGTTTTTATATTTCTCCGTAAATTTGTCTGTTCATATGAAAAATTTAGACATGCTTAACTTCAGTGAACAACCAACAAGTTCAATTTATCAGTACATTTTCGATCTCTTTGCCAAATTAGGTTTACCCGATCAGCAGGCGCATATTATTACGGCTGCTGGATTACTTTTCGCTTTCGCGGTGCTGCTCTATGCATTCGATTACATCATGCGCAAGGTCTTTTATTCCGCATTGAACAGGATTGCCCGGCGGACCTCAACCAAATGGGACGATTTTCTGTTGAAAAACAAGGTGCATGTACGCCTGAGCCGTACTATACTCGTGCTGCTCACACGGCAGCTGCTTCCGATGATCTTCCTTGGTTTTCCGGTGCTGACCGCTGCCCTTGTCAAGTTGCTGGATATCGTGGTGTTGCTGACCATCTATCATCTGGTCAATAGCCTGTTAAAAACCTGCCGCGATATTTTTCGCAGCTCCAATGCGTTCAAAGACAAGCCCATCGACAGCTACCTGCAGGTGGTACAGATCTTTTTGATTTTTGTAATCGGCACGCTGGCCGTTTCCCTGCTGACGGGCAATTCGCCATGGTCTTTTCTGGTATCGTTGGGGGCGGCGTCCGCCATCCTCATGCTGGTATTTAAGGACACTATTCTGGGCTTTGTGGCCAGTATTCAGGTCTCGGCCAATGACTCGGTCCGCGTGGGAGACTGGATAGAAATGCCCAAATATGGTGTGGACGGCGACGTGTTGCAGATCAACCTCAACAATGTGAAGATACAGAACTGGGACAAGACTATTGTCACCATACCGACCTATACCTTGCTAAGCGATTCATTCAAAAACTATCGTGGGATGCAAGAGACGGGCGGCCGTCGGATAAAACGGGCATTGAACATTAAAATGGCTTCGGTGCGCTACCTCAGTAAGGAGGAAATCAGGGCATTAAAAAAGATCCGCTTGCTGGCTCCCTATATCGAAAAACGTGAACGCGAGATTGCTGATTACAATAAAACCTGGAATACTGACAGCTCTTCGCCTGTCAATGGCCGCAGGATGACCAATATCGGTCTGTTCAGGGCCTATGTACTCGCCTATGCCAAGCATAACCCCAATATCCATCAGGAATTAACCCTGTTAGTGCGCCAGCTCGCACCGAGTGAATACGGCATTCCGCTGGAACTCTACATGTTTACCAAGGGTACACAATGGGCTTATTTCGAAGATACAATGGCCGATATTTTTGACCATCTACTGGCTGCCATTAAACACTTTCACCTGCAGGTATTTGAACTACCGGCATCCGACGACCTGCGATTGCTCCGTACGCAACAGGCCAGCACAGCCTAATCCGAACAAAGAAATCCAATATCTATCCGGCGCGAAGGCTTCGCCGCCGGATTTAAATCCCTAACTTTGCCTTTCTTTTTAAACAACAGCAATTTATGATGGAACGATTACAGCGCTACTCCACCGGATACAGCCTTGAAATAGAACTTATTTTTTTCTTTTTCCCTAATCTTTCGCTGTTGCGGATGATTGCTTGATTTATCTCCTTCACTTTCTTCATGTCGAACTTTTCCACCTGCCGATCATAGGTCACCAACCCGTTGATTTCATGCTCCACATCTGACGTTTGTGTAAAGATCGCACAGCTTAAACCCCTGTACAACATACGTTGTTCGATCTCATTGAGCAGGTAAACGTAGGTATCCGACAGTATATCTTTATTGATAAGGATTTCATAGGCGTTATTTGCCACAGGCCACATATGGTCGCGCACAAAAAGACCCTTCCCTCCGAATTCGCCCAACGATGCGGCCCGATTTTGGTCTGGCTGCGGAAAGGCTTTATCTTCCATCTTTCCATAGTGGTGCCTGTCCACAAAGTCGCCATTCCCGGGGTCACCCTGCGGAGGCCGATATCCAGGTGCGTAATTATAGCCCGAATTGCCGTTTACTAAGCGCGTAGGATCATATGCTTTTGTCCATTTGGTTATATCTGCCACTTCAAATGCCCCCCAGTTTTCATTGAAAGGTACCCATGTGACGATCGAGGGAACACTAACCAGCTGATCCATCATTTGCTTCAGTTCGGTCCTAAACTGTTGACGTACCGCTACTGAATCCGTATCGTCCGGATACCACAAGTTGGGCATGTCCTGCCAGACCATTAAGCCAAGCCGGTCACAGTGATAGTACCAGCGCATGGGCTCCACTTTGATATGTTTACGGATGACGTTAAATCCCGCCTTTTTCGCCAGTTCAATATCGTACAGCAAAGCCGCTTCGGTGGGTGCCGTAAAAATGCCATCAGGCCAATAGCCTTGATCAAGCACGCCGATCTGAAATTGGAATTTGCCATTTAGCAAAGTCCTATTGATGCCATCCACCTTACCAATACTGATTGAGCGCATCGCGAAGTAAGAGTCCACCTGATCCACTATACGCCCCTCTTTATCTTTAAGTTCCACTTTCAGCTGATAGAGAAAGGGATCTCCGGGACTCCATGGATGTGGATTACTGATATCGAGGTAAAATGCTTTGTGATCCGTTCCTGTCGCTGTCGCCACCAGCTTGTTATCCGCATACGCGGTAGCAACAACCCTGAGGTCTTTGCCTTCAGTGAGCGCCGTTAGCTGCAAGCGGTTATTTTTTAGCTCAGGGATCAGTTTCAGCTGGCTGATGTATTTTTGCTGTACAGGTTCCATCCAGACTGTCTGCCAGATGCCGGAGCTAAAGGTATAATCACCTTTATCGCCGTTCTTTCCAGATGCCGTTTTACCATCATTTGCGTCATAGGCACCCACGACAAGGGTATTGTCGCCCGCCTTTAGAAAATCCGAAATATCCAGGCTAAAAGCATGGTATCCACCTATATGATCACCGACCTTTTTACCGTTAACAAAGATCACCGCATATTGGTCTACGGCACCGAAATGCAATAAAATACGTTTACCCTTCCATGTGGATGGAATGGTAAGAGCGCGTCTGTACCAGAGAAATTTCTCCCCGCTGCGGGCAATTCCGGACAGTTCCGACTCAGGAGCAAAAGGCACACGGATGGATTCGGCTTTTTTCGGAAATGTTGGTGGAGCGCCAGCTTGACGCGGATCTTGCAGCGAACTGCCGCCCATATAATCCCATCGTCCGTTGAGATTTTGCCATTCGCTACGCTGCATTTGCGGACGCGGATATTCCGGCAGCGGTATCTCAGCTTTTAATGCCTCGGCCGTCCAAGGGGTCGGCAGTGTAAAATCAGCTAGGGATTGCGCTTTTGCCACTTCGAGTGCTAAGCACGCCATGAGTAGGATTATCAGTCGACATTTCATTCGGTTCATCATTTCAATTCAGTTATAAGCAAAGGTTGGTTTATCACTCAAATATAAGAAAACAAGCAACTAAATCGAATTATTAGATCAATTAACGAGGTAATTGGCCGAGACCAAGAGCCAGGAGCATTTTTTTCCACTCATTATCCCCTTACATCAAAAAACATCAGATCATGCATTTATCCTAAAGAAGTAGATCAACAGAAATTTACTGTCTATTTCTTCCCCTGATTCGTTTTAAACGCAAGCAAGGTTTGTTTACAATTTGACAGCCCATTTGTCGATCAGGCCATTTATCGCACAACAGAGCAGAAGGATTCCGGTCCAGACGAGGTATACCACCCCAATGGAATAACCATATTGCGTTAAAGGGCCTGCCGAAGTATAAGACTTTGAAGTAATCAGCATTGCTGCTGGATCTTTTCCTGTTAGCCACAGTAAAACCATTGCCATAAAATGAATTAAAAATGTGCTGAACAGATAGATAAACAAGGGTCTTCTACCCAACGCATAAAACAGGAAAATTTTGTCGCCCCGGCAATTTGTCGTGTAGCCCAGGAAAAGAAATACAGCAGCCAAAGTGAGCGAGAGGTAAGCCAACGAAGCCGGATACTTTGTCAGATTCAGAAAAGATAGCACTGATTTCACTGGATCCGCATAGGCATTCCAGCCGACAGGATCCCCATAAACATTTGTGAAACGCAGCATAAAAAACAAAGCAAGACTTGCGTAGCCCAGCCTAAGCAAGGCACGCTTGCGCCTCAGCGGGTCCGCATGAGGCAGAAATAGCTTTCCCATGCCATAGCCCAGCATCAGTACCCCCAACCAGGGAATAAGCGTATAATTCACGATAAATAAACGATCCGGGAGGGGAATAAATTTCTGCTGATGCAGCAAGTACCAGCAGATTGACCCGAAGGAATTCCCTTCGCGCTGGATCCCATCCAGCAAATGATGCCCTGACAGCAGCAGCAGACTAATGACGAGCAGCGACTTAGGCCCCAGGTACTGCAATCCGGCCATACAAAAAAAACAGAGGCCGAGCAGGCCGAGAATAAACAGACCGATGGTTCGATAGTACGGATCAAAGGTGTAAAGAAAATTATTGACCACAAGTTCCAAAGCCAACAGCATCACAGCCGTATAACACAAGGCTTTTGTTAATCTTGACGATCCATAACGCTGACCATACTGATAAATTTCTATCCCCAACAGTAGAAAAATGGTGGGTGCGAAAAAATGAGAAAGGAAACGTGTTAGAAACAGCAAGATGCCGGTATCCCCGATCGCTGTCGGATTCACGTTCCAGTAATAAAAAAACATCCGGGTATGATCCAGCATCGCGAAGGCGAGCACAATCCCCAGTAAAAGATTGCGTGGATCCTGTTTTGGATAGGAAAGTCTAATCCACATAAGCTGCTGATATTAAAGGATGGCAATCCATGAATCGCTTGTCTGAATCTTATCATTTGGCTTCCGGAAACAGGCTGTTCCCAGAAGCCAAAGAAATTTAAAACTTATAGGCTACACTGGCCATAAAATTGAATGGCTTTTGCGGGCGGGCATAGTAGCCGTCGCTGACCCAGTATTTTTTATCCAAGATATTATTTGCCTTTACACGGACACTATATTTTGGCCGGTTATAGAAGACTGTTGCATCCAATAGATTATAGGCACCTAAAGTAAAGGTATTGGCGGCATCCAGAAAGGCTTTGGAAATGTAGGAATTACCGACCCCGAGACCAAGGCCTTTGGCCCTACCGGCTGTCAAGGCATAACTTGCCCAGATATTGAACACATGCTCCGGTGTCCCTAAGGCTCGTTTACCGGCCGCTGCTCCATTGACAAATTCATTGTCGTTGTACCCATAGCTGGCTACATAATTAAAGCCTGTGAATGGCTTACCGATCAGCTCAACTTCAAATCCTTTGCTTTTTTGTTTTCCATCCTGTATTCTATTTGTTCCGTCAACACGGATACTATTGGTGACATCAATATTGTAGTAACTGACCGTAGCATTGAATAGATCAGACAATTCAACTTTCACACCGCCTTCCAGCTGATTGGCCCGCTGGGGCTTAAACACCTGCACAACATTGTCGGTCGGGTTGATGTAATTAGGTACATTTTTAAAACCATTCATATAGTTCGCAAATAAAGAAACCCGCTCTTTCAATACTTCATAAACCAGCCCAAATTTTGGTGATAGGGCCGTTTGGTTATAATTACCCGTCTGTTTCCGGCTCAGTGTATTTGTCGTCCCCTCACTGATAAAGCGATCTACCCGTAGGCTAGCCATCGCCAATAAACGGTCGGTCACATTAAAGACATCTGATACATAAGCACTGTAACTGGCTTCTTTGGTCACATTCTGGCCTGTATTCCGTTTGGCCAGTACCGCATTGACATCTTCGATCCGGATTACGGGTGTACCCGGAAGGTTATAGAGCTGCGCCGGCGCAAACACGTCACCACCGTAGCCCAGTCCGTCATAGCGTGTCTTCCGGTAATTAGACATATAGTCCAGTCCGATGACCATGCGGTTCCTAAATTGGCCGATCTTAAAATCGCCAATAAAATTTTGCTGGAAATTTTTACGGGCAGATTCCTCGTCGGTAAAGGTGCGCAGAATCCTATTCACCAAACTATCTGTTTTCCAGATCATATCAAAGATATAGAGATCATCGTAGCTTCCACCGCCCCAGGCATACTTGGTCTGCGACTGCCATTGATCGGACAGTTTGTAGTCGGCCTGAAACAAGATATTGCTCGATGACTGCCGGCTTACCAGCGAATTGTCGTTCAGCGACTGCCTATAATCGAGGTGCAGCTGGTCAAAGCTTGTTTTCCCAAGTTTCGGATCAATCATCCAACCGGCAGGAGTAATTCCTTTTACCGCATAGAAATCAGCATCCAGGGACAGTTTGAGCCGATCGTTGACCTGATAAGAAAGGCTTGGTGCGATCAGCACAGTCGCATTATTGCCCTGGTCCTGAAATGTATTTTCTTTCTGCCGTGCGAGGTTCACGCGAAAGAGCAAACCCTCCTCGGCAGCAATCGGCGCATTGATATCCGCCGTCAGCCTATTCATGTCCCAGCTTCCCATGCTGTACCCCACCTCTCCGCCAAATGTTTCATAAGGCTTTTTTGTAATATAATTCACAATCCCGCCAAAGGAAGTCATTTGTGCACCAAATAGTGTCGACGTTGGGCCTTTTATGGTTTCCACGCGTTCCACCTGCGCCAGGTCAATCCCTGTACGCAAGTAAGTCGCCATCCCGTTTCTAAAATTTTCGCTGGTCTGAAAGCCACGCGAAAAGAAAGAAGGCATTCCGGCTCCGGTCTTCGATGGAGCCGCTCCCGGCACATTCCGAAAGGACTCCTCCAACGTGAGCGCCATCTGCTCCTTGATCAGTTCCTTGTCTACTACACTATATACCTGGGGATTTTCAAGGTTTTTGAGCGGCAGCCGCGCCACATAGTCACTTTCCTTTTTGGAGGTAATAGCATATTTCTGGCCAATGATCAGAATCTCATCCAGTGTCTTTCCATCGGCGGATAAAACAAAATCCGCCACAGCACTTTCACCTACTGCAAGCGATAAGGTCTGCGACTGCTCCGGCAAACCCACAAAGCTCACCGTCACCACATACGTTCCGGGGAGGAGACCACGAAAGGTATACCGCCCCTCCTTGTCGACCCGCGCACTCCTCCCATTCGAGAGCTTAATGGTGCTGTAGGCCGCAGGACTCCCATCACGGGTGGTCACCTGTCCCTGGATAAGATTATTCGTGTTCTTTTGTGCCAGCACATTTCCAGCAAATAGGAAAGCAAGCAAACACAAAAAAAAGAAAATTGATTTACTGTTTTTCAAAGATAGATACATGTTTTTTTTGATGTTATTATTTATTGTTTTTAAATTGAGCAATGGGGTTTATGAGTATACCGACATTCGTGCGGCCATTATAAGGATCTTTTCGGTCGCGCAGCTGCCTATTGTTGCGTAGCTGCATCCGGTTTAAGGCATCTGAATGAAAGGAATCCACAAAGAAATCATACCTTTCGTAAGCCGCTTTAAACTCAGGATGTGCCTGCTGATAAGCCTGTATGCAGGCAGCGACATTTTTCCAGAAGGCTTGCTCCGGATACCCCGCCTGTTCCACCAGGATCGCGGCCACAAAACGGAAAATGGAATCAAATACCTGGGTAAATATGGGCAGGGTTTTGTTTTCTTCCAGAACCGAAACTTTCAGCCGTTCCGCAACCTCCGGTACATCCAGATCGCTGTTCAGCAAGGAAACCTCCTCACCGATATCTTTCATAATTGCCCGTACGGGAATATGGTTTTCAAGTACCAGAATCAGGTTTTCGCCATGCGGCATAAAGACCATATCCCATTTGTAAAAGCAGTGCAGCAGTGGGCTCAGGTAACAGTTAAAATAGGTCTGTAACCATTCGTCAATAGCTAGTCCCGAGGCCTGGATCAGTGCCGGTAGCAAAGCCTTTCCATTATCGTCCACATGCAAAAGTGCCGCCATGGTCATTAATTGCTGGCCTTCACGCAGCACGCTGGCCGGGCTTTCCCGCCAGAGGCAGGCCAGCATTTTCTTATAGGGACTATCGACAGACAGCGCCTGTTCAAAATAACTATGGCTATAGCTGACACTGGCCACTTCCCGCAAGATGCAAAAACCCACATCCTGTAGATAGGGATCATCCAGCGTGAGTTCGTAAATCCATTGGTTGATCCCCGGATTGGTCCGCATAAAGAAGGGCGACAAGCCCCGCACATAACCCATATTCAGGATAGAGAGTGCCGTCTTTGCGTACAATCTTGTTGGATTACTCACATTGTAAAACGTTCGGATAGACTGCTGCGGCAGGTAATGATCTGTACTATAGCCCAGGCACAGCAGATGACCAGTGGCAATGGCGGGCGAAAAAATATTGGCCAGTTTATTAAACCATTGCCAGGGATGTACGGGGAAATAATAATAATCTTCCGGTACGAATCCCTTCGCTTTAATTTTTTCGGAAAACTGCGCCAGCAACTCCGGTCCCAGTTCCTGTTGCATCACTTGATCGTAATCAAGCCCCGCAATACCGGTAAACTCACCGCCGCTTTTATGGCCTGCAAGCCACAATAAGGGAAAGGGACTGGCGGCCTCCGGTGCATAATACTGATAATCCGCCGCATCAAATCCCACACGGCCATTATTAGCCGCGAAACGCGGGTGCCCCGTCATGGTACCCTCGATCTCCTGATACCTAGCGCCGACGAGTTCATCAGCCGATTTTTTGCCCTGAAAATAAGTGTACGTACTTCCGGACAAAGTGCTGCTGATCTCCTCCATATACACGGGTAACATCTCCTGCTCAATCCCCATCTCACTATTAAACTCGACCACAAAGGCCAAACTATCCAGGGGCACCGTCTGGCCCGACTGCTGTTTGACGATCGAATCCGGGTCAATGGACCAATGGTTGAGTGCCAGTATGCTGGCGTCAAAATAATAGATGACCTCCGGTTTGGAAGGCACTGCTAGCTGGTAGCTTCCCCCGTCTGCATGTGTACGGAGGAGCTGGGGCAGAATAATCCCTTCATGGGCAAATTCGGCCAGTATTTTTCGGATATGTCGTCGGTTGATAAGCTGCCAGCTGTCCGCATTTAAATGCGCGACAGCCTGCTTTGGTTGAATCGGATAAGCTATTTTCATAAAATTTACAAATGAGAGTCTGCATCAAATAAGTGTTGTTTTGTATACCGCAAGTGGGTTTTTGAGATTTCCGGCAAATTGCTGATGTTTAAATGGATTGGAGCCGTCGATCATCTTTTTATTGTTTTTCAGCTGCAGTCTATTCAGGCAGGTTTTAGGAATTTCGGCCGCAAAAAGATCATATCGGTCAAAGCGCTCCTGCAGTTCTGGAAATTCCTGTTGGTAAGCCAGGATACATTCGGTAACAAGTTCCCAGAATTCCGCTTCCGGAAAATCGGCATGCGCGACCAGGACCTGATTTAAAAAACGGAAGAAGCAGTCAAAGGCCTGTGTAAAGATGGACAGAATCTTGAGTTCCTCCGGAACCGGGATGCGGATGCGCTCCACATCAGGCGGCAAGGAAACCTCCGGTGACAGCACCGCCACCTCCTCACCGATATCCTTCATGATCACCTTGACCGGGACATGGTTTTCCATGACCAGGATCAGGTTTTCACCATGGGGCATAAAGCGCATATCGTGGTAATAATAACAATGCAGTAGCGGACTCAGGTAGCTGTTCAGGTAATGCCGCAACCAATCGGCGGTGCTTAAATCCGAGGAGCTGATGAGCGCCGGTAAAAATGCTTTTCCATAAACGTCAATATGTAATAATGCCGCCATGGTCATCAGCTGCTGCCCCTCATGAACTCCGGTAAATGGACTTTCGCGCCAAAGTGTGGACAGCATTTTTTTATACGGCGTATCGATCTGCATCGCTTCCTCGAAATAGGCATTGGTATACCCCACCGTAGCAAACTCACGCAGCACCGTGAAGCCCCGGCGTTGCAGATAAGCATCATTGGCCACCAGGTCATATACCCAAGTATTGATGGCCGGTGTTGTCCGCATAAAGTACGGCGACAGCCCGCGCATAAAGCCCATATTGAGGATCGAAAGAGCAGATTTGACATAAGACCGCTGCGGATTGCTGACATTGAACAGTGTCCGTACCGATTGCTGTGGCAGATAAAGATCTTTTGAGTATCCCAGACAGACCAATTTCTGGCTGGCGATGTCCGCCGCAAAGATGTGCGACAGCTTGTTGAACCATTGCCAGGGGTGCACCGGGAAAAAGAAATAGTCCTGCGGATCTAAGCCCTCATCGGTCAACATTTTGTCCAATGCAGCCACATGCTCCCCGCCTAATTCCTGGCGGATGGTATCGTCATAGGATACCCCCGCTATGCTGGTAAATTCGGTACGGTCACGATGCCCCGCGAGCCATACAAGGGCCAGTGGAGACGCCGCTTCGGGCGCATAATTCTGATAATCTATGGCATCAAAACCGATCCGTGCGCTATTGGCAACAAAACAAGGATGCCCAGCAGACATGGCATGTTCGATCTCCTGATAGTCCGATTTGATCAATTCATCCACGCCCATCCGATTTTGATCACGCATATAGGCATAGGTGAACAGGACACTGATGATCTCCTCGAGATAAGTTCCTATGTTTTCCTGTTCCAGCCCCAATTGATCGGCAAATTCAACAATAAATGCGACGGCGTCCAGCTCAGCTGTCTGGCCATTGTCGACCTTGCTGATGGAAAAAGCATCGATATCCCAATGATCCAGGCTGAGTACACGTGCCGAAAAGCGGTAATAAACCGGCTTTTCAGTATGTTTTACCTCATAGACATCCCAGTTGCCCTTCCCGGCAATCAGTTGAGGTACGA
Source organism: Sphingobacterium sp. GW821-FHT03E03 (assembly GCF_059420745.1). Lineage (NCBI taxonomy): Bacteria > Pseudomonadati > Bacteroidota > Sphingobacteriia > Sphingobacteriales > Sphingobacteriaceae > Sphingobacterium > Sphingobacterium sp. GW821-FHT03E03. The sequence goes on from NZ_JBWKUH010000001.1 coordinate 155,267, forward strand.
TAAGCATCTCATGGGAAAATTCACTAAGCATCTTTTGCAAGAGCTGTATATTCACGGATCGCCATACCGCCGGTGAGAGATGTGCTGCGGCGAGGTCCGGTTGATAAAGTAAGTTATTCATGTCTTTGGTTCTGGTTTTAGAATTTGGCAATCTTTCCGTAATGGTCTTCGATGATAAAATAAGGGTTGTCAGGATGGGTCATTTCGCGGATCTGCAGCAGGTTGGTTTTGCTCATCATGCGCAGCATCTGCCGCCTTTCACACTTGACCCATTCCCCACCGACCTGCTTCATACCCGCCTTAAAGGCCGATCTTCCATGCGCACAGAGGTGATTGTTGACAAAAACCAGATCGCCCGATTGTGGGATAAAATCATTGTAGATATATTCTTTGGCCTCTGTCCAAAACCGGGAAAGGATCTCCAGTGCCTCCGGGCTCTGCCCTGCATCAGCGTTGTACAGCTGTTCGGCAGCATCAAAGCGGATAAAAGGAGTTTGCCGGTTTCCATACAGAATGCTGGTCATCACATCTGTTCCAGCTGGCTGCTCATCTTTGAAATTGGCATCTTTGGGACAGCGAAAAATAGGTCTGAACAGCTGCTCCATATTTGCGTTAATCGCAGGATGCGAGCGGATCGAATACAGTGTGGACTGCACCTGCTCCTCATTGCGCAGGTAAAGAAAACTTAGAAAATCAGCCTGATTAAACAGGAAAGCATCCTCTGTATGCACAAAAAGATCTGTTTTTGATCCCGATCCCGTCTGCGACATGCTCATGGATTCATCTGGAATAATCGGGTGCAGCAGGCCGCCCCCTTTGCGCTGTACGTAATATTGCACCGGTTTGGCCGGTACTGCGCCATGGAGCAAGGAGCAGATAAAGCCGTACAACAGCAGTTTTTCCGGATCATAAGCTTTCCAGGAAGGCGGTGTCGGACCCAGTTTTTCCTGATCCACCTCGACAAGTCCCCGCAGGACAAGGGCCCCATATTGGCTGGCCGAAAAATCAGATCCAAATTGTGTCAGCAGCCGGGCAATACGTTGGGGCAAGAGCTGATAAGCGTATAAATGTAAGGTTTGGATATAAGTCGGATCTTCATAATGGCCAAATTCATCAGCGAGTTGCCGCGCTACTTTCATCAAGGCCATTTTTTCCTCAAACTTAACATCGATCAGTTGTGGCGCTCGCGGCGCTGGAGCGGGCATTAACGGTTTTTTGTCCGCTAAATACATTTGGCTGCCCTGGAATTGCATTGGTTGCATAAGTCTTGCTTATTTTTTTGTAAAACATGTAAATTAATTTGCACCACTCCCTTTCCAATTGTAAAATCTTAAAAGACAATACATTAAAACAAAAATACAGACTGAAGAAATGTCAAAATTTTATTTTTTTCTTGCATTATTCCATTCTCCTCTTATCTTTGTTTTATCGTTATATGTAATCAGTCTAAATAAGAACTACAGAACAAATGTATTTGCTAAAATTGAAAACAGCAAATTTTTTTTTGAAAATCTTAAATAAAGATTAAAAAAATATCATCATGAAATCGTCTTATTCACTGAATTCAGCCCCTAATCGAACGTTCGCCGAACGCGCTGCAATTGTAACAAGCGTCATCCGGCAACGCCGCAGTATCTATGCCGACGCTTACGATAAAAAAGAGATTAGTCCGCAACAATTGGAGGAAATTCTGACCAACGCCACCTGGGCACCGACCCATAAAATGACCGAACCTTGGCGTTTTGTCGTTTTGTCAGCCGAACAGCAGTCGGACTACGGCCGGTACATGTGCGAATATTACCGGGATCACTACCCAAACCTTTCCCCCCAAGACCGCCTGCTCAAATTCGAATACCTGCGAAACTATCCCCTTCATGCAGCAGTGATCATTGGCATCATCTTTCAGCCCAGTACGCGTATTGTCTTACCCGAATGGGAAGAGATTGCCGCCATTTCCTCGGCCGTCCAAAATATGGCGTTGACCTGTACGGCGATGGGGCTTGGATCTTATTGGGCTTCTGGAGGATCTGCGATTGACTATGTCAGACGCTTTATCCACCAAGATCGGGAGCAATCCTTCGGGCTGTTCTTCATTGGCCACCCCAGCCCAAATAAGGCGCATACAAAAAAACGTAGAACGCCAATCAGCGAAAAAGTCAGCGGCTTCACCCCGCATCCATCAACAATCAATCCCCAATAAAATCCCCTTACAAAAACTTAGATCATGGACAACAACACACTTCAATTATCATCCGTCGAAGCTATTGACGCGCAACTGCCTGAACAGTCTTTGTTTGCAGACATCTTTAGCCAACATAGCAGTGCAGACTACGACGCTGCTATAAATCAAGCCAAAGAACTTGTTATCACTTTTTTAAACCGTCAGAAAAAGCCTTTCAGTGGTATCAGTCCGGCCCAGCTAAACCTGCTGTTTGAACAGGTGGACCTCAATGTCCCCCTCGCCTCCTATCCCGAGCTTTTTCATGAAGTCGACCAATTGTATGTGCAACATGCCACTGCATTTCATTTGCCCCATTACATTGCCCATCTCAACTGCCCCGTTGTCATTCCGGCCTTAGCGGCTGAGGTGCTGGTCAGCGCCATCAATTCGTCACAGGATACCTATGACCAGAGTGCAGGCGGTACGCTGATGGAACGTCGCCTGATCGACTGGACCGCACAACAGATCGGCTATGCCCCCCAGGCCGATGGGATATTTACGGCAGGTGGCTCCCAAAGCAATCTGATGGGGCTGCTTCTTGCCCGCGATCATTTTGCGCTCAACCGCTATGGGCACAACATCAAACAGGATGGCAACCCACTTGCGGCACACCGTTTCCGTATTTTCGTATCCGAAAAATCCCATTTTAGCAATCAGAAAAATGCGGCATTGATGGGATTGGGTGAGCAGAGTATTGTTTCGGTAGCGACCGATAGCCGTTTCCGTATGCGCATGGACGCCCTGGAAGCGGCCATTGAAACTGAAATCGCCCTCGGCAATATCCCCATTGCCATTGTCGGTACCGCCGGCACCACAGATTTTGGCAATATTGATCCCTTGAGCGACATCGCCGATCTCGCGGCCCAATATGGCCTTTGGATGCATGTCGATGCAGCCTACGGATGTGGTCTGCTGCTGACCGATAACCATCGATACCTGCTCAATGGCATCGAACGCTCCCATTCGGTGACCATCGACTACCATAAATCTTTCTTTCAGCCCATTAGTGGCAGTGCCTTTATTGTGCGCGACAAAACACTGCTGCAGATCATCAAACACCATGCGGATTACCTCAATCCCGAAGATCAGGATTACGAAGAGTATCCTGCCCAGATCAACAAATCGATTACTCAGAGTACCCGTCGTTTTGATGCCCTTAAACTCTGGTTCACCCTACGGCTGATCGGACGCAACAAGCTGGGTGAATACATCGAAACCTTGATCAGCCGCTGCAAAGAAGCCGCCGAGATCGTCAGGTTTGATCCGGACTTGGAGCTGCTGAGCGATTCGGATATCAGCATCCTGCTGTTCCGCTACGCCCCCGAAAGCCTGCCCGAAGAGCAGCGCTGCGCCGTCAACCAGCAGATCAAAAAACAACTGTTTCACAATGGGCAGGTCCTGCTCGCCAGCACCAAGGTCAATGGCAAATTTTACCTCAAATTCACCATTTTCAATCCCCTGCTGACGACTGCAGACCTCCACGATATCTTTCACAAAATCAAAGTAACGGGACAGCAGCATGGACAGCAATCAAATTAAATTCGAGGGACTGCTCAATGCCTACTGCCGGCAGTATTCCAATTGGACCCATTATCGGGGAATTCCGCGATACGATGCTAAACTGGCCCATTACCTGGCGAAATCGAAGACAGAAATGCATCTACGGATCGATTTTCCGGAAACATCCACCGAGGTTTATATTCCCCTGGTCTATGATTCAGCTGTGGGCCAGCATCAGTTTCAGTTTCCGGCCTTTGAGCGGCAGCTGGTCAGTAAAACCATCACCGAATTGACCCTGGACCGCTTTTGTACCCTCGCGGGTGTAGCGGCGGGCGCTTTGGCCTCTACCGACATGCCCGAGGAGCAGTTAGCCCCCATACTCCAGTATATCGAGCAATACAGCGCAAGCCGGCGCCACCGTCGGGATGCCATGCTGCACTGGTTTCACCAGTACCTCCGGATTTTGGGCTACAAGCAGCTGGATGCCGTCCTGACGGTCGATGAAAATGGATTTCCGGCAGCAATCGAGGGGAAGGAAATATCCGGCGACGATCCCGCGGCCAGATCCCAATGGATTGAGCTCGTCCTTATTGGTCATCTGTTCCCATTGATCGGCCTGATCGGCCGCTATAGCTTACAGGATGAAGAAGCGCTGATCACCTTGACTTATCAGTATTATCAGCGGCGATCCCGCAAGCAGCAAGATTCGCTGGCAGCCCTTCTTATTGCGGCGCGTCATTTTAACATCCGCGACCGCTTCGCCAAGGATTCAGCAAAGGCCAGCTGCAGCATTCCCAATCCACTGCACGAGGTTTATTGGGATGCGACGCTGTTAAGACCCCAGGGACTTGCCCCCGTATTCTCCAAAACTTACGTCCACGAGCAGGTGACGGTCAGCATTCGGCCTTTTGATCTGGACCGCGATCTGGAGATGGTACACCGCTGGTTTCACCGGGATCATGCCAAAGCCATCTGGCAGATGAACTGGGATCTCCCCCGGCTGGAGCAATTTTACCGCAGCCTGCTTGCCGACAAAGCCGGGCATGCTTACATCGGCGAGATCAATGGCATTCCGACCTTCAATATGGAGGTCTATTGGGCTACCCGCGATATCGTCGGCAACTATTTCGATGTGCTGCCAACAGATTATGGCACCCATCTTTTTATCGCCCCGACAGACAAGGAGAAAAAGTTCCCCTCGCTGACCATGCAGAGCATCCTGAGCTGGCTGTTCGCCCAGCCCAAAGTAGGCCGCCTGGTCGGCGAAGGCGCCATCGAATCCATGGCAGCCCTGATGAATAAAATTCATGTCGGGTTTAAGCTGCAGGGAGTTATTGAGATGCCCCATAAAAAGGCACATCTCAATTTCTGCTACCGGGAGTGGTACTGGGAGAAATTTCCGGCCAACAAACCCCAGGAACTGGAACCCGAACTGACGCAAACCTATCCGGAAGCGACCGAGATCTATTAAGGAAACGAACACTTAAAAAAAACAAAAAATGGATAATAACACAAATTACACATATGATTTTATTGGCATTGGCATCGGTCCTTTCAACCTGGGGCTTGCGGCATTGACACAACCCATAGCAGACTGTAAAGCCATCTTCTTTGATCGCACCGAGCAGTTTAACTGGCACCTGGGATTGATGCTCGACGATGCCACCTTACAGGTTCCCTTTATGGCGGACCTGGTGACCATGGCCGACCCCAGCAGCCCCTATTCCTTTCTCAACTACCTGAAACAGAGCGGGCGGATCTATAAGTTTTATATCCGCGAGAACTTTTTTATTTTGCGCCGCGAGTACAACCAATACTGTAAATGGGTTGCCGATCAGCTGGAGCAATGTAAATTCGGCCACGAGGTATTGGATATCGTCTATCTTGATCCACACTACCAAGTCACGGTGCTGAACAAAAGCAGCCAGGAGATCAGCCAGTACAGCACCCGAAAAATCGTATTGGGAACAGGCACCTCCCCCTTTATGCCAGGTTTCATCAAGAACCGCGATTTGGACAAGGTGATCCATACCGCATCGTACCTCTACCGCAAGGAGCAGCTTTTGCAGCAGCGTTCGGTCACCGTTGTCGGTTCGGGACAGAGTGCTGCCGAAATTGTCCGCGACCTGCTGCCCCATACCCGCGATGGCCTACAGCTCAACTGGGTGACACGTTCGGACCGCTTCTTCCCCTTGGAAAATCATGCCCGGCTTACCCTGGAAATGACCTCGCCGGAGTATGTGGACTATTTCTATTCACTGCCCGACCAAAAGCGCGACCAACTACTGAAAGAACAGAGTATCCTGTATAAGGGGATCAATTACGATCTGATCAATGAAATTTTCAATACACTGTATACCATGGAAACTGCCGATGGCCAAGTCAATGTCAAGCTGATTGCCAACAGCGAATTGCAGGATCTGCAGACCGCTGCCGACGGCAGCTATCAGCTCCATTTTATACAGAAAGAGCAAGAAGAAAGCTATGTTATCCCAACGGATTTTGTGATTATGGCTACCGGTTACAAATACCAGGAACCCGCTTTTCTGCGCAATATCCAGGAGCGCATTGCACGCACACCCAAGGGAACATTTCAGGTGGCGCGCAATTATGCCATTGACAAGCAGCAGCAGGAGATCTTTGTGCAGAATGCCGAGCTCCAGACACATGGTATTGCCACACCCGACCTCGGGATGGGTGCCTACCGCAACTCCTATATCCTTCGGGAAATCCTCGGGCGCAGCGTCTATCCCGTGGAGCAGGCCATTGCCTTTCAGTCCTTCGGCACGACAGCCTTGTCAGCAGCAGCGCCGAAAAAAAACGACAGCAGGGCCGTATTTGCAGATCCACAGATTGAAAAAGCTTAATCCGGTCAGGTATGCTACTCAAAATTAAAGCCTTTGTGCAGCTGTTCTGGATTGCCCTGCAGGGAACGGAGCAAAACTTCACGCGGGGAAACGTCAACCGGGCAGCCTTCCTGCTGGCCATTCCAACGATGCTGGAGCTCAGCCTGGAGTCCCTTTTTGTCATTGTCGACCTGCTCTTTGTCAGCAGTCTGGGGGAAAAGGCCATTACCATCGTGGGCATCAATAATTCGGTGCTGATCTTGATGCAGTCCGTCGCAACGGGGCTGGGTATTGCCGCCACGGCAATGATCTCGCGCCGTATCGGGCAGCAAAAACCGAAAGAAGCCGGCCTTATCGCCATACAGATCCTCTATACAGGACTCTTTATCGGCCTATGCTGCAGCCTTGCGGCCTACTTTTTCAGCAGCGAGATTGTGCGCTTCTCCGGCGCCAACGAGCAGTTGATCGCCTATGGCTCCCGCTACACCCAGGTGATGTTTGCCGGCGCATTTCTGATGATCTTACGGATTATTTTAAACGGTATCTTTCGTGGATCCGGCGATGCCGCCCGCGCCATGCGGGCGCTGTTGATCGCCAATGCGCTGAACCTGATCCTCTGTGCCACCTTGATTTATGGATTGGGCCCCTTTCCCGCTTTAGGAATTCTGGGCGCCGGGATCGCCATGGTGAGTGCCAACTTTATTGTGGTGCTCTATCAGCTCTGGCACCTGCTCTTCCGCAACCGGCGACTGCGCATAGGCAGACAGCAGCTGCTGCTCGTCCCCGCACTGATCAAGCGTATCCTGAGATTGGCTTCCGCGGGCACCCTGCAGTACCTGATCCCCTCCTCCAGCCGTTTTCTGATGATTATGATTGTCGCCAAACTCGGTGAGAGCACCTTGGCCGGCTATATATTGGCCAACCGCATCATTATGTTTACGGTATTGCCAGCCTGGGGCATCGCCAATGCTGCAGGTGTACTCACCGGACAAAACCTGGGGGCCTCCCAGCCCGAGCGGGCGGAGGAATCCGTCTGGAAGACGGGCAAGGCCAATCTCTGTTACCTCGGCCTCATGGCTGCACTCCTACTTTTTTACGGGGAGTCCCTGGCGGCTATTTTCACCAAAGACCCCCTGATCCTGCAGACCACGGCTACCTACCTGAAATATATGGCCATTGCCTATTTTTTCTTTGGGTACACCATGGTGATTTCACGTTCGCTGAATGCCTCAGGAGCAGTCAACACTGTATCCTTATTAAATATCCTGATGTTTTACGTTGTCCAGTTGCCCCTGGCCTACCTGCTGGCGATCAGCCTGAACTGGCAGTCTACCGGCATTTTTATCGCCATTACCCTGTCGGAGATCGTGCTGGCGACCGCCTGTGTGCTGGTTTTCAAAAAGGGAAACTGGAAGAAAATTAAAATTTAAAAAAGAAATGAACAATACCGAAAAATTACATCAAGCCTTCGCGCAGGGCCTATCCATTCCGGCGAACGCCATTCATACCGATCTAGCCTATCAGGGGATTACCGCATGGGATTCCATGTCGCATCTTTTTCTGATTGCCGCGCTGGAAGAAACCTTCCAGATCCAGATTGAAACCGAAGATATCCTGGAGATGTCCAGTTATCAGCGTATCACCACTGTCTTAAAAAAATACGATGTCAGCATCTAAATCCCCTAATGATATGATCAGCACTTCACAAAGCAATTTATCCCAGTTGCTGAGCGGTAACAAGTCGCTCCGCTACCTGGATACGCATGGCGATTCTTACAGCCTCAGTGATCTGGCAACTTCCCTTGCGCTGCCCTGCAGCCGGGGGCTCGCCTTTCTATACCTCGACAACTCGATTGAATCCGTCAGCCTTTTGCTCCATTTCTTTCGGGAAAACTGGGCCATTGCACTCTTGCCGCCCAATATGGCCGTTCCTTTCAAAGAGCGGCTTGAACTGCGCTACCAGCCCAATCTGATCTACGACCCACAGCGTGGCAGTCTAAACGGATATACCAAAGCGCTTTGGCGTCACAAAGCCGGACTTTTCTATGCCGACCGACAGCTTGAGCAGCAACTGCATCCAAATTTAAAGCTACTGCTCAGTACATCGGGAACAACGGGCTCACCCAAGTTTGTGAAGCTCTCCGAGCACAATATAATCGCCAATGCCCTTTCCATCATGGATTATTTACCCATAAGACCCACGGATGTGACCCCCTTAAATCTTCCGCTGTTTTATTCCTATGGACTCTCGGTCTTTACAAGCAACTCCATTGGCGGGGGTAAACTCGTCTGTACCAATAGCGAGGTCATGCAAAAAGAATTCTGGTGGGAAATGGAACGTTTCGGCTACACGAGCCTTGCCGGAGTCCCTTATGTCTATGAGCTACTTGCCCGGCTGGGATTTATGAAGAAAGAATATCCCCATTTGCGTTACCTGACCCAGGCTGGAGGCAAGCTCAACAAGGACTTACTGGCCCAATTTGCCCAGTATGCACAGGAGAAACAGCTTGACTTCTTTGTGATGTACGGACAGACCGAAGCTACGGCCCGGATGTCCTTTCTGCCGCCCGGGCAGTTGCTGGACAAACTGGGTGCGATTGGCAAACCCATTAAAAACGGTCAGTTTACAATCGATCCAGAGAGCTCCGAACTCCATTATACGGGCCCTAATGTTTTTGGGGGCTACGCCGAGGGGCTGGCAGATCTTCAACATTTTGATCCGCCCAAGTCCTTAGCCACGGGTGACCTGGCCCGTCAGGACCAAGACGGCTACTATTATATTACCGGACGGCTCAAGCGGATTGTCAAACTTTTTGGTATCCGGATCAATCTGGATGAAGTAGAACAATTGCTGGCGGCCCAGTTTCCCGGCAAAGAACTGGTCTGTGTAGGCAGTTCGGATAAATACATCAGCATCTGTTATGTAGACCCCAACGTTCAGCAGGAAACGATCAAAGAATTGCTGTTTAAGCGGGTGCATATCCTGCCCCAGGTGATCCGTTTTCAGCAGCTGCCCTCGATATTACGGACCAGCAATGGAAAAATAGATTATCATGCCATGACAACGCTGATGAGCGAGTCCAGCGCACTGGTACATTGATGATTCTTCCAGCAGGCTATTGATCGCACATGGCGTTCAGAAGGAAAGCGCACCCCCTAGTGCGCTTTCTTTTTATCCTATTTACGGCCGTTTTCGGCCCCTGTTATTCCATCGTCCGATCAGCCGACTCGTTAGGAAACTGACCAGGGTGCCCAATGCCGCTGTCACTACCGTTTGCAGCACATCACCCAGCGAGATACTGGCCCAGATGGAACAGATGGTTCCCCCGATGGCCGAAACGCGGATATCATTGATTTTCATCTGTCCCGCTCCTTTCCGCCCTAGCAGCATCGTTTGGATCAGTATTGCCCTCCGGCCGATCAGCTTCTTCGGGCGGTGACTTATCTTCTTTCATCACCGTTTCTAGTATCCCTAGCCCCAGTGCAATGTACTTCAGTATATTCGATGCCTTACCCGGCAGTTTGAGCGGCGCTGCGAGAACCACCTGCAGCACTGCTCCTATTTTGTCTAAGATTTTTTTCATGATTGATACTTTTAAATAGACAGTATACCCTCTCACTCCAACAACCCGCTTCGATAAATATGAAGGGCCAGGAATAGAAAATATAGCTTTCTCTCCCATCCCCTCGTCCCAATCTTTATTCGAACAATATAGGAGGACAAAGAATTGAAAGCATTGCATTTCGACTGCCAATCGTTGACGCAATATGACGGTAGCATAAATCACTGTCTAAGCGAAGCGAGTTTGATTTATGCCGTCATCTTGCTAAGAAGACGGCACAAAGGAATGCAGCGCAAATTCATGTCCTCCCATTGTTATCGAATATTCAAATACACCTCATCCCCCATATCCCACAGACTATACACCAATGCTTTAAGTTTTGCTAAAGCTTTACCACTGTAATCCCCCGTCCCCTCACCTGTTAAGGTCGTTACCGGTGCGATACAGCCATGCAATTCCTTCAACGCATTGTTAGCCGCGTGGATTAATATCGCTTCGCGTCCCAGCACATTGGGGATACCAATCTGCTCCCCATGCTTTGGATAGCGCCGTTTTTCCAGCCGGTACCGACCTACCGGAATACAGCTGATCCTGGGGAGGTTGTTATGATCCGGCAATTCGATGGTATGGCAGATATGCTCACCCCGATAGCTGATTGTTCCATTAGTTCCCTGTGCTCCATACTTTCGTAGGAGCAGCAGGGTGTGTTGGACAGCCATATTAGCTAATGGTCAGTTCGCCCAGGTGGAAACTCGGTGAGGTTTTTACGCCATCCCGATGACCGGTAAAGACCCAGCCTTCGAGCACATCACCCGCATAGCTGGCCGGCAGTGTGAAACTCAGATTTGCAGCCGCCCTGGTCGAAGACTCCAGAATACTAAAGAAATTCTTGTTCTTGTTGTACATGAGCAGGATGACCGAATCATCAGCAAAGGAGTTGTATTTGTTGAGTTCCGGTGCCCAGGTCAGCGCGACCTCCTGCGGAAAAGGCTCTGACCATTCGGGCGCCATCAGATTGGACAATGAGCCTTTGGCAATCACGATCTTTGAATAATCGATTTCCAGCGTTGGGTACGTACCCGTCACGCCGCCATTGTTCATCAAATATTGCAGCGCCTTGTTATAGCCCGTTGCTTTCCCCTGCAGCTTGTCCGAGTAGCCCAGGTTGAGCAGATCCATGATCGGCGACAGAAAGGCTACCGCCATCGCAAATTTAGCCCGCTGAGCGATCTGTCCTTCACTTGCTTTTTTGTTTGTGATCTTGGAGAGTGAGCGTACATAATCCACTCCTCGCCAACTACTTCCTATTACACTACCTACTTTCCCAGAGTAAGCTCCGTGTATACCTTTTAAGAATCTTGCCATGATTATACATGTTTGATTTATAAATAATTACGACTGGCATGCGCAGTCTTTGTTTTGCTAGCAAGAGCTAAATTAGGAGTACTTTTGGCCTTAAGCGAAGAAGTACAGGGATTGATTTTAAATGATTGGAAGGACTGTCATTGCCTGTCAGATTTGAACCATATATTGAATGCTGGATAACAGATTGGCGTAGCCATTCAGGGAATTTGGCATTGCGAAAGACCTGGAAGTTATCATCCCCAATGAGGTCGGTGGCCCGGCTACTATTGGGGTAATTATTGGCTGTCCTTCAGGCCATGTTCGACTCGGGGTGCGGACAGGTTCGGCTCCGCCTCGGCTGCTGTTCGAGTACTATTCGGGTGCCGTTCGGGTACTGTTCGGCTGGAAGTCGAAGCCCAGCCGAAGGAGACCCGAGCATGGGTCGAAGCAGTCCCGAAGCGGAGCCAAACGAGAGCCGAAGCGCTGTCGAAAGCAAGCCGAATATCAGCAAAGCTCTACCGGTAAATCCAGCACATAATCCGGTGATTGAAAAAATAAAAATATATTTTATAAACCAGCATTAGCAAAGGCCCTATACTAAAAAGGGGAGCCGCTCGGCTCCCCTTTTGAATGAACTAAATCCGCCCCTTCCGCCTACTCTCCTCGAGCTGCTGGTGCAGGTCTGACAGGTAGTAATAATGTCTTTTGCCGAGCTTCCTCGGCCTGAGCTTTCCCTCGCGGACCAGCCGATAATACTTTGATTCAGAAATACCCAATTTATCGAGTACATGCGTGATATCAAGCATATGTTCCAATTCGGCAGATGCGTCCACCGTTTCTGTGGGAACTTTATTCATCTCTTCCGTTATATACTTCAATATCGCTTGCAGCAAAGAAGATATGACCTCCAACAGGTCACATATGCGATTCATTAAATTTAACATAACCATGCAATTAGACATGCTGGTCGCCGAAACGAGCCGCTTCACACAATTGGCATTGTACAGGGGCTCCATCACCACAGCGTTAAACAATACTTCCATTTTAAGCCAGATTAAACTCTTCCTCCAATTTTGTTTCATCCAGCGATTTTAATATTCCCCAAAAATCTTTTAAGTTTTTGCTGAGGTCACGGGAGGGCGTGATCAACATTTTGAGTTTGTCCTCCGGCAACCATCGTTCCAGTTTCTCCTTTATCTCAGCATTAAGTTCCAACTTATTAGGCCGGTTTACAGGCACCCGAAAGTACAACATATTGACATACACCCGCGCCCGTATTTTTACCAACCAGGGATTTTCCTGCAGTTCTTTGGTGGTCACATCTATTCGGCAGAATTTGCCATCATGCATATACACATCCGCCGTACGCTGTTCTTTATAGATGATCACAGCGTGCAGACATTTTATAGTCGTAGAGTCTAATAGCTCTTCAATCTCCCATTTGCGCAGCAGGTAGACCATCAATGCAGGCCTATCCCGATCCCGCTTCCATAAATCCAGTAGTGTATCCTGTGATGCCGTCTCATTTTGATGCGAAAAGTCTACCGTTGTTTGAGCGCTATCCTCCAGTGGTGGCTCCATTAAGCTTTCATCCAGCTGAACTACAGGATTTTGACTTTCATCTGCTGCCTGATGCTCCCCAGATTGTACCCCCGCCGTCAATAACAGTACTTCAGTAGGACGAGCCACAGGCTCTGGGATAGGCTTATAAATTTTAATCTGGCCAAAGAGCGGAAATTGCAGCAATGCCCAACCCGGAAACCAGTGGATAAACAGTATATAGTCGACCACTATCGGAAAGAAAAACCAAAAGTCTGTGGTCAGGTAAGCATAAGAAAACAAGATCAATCCCGGCTTATGGGGTAGTAAAATTTCAAGTATAAGCCCATGAATGGCCAGGACAATGCATAACGAGTACAGCACATAGATGCTAAAATTCAGCTTGGCATTCCCTGTAAATCTTCGACGGATTACCAAAGCTGTATGTATATATTTAATCAGAATAGCATACAACAACAGCAATAAAATAGTACCAATCCATACCGATATAAAGCGCTTATTTGCCATACGTTCAGCCGCGTTAAGCCCTGCAGAGCCTAGGTTTATCCACAGTGAAAAAATGGCACAACAGAAAATATAAACCAGATAAAAGAATATTTCGCTCCTTTGCCCAGCAGTATTATTTAATAAATACGAAAATACCCCTTTACTTTTCTTTAATTTTTCAGGCCACATAATTGTTGGATAATCTTTAGGTAATTGGCTTCAAAACAAATAAACAGGTGTTTTAAGGAGTATTATCGCACCAAACTACCATACATCATCCTCTTATCAGGATCACCCCTGCAAAAAACACTTATCTCAAATTTACAAAATTTCCTTTAATTACCAATTTATTTCGGCCTGAAACATTCCGTCAAAATTTACGGAATCCTGTCATATCTGATCCAAGCGCTTGCTTTTCGCAGTTTTTGCCATTTTATTTGTGGTTTTACTCAAACGGAAAAATATGAAAAGAACATTTAACACGGCAGGTGTATTCGACCTGCAAGAAGAAGTATTGACGACCATTTTTGACGACCGCCTTGCCATCATCAATTTTGTGATGAGCGATTTTGTGGGTTTTATACTGGCCTACTTTGATCTTAGCCCCAGCCAGATCCAATACCTGAATAATATGTCCACCGCACTCAAAACAGCACTTAGCATCGGTATCGCCGATAGCTGGATTAACAATCTGGCTGTCGATTTCCAAAAAGAAAGCAGTATGGCCGATGAGGAGGAAGATACACCCAAGGACATCATCCTTTCACGATACAATTCATCCAGTACCCCACCTGTCGCTAGCAGCTTGCTGCCGACCGGTTATTTTTCTATCCGCATTGTTTATCGGAATTCAGCCTATCGCTAATCCATGTTTCTCCGAAACAAACGTGGAAATTCCCCAAAATCAACAGCTATATGCAGACCCAATCATTCAAGTTGATAGAAGCAGAAATGGATTTTGTGAGCAAGAGTACGCTCACAAAATCCTTTCATCAGCGGCTACCAGGTAGCCGGACAAGACTGCTCAGCAATAACCAGATCAGTATTTACGAAGAATATTTAAAAACAGGCAATCTGGAAAGTTACAGTTATGCCATCGAAGCCAGCGCCTCTACCCACATCAGTTTTGAGATCCTCAGCCCGCAGACTCACCTACTTTATCACCTGGATGGGCGCAAACCCGTGCATTATCACCAGCCCCAGATTCAGGAAGAGTTTCTCTTCCGTCCTTTTCACGGTGCATTTTTCTATGCGCCCCTAACGATTATTACCTTACATTTTGAGCCAGGCAAGTATCATATCCAAGGTTTTACATTACCCCTGGAGCTGCTTGACCTGAATGGATTGTCAGGCTTTGATTACCTGGATGAAATTGTGGCCGCCAATAGGCAGCAGCATCCACAATATCGGGTGAGCCTTGATTTTGAGGCCATGGAGCATACCCGGCGTATCCTGGGCGAACTAAGCACCGAGCTGCTTAAAAGACCCCTGATCCCGAAAATATGTATCCTAAAAAAAATTCAGGAGCTGCTTTACTTGAGCAAGGACAAAATGCTCAAAGCAAAGGGCCTATTGCGCCATCCTGATCTGATCGTACATCTGGCACGGGAGCTTATCATCAGTCGGATCGCCGAAAGTGACGATCTCCTATTGATCACCCACATTGCCGAAAGTTTATTTATCGAATCTCAATATCTAAATTATCTCCATAAAGAGCGCTATGGCGTACCGATAACGCATTACAGTAATCAGGAGCGATTGAAAAAAGCCAAACATTGCCTGGAGCAGCATCTATCGATCAAAATAACCACCAGCCGATGTGGCTTTAGTGATCAGTCCAGCTTCTGTCATTTCTTTAAGCGGCATACCGGCCTGACACCGAGTGAATACATGAGATCCCTATTGCCCCCCAAAACCGAAGATTAATTATGGGTTTGACCAAATCAAAGTATGTATTCAATCAAAAACCAGGACATTTTTGCCGCTATCTTAGGATCAATGAAATATATACCCCTAGGACTGGGTGAATTTATAAACAGAAAAGTATGATCAAGCAAGAGCATATACAGCGTACAGGACGAGTCAGGATACATTCTCTCGATGAGAAACCATTCGCCGCGGATTTGAGAACCCCGCGTCGGCAATGGCCTTCACAATTGGTGCAGCGAAAGTACTCCGGCTTGGCTAAGATGGAGCTTTTGCAACCAGCTACCTGTTGCTGTGCCGGCCCTGTACGTGATCGGCATGGACGCAGGTTTACGACATTCCCGCGTGGCGGTACAATAAAGCAATACTCAAAAAGGACTGGCTCAGTAAGGTGTTTCGGCCAGCCCGGCAGAATCTGTGAAACCGGATCTATCTCAGCTATATCTGATTAATTAACAGAAATTGATTGATTAAAATTTTGCAACATGGCTTTATTTCAATTGAACAATCAAAGTGCGCCATCGAATCCTTCAAGCTATTCATTAGCTTCAGGAACAC
Source organism: Sphingobacterium sp. GW821-FHT03E03 (assembly GCF_059420745.1). NCBI lineage: Bacteria > Pseudomonadati > Bacteroidota > Sphingobacteriia > Sphingobacteriales > Sphingobacteriaceae > Sphingobacterium > Sphingobacterium sp. GW821-FHT03E03. The sequence goes on from NZ_JBWKUH010000001.1 coordinate 171,271, forward strand.
CTTCGTGTGTAGGCGACCAAAACATTTGTACGATCGAAGCTGCAAATGACGGTTCAGGAAGACCAGTACTAGATAGCGCAATTTTAAGTGAAATGGTTACTGCATTGAATACACATTCAAATACAACTAACGTTTCCTTAAAAGACGCTTAATCCCTACCTCTACTGACCCGATTTAGCGAAGGCTGGAATTAAAAACTCCAGCCTTTTGTTATATTAATTATCATCAATGATCAGACAGTCAATTTTGCGCGCCGTTTCTTCAACCGTTAGACCGTTTGCTTCCATGGCTTTTTTCAAACTCGCTAGATCACTTATTTCATATGACGAGACTGCTTTAGTACTTAACGGAATACCTTCTATAATCAGGGGTGGCAGATGCGGATTAGTAACTTCCACAAAAGTCAACCAATTTCCGATCTCCATATCCCCCGCTGATAAGGCATCGCTTTTCTGCTTACTTGGTCTAATAACCCAAACTTTAACATCCCGAGGTTCATAGGTAACACGAATGTTTAGTCTGTTAGTCAGTTCTTTTAACAATGCTCCATGCCTCTGGGAAGCATCCATCTCAAAAGGCCATTCCGAAGAAAAACAAAAAGCATTTTTTTGTGACCAAAAGGATTTAGGGATACTATCAACATTCACAAATCTATCCCGATTACGAACGTTCAATATAATCCGCTCCTTTTTCATCAAGGGCAACTTCCTTTCCAAACCAATCGTATAGAGTACGGCAGGAATAGCATCTACATTGGTCATATGATAGGCTATCTTTTGCGAAGTGCTGTCGATCCGATATTTAAGCGGGTAGCCGATTTTGTAGGGGCCAAACATTGAACTGTAGCTATCCTCCTCCTGTGAATTATCATCCATAGCGGCATCAATTGCAAAGTCATCTTTAATAGGCCATTTGGATAGATCTTTTTTGGTCAATACTTTGTCGATATTATCCATAGTCACCATGTCTTTACCCGTAATCGCTACTACAGTATCCTGATAAATCCAGGCAACGTGAGGAACGCCTTTATGCGGAAACGATTCACTAAACCACTTATCTTCAATCACAATAGGTAGCTTATTCGCTTTCACAAAGTCGTTCTTGCCGAAAAACTTAGCCACAACGGCCTTAGTTTCGGGCGTGACCATCAACACCTGAACCCGATCTTTAAATTTTACTTGAAGATCATTCATAAATGGAAATGACGCTATGCATGAGGTACAGGAAGTGGTAAAAAAATCCAGCAGCACCAGCTTAGATCCAAACTTTTTAACCGGCAACTCTTCCTTGCCATCTAATAGCTTATAATTTTTTTGCCATTTGATAGGATTTCGTATAGACAGTTTTTGTTCCTGCGCCATGGACACTATATTGTTTAAAAGCATGCAACTGATGCAGATATATTTTATAAAATTTTTCATTTTTTATGTTTGTTTTTTAGAAGTGACTAAAAAATTCGATTTATTATCTTGGATTTTGCTGAATAGTACTAGCTTGGTTAACGACCCTTATCGGAATAAGAAAGGCAAAACGGAGATCACCCTTGGCTAATTCAAAGGTTTGATCGCCTAGTTTTCGGCTTAATTTCACAGCATACTCCGTTTCGGTACTGAGACGTTTGATATCCATCCATCGGGTATTTCTCAAGATGAGGGATTTGCGCCGTTCATTCAAAATCACCTGCTTGGCTTTCACAGGCCCCTCGTTCTTGATATCTACATAGCTATTCGACATCCAGCGCTTACGCAACAGGGTATTGAGGGCCTGCAGTCCCAAGTCAGACTGATCGGTCCTTACATAGGCCTCAGCGAGAATCAGGTATACCTCATCCATCGTCAGCCCGCAAAAGGAAAATGAATTTTGGGCGCCGTCAAACTTTCCTTTAAATACGGTTTTACCCTGTCCGTCCATCGAAAAATAGATCTTCTTTCGAAGGTCATTACCCTCGTATGAACTGTACAACAAAGTGTCAACGAAGCATATACTGGGCGTCAACGTCACGTTGGCACCAGTAACCGCATGGAACAAAACCTCTTTATTGAACAACTCAAAAGGTGTCAGTGAAGAGCTATTCAGCTGATTATAATCTATCAGTTCATTGTTGATAGCCAAGCATTCTTTGGCAGCATTCAATGCCAAAGGCCAGTCCTGCATGATCAATGCCACCCGCGCCAAAAGCGCGTAGGCGGCGGCTTTGGACGGCAGCGTCTTGACTGTCGTCTGCGCCGGAAGAAGATCTATAGCCTGCAGCAATAGATTTTTGATTTCGACATACGAGCTTTCGAGACTTGCCCGATAGGATATTTCGTCCACATTGGGCGAATTGCGCAATACAATACCCAGCAAAGACGGTGCTGTATCCTTGTTGTATGGAAGTGTAAAGGCATCTGCAATTTGCTGATAAGCAAAAGCTTTGAAAAATAGCGCCTGCCCTTTGATCAGATCATACTTAGCGGAGTTATCACTCCGATTCAATCCCGACAAGATGTCGATCACCTGATTGGCTATCGCCACCACTTTATAGCTAGCCTGCCAGTTTATATAGTTGACATCGAGCTGCGCGTCCCAGATATAGATATTCCTTTCGGCTACATTTGTAAACGCTTCAAAACTGGCCTTTTCAAGGTAGTAGTTATCAGCCGCAGCTTCGGGAATTGCAGCATAGGCTGAATTCATGGCGGAGCGGTCATTCAATAATGATTCAGCATCTTCCAAGCTTGAGGGTACCCTCATTTTAGCATCGGGCTTTAGATCCAAAAATTTGGAGCAGGATACAAACAGTATCGCTATCATTATAGGAGCAAATATTTTTAAGTTCATCGTTATCGTTTTAAAATCCAACATTAAGACCAAAGGAGGCTGAGAAAGGCAGTGGGGTAGCATCCCGATACTCTGGATCTATTCCATGTTTATTGGCCCGCCAGAGGATAGTATTCATATTCTTCAAAAAAGCGGATACAGAAAGAGACCGGATACCCTTCCATTTGCCCAGGTCATAGGACACAAAAATATCCTGTAACCTGATGTGGTCACCTTTGACGACCACTGCATCTGACTTCTGAAAGAAGCCATCCCTAAAGGAATCCATCGGATATTTAAGCGACGGAATGTCTGTCGTTAACTCATCACCTGGATTCTGCCATCTCAGCGCATAGTCCGGATGCCCCATACGTGAATCCGCGGCATTGATCTGCGAAAATGTGCTCCTAAAAAATTTGAAGCCAAAGCGCCCCTGTATATTCAAGCGCATGGAAAACTTGCCCACCACGAATTCGTTGGCGATATTGCCGTAGTATATCGGTCTCCCCGGGCCCAGGTCCACCAGGTTCTCTGTGCCGCCATATAAGATTGACATATAATCTTTTGACAGCTCACCGTTTAAGTAACCCTGCGGATCACCCGTATTCGGATCTAGCCCAGCAAAAGGAAAGGCTAATACAGCAGCTTCATCATGTCCTTCCAGTAGATATGAACCAGCGGAACCCGAATTATATACATACGAATCTGCAGTAGGCAATTTGTAAGGGTATCTGACCACCTTTGTCCTATTTTTACTCAACAATATCGTCGATAGCCAAGAGAAACTGTTGTTCCTGATATTTACAGTATTCAAGGTCAATTCATAACCCTTTGAACGAAACTGTCCCCCATTCTTTATCATACTTTCATATCCGGTCGTGGGATCGAGCTGCATATTTGCCAGTAGGTCTTTTACATTCCTGACATACCACTCAAATGATCCGGAGAGTCTGTTATTAAATGCACCGAAATCTACTGCGAGATTTATGGTCTGGGTACGCTCCCATCTGAGCGAAGGATTGGCGGGCGTAGCAATATTGGCATACCTTAAACCCGTAAGTAGATCATTACCTCGATATTCAATGATCGGCAACGCAGCATAGCTACCATTGACCCTACCTGAAAAACCGTATGTCGCCCTAAGCTTGAGCAGATCTATGTTGTCATGTTTTAAAAATGATTCTTTGGACACAATCCAAGCCGTTCCAGCAGACCAAAGCGGTTGCCATTTTTCGTTAGCTTTTACCCCAAGCAAATTCGATGCATCCTGCCTGACACTACCGTTCAGGATATACCTTTCTTTAAACGTATAATTGGCATTTGCAAAGGCAGATAGGTACCTGTTGGTGAGTTGCTCAAAAATAATCCCATCCTGAATACGCGATCCACCAGTTTTCCGATTTAATGTCGGAAACAAGGAAACAAAATCCATGGGTGCGTATGACAGCGTATTCGCGTCATAGCCATAGATAAGCCGATCATCCAATTGGTAATCTTTTTGTCTTATTTCTACACCTGCTAGCACATCCAATTTACTTTGAATATTGTTTAAATCAGCGCTATAATCCACCTGTATTCTACCTGTATGGGCGCTAGAATACCGACTTCCTTTGGAAAGAATTCCTCCAAGCGGAACGGGTGTCTTGAGCACCATTTTGTCGTTGTACTGTGTAAACAGATTAATCCGATTACGTGCACTGAAAGTCCCTTGCCCTACCCAATCGTCCACTGCTGACAAGACAGTCTGGTAAGCATATATCCCCTGAATATTTAGTTTGGGCAGAATTTTGTAGGATACATTCAGGTTTATCATCAGATCGCCCGTTCTATATTTATTAAAATTATCTGCCCTTTCTTTTAACGGGTTGTAGCTCCAGTCCAACAGTTTGCCATTTCCAGCGGTATCGCGGTATATCTTGCGATATGGTACTGCATCAGAGGTAATGAAATTACCATGATCATCTGCCAATCTGAGATAAGGCCATTCCAATCCAATGGTCGAGTTTTGGTATGAAACCTCCTGATTCATACTGTAGTCCCTTGCCTTCACATGGGTATAATTGATATCTGTATTCAGACTTAAATTCTTGACCGGATTAGACTTAACGGAAACGCGGAGAGTCTTACGGTCATTTTCTGAATAATATTTAGAATTTTTATTATCATCCAGACCGGCAGACACATTATAGGCTATTCTAGCGTTACCACCGGATAAGTTAAGTGAATACTGCTGCATTACAGATGGTCTGTAGACATATTTATTATAATCATCCCTGATATCGTACGTACGGTATTCATCTATCAATCTATTTCCATCCGCTACAGTCATTTCCCCTTTCTTCATTTTATTCAGGATTTCGACAACAGGCGTCAGCGTAGGGAAGCTGGTCTTATTATTTAGTTTGCTATTAAAATAGCCGTTGTTGAATAGATAAGTCTCGTAATCTATAAAATCGGTACTTTTCATAAAAGGAAGCGCATATATATCTGGCCGCTCCTGAATAGTTAGGTTGCTGATCAGAGTAAGCCTAAAAGGGCTATTATAGTTTCCCTTTTTAGACGTCAGGACAATGACACCACCACCGCCATTAGTACCCCAGATGGATGTCGCAACTGCATCTTTCAGCACAGATACAGACTCAATATCATTGGGATTAATATCTCTTAGATCACCTTCAAACAATACATTGTCCAGGACAATGGTTCTGGATGTTGCACCCACCATTGCCGTTCGACCTCTATTTTCAAAATTAAATTGAGGTAAATCCGCATATTGATTCTGATCACCCCACTGATAGTCTTTTTCAAAGCGCGTGCTCACACTCGCATTTTCTAACCGATCCAAAATGGAAGTACCCATGCGTTTATTCAAAAGCTTGTTGTCAATAAGCTCAAATGAACCCGCAGCTCGCTCTTTTGGTATTTTTTGGAAACCGGTGTTCACCACCTCCACCTCGTCCAATTGATTCTCCAATGGTATCAATTTTACAGTCAATGATACTCCGGCTATATATGGTGTTTCTAAACGCTTGAATCCCACATGGGAGAATGAAACTATACCTTTAGGATTGGAGACTGGAACTATAAAAGACCCGTCATTTTTAGAAGAGGCTCTCCCCTTTTCACCTTCGACCCGGACAGACACACCTTGGATCGGCTTACCGTCGGAAGAAGACACGACGGTACCGCTGATGGATAACAACCCATCCGCCCCGCTGTCCTTGCGAGGCGTCTGAGCCAATAAACTAAACATAGAACTTAGAAGGATGATTATTACAAAAAATATAATCTGTATTGTTGGAATGTTAACTACCTTACCCAATAAGGCAGTTAACGATTTTGATTGTTTCGTCATCTGCTTATTGTTAAGATCAGTCTACTATTCTACCAAAGAATTCATGGATCCGCTTGGTGATCTCTAGCTCATCCAGACTACTCTGCGTGGTTTCAGCACCGGATATATCCAGCTGACTGATGTCAATATGGTCCGTATGCACATGAAAGTATGCGATCAACAACCGCATCAGATCAACAGCGAATATCTGCTTATGGCAGAGCTGCACGATGTTGCCACTTTTCTTATACGCAGGCGCGTGTTTCAATATGGTATTGATCGTATTCTGGATGGTATTGATATCGTATTTTTCCCAAAAATCGGCGATCTTATCTAAGGGATTATATCCCTGATCGTGTACTTGGTATATGGCTAGCTCGAGGGCGAGCACATTTGAATATTTTTGATTCATTTTTAAGGTTCATAAAGATGACTTGAGCCTTGCTCCATCTATTGTAAAGAGCATAGCATCCCCCATTTGCGATTTTTCGCATTCCAAAGAGGTGTCATTGCAGGGAATTCACAGTCCTTGCAGGTGTCACAAATTAAGAATTAACAAAATCCCGAAAAGCACCTCAAAACGATTACAAAGCATTGATTAGGGGGACATTATGGCGCTTCCTGTCGGGAAAGATAAAAAACCGACCTGTATATTATAGAAAAACTATACAAAAATTCCTTTATTTATTTGGAACAATAAATATTAAATGCTAATTTTAAGTTGTTCACGCTTGAATAGAGCAATTAAATTTATTATTAACCTGATCACTCGGGAATGTTGTATACAAACAGATCGGAAAACCTCGGACAAGAGAGTACTTATTATATCCTATCGGCACATCAAAAATTGGCGATAGCAGCCCTCTCCTATTTCGGTTTTTAATAATTTAATAAACTATTCGGGTGCGCGGATTGCGTTCTTTATGGGAATAGTGTGTTCAAACCGATGGCTTACCTCCTGGAGGTATCCTGTGGTTTTCTGAAGGGCTTTTACTTTTCGTTTTATCATAATCTAATTGTGGTTATAAAACGATTCGACCCGGAAAACTTAAGAAAAAAGTGCGGCTAAATAAACCAGTTGGCGCCTCGTAACTTAAGTTCATGGTTCCGCCAGAAACCTCCTTCTCATCCGAAGATTCAAAGGTCGCCACAAAAGTTAACGAGGAACGCCATACTGGAATATTGTGCTAATATAAACAATTCCAGCAATAGGCGATCACTCGGACAACTCGTGGCAATCTGGCGGATTTAGAACGAGTCGACATCGTTAGTGTTGGATCGCTCCTACACTCAGTGTCGCTATAAATACAAAACAAAGATATATAAATAATTAGAAATAGACAAATTAATCGAATTCTATTTTATTAAATTTTATGGAGAATTCCAACGAAGGTAAATTTAGGAAGAAAGCTAAGGAATTTAGGTTGCATTTTAACCTCTCTGAGGATGATATTGATCAATTGCTTAAGGAGAAAGGCTTAGTGTATTCAAAGGTAGAATCTGAAAAAAGGACAATTACTTTGGAACTGGCAGAAAGCTACCCATTAGTAGTATACGGTATTGAGTATTGCGTGTTTAAGAAGGACGAGACAACGTTTCCTGAATATGAAAAACTCCCGGAATCAACAAAGACATTGCTTGAAAGTAAAGCGAATGCAGGCAATAAAGTAGGTGCGAAAGGAACCAAAAACAAAGCGAGCTATGTTGTAATTGTGATTAAAGATTTTAAGATTGGTCATCAATTTACCAATTCCGATGTTATTTCTAAACTACCTCCTCCTCTCAATCTTGAAAAAGCAATAGACTGGAATAAAGGAATATTGAAAGGACTCGTTAACAATACAAAAACTTCAAAGTATTGGATAGACGAAAAAGGAGAAAAACATAGAGAGGCTATTTATGAAATGGTTCAAGAAGTCCCATTTGAACTTTTAGAGAAAGCTAAGAAAGGGATAGGTTAATGAAGATTAGGTTAAACCAGATATTTTCTACTGAAAAATCAAAGGATTATATAAATTGGATGGAGTTAACAAGAGGTAGGCATGAAAAATCGTTAAACATAGCAAAAGGAATAGAATTTTTTAAAAAAGCCAACGATCGTACTCCGGTAATAATTTTTCATATAAATCCTCATAAAGAAGATCAAGATCAAACTCCATGGCGTGATTTGAGTTTTCAAAAAGATGGCAGGGTAATATATAATGGTGATAATAAAAATGCTAAACTTAAAGCTCACGAGCCAAGAGGAAATAAAAAAGTATTGGACTTAATAGAATTATACTTTAGCTCTAATAAACACGAAAGGATGAAAGCTCCTCCGATAATTGTTACTCGAACGGTAAAAATTAATGGGAAAACAGGGTTTAGGGAATTTCTTGGGTATGGGTTGATATGTACAAGTCCGAGATTAGTGCAACAATACGAGAAAGGTAATAACAAAGTTTTCTCAAATTACCAATTTGAAGTAACTTTATTATCGTTATCTCCACAAGACGAATTTGATTGGAGTTGGATAGATGATCGAAGAGACCCAGAACTAGATGAATTAAATGCGAATAAAAAAGCTCCTGAGCAATGGTTGAGATGGATAAATTATGGAAACGAAATTAGTGACCAAATTCAACTTAAAATTAGATCGTATAGATTAGTCAGTGAGATGGACCAAAGGGCAATGCCTTTAAAGAACCAAAAGATTATTGATGACCTGCTTAATAAGTTTTATCCAGATAAAAAGGATGGAATTAGATTTGAAGCATTAGCTTCTTTTGTAACGAAGTTGTATTTTGATAATTATACTTATGACAGAGGATGGATAACTGTGGGGACTGGAGATAGGGGTGTAGATTTTGTTGGAAGGCTTGATCTCGGTCATGATTCATTTTCTAGTAATTCAATCATTGTGCTAGGACAGTCAAAGCGTTATAAAGGTTCAGTCTCCGGCGAGAAGTTAACGAGGGTAGCATCTAGAATGACAAGAGGTTATATTGGTGTGGTTGTAACTTTAGGGACATTTACTCAACAAGCACAACAAGAAATAAAAGACGATCAATTACCTATAATTTTAATAAATGGAAAAAAGGTGTCAGAATTACTATTAAACTATATGAATAAAACACGGAAATCACTTGCAGACATCGTAGCAATTGAGGATGAGTGGGCAAAAACCAATTTAAAAACATTACACTATAGCTCTATTATCGATGAATTATAGTGGTAAGTCATCAAACTCCTTCTTACATTGTCGAAGAAGGTATTTAATAATAAATTTTAAGTGAGAGAGTTTTATTTTAATATATAGATGGGCTAGTATTGTATTTAGCTAAAGTTAGTAGAAGATGAAGTTTATAGATTTGTTTGCGGGAATAGGTGGTTTTCATAAAGCACTACATGAATTAGGTCACGAATGCGTATTTGCAAGTGAACTTGATCCTATTTTGAGAGAAATGTACAAAATAAATTGGGGTGAAAATGTTAATATACAAGGGGATATTAAAAAAATAGTTAAAGACAGACTGAATGAAATTCCAGATCATGATATTTTGTGCGCTGGTTTTCCTTGTCAGCCATTTTCAAAAGCAGGAAAGCAACTTGGTCGAGATGATGATAGGGGAACTTTATTTGATGAAATAATTAAGATCTTAGAAGCAAAAAGGCCAAGATATTTTATTTTAGAAAACGTTCGTTTCATCGCCAAACATAATAATGAGGAAACATGGAAGGCAATGAAAATAGAATTCGATAAGTTAGGTTATGTTGTTGACCATAAAGATTACTCCCCTCATGACTTTGGAATACCGCAGCACAGGCAACGTATTTTTATTGTAGGTGCATTAGGAGAAAATGCACTTTCCCATTTTGACTTTAAAAATATTGATAATAACAAGAAAAATATTGTAAACCTAAATGATTTTATTCAAAAGAGCCCAATTAAAGCAAAACTTTTACCGGAAGCTAATCAAAATTGCATAAAGTTCTGGCAGAATCTAATTGATAGCTTACCAAAAAATGCAGAATTGCTTGGTTGTCCCATATGGGGAATGGAATTTGGGGCAGACTACCCTTTTGAAGAAACATATCCACATTTACTTTCAGAAGAAGAATTAGGCAAGTATAAAGGAAATTTTGGTATTCCCTTAAAAGGATTATCTAAAACGCAACAATTAGCAAATTTACCAAGCTACGCAAGAGTTGAAGATAAATTCCCAGATTGGAAACAACGTTTTATCCGCCGGAACAGAGAATTTTATGCTAAATATAAAGAATTCATTCAAACATCTGTAGATAATATAGCAAGCTTACCTTCACAAAGTTGGCAAAAATTAGAATGGAATGTTGGTAATTCTGAAAGGAAAATTAACAACTATATTTTGCAATTTAGAGCTTCTGGAATTAGAGTCAAAAAAGCAGATTTTTTTCCCTCTCTTGTTTGTACAAATACACAAATTCCAATAATTGGTTGGCAAAATCGCTATATAACAAGAGAAGAAGGGTTAGAATTACAATCACTAACAGGTCTGAAATTACCAGAAAACGATAATGCTGCTTTTAAAGCATTGGGAAATGCAGTCAATTCGAAAATAGTAAAATATATAGCTGCGGAACTTCTAATAGAACCTCTAAATTTAGATTATTGTTTAGAAAAAACCAATCAAATTAATTTCACTTAATATTAGACTATGAGCCAACAAGACAAGGTAAATATTAGGCCACAGGTAACAATGTTATCCGTGCTAAAACATATTGAATATGAGATTTGGTTTGCGTTGGCTGAATTTATAGATAATGCCATAGATAGCTATTTGAAAAATGAAAAAAAAATCAAGGATCTTGATGGCAAAAATTACCAATTGGAAGTCAAAGTTGAAATAAACGAGTCTGAGAATAAAATCACCATTCGAGATAATGCTGGTGGGATTGGGAAAGCCGATTTCCCAAGGGCATTTAGAGCTGCGGAAGTACCTCCAGATAACTCGGGTCTATCCGAATTTGGCATGGGCATGAAGTCTGCAGCTTGTTGGTTTGCAGACAATTGGTGTGTTACAACGACTGCTTTAGGAGAAGATAATGTTAAAAAGGTTGAGTTTGACATGCGGAAGATTTTTGAAGATAAATTAGAGGAATTAGTTGTCGATGTTAAATCATGCGAAATAAATCACCATTATACCATTGTCGAACTCTATAATGTCAATAGAATTCCGAGGCGTAAGGGAATTGCTAAAGTAAAAGATCATCTGCGTAGTATTTATAGAGAGTTTACTCGTAAGAAGATATTAAAACTAACTCTTAATGGTGAGGAACTAATTTTTACAGACCCCAAGATCTTGAATGTTCCAAAATACAGTGATCAATCCGGGGAGTCAATTCTATGGCGTAAAAATATCAATTTCGAAATTGAGACAGGATTAAGCGTAAATGGATTCGTAGCAATTCGTGAAAAAGCATCTACTTCAGAAGCTGGCTTTGCACTTTTTCGCAGAGGGCGCGTGATAGAAGGGAGTTTCGATCAAGGATTTAGACCTGATTTTATTTTCGGAGCTCCCAACAGCTATCGTTTCCAAAGAGTTTTTGGTGAGCTACATTTAGAAGGATTTAATGTGAATTTTACCAAGAAAGGTATACAATGGGATGAAAATTTGGATATATTTTTACGTCTCCTAAAAGATGATATAAGCTCTAAAGAATTTCCACTTTTAACGCAAGCTGAACAGTATAGAGTAAGAGCGACCGAACAAGAATATAAAGTTGCTTCCAAAGTACTCAATGATACTGTAAACGATTTTGAAAAAAAAGCTCCACAAGCTATTGAAGAAATAATTAGTGATACTTTAACCTCTGATATAATAGATAAAAAAGACTTAACAGAAACTAGACAAACTTTACATCGTGAATTTGACATACGATTCAATAGAGCAGATTGGAAGATCACTATCGAATTATCGTATGACCCTTCATTAGTCGAGTTAATAGAAATCGGAGACAATTTTATAAAAGAAAATAATGGGAATAATTCAATAAGGCAAATCGGAATAAGGCTTTCTCTAACACACCCTTTTATGATTGATTTTGTTGGTGCTGACACTAATAAGATCGAACCAATACTTCGTATTGCAGCTGCATTTGGATTATCAGAAATTATAGCAAAAGATTGTTATAAACATCAAAGTGAAGTTCGTAGGAACTTTAATCAATTAATCTCAAAATTATCAAACTAAGATTCATGGCAAGAATTTCACAAGCAAATGAAAACAATTATTGTGGGAATTGGCAACCAATAATAGGGGAAGAAACCAAAGAATTACTAGCTAGCAAAGGCTTTATCGATGATAAGGGCTTGCTTAATGAAAGTGGTAAACGTATACAAGACGAGACATACCGTATTATGCAGTTATGTGGCGACCCGAAAAAGTCAACTAATAACGAATCAGGTATTGTAATTGGTTATGTGCAAAGTGGTAAAACTCTTTCCTTTACAACTTTAACTGCCTTGGCCCGAGATAACGATTATCAAATGGTTATTATAATAGCTGGAGTCTCGACGAATTTAGTTAATCAGTCTGCGAATCGCTTGACAAACGATTTAAGATTAAATTCTCGCCATGATAAAAAATGGACTTTACTACAAAATTGCCAAAGGAAAGAAGATTTTGATACTATCGAAACTTGTTTAGCACAATGGGCGGATCCTACGTTTCCCAGTCATAAACGTAGAACATTGTTAATAACAGTAATGAAACAGGCTTCCCATTTGTTCAATTTAATAACGCTTTTACAGGGACTTGAATTAGGAAATGCACCGGCACTTATTATTGATGATGAAGGTGATCAAGCAAGTTTGAATACAAAAGCGCGAGCAGCATCTAGAAATGGAATCTCTCCATCTAATTTGACTGAGAGTCAGGTATCAACCATCTATAACAGGATAACGACATTACGTTCAGTTTTTTCTAACCATACATTTCTCCAATACACAGCAACTCCTCAAGCCAATCTATTTATTAATATCATGGATAGGCTTTCACCTAATTTTATTAGACTTTTAACCCCAGGAGCGGAATATACAGGTGGAACTGATTTTTTTCTCAATAATTCGAATTTAATTATTGAAATACCAGCACATGAAATCTCTACCAATGATCATCCATTAATCGAAATCCCCGAAAGCTTAAAAAGCGCATTAAGGATATTTTTTTTAGGTGTTGTCGCCGGAGAGCTAAATTGTGATCAAAAGAATAGAACAATGCTAGTACACCCATCTAGATTACAAGGTGACCACAGTGATTTTATGCATTGGATCAATAATATACGCGGCAGCTGGGAAAGGATATTGTCTGGTAAAGACGATGAAGAGAAGAAAGACTTATTAAAGGAATTTAAAGTCTCTTATCAAGAGTTAAAACAAACCGTTCCAAATTTGCAGGCATTTGAAATTTTATCGGGAGTTGATTTGGTTCATGCTATTAAGTATACTCGTCCAGTTGAAGTAAATTCACGAAATGGACAAACCCCACAAATCCCTTGGAATGATTCTTATGCATGGATTTTAGTAGGCGGCCAATCGGTAGATAGAGGTTTTACAGTCGAGGGACTGACAATAACTTATATGCCAAGAAATATAGGTACAGGGAACGTCGATACTATACAACAACGAGCAAGATTTTTTGGTTACAAAAAAAGTTATCTTGGATTTTGTCGCGTTTACCTCGACCAAGTCACAATTGATGCTTATAACTCGATCATCGAACATGAAGAAGATGTTAGAAATAGATTATTGGAGTTCGATTTAAATAATAAACATTTAGATAGTTGGGACAGAGAGGCAGTTCTTAATCAAATGCTTAATTTAACACGCTCTAACGTTATTTATGATAGATTACAAAGGGATACATTTGGTGATGATTGGTTTAGAATAAATGCACCTCACGACTCTGAAAGTCTTATAGAGGAAAATAGACGATTTTTATTTTCATTTTTAGAAAGTAACATATCATTATTTTTTCCTGATCAAGGGCATCAAAGAAGAACAGAAGATCAAAAACATATGGTCGCTACAACCACTATTAAGAACTGCTTAGAAAACTTGTTAAATAAACTACGCTTCACCAGAGAAAGTGACTCAACTAGCTATTCTAGTCTTCGTGGTATTCTGAAAAACTATATTCAAGAAAATGAAAATGAAGATTGCCTAATTTATTTAATGAGTACACAATCTATTAACAATTGGGACGGTAGAACTCGTCGGCTTGCTAATGATAAAGTACAACAATTATTTCAAGGGCGAAATCCAAAAACAGGAGAAGTAATTTATCCTGGCGATGCAGATATCAAACTAAATAATATATTAACTATCCAAATTCATCTACTAAATCTTAGGGATACTGTTTTAAATAGAGTGCCTACAATAGCAGTATGGATTCCTGAACATATTGGAAAAGACATTATAAAAAACCAATCTTTCTAGTTTTTATCTATATTATGTAAATGATTTAATCTTTCTAAAAGTAAGGCTTATACGTTGGTTAACAGATTCGTCATCTTGAATAGAAAGTATAGAATGCTGCCATCTTGTTTGAAATTCTCGAGACATATGGAGGATATCACCACTATTTAATATGACGTCAAATATATCTCTAGTTTTTATATTTCTAAATCTCATTATTCGTTTATGCCCGAGTGATATGATTGTGATACCTGTACCTTTTTCTAATATTTCGATATTATCAGAATGATACCCCATAGAAGAATCATTTTTATAATAGTAATTTATTAGGCAATTATTTGGTATGTACCCAGTAACTTTTTCTAATTCAAATATTATATCGCGAATATATCTAGGAAATTCTCGAGTATTATACGTAATGTTATTGTAATTATATGGGACTCCATAGGAAGCTGTCTTTCTCGATTTCATTGAATCATCCCAAACCGTATCTCTTTTTATACGTTGAAATAATTCTTGGCACGAGTTCCCATTCAATTTCGTGATGAATATATCTTTTGAAGATAATGAAATCATAAGTTTTTTTTGTATAATTGTAATGTTAGCTATTATTATTGAATTAAAGAAAAGAAATGCCTATCCAAGATATAAATGGCAACGATTTGTTGCACCATCAAAATATTCAACAAGATCCTACAATTTCTAATATAGAATTTTGTGCTGGAAAAAGTTATTTTGGAAAACGCGAATTTCCTTCGTGTTATACAACTGACATAAATATCCCTAATATTAATCATTTTATGGACTTTCCACATGATTATGAAGTCCAGAACTGTCACTTTTTAGATGCGAGTTGTGATTATAACAATCATTCTTTGGGTAGCCGTACATTTGAGCACGTTATAGTATGTAATCCATACGGAATCGGTTTTCGTGGAATTTATGAAACAAAAAAATTCTTAGAAATAGCGTACAATTTGTTGATTCCAGAAGGAACATTGATTATTATTGGATCCTCGACAAATTTGTGGTCCAAATATCGTAACTTTCAGAAGTATTATAGACAATTATTAGATTCAGGGGAGTTGTCAATTAATTTTGTATGTGATTTTGAGGAAATTGATGAAAATCATAATTATAGAAGTCAATATCAGTTCTATCATTCTAATCTCCAAGTCCAATCAATCCCTAATCAAATAATCCGATTAAGAAAGGCTGCATAATGACTACAATTCAAGAAATAGAATCTTCAGTTCATCAATTGTCTCTAACTGAGAATTACAGACCGAAGGGGTATGTCAAAAATTTTAATCAACATGTTGATGATTTGATTACTACTTGCGTCAATTTGACTGGGGACAATTTTGATGAGGACAAAAATTTTCATTTTACGGACTCGGTTTATTGGAGTTGCGAAGCAATCATTCTAGAGAGATTGGATGATATTGATGATACTGAATTCCTTAATGCTTTAGATAATCTTGAAGATCAACTTTATTCTAATTTAAAACGGAAAATAAAAACTATTAAAAGTTATACGGATCAAAGTTTGGTAAATAAAATGTTAGATCTAACTGTAAATAATGTTTTGTTATCATTGAAATTCGATAAATTTTCTGATGCATCTCGTTATGACAACCCTTGGATAGAAACTACAAAAATTCTCCTAGAAAATGGGCTTATTTATACATTTTCTAATGATATAAATAGTTTAAAGGATCTCGGTTTGAAAATAAATGAAAATGAGAGCGAATTAGTTAAAAAAAATTTAGTCGGAGTAGTCGGCAAGGGAAATCAAGATAAATTTGCAACTGGCTATTTTCGGGATTTAGCATATTTACGGAATCTTGTATACGATTTACTTGAGTCTGAAAACCACACAAGTTCAAAACCGATTAAAGCAGACTCTATAATTGATCAAATTAGGCAAGTAGGTATTAGTAGTAAGGAATTATCTGATAATAATATAAGAAGTTGGATAATTACTCCGTTAAAAAAAAATAATCGTCTTGGTTCAAATAATGATGGATTCTTTGTGATAAAAACTGAGGAAGACCTAATTGCATCTTACGAACGGCATTTAGAAAGTTTTAAAGGGTTTTATCGTACCCTAGAAAATCACAAGAGATTAGCTGATAAGTTTAATATTTTGTCAGATCGGTTGGATAAACATAATCATTTTCCTAAAGTCTTCGAAGAATAATACTTAATGAAAAACGTATACTAATTATATCTATTGCTGGAGAATCTCATCGCTTCGATTGATAGAATAACGCGGAACTCATTAATTCAACAGCCTAATCTGGGTTGTCGAAGATCAAATGCAACATTCAGAAATACCTTCGACATCAATAGTTAGTTTCTTTATACAATAGATAAATTATTTCTATAATTGGATTGCCATTACGATAAATAACCTAATAAAGAAGAGTTAATGAAAAATCTAAAAAAAATATGGGCTGATCCCGTCTGGAGCAAATTAATTTCAACGGGTATCGTTACACTTTTAGGACTGATAGCTTCATCCCTATGGGACTGGTTTAATAAAGTACATTTTGTAACAGCTTGGAAAATTTTTTGGAATCTGGAAATTAAGCTGTGGTGTGTAACTGTTGCGATGATTTTAGTTTTGTTATCCAAATGTATAAAATTTTTATTACATAAAACGAGCTTTCATTATGATGATGAAACAATACAGCTAGATCGGTCGATCTTTAATAAAATTAGAAATGATCTGCTACCTCAGACTGGAACAATCGACTTTCTCAGAAGAAATAACTTTGCAGGGTTCAGTTTTGATAACAACAATTTAGATAATCTAGATTATTTTGAAGATAAATGCCGAAAATCAGATTTTGAATTCTCACATCCTGTTCTTGAAAAAATTCGAACAAAACTATTTGTATTGATAGATAACTTTACTACACAAATTGCTAGATATACGTTTCCTCATAACAATGGGCGACAAACTGTTCCTCCGGAATGGGAAGACGAACAGCCTGAACGTTTTTGGGAGGTATTGGGCGATCTACATAACACAAAATTCGAAATTTATAAAAAATATGATGATCTGATCAAGTTAGAAGAAGAATCCTTAAAATATAAAACGAACTAATTCAAGTCGCTACAATATCTTGTTTTAAGTCTTGTTTTTTTAATATGGATGAAAAAACAATAGAGATCTGTAGCCCCAAATAATAAATTAAAATACATGGCAGAATATGATTTCTCAACACTTAGCAGTTCCGATTTTGAAAAATTAGCGTGTGATTTGCTGAATGCAAGTGTCCCACCGAACAGTCAAATTAAATATAAAACATTTAAGGATGGAAGAGATTTAGGCATTGACTTTCTATATTCAACACCAAGAAAGGAATTCAACCATATAGGACAGGCAAAACATTATTACCGAACGGGATTCGCAGGTTTGAAAAGTACATTAGAAAATGTAGAATTTAAAAAAGTTAAAGTTTTAAACCCAAACAAATACATTTTGGTCACTTCTGTCGATCTATCTGTTAGTCAAATCCGAACAATTAAAACCCTCTTTAATCCTTATATTCAGTCGTTAAATGATGTTTATGGAAAAAAAGATTTAAACAGATTACTGGAAACTTATCCAGAAGTGCTTTCGATAAATTTTAAGCTTTGGTTTTCCGAGACAACTATTTTGAAGAAAGTGCTCGATTCTGGAATGTATTACAGAACTGTCGATTTTATTGAGAACGAACTAACACGTAGATTGCGGCTTTATGTAGAGACACCTATGTTGTCAAAAGCTCGAACTGCATTAGAAGAAAATTCTTTTGTAATAATTACTGGAGAACCTGGAGTTGGCAAATCTACAGTTGCTGAGATGCTCATATATGGATACCTCAAGGAAGATTATGAACTTTTACATGTCAATCACGATATAAATGAAGTTGAAAACTTCTTAAGACCTGATAAATCTAAGCAAATTATCTATTTTGACGATTTCCTCGGAAGCAATAAGGCAGAGATGAACAAGGCCCAAGGTAGTGAAACATCGTTATTGAGTGTAGTTAGGCGCGTTATTCGATATTCCAACAAAAGATTAATATTTACTACTCGTAAGCATATTTTAAATTCTGCTATTGACGATTCAGAAAAATTAGCTAGATCTAAATTCAAAACTGAACAGACCGTATTCAACCTGGAAGAATATGATCATACTCTGAAAGAAAAACTTTTCGATAATCATATAAATGAAGCTAATATAGATGAGGAATTAAAAGAGGTTTTAAGGGAAATTGAAATAGTAGATTTTATTACAAAACATAACAGCTTCAATCCGAGATCAGTAGAATTTATTACAGATCCAGATAGGATAGTAGCGAAAAACCCAAATGATTACAGAAATTTTATAAAAGAAAGTTTTAACGATCCCGAAGAAATTTGGGGACATGCATACCGTAAACAAATTGAAGATTATGAGCGAATTCTATTGAATACCTTAATAACTTTTGACGAGCCAGTAGATTTGGCGATTCTGGAAAGAGCATTTAACAAGAGATTAGACCTAAATCCACCTGCTAATTACCCCGGCAACCCCTTCCATACAGCTCTTGCGAGATTGGAAAATGGGCTGGTTCATATTAAGAGAAACAAGGTTGATTTTCATAATCATTCTCTTAAAGATTTTATTGAAAAATTTCTCAAAACTGATCCCCATGAATTAAAGAGAATGATGGGTTCTGTGCAATTTGTTAGCCAGCTTTCCAATCAATTTCTTTTGTGGGCTATCAGCCATTCTATCTCGATCCCTACACCTATTATTGACGAAATGCTCCTGAATCCAAGGAGTTTTATTAGGAATAATAATGTAGATCACGACTTGATAGACCTCGCTACGATAATTGAGAAATTTGCTCCTGATAGCCGAAAAAGAGAAAAGGTTTTGATCGATATTATTAATATGGTTGCCGATTGGAAGAGTCTTCATGAAGATTATTCTCTTTCTAGAAAATTTAAGCTATTCTTAGGTAAAGTTCATAGTAATTATAGAATCCAAGTCGCACTAAGAGAAAGAACGTCTGAAATTGTTAATGATATGATCTTAAGTGAACGTGATCTCATACTTGCTATAGAGCTTCTTGAAGAACTACAAGTAACATTTGATATTAACTTTGAGGATTATGACAAAAAACGTCTTACACATCATTTCGAACAATTGTTCAGTGAACATATCGACAACGAAATCTCTTGGCTTATAGATTTCATATCTCACGAGCATGAAGCTGAAGATAAAAAAGGTGATATAGAGGGTTTATTAAGGAGATTGCAATCAATGAATTTTTTTATCAACGTTGACTTAAGCGAATTCGACCAAGATTGGTACGATATATCTATCGACAACCATATCAGAGAGCAAATGGCGAAAGATGATTAATAAAGATGTATTCTGTTGCTATAAAAGTGAATTATTATAGACAAAACCAAATATTAGAATCGTTTTAACCAATAAAAAATCTATTATATTTGCACTATGACTCCTCTCAACATTAAAGACGTAATCGAATTTGTCGAACAGAATATTGGTGACTTCCATGCGAAGCGATTGTCCAAAGTAGAGAATATCAAGCTTAAAGACGTGTTGAAGGCTAAGAACCCCTATATGTTCAAGGCCAAAAATGTAACAACGGCATCAGAAATCATCGACGGGATCTTATCCGCTTATATATCATCCAGTGAGGAAGGGATTTTTGGCAATTGGCTAGAGCAACTAGCTATCTATATCAACCAATTGGTATACAATGGTCGCAAGGCCGGAGTAGAAGGTATCGATCTGGAATTTGAAAAAGACAATAAACGCTATATGGTCACGATCAAATCTGGCCCAAACTGGGGTAATGACTCGCAGATCAAAAAGATGATCGACCATTTCAACTCGGCAAGGAAACGCCTGGCAACGTCGGGAGCCAAAGTAGAGACTGTATTTGTAAATGGATGCTGCTATGGAAAAAGTTATCAGCGGTCTGAATATAAACAAAATGGAAATTATCACAAACTGTGTGGACAGCGGTTTTGGGAATTGATCTCGGGAGACAGTGAACTGTATAAAAAGATCATCGAGCCACTGGGACATGAAGCAGATACAAATAATCAGGCATATAAACTTGCATACGATAACCTGAAGAACAAACTCGAAAAAGAATTTTTAAATTCATTCACGAATGACTCCGGACAGATCGATTGGGGAAAACTGGTCGAATTTAATTCAGGTACCGTAAACACAAAAGCAGGAAACTAATTCCTGCTTTTGTGTTTTATAAGACTGTCTAAAATATCAATTCCTTTTGTACATACCGCTGTTGTGCACGGATAAATTCTTTGGTCCAAGCGCTCTCCGACGTATTGGTATAGCGTGAAAACTTAAAGTCCTGAATACTGTTAGCCTTACGGTCCTTAAGCGCATTCATCAAGCAATCGCCAACAGCCTTACCCAAGCTCACAGGCACTGCATTGCCGATCTGCCTGTACTTATCCAACATCGAACCTTCGATCACCCAACTGTCCGGGAACTCCTGCACACGCTTATATTCCTGTATAGAAAGCGGCCTGTTTTCCTCGGGATGCCCCAGATCTGTAGCCGGCATGGCAGGATGGGTAACCAATGTGGGTGCTGGACGGTCCCATGCAATACGACGGTAAAAGCCTGTCTTGCCACCTCCCAAATAAAAGGATTTGCCCATAGCTTCGGGCTGTATCTCGGCAGGGAGATTGCGCCAGTTTTGCCCAGCTGTCAACATGCGATAATATTTAAGCCGCTTCTCCGGGAATGGAATGTAATCGCATTCTTCGGAAATGCCCTTAACAGCTTTTTTAAATGTGTTCCATTTCTTAAGCCCGTGCTCGCCATGCTCACTATGGGTTGGCGACAAATGAGGCAGTGCAAACCCATCCCTCGAGCAGATCAGGACAACCCGCTCCCGAATCTGGGGCGAGCCGAAATTGGCTGAGTTATAGAGGTTGAACGATACGGCATATCCCGCAGCCTCAAGCCTTAGCTTGATGTAGTATAAGGCTGACCCCGGCGTGTCTTTTAGTTCTTCGGTAAACTCCCTTGTAATTTCGTCCTCGATATCAATGATCAGCTTGGTCGATAGCAATCCACGCACATTTTCGATCACTGCATACCGCGGTTTGACCTCCTCTATGATTTCTAGGTATTTTAAAAAAACGTTGCCACGCTCATCCTGAAAACCATTACGCTTTCCAGCTGTACTAAAAGCTTGACAAGGTGGCCCTCCCGCTATTACGTCCACTTCTGCACCTAGTGCCAACCCAGCTTGCCGCAATACATCCTGAGAAGTATAATTGCGGATATCGCCGATCAGGCCAATATTTGGATTGTTGCGGATAATTGTCTTGCGCCCGGCTTTATCGATCTCACAGGCCAACAGCGTCTGAAACCCGGCTTTTTCCAGTCCAAGATCCAAGCCCATGGCTCCTGAGAAAAATGATAGCACAATGGGCTTATCCTTTTTCCTGACGACCGTAGATACCCGGTCAAAATCCGAATTGGCTTTTAAATGGCTGGTCCGGTCAAAATTATCAATGATTTCTTTTGCTATTACCCAGGTCTTCCCTACCCGATCTCCGACCAACTTCTCTTCACGAAGAAGCTTACGGACATATTGAGGGGAAAATTCCAATGCTTCTGCAGCTGCCTCTACCGATAAAAACTTAACGTCACTCATGTTCTTTTGCGAAACTGATTTTATATACCAAATATACCAAAGGATACCTTAAAAACTAATGAAATTCTTACGCATATCCTTAGTGCTCTAATAATGAACAAAATAATTTTATTTTAAAACTCATTGCCTATCCATGGTACAGGCCGTACGAGTTGATTTGCCAGGACGAACAAATAATATTTTAAAAATACTATTTTTTTTATCAATAAAAACTAATAAATTTAGAATAATAAATTCTAAAAATATGATCGCACACATTTTACCCCCAGAACTCCTTTCTTTTTTAAATGAAGTTAACGTGATTATCGGCCTTCTCACTTTTCTCAGCACTGTGTTGCCTTTTATCTCGAAAAAAATCTTCAAAAAGGTAGAACGGAAAGTACAACCTGTTAACGGATTTCCAAAAGTGTTAAAAGTAGCGTGGCTTTTATCGGGAATATGTCTTGGAGCTTCTATAATCTTAGGAGCTGGCATTTGGAACCTGAGATTTTATATTAACGTCAATCCATACTTATTATTTGCTTTAGCGCTGTCGGTTCCAACGGCTGTTTTCATACCGATGTATTATTCGGCCATCGGTGATTTCAAAAAATACGTATTGAAAAATCGAAATTATTAAAACAAACAAATCCCCCGGAATGTCCCACCATAGACATCGAAGTTTCGATGTCTATGGTAATGGGGGTATCAGCCATTATCTTTAAATTTGAATAATGGCAAATTACGACGACGAAAACAACCGGATCCATGTCCCACGCTTTGAGGAAGCTGCGGGTTTCTATACCAGCCCCAAACGAAGCCGCATGATGTCCAAGATCAGGAGCCGTAATTCTAAACCTGAATTAGTCCTGCGAAGGGCATTATGGTCAAAAAATATCCGTTTCCGCCTGCACGACAAATCCCTCCCCGGCACTCCTGACATCGTGATCAAAAAATACAAGCTTGCGGTATTCGTCGATGGCGAATTCTGGCACGGATTCGACTGGCAAAACAAACGCGATACGATCAAGTCCAACCGCCTCTTTTGGATCCCAAAAATTGAACGCAATATGCAAAAGGATATCCGTGTCAATAAAGCCCTGCGCGATATGGACTACGTAGTATTTAGGTTCTGGACACAGGACATTCTTAAGAATCTTCCTAAAGTATTGAATCAAATCGAACTATTTCTTGAAACTAGAAGGCTATGGAAATAGTTTCGCATGATTTAGGCACGTTCTCCCTATGCAAGCGTAATGACCAATATATATTGAGACAGAATCCTACCACTTTGATTACCTCGTCTCCGTAAGAGCATGGCACAATATCAATAAAGCTATATTTAGAAATATGTCGTATCCCTATTCCCTGGATTGGCCATATTGCAATAGAGCTGAGAAATATGATTACTTAGTTTTTAGACTTCAAAAAACTGAAAAGCTCATCAGTTGTATCAAACTCATAAAAAGATTCCCCAGTAGAATAATCACAAAGACTTCCTGATCCGTCCGATTCGAGCACCAATGTCACTGACATATTTTTGCGAATCTCATATTGTTGCAATGCCTGAACAAAAAAATTAATTGATAAATTCATAGCTTTATAAATTTAAATTACTTTAAACTTCCACTCTCAATTTCTTTAATTTTAGTATCACTAAATACTGCTTAATCCAGTAAATAACAATACTTAAATATAGTCATTTTTGACTATATTTCCAAATAATTTGAATACTTTTTTTATAAGATTTTAGGCGATTAAGATCACTAGCCGAACTATATCATGGGTAGACTAAATCGGTAAACAGCAAGCAACCGAAGGGCGGTAGCATCTGCCCGAAGGGAGATAAGCCACCAACGAGCGTGTGGAAAAAATAAGGAAATAGCATCTTCAATACGTTCGGTCAAAACGAAGTTTACCGAGCACCAGAAATAGCGTATAGGCTCCCCGAAGAGATCCTATGGTCATTCAACTTCTATCAAAGAAATTCTTTTGTTCAATTTTGTTAGAATCTCCTCGATCTCTGAGACCTTTTTCAAAAGTGACTGTTTATCCCTAGTCGATGTGTCCTGCCGCTTTCCTCTTAGCTTAGAAAGTTCCGCTGGGCTTATATTTTCAAAAAGCTCATATAATTCTGTATTCATATTATCCATTGATTATTTTATAAAAGTCGTTTTACTTCATACTTCAAAAGCTGCAATACCTGAAGCCACTTTTCAACACTGATTAAATATAAAAATATGCTTTAAGAAACCAAAAATTCTTTGGTCTTGCTTATTGTTTGTTAAGGAGTATGATATGTCGTTTAGACAAAACTGATTAAATAATGACAACCATTTCTGCTCGCAAATTCCTAAAAGCACAAAAGCTTTTCTTTTAGCCGACAGAGGGAAGCAATTTGGCTGATTTGTTAACCTGGCTAGCCCCTAATAAAAATGTTGTTTGCTTATCAATAAAGATAAACATGATCCGAAATAGCTATTGATCATTTTCGCAGCCATGTACATGATTGCTAGTGAACTTAAACCAAGAAGAAAAATTCAGAATGTGTACATTAATAAAACAAAAATTAGTATATTCACATTACATCATTTTGATGAAAGCTTCCCTTGACTTGAATGGCCTGATCAACAAGAATTCCTTAGGCTATGTTGAAGCAGCTGAAAAAAAACTGAAATAGTAACGGGAGAAAAAGCTTCTGATAGGAGGATCAATCAAGGTATAGAAAATCAATGACTAGTAAGAAATAAATTATGGGCTACAACCTTTATGACAAGGATAATAATATAGTAAATTCAAAGGATCTACAAAATAAAGGAGCCTGGTGTAAAGATGGGGCTCGCCGAGAGGAAATCTTTATACAAAAATTCGGAGCCAAACTCAACTTGGCCATAAATCCGGAAAAAGCGTACAATAAATATGCAATTGATCTGATCAATACACAAACACAGCGAATGGCAGATCTCAAAACCCAAAACACACCTTTTTTTTTCGCTAAAGATATGGACATGGATCCTACGTATGCCGTTACATTCAATGTCAAAGATTGTGAGAGATATGAGGAGAATTATCCAGAAATTGACATCATTTATTGGATAGATTGGATAGCCCTAAAATATCAATTAGGTAACACAACGATATTTGCTTCGCCACTAACCGGCATTTGGAAAATACCATTTACAGAACTTAAAAAGCTAACATTAACGGCTCAAATACATAAATATAAACAGAGGGTCAATGATACCGAGGGGAATGCAAAGGGCAGCTATGTATTGAATATTCTGAATCATGGATTTGAACGAATAGATTTATAGAAATAATCCATTTGAACAAAAATTCAGTATTAAAAACAACTTCCCTTTAATATACGATAGTCATTACCTTTGAGCCACTATGCTACAAGTAACCTGCGCGATAATAGAACACGCCAATAAAATACTGATCTGCCAGCGATCAGCCTCGATGAGACTTCCGTTGAAATGGGAGTTTCCGGGAGGAAAGATCGAAACCGGAGAATCTAAAGAAGACAGCCTACGCAGAGAGATCAAAGAGGAACTCAATATTGATATCACCATACGCAAAGCGCTCACAATGGTCGAGCACCACTACGCTGACTTTTCGCTGCAGCTCTACCCTTTTGTATGCAGCCTACAATCTGGAGAAGTAAAAGCGCTGGAGCATGCCCAGGCAATATGGGTAGCGATAGATCAACTGCTTGATTACGACTGGGCGGAAGCTGACCTGTCTATTGTAATGGAGTACATCGCTTACGCTACATCAATTAAGTGATAGCAGCTATCTGCGTACATAGAAGCCCTAAAACAAAAAGAGCCTCCCTCCTAACCGGAAGAGGGAAGCAATTTGGCTAATCTGTTGGTCGAACTAACCGTAAACCGACGTGTGGTTCTTCAATACCTAAAGATAAACATGCTATCTGAAATAACTATTGATCATTTCATATAAAACGTTGTTCAAAACACTAAAACTTTAATCATCATCCAGACTCAAATTTAGCGAATAAACAGAGGTCATTATGTTGCTAAAATCCCCGCTGTTCTTAATTTGGTCTTTAAATCCCGAAGCTCAGACAGTATTGATTGGATTTCCATCTGGGTATATGCGGAAGATGGATTACCTGCGCTATCAGGAGAAATTGCGGCTTGACTTACAACTCCTTTTGTGGTAGATGAAGCATTGGGAACTGCAGATCTAAAAGCAAATCCATCCCAAATCATAAGTGTATTCGTATCAGTATTAAACCAGTTATAAGAACGCTGTGATCCCTGATCCAATAAAGGCATATTGGCTGTTCCACCTATATTCTGAAAATCATTGAGCATATAATTTTTTAGTTTTTTAAGGTGATTTCCAATGCTAATACAATTGGTACGATTGAGCGGTACCTGATAAAAGATACCTGTTACACCTGAAAAATCACGCCCATTGATGTTATTACTACGGACTGTAATATCTGTGGCTGGGATTGTATTGTTGATATAGATTCCAGTCTGATTGATCGCAGTTAAGATAATATCGTTGTCTGCCACGACGACTAAATCATTTTCATGTAGAGGTGACAATAGAAGTATACCGCCGTCAACTTCATTTTTTGTGATTCTCAAGTTCTTACCAGACGAAATCTGTAATGGTGATTTAAGCCTATTACCCGAAATAGTCCCCGTATAGGCAAAAGTTCCGGCAGTGTTGTTAAAGGAATTAAACATTTTTAATGATCCTATATCATTGTTCACAATCTCAACTTTGGAGAGTTCAGGGCCACTATTTTTATTAAACTCATAATTTCCAACGCCAGAATTACCCGAAAATATTAAATCGATCTGATGGACGAAGCCCGAGAATACATTTCCTCCATTAAAATGATTATTGGAAACTATGGACCTGCCTATATTTCTGGTCTGCAAAGAGGGTAAGATCTTATTCTCTTGAAAGCAATAATTATTGTTGAACACCAAATTGTTAAATCCTACTGAAGTTTCAATAATGAAAGTAGAGCTATTACTTGCCGGATTAGTATTATGTAGGTAATTTGAGTCTATTTCCAGATCAGTGATACTATCACCGCTTTCAAAATTATGTACCAAACATCCATAGAAAGTCCCCTTTATTGTATTTCTGGTTATTCTTAAATTCCCATTAAATGATGTAAAATTTATACCAACTAGAGATCTGTTGTATGATATATTGTAAATCTGATTGTTGTCAATAACAACATTACATTTTGATCTATTTGTTTGCGCGAATACAATGCCCTGACACACTAAATCTTCAGGAGAAGTCTGATACATGAAAGCTTTGTTATCATAGATATATGCTTCATGACCATACTCAACCCAAAAAATTCCGCTCGGATTGGAACATCTTGTCTTAGGATGTTTTTTATAGATGGTATTGTTATATATGACCACTTTTCCATTTACGTCCACATTCGGCACGTCATAAACGACATTAAGTCGGTTAACGTTCGTAAATATGCAGTTATAACAATGCCCCTCGTGTCCTAAAAACATTACGCCATCACCATTGTCAGTAAAATATTTAGATCCATTAACAAGCTGATCGTATAGTATCGTAGTACCGTCTACATTAAAAACCTCTGGTAATATTCCTATGTCATCAAAATTACAGTTGCGTACAATTGTCTTGATTACGTCTCTATTGCTTTCTACTGCTATTCTGGCTATATTCTCAAAAACACAGTTCTCAATTGTAAGTAGATTCCCAGATAGACTATATAACCCCCATCCATGTATATTTTTAAAATTACATGTGTCAATATTGGCTTGAGTATAATTATTTACCCTTACAGGAATGGTATTCTTTATTGTTCTAGCATTAT
Source organism: Sphingobacterium sp. GW821-FHT03E03 (assembly GCF_059420745.1). NCBI lineage: Bacteria > Pseudomonadati > Bacteroidota > Sphingobacteriia > Sphingobacteriales > Sphingobacteriaceae > Sphingobacterium > Sphingobacterium sp. GW821-FHT03E03. The sequence continues at coordinate 199,398 of NZ_JBWKUH010000001.1, forward strand.
TGGCAACATGGATTTGCGATACCCTTGTATAGAAACTCTCTTCTTCATTTCTCGTACCGTCGAAATTTACATCGGAAATGTTGAGATTATGTCCTGAACAGTTAAAGTCAAATATCACAATTCCTCCTGTGCCTAATTTTCTCTTTACTAGCACACCTGATCCGTTTAATTCCAAATTTCTTTTGAGATTAAAAACTATGCTTTCGCTGATTTCAAAACTTGATAATCCATTGAAAGTTAGATTGGAGACTAAAGTATTAGAACTAATGTATGCAGAAATATTCGTTAAATGGGTTGTGACATCCAGATTCGATTGAACACCAAAATATCTCGCGTCAATTTCACCCTCGAATTTATGTACGAGTTTAATTCCGCCTACATGGATGACGCTTCCGCCATCCTCTGGTCCAGGATCGGGAGTAAGTGCAGCTAGATAATAAATAATCGGTGCTGGGGTATCCCCTTTTTCATAATAACCTAATAGTTGGACACCCTCATAAGTTCCATTTTGTAAATCTGTGATTTCAGCGGCAGATAATGCTTTCATATCCGCCATAGTCTCTTTAATTAAAAATTGATTTGCCATATTCTAGTGTTTTATGTGTATAGCAAAAGTATGGCTGTTAAAGGTCCGAGCTGAGGAAAATAAGGTGTATGTAAGCGGTATGTGGGAGATACCGAAAAGTTATAGAGCTATGATCAATAATCCCGATTCCTAACCATTTAAACAAAAAATAAGTTCAGCCTTTCGAAGCCAAACTTATATAGGTTTAGTGTCAGTAAATTAAATCGGCATATGCGATACGTAGCGAGCCTCTTCCTTGTGTATTTGTACCATCGAAATTAGACACAAATGATCCGGCACAAAACTTAGAGCTCATTTTACACCACTGTTTATTAACCCGTTATAGTTTTGAGGAACAAATGGGTCACACAACAACATTTAACTGTAATAAACTATGTAAAAGATAGTTCCACTTTAATGTCAAATCAAATACAAATTTCACAAAAATTCCATAAGAAAAATTTGTGAAATCGTTATCACACGCTACTTACTAGTTCCAAATTAGGGATAATAAATATTTTTGAAGTTTACTTTACGGTTTCCCATATTTTTATATAAAATATATGGTTTATTTTTAGTTATGATTTACGATAGAATTAATTTTCTTCCAAATATTTACCATATAAGTAAATAAAATTTTATTTTACTGACACCCATGTTGTTACATTTTAAATAATAGAATTAACGATAATTTTACAACTCAAACATTATATTTGCCACGTATTTCAATAAAATATCCGTAAAACATACATTTAGTCGTATTTTTTCGCGAAAGAATTAATATACACCGATTATAACAACAATTAACACATAAATAATATCAATTTTTCTGTTTTTTAATAACAAAATGTACATGCATTTTTTTACAGTAAAAATAGTTCGATTATCGAACAAATATTCAAAAACTGTCAGTGCGATTAAAATTATTCTTTCAATTTTACTTGCAGTTTTTACCTTAACCAGAACTTATTCGCAAACCCTTAATTTTAAAATTGCGGGACAGGTATCAGGCTTTCAGGATAGCAGCATCATATACTTAGACGGCTTAGATTCAACCTACATTTTAAATGGAAAATTTAATTTCAGTGGAACTATCAATACAACAGAAAAATTAGTCGTTTTACATACAAAAGGTTATGCCGATTATAAAATGTTCTGGATAGAAAATTCATTGCATCAGTTTAATGCTGAAAAAGGAAATTTTAGAAACGCAAAAATAAGTGGATCAAGAATTCAGCATGTATTGGACTCACTTAACGAGCAGATAAAAATATTTGGTGATGAACGAAATCAGTATGTGAATTTTGTCAAAAACAATCCGAGTTCAATATTAAGTGCATATCTTCTAGAAGTCTATGCAACAACCTGGGGAAGAGATACAACCAAGCAACTTTTTGAAAAATTAGACCTACATATTCAAAATACAACATATGGAGTAAGCATTTCAAAATTTATCAAAACAAATAAGAATGTAAAAATCGGGGACAGATATACAGATTTTATGCAACCTAATCCAAAAAATAAAATGGTTAAACTTTCCGACTTTAAGGACAAAGTTGTTCTATTGGAATTTTGGGGCTCGTGGTGTGTGCCATGCAGAAAAGGCCACCCTCAATTAATTAAAATTTATAATAAGTATAGAAAGTCAGGGTTTGAAATTTTGGGCGTTGCAGCTGATAGTGATAGAAAAAAATGGCTTGCTGCGATTAAAGAGGACAAACTACCATGGAAGAATATTTCGGATCTGAAAGGCCAGAAAAATGAAGCAAGCATAATTTACGGAATCTCCCAATACCCGACCAATTACCTTATTAAGGACGGAATAATCATAGCAGTAGATCTAAGAGGGGAAATTTTGGATAAGAAGTTATCCGAAATCCTCAAATAGTTTATCAATTTCCGAAAAAGAACGATATTTCAAATAGCCTAAAGATGTTTCCAATTAAAAAACAATTTCTACAGGTATTTGCTTTTACGCTTATACTTGCATTACAATTGAGCCCATTCAGCTCTATTTTCCAAAAGGATAGTATTTTTTTCAGCATTTCGATCTACTGCCTTTATTATATTTCATTTTTGGGGTTAATTTACATTGGAATTTATTTAATTCAAGTAAAAGAAACTTTAATATTTTCTTTATCAAAAATTGAAATCGGCTTGCTCATGTTTTTAACCGTTGTATTTTGTAGCTTGTTTTTTAGCGGTACATTTTCTTTCAAAAACGAGGCGTTCTTAAAGATTATTTCATTTGTAATTATATATATCTTTCTCAAAAAGATTAATCTAGATGACAAAAGTAAAGTTTTCTTTGTGTTAACCGTTTCTGCAATAAATACTATATTAAATTGCCACGCACTGCTTCAATACTTTAATATTATAGCCAATGAAACCGTATTTTCCATGGGCAGTGTTTTTAAAAACCCCAGTATTTTCACCAACTATTTATCATGTACACTCCCATTTAGCTTAATATTTTTTGTTGATAAAAGAATTAGAGAAAACAAATTATTATTAACAATAAGCATTGTTTCACTTCTGTTATCAGTCTTGGTCATAATTATATCAAAAGAGAGGACAGCTTGGCTTGCATCGTTCGTAACACTTATTGTTTTCTTTAAGGCGGCTTTTCATGAGAATTTATTCAGCAAAACGAAAAGAGAGTACTTTCGGATATTTATTGTTGGATGTTCTATCTTGATGATCTGCTGTTTACCCTTATTGATTTCAATGAGACCTACCTCTGTCAATGGTAGATTATTCATTTACCAAAATACTTTAAACATAATAGAAGATCATCTTTGGTTTGGAGTTGGGTATGATAAGTTCAAGGCTATCTATCATTTATATCAATCCGAATATTTTTTGAACCATCCGCAAAGCGCATACGCAAGTATTGCAGATGATATTAAAGTTCCATTCAATGAATTCCTGAAAATCCTTTCAGAATTAGGAATCATCGGATTATCGGCAATTGTCTTTATTTTAATAGTATTAGCTAAAAATATTAGAAAAACCTCTAAATATAGGGAAAGTACTATGGAAATAATTGCATCCACTGGTTTATGCTCGATTTTTATATGTTCAATTTTCTCTTATCCGCTTAACACAATTTTGATCTTATTTTATTTAATGCTTTTTATCAGAATTCTAGATAGAAGCATTGTTTTTACTATACCTGTTAATCTAAAATGGAAAACAGTTTTAGCTTTACCCTGCTTTATTCTTTCCTTCTTTCTTATAGGACAGGTTACAGAAATCATAAAAAATACCTTCAAATGGAAGCGAGCGGCCACACGCAACTTCAATATTGCTACTTATCGTCAATTAAACGAACATTTAAATACAAATGGCCATTTCATGTATAATTATGGGGTCACATTGATCCAAAACGGTTACTATATTGAAGGCATCGACATTTTAAAAAAAGCCTCTCAAATATTTGGGAATACTGACATCTATGTTTATTTAGGAGATGCCTATAAGGCCATAAATCAATATTCCCAAGCTGAAAAAAGCTATCTCCTAGCAACTCGGATGGTACCAAAGAAATTTATTCCCAAATATGCATTGATGCAGTTCTATGTAGATATGAAAAATACAAAAAAAGCAAATCATTATGCAGAAGAAATATTAAATACGCCAATAATAACAGAGTCCTTTGAAGTAAAGGAAATAAAAAAACAGGCTCTTGAAATTTATAAAATATCAGTTCACTAATTCTATTATTTAATTTACAAATATTAAAACGTGATTTTAAAAAAACATCTGTTGTTAATTGGTTTTGCATTAGCACTTGTAGCTGCTTCGTGCAGTAAATCCGATATTAAAACTGGCTTGGAAAATAAAGAGACATTCACTCTCAATTTTCCTGCTGATGGAACTCCGTTAAATAAATTAAGCATTCTAGAAGTTGAATCTGGAAAAGATATTTTTAACATGTTTGCATAATAATGGTTAAAGAAATTTCAATAATAATTATCCATAGATCAAAGGTTTTTCAATGAGCATTAGTAACATGGATTCAAACATCACAGAACACCCGTTCATTTAATATATTTTTTTATTTAAACACAAAATTTAAAACATGATTTTAAAAAATTATTTTCTCTGCGTCGCTGTTGCTTTGGCAGTTACAGCCACTTCCTGCAACAAATCAAATGAAAAAGTAGCATTCGAAAATAAAGAGACATTTAGTCCTAATTTTCCACTGGCCAAAACAAATGCTGAATTAGAAAAATTAAGAACCAATAAAACAGCCAACCTCGTTCGTACACAAGATGACTTTAATAGAATTGTTCACAACGGTGGAACACCCCTAAATAAACTGGATAAGGAAACTCTTGACAATTTCCGTAAGGAGCTGGTTGTCCGGGAAGGTGTTGGAATTGTTGGCTTTAATTATGGAACAGTCTACAAAAAATTAAGCGAAGAGGATTTCGCTGAGGTTATGGCCATGTTTGGCTTAGATGCTAAAGAAGGTTTCTGGGGCTTTAGTAAGAATACCGATCTGACAAGTAAGATGTCAAAAGCTGGTATCCGGGGTGCAGCAATTATGGTTGATTATATGAACAATGAATGTGTATCTCCTCACAACTGTAAAGCCACTCCGAGCTACATCTGTTTAACAGGATGTTAATATTTCCATAATAATGAATGTAACGGGTGTTTTCAATTTTTTTAACATGAAAAGTTTTTTATTTATTTTGATTTTTTCATTACTACTAGCTTGTAATAGTGGTAAAGGTAAACAGTATGGGTCTTTTCAATTCGATAAAATGCAACATGATTTTGGCAACGTAAAAAATGGCGATACTGTTTCTTATTTTTTTAAATTTAAAAATGTGGGTGACTCCGCCTTGGTTATAGAGGATATCTCAAGTGGGTGTGGATGTACAGTAGCAGAAAAACCAAATAGCGCAATATTGCCAGCTGATTCGGGACGCATAAAGGTTTCATTCTATAAAGAACATGATCCCGGTACCCATACCAAAGCAATAATAATTAAAGCGAACACAGAAGATCCATATACTGTATTAAGTATAAAAGCAAACGTTTTAGAATGATATATTTAAAATATATCATTCTATTTCATCTAGAACTAGAAAACCCGTGCGTTTTTAAGTTTTTTTACACAAAGAAATTCAGTTTTACAGAAATGTAATAAAAATTTATGCAAGAGTGCTTATTAATTAATCAATCAAATTCACGAATAAAATAAATGAAATTAATCTTCACCCTCTTAGTATTCACTATATTTTCGTCATGTACTGATCATGGAAATAATGAAATTAAAGAAAAATATGAAAATGCTTTGATGTATTCACAAAAAAATAAAATTCAGCTAGAGAAGGTAATAACTCACTATTCAAAAAACAGGGCCGATTCGTTAAAATTAGAGGCCGCATATTACTTAATTGGTAATATGGCAGGCAAAGGATATTATGAATATCAAGCTTTCGACAGCAGAGGAAACAATCTTTCATTTGATATGTTTATTTACGGTAGTGCTGATTCAGCTTTTATAGAAAAAACTAAATTAGAAAAAAGAACGAATTGTACCCTTGCTTATATACCAACTAAATTTATTGAGGATTTAACTGTCATTTCAGCGGAACAAATTATTGAGAATATTGATTATGCTTTTAAGACATATGAATTGCCGTGGGTGAAATCAAATATTTCTTTTGATATATTTAAAGAGTACATTCTTCCACATAGGATCAAAAATGAACCATTACAGAATTGGCGCAAAGACCATTACAACTTAATAAAGGAAATTTTAAAAAATGTAAATAGTAACGAATCTTATTTGAGAATTGCATCTATTATCAACGACACAATAGCTAAAAAATATAAATATATTCATGAAAAAATCAATTACTATCCAGGTCAGTTTAGCGTGAAAGAAATGCGGACTCTAGGTGGTGGCCGATGTGAAGATTTAAATATGATCCTGGGATATATGTTAAGAGCGGCGGGAATCCCTTGTGCACACGAATTCACTCCATTTTGGGGGACAAGTAACTATGGTGGGCATTCTTGGTTAAGTGTTTATAATGTGCAAAGCACTAAATTTGTTCCTATGAATGCTGTGTATAATAATCCCGTTGCAGGGTCTCTACCATTTGGAGGAGCAAGGTTAGCCAAAGCATTTAGAAGCCAATATGGTACCCCATTGGAGAAAAAAACAGATGAGGAAAAAACGAGAAGCTTTCTTGATATTACAAATGAGTATCTTCCGGTTAGTCAGCTTGAGATTAAAGTTAATGTGCAAGGAAAAAAAGTATTCTTAGGTGTTCTGAATGGACAGGATTGGAAACCAATAGACAGTGCCGTCTCTTTATCTGGGAATACATCAAAATTTCAGAATATCGCAAATAATGTATTATATTGTCCAATTGTTTTCGATTTCAACCAATCTACAATACCTGTAGGCTTGCCGTTTCTTTTGGATAAAAAAGGAAAGATTCATCAGATAAGACAAAACCCATCAAAATTAACTACCGTACGGTTCAGAGTGCAATCTTTAAGCAAACGCCTTTACAAGAATTTATGCCAAGTGATTTATTTTGATGAAAATACCAATACCTGGAACAAAACTGGTGAACAAAAAATTTTAGAACATGATCCAAAAGATAAAAATAATCAAGAAAAAACCATTAGTTTCAACGGAGTTGTAGCCGATGCACTTTATCGTGTTATCCTATCTAATGTCACGATGGACAAACAAGATGTTGGCAGACCATTTCTATTTGATCCAAATATTCAGTCGTATGATGATTATTAATTATTCGTTCGTTTCCCTACATCAATGGCGTCAAATTTGTTTTATCTTATAGATACGAACGATAAAAATTAAAATGCTAAAAATAACAAAAGCAGGATGTTCCTGCAGCTGTGAAATGCACTCTTCCTTTTTTGGAAAGTCTCCTTTTGCCATATTAAATAATCATTTTTTTGGAGATCAATCAGTAAAAAAAGTATACAAGGGGAGTGTAATGCCAACTGTGTCATTGGATTAAAATCTTAAATATTACTCGTGCAGATTTTACGTTAGTATATTTATTTTTTAATGTAGACAAATTTATTAAAACTGGTTTATATCCGGGTTTCAGTTCAACCACCAATGCTTCCCTTTCAATACTGTGCCCTATCGAATTAATACCTTCGGCTTTCATTGTTGGTACAATATCATCCAAATAATCTTTGCCTTGAATTTCAACCGTAGCATGCGCTCGGTCATCAAGCGCTTTGTAAACCACTTTCGGAACGGTATTTGTCTTTTTATAGATCTCAAGAGATTCTTGTCCATAGGCTACACCCAAGGAAAATGCTGATATAAGAGTCAAAAAGAGTATTTTTTTCATTTCTTCGCATGCTGTCTACTCCAACATAGATTGGATTGTCACCTTTCAATCCATCGATTTCACTAGCAGATAGACTTCGCATAGCTGCCATCGTCTCTTTAATTAAAAATTGATTTGCCATATTCTTTTGTTTTTATGTGTATAGCAAAAATAGGGCTGTTTGGGGAGGCTATCTGAGGAAAAACCATCTGAAGGGTGAGATTTTGATTCATCAAAAATAATCCCTGCTAATTTCACGAATGTTGCATGTGCTTAAAATCTCCTGGATTCTTTCCTTTTATGTCTAAAAATCTTATAGGAAAAAGTAGTTTCTACGACTTTTTCGTAGCCCGCCCGCTTCTATTGCCTTCTCCAATATAAAAGACTTTATCGGCATGAATAATCGCTTCATTCCGCTTTATTTCATCTTAGACTAACCTCTCTTCTTCTTTTATCTCCAGCAGAAAATCTCCCCGAATATAAGTTTAGGAAGATCTATAATTTATGAAAAATTAATGGTACCGACCCCTCTTCCAAGGAATTATATTCATCTAAATGATAATGATAGTTTTTCGGAACATTTTCCTGAGCTAAAGTCAACAGTTGCTTTGCAATTGAAACAAGTCCCGCTTTATTTGCTGAAATTTTTAAAGATCCTTCCTCCATTTTTGTTTCAATTTCAAATCCATGCTCCCAAGTGACTTGAAATCCCTTATCTTCTGAATATTCAGGTATTATAATATTTAAGTTCATGTTAATCATTTAAAAATATGTGATAATTATCCTTCACCATCATTTTTCCTTGTTTAGCTGGATTAGGAACTAAAGTTTCAAAATTGACATGCGGGCCTCCTCCATGTGCCCCTGTAATGTCACTAACTCCCATTCTAAACACTCTTTTACCATCTGAAGAAATAAATCTCCCACTTCCTGGAACTGTTTCTTTGTATCCTCTTCCAAGAAATTGCTGAGCCATTTCCAATACTTCTTTTGCAGACATCCTCATTCCATCCTTCAAACCTAATTTCGCTAAAGATTTATATGCAATAGTAATATCAGAAGCACCTGAAATATCTAGTCCAGTTGACAAAAAACCAATACCAGCTAAGAGATAATTTGGTTTTTTTGAGAAACTGCCAGAACCATACTTCATCAATTGATACAATCCTCCAAAAACTGGCCATTCAGAAATTTCTTCATCAGCCTTTTCGGCCCTTTTACTAAGTTTATCAATCGCCGATCTATTTGATGAAATCTGCTGAGCCTGCTCAGCATTTTTTGGTCCAGATCCAGATCCGACCCCCATCATAGCCAGTAACTTTTGTAGCCAATCATCACCTGCCTGTTCTTGAACAGTATTTCCATTACCATCAGAGAAGCTTCCATCTGCTTGATTAGTCCATATAGTACCATCAGTAGATTTTTGCCAAAGCTCATTTGTAAAGGATTGAGATAACATTCCGTCCGGGTCTATAAATCGTATTGGATTATTATTGCCATAAACATAAGGGGAATGTCTTCTCACTTCTTCTGTCATCGGATCCACTACATTCCATCTTCCGATCTCAGCATCATAATACCTCGCTCCGTAATCATACTGATCTCCAAGCTCGCCCTGGATCTCTTTACCATTATAAAGATACTTATTATTTCCACCCGCTACAACCTTACGCTTACCAAAAGGATAATAATTGTCTCGCTGCACAACATCTACTGCAGTTGTACTATTTGCAGCCCGCTTCAATGTCGTACGAACATTGCCCAGATGATCCGTCAGATTGTAATGATAAACATAACTCGTACCATTTCGCTGTGCATAGCCAACGGGGTTATGGATAATATCAATATTTCCTTCATTATATTCAATGCCATCAATATAATCTCGGGTTGTTGTTACTGCGCCGACCTTAGAAACTTTCTGTAGCTTGGTACCATGAGCGTCATACATCAGATTCAGACTGGTACCAGTTCTAACCGCCATCTGTGGAAGGTTCAGGTAATTATATGTAAAGGCGGTGCCTATACGGTCCGTCTTTGCATTACCATTTGCATCATAGGTATAACTGCCGTTGATGCCACCAGCAAGTCCCGTCAGTTTATTCCCATCATAGGTATAGCTTGTCACAGCAAGAGCATCACGTTTCAACGTCTTGATATTTCCCATATCATCATAGGTCATCACCTCTGCTATGCTCGCGGTCCCGGTCTGTCCATTTGTTCCGCTTTTAAGACGATTCAGATTATCGTAACTATATTCAAAGGTGCTGGTCGTTCCCGATGGCGTAAAACGCCACAGCTGCTGTGCGATATTGCCATTATATTGTCTCACCGCACCCCCATCCTGGTACATAAGCGACTGGGTAAAATTGGTTGAAGCAATGCGTTTGGTCCAACCTCGTTCGTTATAGCTGTAATTAGTGGTATCCACATAGCCAGGTTCGGTAGCTAATTTACCCATATATCGTGTCTTCAGCTGGCCGATCTCATTGTAACTATTTGAAGCCAATGTAACCTCCTGCGAACCTATCTTCTCCCTCGTCGAAGTTAGCCTGCCAACATGATCATAACTATTCGTATTTAAAATAGTTGTTACTGCACCTGTTTGTGGTGTATGAACACGCGAACTGCTCAGCAACTCTCCCACAAAGTTATAAGTCTTGGTTATATAATCTTTTCCTCCAAGATGATTCTGCGAAGCTGTCTGAATAAGCCTACCAAAATTATCATAATATAATACAGTAAGTAATGGCGCTGTACCGTCCACTTTAAATACTTTTGAACCCGTCGGCAGCGACCATATTTTGGTTCCCCGTGTAATCCCTGATTCAGGGAAAGTTGTGGCACCGCTAAATCCATAATCGTCATAATAATTAATAATATGTGGCAGAATTGTGATCCCTGTGCCGCCAACGGGAAATGTATTAGCTGGAATTGGATAATCAGCTCCGGTCCGTGTCTCCCATAGCGGGCCTGCATTAGCATCTACAAGACCCTGCATATCTTTCAGCGTAATTTTGGAAGTATTGATATAAAGACCAGTTGAAGTAATTCGGCCAAATGCGTCATAACGGTTATATTTCCATTCCTTACGTGTACGCTGAACACTGTCCTGGGTTAACACAACTTGATCGTTCTTGTTATATATAAGAAATTCCCGGTCTTTTCCTGGTAGCTTTTTTTCAACGACCCTTCTGCGCGTATCATATTTGTATCCATAAATGTACTTGTTATAATAGGGATCGCTAGAGGATTCGGTAAAGGCGGTTGTTTTAGCCATTGGTGGAAGCACATATCTTAGGTTTCCAAAATCATCATAGATATAAAAAGTCTCCACAGCGTATTCCGTATTCGTCTGCTCATCGATATTCCAGATTCTTTTGAGCACGACCCGGCCCGAAAGATCTTTATACTCTTCAACAGTACCCGCACGGCCATTCGCTTTTACCCAATTTTCATCTTTGGTAATTAATCTGGATAACTTTCCAGCTGCATAGTATGTCGAAGTCGCTCCGTTATTTGCAGCATTTACAGTCCACATTTTCACATCGTCTGTACCATTGGTACCATATTCGCTCACAACTGTTCTTCCTGTAGTGGTTGTGGCAGCAACAAGATCCCTATTTGCAGAAGGTTGCCAAGTAGCTCCAGGCGCTCCCTGCTGGAGCATTCTATTCAATGGGCTATTATCAAATACCGTAGTAGAATATGGATTTCCTGTCTTTGTGACTGCAGCATCCCATCCTCCACCTACTTTATAGAAATTGGACTGATTTGTTTTGACCAAATCCTTAAAGGATCCATTACCACTTGCTTGCTCCGCATAGGGAAGATATTTGGCAACTTCTCGTCCAAATGCATCATATTCGATATGCTGAACAATATCATTAAAAGTTGGACTTGCCATTAATTGTACAACCTGTATAGGCCTGCCTTGACCGTCATAATATTGGATAGTTTGACTTTCCTTATCAATCGTCCGAACATTCGTCAACTCATTAGACTTGACTGCTGTACGAAAAGTACGCGTCAATATATAGTTCTGCTCTATACTGGGCTTACTGTTTAATGTAGGGAATGCCGCTAATGATATGGTAACGGTTTTTCCCGCAGGAATATAAAATCCATCTTTCAATGTAATACTATTGAGAGCCTGAATGGCAGATTGATTACTATATGATGATAAAATCAGATCTTTAGCTATTTCTTGTCCCCTCGCTATAAAACCAGTAATTATGGTAAATACAAATAATATCGCCTTTTTCATTTTTTAGTTCATTTAGGTTAATGGATAGGGTTACTGGCAGTAATCACTGATGACAATACTATTATATGAACTCGTTATGACAATGTTATCTCGTGTAGCATAACCATTATAAACAGGTTCGCAAATATTAACACTTCCTCCCCGATAACTCATATAAAAATCGCCTGGCTCCGTTGGACTTGTCATGTTGACTTCTATACGGCATTCACCCAATGGTACGTACATAATCCCATTAACTCCAACGTCTCCATTGGCATTGGCGGTAAACGTATAGTTTTTCTTAGGGGTAAAAAAGGTGACGGAAATAGCCTTCCCTGGGTATCCATTATTGAAAAAGGAGACCTTAGTCAAACACTCACCTAAACTATTGACATAAGCCTGTCCAGTAGTATTTGCTTCTGCCAGTGCCTTATTATCAGCATCTAACTGGGATATTGTGGAGCTATATTTTCCTCCAGCAACGCTGTAAGTTTCGGTACTACCAATAAGTCCTGATGAACAATTATTTTTTACAATGTCCTTTGAAAAATAGTTATTGTAATAGACTGGAGCTGTATAATTACCACATGTCCCGGTCTGGTTGGCATGTGCCTGCCCCATCTGTGCAATTTCGTTGAGTGCAAACTGATTTGCCTCGGCTACGCTTTTTAATGACAAATGCTTGCCAGCGGGTACCTGATAAACGATAGAACTTCCAGTTTTGCCGAACTCACAGGTATTTTTTATAAATGTCTTCGATTGTGCTGTATTTGTATAATAACAAGCTCCATGTGTATTGACATATTGCTGACCATTGGCGTTAATGTCCTGTATTGCCTTGGCATCTGCATCTGATTGACTTACAGCTGAAAAATATATCCCTGCCGAGACTATGTAATTCATTTTTGTGGGTACCATATTGACGGGACATCCTGTTTTCGTGAAACTTTGCATTTTTAAGGCATTCTTATAAAGACGTTTGTTGTTTGCCTGTGCATTATAAGCATGTGTTTTTAAATAATTTCCATCAGCATTTTTTGTACCTATCAACCGATATAAAGCATCATATTCGTAGCTAACAATTTCTCCTGTAGGTGCTGTTATCGACGAGACCCCTATAAAAGGAAAGTGTGTAAAAGTGGAAACAGACAAATTCTTATTGGCAAGCTTTGTTCGTAGATTGGTCAATTCTGTACCAATTGTATTTTCCAACGCTAACGATGGATTAAACTTCGCTGTATCTATTCCATATTTGGTCTTTAGATCGTCGTAATCAGCTAATCCGATAATATGTGCCACGGGATATTTCCGCTTATAGCCCCAAATAAAAGCTTCACCCGTTTGCTCTCTGGTTCTCTTAAAAAGAGGATTTCCATTGTTATCAATTTTAAGAATTTCCTCTTCTTTACTAAACTTTCCATCCAAAATCAAACTGCCGTTACTTTTAGTTATAGGAACAAAATTCAGGAGTGGATTGGTTGGTGTAAACTTATATAAAACTCTTGATTGACTGCTTCCTGGAAAAACTGTTTTAAATTCTGCCCCAAGGGTATATTCCTTTACATAGTTTTCACTAAGCTTTGCTAAATTTTCTGTTTTTACCAGATAATCTTCAAGCATATTCCTTTGTTGCATTTTCAATATATCCTGGGTAATCAGATCACCCCCAGTCAGTCCCGTATAAAATGAAGGATATATAAATCTTGTGATATACTTGTCTTGGTTGCTGCCGAAAAATGTAGAGGTTGTCAACTGCTTTTTCTCATTATATATGTACTGTTCTTGATTTATCAATGGACTTCCTGTCCCATATTCAGTGACAGTTTTGTCTTTTAAAACCTGTGTACCTATACTGATATAATACTCTCTATAATCATAGACAGATTCAATATTTGCATATACATTAGCTGCCGGAGAATAAGCATCAACAAAAGTCGCAAATGGACGAATTTTTATTCCCCTTAGATTCTGCTGATTGATCGTTTCGTAATTATATTGTTCCGTTCGTACCAGGTTGCCAGTATTATCCTTTACTTCTTTTTGAGAAAGGATAGATTTATCCCACAAATTATAGGAAGATATAAAACCAGTAGGATGTTCTCGGTGCATCGTTGCATTGAGTATTCTTGAAAAAAAGCCATTATTTATTCCAAATCCTTGGTTCCATTGGATAGGGGTTCGTTTGTTAAAATGATAAATTGTAGAGCCATTCCCGTTCGATTCCGTGACTTTGGCATAACTCACAATATTGTACCGTGAAAAGAACGGGTCGTTGTCAAAAATAGGGTCACTTGAATAAAGCCTAACACGTCCACAATAATAACTAGGTTGTGATCGTACATCTAGATAGAGATTTACTTTGTCTGAGAAAAACATACCGGCATCTAATTTTATAGGAATATCCCCACCACTATACGTATAGGTTGTTTTTTCAGCGACTATTCCATTAGTATTATAGTCTTCAATACTTTTGAGTCTTACTCCAGGACCAGGCAAGTTGCTTGCTCCGTCGGAAAATTCATTCGGCTCATAGAAAAACCGCTTATAGCCTCCTGTTGGTAAAATGATCTGTGAAAGACAAAAGATCTCTGTAGCCCTTGCATACAAACTTCTTTTCCCTGTAAGTGCCATAAAGGTGGCTTCGTTCCGCAAGTTCTTCAGATCATAACCAGGCGAGCTCATATTCAAATCATAAAAAATATCGTTCCCCGACTCGTCCGGAATTGCAACAAGATAACTTGCTTGATCTGCATGCGTTAAATCTCCCCAAAAATTTGGTTTCGCATTGTAATTATCTTTATTCTCATGACCGACATAATTGAATCTGTATTTAATTACGTCACTTTCATTCTTACCAGAAATACTGACCGAATCAAGGAAGATAAATCCAGATTCAGCCGATTGATAGAAAGCAACCTTCTTTATCCTCTTTTTAGTAAGATCATACATACAAATAGAGTCAATCAAATTAGCATTTGGTCTACGAAAAAACTTAATATAACCATCTTGATATAAGATAGAATCCAGAAAATTCGTTTTCTTAAAGCCCTGAGATTCCGCGACCTGCTCACTGAACACAGTTGGTCTCGGAATAGCCGGATACATCCGATCAGGGGTCTCATTTATAACAAAGCTTCTTTGTCCCGGACTAAATTCAGATACATTTCCGAGCTTATATTTAAACTTTGCAGAATTATTGCTAGGTGTCGTTATTTTAGTAACGGGCCAGGCATTGGCTGCTCCTTTCCCCTGATAATAGGATGGAAATAGCATTTCTTGTAATTGCGTCCCTGTTTCTGGGTCGATGCCACAAGTGATAAGATTTCCTCTTGAATCGTACATATTGATGCTGGAAATACCCTTTTGTGCATCAACTAGAAAATTAAACTTAAAAAGCTCATTGTCAGGAGTAAAAACCTTATTCTGAGCGATATTATCAACAACAAAGCTCCCTTGTGCCCCTGGAACTGAATAATCAAAAATATCATATTCACTATCCATCGGAGAGTAACCACTGCCTAGCGGTAGCCCTGTATTTGTAGGTAACCCTTCGGTAAACTGAGTCAATTTTTGATCTCGGACCAGCTTATTGGTTTCACTAATATAACTGTCTATTTGTGTTCCACTCGGCCGGGTGTAGTGTTCATCTGGTCGACCATAAATTGTCCTCGTAATTCTAAAATTGGTTGATAGGGTCCAATCTATTCCCACCTCACCCGATGTCGCACCATATTTAACACCTGCCCCTGTATATGTTAGATCCAGCGGAAGTTCAAGGGAATTATCTAGTTTAATAGTCATCAAATTGATCGATACTTGATTTGTGCCATTCTGATGGGAAACACCCGCATGAATTTTTTTTGTAAATTCACTCGTATTAAGCGATGGTGGCACGACTATATTAGAAGAGAATGTTTGGCTATCACCCGATTTTGGGTAAGCTATCGATAGAAAAAAAATAATTAAACAAAAAAATCTGTACAATGACATACACTAGCTGGCTTTAATACGGTTAATAATAAAAATTACGGATAATTAGAATACAATAGATACGGCTGCTAATTGAGCTTGGTTACTTTTCATCGTTCGGTTAATCTCTTAACTTAAGCTCAATTAAAGATAAGAGATTTTCGAATAGTCAACACATTATTTTTTTGTTAAATATCTTCCTACCTCAGACTTAATTAAAATTTTCATCATATGTTAATTTCCTTTATTACTAGGTCAGCTTTCAGTTCGGTCGAATTTAAATTATCAAATAGAGGCTCTTAAAAGTGCCATTTGATGTATAAAAATCGCCCTCACCATTAAAGGTTTTGGTAATACATCCGCCCAAATTTAGTAACCAGCCAAGCCCTATTGAACTTGCTTCCTTTGCAACCCTTATAACTGATGCCTGTAAGATATACTTATCGGTATCTTCTTTCCCATCCCAATCAACTTCATAAAGAGGAATATCAATACTTGATGTACCTTGTATAATGCCGACTTGTGTATGCCCATATAGTCCTAATGCCGCTGTATTTGGCGATACTGGCGTAATCTTAAAAATGTGATATACCTTCACTCCTGCAACTACAATTACATTTCCGCCATCATCTGGTCCGTGGTCAAGCTCCTTTAGGAGATCAACGTGGTAATAGACGATAGTGTATCCCCTTTTTCGTAATAGCCTAATAGTTGAACGCCATCATACGTCCCGTTTTGTAAGGCAGTAATTTCAGCTGGCATTAAACCTCGCATTGCTGCCATCGTCTCTTTAATTAAAAATTGATTTGCCATATTCTTATATTTTTATGTGTATAGCAAAAGTATGGCTGAGACGACGCCGACCTGAAGAAAATTTGGTGCATCTTAGCGGTATGTGGGAGATACCGAAAAGTATGGGCATTGTGTTTAAGCGAAAACATATCGAACAAAAAATGGGCTATATCAAAATAACTGATACAGCCCATTCGTGAGCTACTTGTTCATTAGTAATTAATGAGCAATAAATTATCTATTCGTCACTATAGTAATTGAAACAACTTATATAATAATGATCCCCCCCTGCAATTGGAGTTCCGGCTCCGACAACCTGAACTTGATCACCTACTTCTTACATTGCTTTCGCATTATCTAACAAGTTTCTCTTATTATCGGATGTCCACTTTACTACAGCTTTTTGAGTATCATCGATTGTTTTATTCACAGAAGCCTTGGGTCGCTCAATTTTATTTAAAATTGCCACATTTGCCTGATACAATGGATTAAAAGATGATGGTCCGGGTCCCGGCCAATTTCCATCAGGCTCAATAAATCTGATAGGATTACCAAAAGTATAATTATATGGAGACCATCTACGTCCTTTTTCAGCCATTGGATCCACCACATTCCATCTTGCTATCTCCACATCATAAAACCTTGCCCCGTAATCGTATTAATTATCGTTTATTCTTTTTCTCAATTTCTTTTTGAATTGCTTTTTGATAGAATGGTGCAATTTCAATTTCAATTCTTTTGCCACCTTTAAACACTTGAATTATTGAATCACCTTTAATCTTACTTATCGAATCTCCTTCTTCCATTTGTCCCCAAAATTTGCCATTTATGCCAGTACCACTGCCATCAGCAAAAATTATTTTCGGACTATTATGATTATCGTGGTCATAGAATTTTTTCACAATTACACCTTTATACTCGCTATCTATTTCGTTTTGAAATCCCGATCTCAATAAGTTTAAAGTGCTTTTCTCAACGATTGCAAAACGTATTAACCAAAATAGAAATGTAAGAAACAAACCTATTTTTAATAAATTAATTGTAGTTTTCTTTGTTAACATTGTTGTTTATTTTAGCTTAAAAACCCAAGTTCTTGCTGCATCAATGGTGGCACCGCCTGTTATTGCTCCTCCTACTATTTCTCCAAATGGGAATGGTCCATCCAGTGTCGAGGTGCCAAGTGCAATTGTGAAAGCTGTAGACATTGCTTTCTCATACCCTCTGTTCTCTTTTAGCGAATCATTTTCAGCCTTTTTCTTCTTGTCTTCTTTCTTTTCATTTCCTTTGTTTTCTTGATTTTTTTCTTCGGCGGGTCATCAACTCGGTCTTTCCCTTGATTTTGAAGTAGGAATTCGGCAATATCATCAGGATCATTGGTCGACCAGCCTCCATAATCATTTTTCTCCCAAATGCCATTCGGATCTAACTTACCGATAGGGCTGTTGAGAACATAATTGTATGGTGAATAGGACTGGTAGATTTCCGCTGCGGGATCCAAAACGAACCACCTACCAACTTCTGCATCATAAAAACGAGCGCCATAATCATAAGTTTCACCAAGCTCGCCCTGGATCTCCTTACCATTGTAAAGATACTTATTATACCCACCGACCACAACCTTGCGTTTGCCAAATGGATAATAATTATCACGTTGTACAACATCTACTGCAGTCGCACTCGTCCCAAGTTTCAATGTCGTACGGACATTGCCCAAGTTATCCGTCAAGTTGTAGTGGTAAATAAAATTTGTTCCACTTTTGAGCGCATATCCTATAGGATTGTAAATGATTTCAATAGTACCATTATTGTATTCGATACCGTCCAAATAGTCCCGTGTGGTAGTTACAATACTCGTCGTACCTATCTTCGCTAACTTCTGGAGCTTTTTACCAGTGGCATCATAGAGAAAGGTTACATTTGTACCCGCTTTAATAGCCGTTTGCGGGAGGTTCAGATAATTATATGTAAATGCCATACCTGTTCGGTCAGTCTTGGCATTTCCGTTATCGTCATAGATATAATTGCCTGATAACCCACCCTCTCAGGACCAACAATATTATCATCTCAGCTAAATATAATCTCCTAGGCCTTTGGATGATATCGTCGTCTGAAGGAACAATAGAGAAGCGCCTATAAAGTGACTTCTCTATGTGGTTTATTATGGATTTGCTCTAATAATTGTTTTTAAATTTGATTCTGAACAAACCTTCTACTGATTAAATGTACCCTATTGATGGTTGTTTTTTGACTTCAATATTTCGATTTCTTCCTGCATTGATATCATATGCAAGGTTAATTCTTCGATCTTTTGCAAAAGCATCTTATTCATCTCTCCTAAATCGAAGCCATTTTGGTTTACGTCTGCAGCTTTAGGGAGGCCCGGAAGATGTTTATTTGTCTTTATAAACTCCTTTGTTTTCTTCAAGTCTAGCAACTTATAATCTTCTTCAAAAACATAATCAGGCCAATTAGAGGTTTCAACTTTAACCTCATGCGCTCTAATTTTACCATTCACTGATAGTTTTTCCTTAGGAGCAATAGTTCCAACCCCCACATTTCCGTCTGGTAAAAAAGCTATGTATGTTTGGTCATATCCACGACCAATAAATGAATAATTTGCTTTACTCACTCCGTTTGTTGTGTTGCCGTATGACCCAAACTGTATAAAATTTTCTGCTCCTGTTTGATTAGAAACACGGTAGCCTCTTGCCCATATTCCGTTACCTCCCGGAAAATTAGCGCGAATATTAACACCATAAGCAGGTGCATCTAAACTGAGCTCAATGTTAGGATCAGTTGATTGCGCACATAAGAATGCTGGCACAAAAGATAATAATGTTGCGATAAACTTTAATTTCATCTTTTTTTAATGATTGTGAGCGACAGCGCTCGGTTATATAATATGACTAATTTCGACTTTACAAGATGAATCAATCCTATTGTCTTTGAAGAAAACTACAAGCCAATTCGAATTTTACAATAACATAATGACAACAAGATAATCAGTGGCAAAAATAATTATTTAAAACTAATATTTCATACAATACATTACAGTATAGGTAAATATTTTTCATTGATTTTTCCTATCAGGGAAAATCAATGAAAAATATCTGATTAACATGTTTTATCCGGGATACAAATCACTGCTTATTTTCGTTGATGAAGTGGATCCGAGACTTCCTGCAGTGTTAATAGTGTTCCGCGAGGTCTCTAACCATTTCAATCTTCCATTGGGTCCTTGCTGTTGTAACTTAACCCCTTCTAAAGTGCAGGACTCAAGTACAATATTTGCAAATCCAACATCATGGCTTTTAGAACCAAACAATACTCCTCCCTTTACCTTAACTTCCTGCAAATCCAATTGCTGAACTCCACGAACGGAAATTAAAAACGCGGTCTCAGGAACCGCAACGTTATCCATAACAAAAGACGTATTCGCTAACCTTAAATGCTTTATACCACGAGAAATATTATGAACAGCCAGATCGGCGACTTTCCCAACCCTAAATTCCCCCCCGCTAATTGTAACGTTATCCAGATCGAACTGTTTATCGATGGTGTTATAACCGTCCCGGAAAGAGGCTTTAGTATCGCCCGCCTGTCCAACCCCAGTTTTATGTATCACATTTTTGTATCCTTGCCTGCAACGCGCGAGAGCCTCTTGTAGGGTTCGTACTGGCTTATCGGTAGTATAGCCCCAGTTATCATCATTACCCTGATTATCAACATAAATATCAACAGTGCCATTCTTGTCAAGATCTCCAAAATAAATATCGGTATCGAAATCAACACTATACGCAAACTTGGGAAACATTTTATGTGCACCTGATATGCTTAGTTGAGAAGCATATCTAAATCCTAATGACTTCACTAAAAATGTAGAAATGGTTCCGAAATCTATTTTCACTTTATTGGCTGTACAATAAATTAAACTGGCATCTCCACAATAAACAGTGCTGCCTAACGTAATATCGAGATCCGCAGCTTGGGAACAATATATATATTTGGTGATACCTTCTGAATAGTTGTTGGAAAGCTTGTGTGAAGATTGTCCCATTACCATAAAGCCTATCTCCCCTTTCTCCCAGATATTATTATAATGGCTTGCCAATGCACCCCAAGAATAAACACAACAGGTAGAACCTTGATTCACATTTCCATCATAGTTTGGGTAATCAAATTCCATAGCCGAGGGTTTCTGGCCATCCATGGAAATATAATTGCCCCACTGCTGATCTTCTGTTACTCCACCTCTATTACTCAATCCCACTGCACGGGCTAAAATAAGATTTCTATTAATCGTACCACCCCAGCAAACCGAAGACTGTATGCCAATATTAGTACCACGGATCCGACAATTTTTAATTTCAGAATTAGTAGCCATCGCTCGATTGATTGCTCCTCTTACATTACGATTAAATGCAGCCGATATCTTAATGCCGGATAATGTCCATCCGACCACGGGAGTGAATAGTGAATTATCATATTCGTTAGCAGAACCAATGTGATTCGTAACGCGAAGTCCGTTTGTATTATAAGGCGCAGTATCTAAAATGAACTTTTCCTTTCCATCAAAGTCTCCTATGATTTCAAGCCCCCCTTGTGCAGCAAACCATGATCCCTTTACCTTCCCTTCGATTGTTAAGTAAGGATTAATAAAAATAGTCCGAGTAACCCTTATCTTTCCTATTCCTACCAAATAACCGCGTAAGATCGTATTATTATCTTTTGTCAATGAAACGGAACCAAGCCAATTGAATGGTGCAACATAATCAATTGATCTTTGAAAATATATAGAATCATCCTGAATTCCATCACATTTGCAGCCAAAATACCGAACATCAATACTTCCCGAAAATTGATGAATTAATGTTAAACTATTACTTACAATCACACTACCACCATCGTCTGTGCCTGAAGAGCTAGAAATATAATAAATAATCGGTGCTGGGGTATCTCCTTTTTGGTAATAGCCCAACAATTCAACACCATCATAAGTTCCGTTTTGTAAAGCTGTAATTTCCGCAGCTGATAAGCATCGCATAGCTGCAATTGTTTCTTTAACTAAAAATTGATTTGCCATATTCTTTTGTTTTTATGTGTATAGCAAAAGTATGGTTGTGGTGGTGGCTATTCGAGGAAAACAAGCGGTATCTAAGCGGTATCTGGGAGATACCGAAAAGTATGATTTTTTTGTTATCCTAACATGGGGCTGATAACACAACATGCACTTAAATAGTTCGAAACCGAAACATATTACAGCAATCAAAAAAGGACTATCAAGCCAGTACAACCATTCGCCTAAGCACACTATTATTTTTGGAATACGGAGACACTTATCTAAATTTGATTTGTAAATAAAAACCTGTACATTCAATGGGAATTAACCTCTTTCCATTATGCAAAGCAACAATTGGTTCAACCTGTTTAAATACATCCAGCGAAAAAGAATATTTTTGTTAATTACGCTATTAACTATTTTTCATAATACAAGCTTTGCACAAAAAGATCCACAGCTCAGGGAAGCACTGTCTATCATGACAAAAGCATCTATTTCTGGAGATATCGAAGGTATTTTAAGTCAAACATCACCCCGCATAATTGAAAGCATGGGCGGGATAGATCAGGCAACAAAACTGACCAAAGAACTCTATTCTTCTCTTATAAAATACGGGGTTAAAATTGATTCCATGATCAATTATGTCGATATGGATGTCTCAAAAATTGATGGGATAGCGTATTGCTTTATTCCTCAAGTATTGGTAATGTCTATGCCTGAAAAAGGCAAAATGGCAATCACTTCAGCTTACTTATTAGCGTTGAAAGAGGACGAAACCAAAAAATGGACTTTTATTAATTTCAATAAAATGGATCAGGAAAACATCAATTTGTTTCTTCCTGAATTTAATGGCAAGATTTCTCTTCCTCCGGGTCTGGAAAAAAAAACATTAGTCGTGCAGAAAGAAGAAGTAGCTAATACTGTCGATCAGCTAATGAAACTTATAGATGAATCTGTCAAAAAACAAAACTAGTTTTAAGTCATTTGATCTTCAGGGTGCCGAACATAAACATTACCAAACTGCAACCCAACAAATTATATCTTTCTCCAATTTATTGACAGCAACACCATAAGTAATACCATGTTTCCAATTAAATGGCATTGATGCATTTTCGCCAAGAATTTCATTTTTAAATTGTCTTTCCTTATTGTCAGTATGGATAATATAAAATTCATAATTAGGATCTGCGGATATCCCATTTTTATAACGGATAAAATTTGGAACAGGAGCATCGCCTTGTAAATTAACGCTGTCAATCTTCGGAAATTCACTAAAGCCTTCTATGATCTTTTCGTTTCTGTTGATGATTAAAAGATTTTTATCACCCCCTCTATAATACTTAGTATCTTTCAACCTATTAAGTAATTTATTGATATCTTTTTCACTTACGTTGTGTTCAACGAGGTATAGATTGAGATTATTATTTTCGATGCCTTCATTATAAATGATATCCACCTCACTTCCCAATTGCTGAGGGAAATGATCTGTAGACTCCTTCGGAAAATTCATCTTATGCTCAGCCAAAATCTGAATATTTTTAGGATCAATATAATTCCTTCCATCGCAAGAACAGAGGAATAAAAATACAATAAGACAATTCCATATTTTCAGCATAATTAATAATGATTTGAGGACTTTGCTAAATCAAAAAATGCGTCGTATTTTGTGCTTTCTCCTCAGCAATTACATGGTATCAATATACAATATATTTACCTTAACTTTAGTATGAATACATCATGCAGTATTCAGGTAGAATACTGCATGATTATTTTTACCTCAATTAGTCGAAACTCGATTGCCAAAGCACCCGTATTCCTCAACTTTGTGGTTAGATCCAATATCCTTGCGAATATTCCATATCTCTAGCGGCTCAATATCTTTAACTTGATTGTTGACCACTCGTTCGATCTGACTGTAACTTCGTATTTAGCTGAGCCTTCAACTCGTTGATCAGATCGACTGCCTGATTGTATTTGGATTTCAGGTCATTCACCAGGGCTACGGAAGTAGCTAAATCAGCAGCATCATTAAGAACTGATTTTGTACTATTGCTCGCGCCTACATTGGCTACCGCAGTAGATTGTGAGACAATGCCTTTAACTGCCGTGGTGGCGAGATTATTGTCGTGAATAAGCCTACGTAAGGGCGACCAATCCGTTATCGCTCCGGTACCAAAAAGCTTTTTGGTAAAATATAGTTCATCCAGGGTATTGGATTTTGAATATATTCGGAAAGAACTGATTGAATTCGTATTATCGAAATTTCCTGTTCTATCCACCCCTAATGCTACGCCCAGAGTTGGCCAAAATGGTGCCGCATCTTTGACGATAATCGGGGAAAAGCCACCTACTGGGTCAATGCTGTTAATTGGCGTAAGGATATCATTTTTTTCCTTTACCTTATATGAATCGGCAGCTACTGTCCCATCGATCTCGATGTTTTGTTTTATAAATTCATGTGTATCATAATTCTCAACATTAACAAAGGATGTACGCTTCCCTAAATCAAAAATTCCTTTTGCTCCATTTATAAATCGGTTGTAGACGGAATTCTTGATTTCAATATATCGCGCTCCATCTTGTATTTCAATCCGCCCTATCATTGCTCCCAGGACTGAAATCTGCTTAGCTGTACTACCTATACGCAGGATATTTCCAAAGTAACAATTGGTATAGGTGCTATAGCTGGAACTATCGGAAACATCGACAGGATTGGCCTCCAGTCCGACACCGATAAAGGTATTTACCTTACAATCCTTACCAACAACGATACCATATACGCTATTGGCTTCTGAACTACCGCCAATGAAGGTATTTTCATCGGCGTGGGACATCAATACACCTATACTCAAACCTTCAAAATAGTTTTGATAAAACGTGTTGTTAGTGCTGTTACCCGCAGTGATACTACCACGCTGTCCCAATCCGATAAATATTCCTGTATAGGGAACACTTGTCAATGGCGTGAGATACTTACTACATCCGCAGCCCAAAAATTGTGTCAGCTGTACGGAAGCGAGGTACCAACCATATCCATCACTACTATTTTTGCCATCGCCTACCCACACATTGGAGAACTTACTCCGTGCAATGCCTCTAAGGTATAAGGTAATGGTGGTGTTGGCATTTCCGGAGAAGACAATATCGCTGATCGTGATATTGTTGATAAACTGGGTCGTTTCGTTACCGTCTTTAAATGCATCGATCTCAAAAGCATGGGGTGCAGAGCCGGTAAACTTTAATATAGTGCCTTTTCCCTGTCCTTTGAGTTTGGCACCTTCGAAAACAAAGTTTATCGGCTGACTATAGGCGATCGTTCCGATGGGCAAAACCCCTTCTAGCGCTTTGTTTTTCTTTAGATAGTCAAAAAACACAGCTAATCTAGCTGCATTATCAGTTAGTGAGGTACTGACACCGAAATAAAGTGCATTGACATCTTCGATAAATTGATGTTCCAGTTTAACGCCTCCGGTTTCAACAATACTCCCACCATTGTCTGCCAGTAAAGTTGTACTCAGTGAGTAAATAATGGGTGCAGGGGTATCTCCTTTCTCATAATACCCTAATAGTTGCACTCCTGCACAGCATCCGCTCTGTAATGCCAAGATTTCACAAGCAGATAAGCCTCGCATATCCGCCATCGTGTCTTTAATTAAAAATTGATTTGCCATATTTTTTTGTTTTTATGTATAGCAAAAGTATGGCTGTGGACTAGGCTTTCTGAGGAAAACAAGCAGTAAGTAAGCGGTATGTGGGAGATACCGAAAAGTAGGCCATCAATGTAGTTTTTATCCTTACTGGAAGAACGCGCATAAAACAAAAAACTTCCCTCTTTTAATTTGAGGGAAGCTGCTCGAATAGGTACAAATCGATTTTATTTAAGCATTACATTTACAATAATGACTTATTGTATAAGTACTTAAATATGCTTAGCGAATGCGGATTTCATTCAATTTTTCAATATTCTTATCCGTCCTCGGCACCAATGTCAACATATATAGATCTTCTAAGTCACCGATAAACTTAACGGGAGAAACAGAAATTAGCATAATATTGCTTGCATCGACAAGAACTTCATTCGGATTGTTTTGTACAAAGTTATCTTCAATCCGGAATATTACGCGTTCAGATTTTATGTTTGTATATTTTTTTTTAATATCCGACAAACTCATTAAAACAGGATGGTATTCGGGCTTCAATTCAACTATCACTATCCCCCTTTCTTTGTCAATATCTACTGACTTAACTCCTTCAGATTTTAATGATCGCATGGCATCGCCTAAGTAATTTTTCCCTTGCATCTCTATCTTAGGCAAAGGTGTTTCATTAAGATCTTTGTAAACAACTTTAGGCAAGGTATCAGTTTTGCTATATAAAGGTTTCAATTGCTGTCCATAAGTTAAACTTAAGCCCAAAAATGACAGAAGAGAGAATAAAAGCGTTTTTTTCATTTTTAATTATTTATTTTATTTTTTTAATACAAACAGAACGTAAATACTACCAAAGAATGGAATGAATATAATAGTCAGCACATAAAGGAAAATATTCAACGGCAGTGATTTATGTCTATTCGAAAACAGCAGAAATAGCGTAATTAATTTTAATAAAACTGCCAATAAAAATAGAAGTTGCCATAAAGTTAGTCCTAATAACATAAAATAAGTTTAAAAACGTAATTGATAATAGTTTTATATTAAGGTAAACGACTATATCATCAATTTGTCCCCCAAATTATTACAGGATTATTCGACATTCGACAATTAGCTACTCATCAACAAAATTTCAATAGCATTTAAAGCTGATAAGGGAAGCTTTAATGGGTAACATTTATTAAATTTAAAATATTATTGTCATCGGCTATGTCGATGCAAAACTCCTAATATTATTCTATACCCAATGAGCAAAATAGTCAACGTTATTAAAGGAGATATCACTAAGATCGAAGTCGATGCAATTGTAAAGGCTGCAAACAGCTCCCTAGCACAGATATTTCCCATTGTTTATGACCAAATGTTAATGCAAGAATACAAAATCAAACTTTCACCATAGAAAGAAGGTCTTAAATTTGAATTTCTTAACTTTGTTAAATGGATGCAAAAATAGTACGCATTGTTTCGGAGTTCAACAATGAACTTAAATTGCAAGGTTTTAAAGCTTTTCAGATAGAAGACGATAGTAACGCTACCCGGATATACAGCCGTAAAGATTTCTTTAAAATCTGTCTTACAACTGGAATTAGCAAAATCCACTATGCAGATAAAACCTTTGAACAGGAAGGTACAATCTTATTCTTTGGAAATCCGCATATTCCTTATTCATGGGAAACTATTTCTACTACATACATAGGATATACTTGCTTATTTTCCGAAGAATTTTTAAAACAGTCTGACCGCTTAGAAAGCTTACAACAATCTCCTTTTTTCAAAATCGGAGGTACTCCTGTGCTAAAAATCACTGAGGATCAACGGTTATTTCTCAACACTCTTTTCCAAAAAATGATCGAAGAACAGGAGGGTGACTATACTTTTAAGGATGAACTGATACGCAATTATATCAACCTGATCATTCACGAAGCACTTAAACTGCAGCCTTCTGAAAGCTATGCCCCTACCAAAAATGGTACTGCCCGTGTAGCGTCGGTGTTTCTGGAACTGTTGGAACGACAATTTCCTATCGAAACACCTTCAAGTCCATTAAAAATGAGAACTGCGCAAGATTACGCTCAAAACTTGAACATACATGTCAACTATCTGAATCGGACTGTAAAAGAGGTTACCGGTAAATCTACCACAACGCTGATCACTGAAAGAATTATAACAGAAGCCAAAGCCTTGTTACAGCACACAGACTGGAATATTTCAGAGATAGCCAGCGCTTTGGGATTTGAATACCCCACCTATTTCAATAACTTCTTTAAAAAACTTACAGGAACAAATCCAAAATCCCTACGGAAATCTGAAGTTTGAAATTCTTAATCTTTGGTTTGATAATCGTTAACATCAACTCGCTATCCTGATCTACCTTTGTACCTGTAATAATAAATGTAATACAGATATGAAAATAGCAGTAGCATTGATGCTTATGTCTTTCCTGTTTTCAGGGAATACATTCGCAAAAAATATACAATCAAACCAAAATCCAAAGAAATTGAATACTTCAACAGATCATTACACATTTCAATTAAGTGATAAAGTAACCCGTAAAAAAGTAAGTTTTAAAAACCGTTACGGTATAACGCTTTCAGGCGACTTATATATTCCCAAAAACAGTGACAGCAATTTTTTTTCAGCCCTTGCAATCAGTGGCCCGTTTGGCGCAGTTAAAGAACAGTCTTCTGGATTGTATGCAAGCCAAATGGCCGAAAGAGGATTCATTGCCCTGGCTTTTGACCCTTCGTATACAGGTGAAAGCGGCGGTGAACCACGTCATGTAGCTTCTCCTGACATTAACACCGAAGATTTCAGTGCAGCTGTTGACTTTTTAGGGCTACAGAAAAATATTGACCGAAACAGAATCGGGATTATCGGAATCTGCGGATTTGCTGGTTTTGCCTTAAATGCAACCGCGGTGGATAAGCGTATTAAGGCTGTTGTTACAACTAGCATGTACGATATGACCCGCGTCATGTCAAAAGGTTACAATGATGTGGTAACTATTGAGCAACGAATACAGACTCTTGAGCAACTGAGCCAGCAGCGCTGGAAAGATGCTGAAAATGGAACATATGCTCCATCATCAAATAATTTGCCTGAAAAGCTGACAGGCAGTGAACCCCAATTTGTAAAAGATTATGTTGATTATTACAAAACACCACGAGGGTTCCATAAACGCTCTATCAATTCAAATGCTTCATGGACCGCTACTTCGCCCTTATCGTTTATGAACATGCCTATCCTTTCTTATATCAAGGAAATTGCGCCACGACCGATGCTGATCATTGCAGGTGAAAATGCACATTCAAGATATTTCAGCGAAGATGCCTACACAGCAGCTTCGGAGCCGAAGAAGCTGGTGATTATTCCAGACGCCGTTCATGTTGATCTGTATGATCGATTGGATAAAATTCCTTTTGATAAACTGACAGCATTTTTTAAGAATAATTTAAAATAGACCGGTCAATTTCACTAACTAGGTATACATAACTTAATTGAATATTCAATGGAAAAATCAGAAAGCAAATTTCAGGAAGATATTTTTGAACGGTTAAAAAAAGAAAAAGGCATTTCTTCCGGCGATCCTGACGCTTACCGTTTGCTCGAAGCATCATTTGCCACCAAATCACTATTGGTACAGATGAATAATTCAGCTGATCCGAGAGAAATAAGGGATTTATTATCTCAAATTACAGGTTCAACTATTGACCAAAGCACAACTGTGTTTACGCCCATTTATATTAATTATGGAAAGAATACATCAATAGGTAAAAATGTTTTTATCAACTTCGATGGTGTTTTTTTGGACCTGGGTGGGATTATCATCGAAGATAATGTTTTAATAGCTCCTAAAGTAAGCTTAGTAACCGAAGGACACCCTATTGAACCGGAAAACAGACAATCATTAACTGTCGCTCCTATTCACATTAAAAAAAATGCTTGGATCGGGGCAAATGCGACAATCTTACCTGGAGTTACCGTTGGTGAAAATGCCATAGTGGCTGCCGGGGCTGTAGTTGGCAAAGATGTTCCTGATAATACGATCGTTGGTGGAGTACCCGCAAAAATTATAAAAAATGTTTAATAATGTATTCTGATCATATATTCAACCTCAAATTACAAACTATATGAAAAGATTAATCGTTATCCTAATTATGGCGGCGAGTTTATCCGCCTGTAACACTAAAATAGATAAGACAATGAGCACAAAAATATTTCCACAAGGAGAACAGTTACCTAAGGAGTGGTTTACTGGAAATGCTTTCTTACAACCCTTGGTGGCAAAAGATAAGAACAATGATTTTTCAGCAGGAAGCGTAACTTTTACACCGGGTGCAAGAACAAATTGGCACACCCATCCTAAAGGTCAGGTTTTGCTGGTGATCGATGGAAACGGGCTTTATCAGGAAAAAGGAAAGCCTGCCCAATCAATAAAGAAAGGCGATGTTATCAATATTCCTGAAAATGTAGAACATTGGCATGGCGCCACCGCTGACAGTCAGATGGTGCATGTTGCCATAACTAATTTTAAAGGGGGTACTCAGGTTACCTGGCTTGAACCGGTAACTGAAGAAGAGTTTGCGTCGGCTAATAGATAATAAATATATGCCCTTCTAGTTTTGGAGGGGATGGTTCGATTTAATATCCCAAAAATTGTACACCTTCATAAGTACAGCTCTGTAGCACATGACGACCGCATCGACGCTCTTATTCGTCGGTTTGATCGTGATTCGCCAGAGCTATTCTACATCAATCGCAAACGCAATATTGTACAAATTAGCGTAAAAAGCACGGTATTCGGCATATTATGTCAACAATGTTTATGTAGAATCTATCCAATAGAATCCAGTTTGCAAAGAAATTTGAATATCACCTGGACGATGATACACTACTGACGAAGGATCATATAGGAATGATTGAGCGTGGCGAAATTAAGTGGAAGAAAGAGCGATGAGAAGTTTAATATTCCAATGCTTGATTGATGGGGCAATGGAATATGTCGATATATCAGAGCTATATTGCGGTAATCCATTGCAAGTAATGATCAATAAATTTTTTATAACTTCTGCTCTTCCCTCCTTCCCCCCGGGGGTTGAGGGTGTGTTGATCTGATGTTTCTTGGATTATAAGGTGTGAGTAGAATGCCAATCTTTTCCTTGATGTCAGACATTCAAAGCGTTGCAGCACAAAGTCGGTATAATCGGACTCCACGACCTTACGAAAAGAACTTTTGGTAGCTTGTTCAAAGGAATTGTATAGCATAGGGCTAAGTTAGGGTTTAATCAGTAAACTCTTTCTTGTTCTTTCGGATGTAGTCAACTTGAATTTTTTGCAAGTTTTTGGTGCCATTAAGTTTATAAAATTCATCGTCAAATTTGTTCAACGGATTGTTCTCATAGGATTTACCAAAACCTTCTACCGTGCCATCCTGATCTTTAGTTATTTTCGATTTCTCTTTTTCAAACGTGCTGTTTGCTCGCTCGGTCAGATCGGCAAATTTAGTTGCGCCGACTAATTTCAACGCATCTGGCAATGCTTTAGCAAATTGACCGCTTGAATTGAAATAAAATTGATTATAGCCTCCATTATTTACTTCTGCTTCTAATTGGACGATCATATAAATTGCTTGTCTTGATTTGTTCCAAGACATGACGATTTCATATTCGTTATCATATGCTGCCGATAGCTTACGAAAGAGATTATCATAAACGACTTCTAATAACATGTCATCTGAAGTCGTATCAATAATTTGTTCGGTCAATGGATTTTGGATTGATGGCTTACTATTGTTTTGCTGAATACGTTCAGAACAGCCAAACAAACTTAAAATCATTGTTAATATTATTCCAATGGTAATAATTTGTTGTCTCATTGATTTTATCATCTTTAAAACTTTTTAGTACTCAAATATATGCAATAATCCTATTCATGGAGATTTCGGAAGCCTTGACCATACAATTTAGGAAATCGCTGATCAGTTATTTCGAACAAATTTGACCGATTAAAAAGTAGTTTTAGCGATCTTAAATCAATTTTTATTAGTTATTTCTATTTTCAATTAATATGGTCAATTCGCGACGGAAACCAATGATCTCAAGGACTGAAATCCCCGTTTATCAAACAAAAGTTCCTATTTAAAAATCAATTTTAGGAGATTTCTACCAATAAATAAAATCGTCCATAAAATTATACTTGCGACAAACACGACTATAGGATGGGTAATCAAAGAAATCAAGGCTCCAGAAATGCCTTGAAAATTTTCTCCATTAAATTCCGCAGGTTTTTGCCCAGTATAAGCAACTATTGAAACAATTAACGTAAAAGGCAACATACCGAAAAATAATTGCCAAAAAAGAATCGAGAATTTAATACTAGTTGTACGTGAGCTTTGAAAATAGGCTTTCATTTTGTAATTAGTTTTGAGCCAAAATACGCTTTTATTAATTTGGGATCAAACGTTAAAAGGAAGATATTCACGCTAAATAACGAAGCCTGATCTAAAACGGCCAGGCTTCGTTATTTAAACACGCCCCACGGAGGTGATAAATATCAATTAAAGTAATTGAAATACTTTGTAGAATAGTGACAGCAACCCTGCAATTACAAAAAAGAACCAATATTTTTTTAATGGGCTATAACCGTCCTGAGAGGAATATTTAAGCATTAATCCTAAGAAAACTAAGCAAATAGCTGCGATATAATTTAACATAATTCATTTATTTTAAAAAATCCAAGATAGTTAAAAATGGGTAACTCAATATATAAATGTGTTACCCACATCTCTTTCTATGTAACTTAAGATAACCATTTACAAAGGTAAGCTATAAACATAATCATGCAGATAATTACCGCCCCCCACATTCCAAAATGATTGGAAGGTAAAGGGTTTGCGCCTCCATTATCACTGGAAAAAGGATTTTTCACGCCTTTCAAGAAAATCAAATAATAAAGTCCCCCAGCGACCTAGCCTACTCCGGATTTTAAAGCTTTATAATTCAACCCCATACAACCTTGCAGTATCAAGATATACCTTAGCCAGTTCCAAGTCTTTATTGACCCCAACACCATAATAGTAGCACCGACCAACCTCGTAAATAGACTGTTTCTCACCAAGTAAAATAGCTTTAGAATAAAACAAAAAAGCTTTTTTCGAATTCTTTTTTACTCCAAAACCATTTTCATAACAAACAGCTAAATCGAAACAGGCCATCTCATTATTCTGAAGAGACGAGTCCAACAATAGTTCGACGGCTCTCTTATAATCTTTTTTGACAGTTTTCCCATATAGATACCATGTAGCCAATGCATACTGCGCTTTACTGTTATTCCTGCCTATCGCTTTATTTAATAAATCAAGCGCATTTGAATCGCCCAGTTCAGTATTTTTGCTCGCTTCTTTGAGCGCTTGAAAATATAATTTATCTCCTTTTGCCATGTTAAATAATCATTTTTTGGGAGATTAATCAGTAAAAGAAAAGTATATAAGCAGCCTAATAATACATATCAAAAAGTCCGGTGTTTGCATCTTCTCTATTTCGAACTCCCGAGAGGTCCTTTTCATATCTAAATTATATAAATAATTAATTTATTGACTAAATACTTCTCTGCAATTCTTTCCCTCTTCTGTGAACATCAAGCAATCCCAAACTGCTTTCATTAAATTCTAACTCATTCTCATATACTATGAAGTATGAAGCTCCAATATAGAATTTTTCATCGCCTGTTTCTATCTCAAACAAGCTGTTGTTATCAGCGCTAACAAAGGAGTTTACCGAATTGTAATTAATCGGCTTTTGATCTTTTTCCACTAATTTAACAGAAAGTCCAAATAAAGAAGTGAACAATTGCATGTATCGAACTCCAAAGAAAATAAGATCAATATTTTGAATATCATTATCATCCTTACTAGCTCTGAGCAATAATTGTCCATGACTCACCATGAAATCAAAAACTGTGAAATATCTATCCGATTTAAAGATTTTCTTATTCATATTTTATATTAGCAATCTACATCATTAACCGCATCACATTTTAAACAATGGTCAATCGTATGATTGGGGTCAATCATACTTAACGAAGACGTATTGCGTTAAAGC
Source organism: Sphingobacterium sp. GW821-FHT03E03 (assembly GCF_059420745.1). Lineage (NCBI taxonomy): Bacteria > Pseudomonadati > Bacteroidota > Sphingobacteriia > Sphingobacteriales > Sphingobacteriaceae > Sphingobacterium > Sphingobacterium sp. GW821-FHT03E03. The sequence goes on from NZ_JBWKUH010000001.1 coordinate 233,121, forward strand.
TTTTAAGGTTTTTATCACTTCGGGAAAAGATAGTAATCAAGTATAAATCATCTAAGTCACCGGTAAACTTAATAGGTGAAACAGAAACTAGCATGATATTACTTTCATCAACTAAAACTTCATTGGGATTCTGTTGAACAAACCGGTCATCAATCTTAAATATTACTCGTTCATATTTTACGTTAGTATATTTATTTTTAATGTAGACAAATTTATTAAAACTGGTTTATATCCGGGTTTCCAGCTTCTTTATCCGTAAAAATCTGGACTCCTGCTTTCTTTTCAATTAACTGTAGCGGGTATAATTCAGGATTATATACACCATTAAGAACCTCATTCAAAGCGCTTTTCTTGGATTTACCAAATGTAACAATCAGGATATTTTCAGCTTTATTGATGATAGGTTCAGTCAACGTAATTCTGAACATTTCCTGTGGCTTTAGATAGTAGGCATCAACCCATTTTTCTTTTTCTTGTAAAATCTTTTCACCTGGAAACAGAGAAGCTGTGTGGCCATCATCACCCATTCCTAAAAGGATGAAATCAAAAATACCGTCAGCTCCCAAAACATTTCTGATTTGAGCTTCGTATTCTTTAGCATAATTTTCAGGCTCAATTCCGTCTTTATACATGGGGAAAATCTGATTTTCATTGACTGGAACTTTATTCAAAAGTACTTCCAAAGTCATCTTAAAATTACTTTTCTCATCTTCAAGAGACACCCATCTTTCATCTACCCAAAAAAAATAGATTTTGTTCCAAATTATTTTATCTGCATATTCGGGAGTAGCTAATAAACTAAAGATGGCTTTTGGTGAGGAGCCACCACTCAACGCAACCACAAATTTATCATGCTTCTGGATTGCTTGTTTCGAAAGCTCAACAAATGTATCAGCTGCCTTTTTATATAAAGCATCCAGATTATTAAATATTGTAATATTCATTTTCTTTTAATTAGATTTTAAACCCACTGATGTCCCTGCCGCTCTACCAGTGCATCACTGTCATCAGGTCCCCAGTTTCCCGAAGCATAATTTGGGAAAGATGGGTCTTTGGTTTTTTCCCAGGTTTCCTGAATCGTTTTTATCACATCCCAAGCTTCTTCGACCTGATCAGAGCGCATAAACAGTGTAAGGTCTCCCACAAGTGCTTCCAATAAAAGAGTTTCATAAGCTTCGGGAGTATCGGTCTGACAGGCAAAATTATCGAAAATCATTTCCACAGGTTTAAGCTCTAAAGACAAGCCTGGCTTTTTAGACATAAACTGCAATCTGATGTCCATTTGTGGCTGAATATTAATAACCAACCGGTTAGCTGACAGAAGCGAAGTGCTTTCTGAAAACGTAGAATTTGGAAGTGGCTTAAACTGAATCGTTATATAAGAATGCTTTTCTTTCATCTTCTTCCCAGTACGAACATAAAAAGGAACATCCTCCCATCTTTCATTATCCAGATAAAACTTAATAGCGACAAATGTTTCCGTATTGGAATCAGGAGCAATTCCCTCTTCCTGGCGATAGCCATTTACTTTCAGTCCATTTACTTTGCCTCGTCCGTACTGTCCTCTTACCGCATAATGATCTACTTTTTCGGGAGAAATCCTACGGATGGATTTTAAAACATCAACTTTACGATCCCTGATCTCACCTGATTCGAGTGAGGCCGGAGGTTCCATAGCAACCATGCAAAGAATTTGCAAAAGATGGTTCTGAATCATATCGCGCAAAGCTCCTGTCTGCTCATAAAAACTGGCTCTTGTTTCCACTCCTACTTCTTCGGCAACCGTAATCTGCACCGATTCTATATGTCTGTGGTTCCAAAGTGGTTCAAAAATTGAATTTCCGAACCTGAACGCCAAAATATTTTGAACTGTTTCTTTACCTAAATAATGATCGATACGATAAATCTGTTCTTCCTGGAAAGTTTGTGAAAGAAGATTATTCAGCTCAATGGCAGATTCTTTATTGTGACCAAAAGGTTTTTCGATAATAATTCGATCTGTTGCAGGATCAGATGCTATTGACGTATTTTTAAGATGATTTGAAATTACCGATACAAAGTTTGGTGCAATGGACAAATAGAAAAGTCTGTTTCCTCTCATTCCGTACACTTTATCGAAATTTTCCAGTTTCTGATATAAATTCTGATAAGAGCTTTCTTCATCAAGCTGATGCTGAAAATAGCTGATGTGAGCCTGAAAACCAGCCCAATCTTCCTTGATTACAGTCTTCCTGGAAAAACTCTCCAGATTTTCTTTAATATAAGCGCTGAATTTTTCATCCGTATTTTCGGCTCTTCCTAAAGCTAAAATATTAAAACCTTTTGGCATTCTGCCATCGATATATAAATTGTAAAATGCAGGAAAAAGCTTTCTTTTTGCCAAATCCCCTGTTGCACCAAAAATAACGATCGTTGTTGGATGCAGGACTGTATTGTCACTCATTGTTAGGATTTAGTTATTTAGGTTTTGCCATGAAGTATGAAAGACTCCTTCTCTGTCAGTTCTTTGGTAAGTGTGCGCACCAAAATAATCACGCTGAGCCTGAAGCAAGTTTACAGGCAAAGATGCTGTGGTGTAAGCTTCGAAATACCCTAGAGCCGACTGAATTCCTAAGCTTGGAATTCCGTTTGATACAGCAAAAGCAGCTGTTTTTCTTAATGACGAAATTTTATCTTTTACAATTTCTGAAATTTCCTGATCCAATAAAATATTAGATAAGTTCTCATATTTTGAATAAGCCAGATAAAATTTTTCCAATAGAACAGAACGGATGATACATCCACCCCTCCAGATTTTAACAACATCTTTTAACGGAATTTCAAACTGATATTCTTCAGAAGCTTTTACCAATAATGCCAAACCTTGAGCATAACTGATTAAAGTAGATAAATACAAAGCATCCCCCACCTCTTTGATGAATAATTCTGTATTTTCAGGAGTTTTTACTTCTTCTTTAGCATATAATTGATATGCTTTCACTCGCTCGTCTTTGTAAGCGGATAAAATTCTTGATGTTACTGCAATATCGATCGTTGGAATAGACACCCCAACTTCCATCGCCTCCTGGGAGGTCCATTTTCCGGTTCCTTTTGCTCCTGCTTTATCTAAAATCTTGTCGACAAGAAAACCGTCTGTTACATCATCTTTTTGCTGGAAAATATCTCTTGTTATTTCAATAAGGAAAGAATTCATCTCGCCTTCATTCCATCTTTTGAAAACTTCATACAATTGTTCATTGGTGAGATTAACTCCTTTTCTCAGTAAATCGTATGCTTCACTGATTAATTGCATGATGGCATATTCAATTCCGTTGTGAACCATTTTAACATAATTCCCTGCAGCTCCTTTCCCCATATAAGCGGTGCAAGGTTCTCCGTTTACTTTTGCCGAAATAACTTCCAGCATGGGTTTCACCAAATTGAAAACTTCCAAATCTCCACCCGGCATAATACTCGGTCCTCTTCTTGCGCCCTGCTCTCCTCCAGAAACTCCCATTCCCATAAAATGAAGGTTTTTAGAAGCCAAATCAGCTATACGTCTCTCGGTATCTTTGAAATAAGAATTTCCCGCATCAATTACAATATCTTTTGGACTCAGAAGCGGTGTTATGCTTTCAAGAACAGCATCAACCGGTTTGCCTGCAGGAACCATCAAAATAATTTTTCGCGGACTGTCTAAACTTAGCACAAATTCCTCTAGAGAAACAGATCCAACAACCTTTGTACCCGAAGCCACTCCTTTACGAAGTTCTATTACCTTTTCTTCATCTAAATCGAATCCTACGACAGAAAAACCATTATCGGCAATATTGTAAAGCAGATTTCTTCCCATTACACCCAGACCAATGATCCCGTAATTATACTTTTCCATTCTTACTTAAAGTTTATGTTAAAAATCAAATTTACTGAAATGCACGGCAGTAAAAAAATTATCTAAAATTTTCTTTCAATCGTTACACGAGTTATCATCAACTGGAAAATGTCATTAACTTAGAAGACTCAAGTCTTAATTTCTCGATTTCCAATGGATGTACTTGTCCTTCGTCTTCTAATATTTTATTTAGTAGCAGTAATTTCTGACACAAATAAATTAATTGGTCTTCTTCCAGAAAAATACCTAAAGTATTGTTGTTCTCAAATTCTATCTCAACTGATTTGTCAGGCGGAATGATCTTGTTTATATAATTTTTGAGTTCATAAATTTCATCCTTCTTTTCCTCAAAGTTTTCTTTAAGTTCCGATATGGAATAATCTTTATCAAAGCTGCCAAAAGCGGCAATCATTATACCCATAAAACCTACAAAAAGGACAAACCCAATCCCACCTAAAATTAAAAGTATTTTTAAAAAAATCTTCATAGTCTGTTGTATATTGTTTTGATAAGGTCGAAGCCCTCTCTCAAATTTATGCAATTCTCGATATATGCTGTTTAATCCAGTAGCAATTCCAGTTTCTGCCATAGATTACGGAGATTAGCTAGCGATTATAACTACTATAATTAAAATCACCTTAACCGCAACTGATGGCACAACTTTTGAGCTCAAAAAACGAAGCTGACGTTATTAATAAGCCATAAGTTCTACTAAATTTTAAATGCACAAAAAATTGAAGCAATAAAATATGAAAACATTGCCAAAGATATTATCGATTAATTTGTTGCTTTTTTTATGTTGCAGCATTGCTTATGCACAAAAAGCTCCTCAATGGGTTCTTCCCACTACGCCTTTTAATGAAGCAGAGACAGCAAGATTGATGGAAAGAGGAAGCGCTACTATAGAAGGCACCGCTACACTTAAGAAAAAAGGGAAAGATAATTTTGGGGTTAAAGGAAGCCAGATCCTACTATTCCCAGTGACACCCTATTTCACTGAGTTTCTGGAGTTAAAGAAAAAATTTAATAGTCGTAAAAAGCAGGCTACAATGAGCCCTGTTGCATTTACTTATCGGATAGAAGGCAGATTTTTGGATGATAAAGGTACTTTTCAGTTTACCAACCTGAAACCTGGGAAATATTATATCATTAGTTGGATTGCATTTGCCAGGCAAAAAACCGTTGCCGTGCAAACAGGAACGAGCACCTCTTATAATGTTTACGGATATGCTTTAGGATCTTCGCCAATTTATGAGGATCATCATTACGACGTTTTTATTGAGAATGAAGTAAGTGGATTTGTTGAAGTCAAAGAAGCTGGCGCAGTTGTAAATGTAACGGTGAGTAATTAAAAATCAGAGAAAATCATGAAAAAACATTGGTATTTATACATTATCATCGTTGGGATGTCGGTATCTTTCACTAGTCTAGCTCAAACTATAAAAATACCCGATCCGAATTTCAAAAAGCAATTGGTCACTGCGGGTATTGATCTTAATGGAGATCAAGAAATCCAGCTATCTGAAGCACAGAAAGTAACGAGGCTAAGTCTTGATAAAGCCGATATTAGTTCGTTGGTTGGCATTAAAAATTTCACTAACTTAAAAGAGCTGAGCTTTTGGAACAATCAGGTAAAAGTATTGGACTTAGAAGGCATGAAAAATCTGGAAGAGATATTTGGATACGATAACCAGATCCAGAGCATCAACCTTAAGGGGCTGACAAACCTCCGGACTTTACACATTCACCAGAATAAAATTAGCACCATAGATTTAACAGGACTGCAAAAGCTTGAAGAGATAAAAATGCTACAGAATGCAGTCAGCAAAGTGAACATTTCTGATCTTCCAAATCTTGTACATATCGAGTTTCAGAAAAACATGCTCACAGAGTTTAATATAACCGGATGCCCTGCAGTAAAGCTGATCAGGTTAGACGAGAATCAATTGTCGAAATTGGATTTTAGTAAATTTACTAATCTTGAAGAATTATCTCTGAGGGATAATCCGTTAGTTGATCTTAATGTGTATGGATTAAGAGAACTTAAACAGTTAGATTGCTCTTACACCCACCTATCAAATGTTAATATGAGCGGAACTGTGAGTTTAGAAAAAATGGAGTGGTAAATCCTTTTCAATCTTGAACTAAAACAACTGACCTCTCTCCAAAAAACTGGAGCATTTAAAAGTAGAGAATTCGGACTTGAATTACTAATTTTAAAAGAGAGGAAAAGCGATGAAAAAATCAAAGTTTACCGAAGCACAGATCGCCTTTGCGATCAAACAGTCCGAGACAGGTACCCGTGTTGCGGAGTATGGACTTTGTCGCTGATACGCTGTTCGATGGCCAAAAAATCCGCTGCTTAACTATAGTGGATAACTATAGCTGTAAATGCATGGCTATTGAGATTGGACAGGGACTTAAAGGAAGTGACGTGGTCGCTGCTTTGGAAGAACTCCGCCTATTCCAGCAGGCAATGCCCAGGAAAATCCAAGTGGATAACGGATCAGAATTGCGGAGCAATCATGAACACCAAATAAAACAAACACTAGTGAATAATTTATTTCCGAGGAAGTCGATAGGTGGGCATATGAGCATCAGGTGGAATTAGTTTTCTCCAGACCAGGAAAACCAACAGATAATCCGTATATTGAGTCATTCAATGGAAGTTTTCGAGACGAGTGCCTAAACGCGCATTGGTTCCTGTCATTGGAAGATGCGAAGGAAAAAATTGAAACCCGGAGGGAGGAATACAATACCTTCAGACCCCATAGTTGTTTGGGGGATCTGATACCTGAAATGTTTATCGGAAAACAGGTCAAAACAGCGAAATTTTCTATTTTAGAACACTCCTAAATTTGGGGAGAGGTCAGAACACCTCCAGTACGAATTAGAGTTATTCTACAAATTGAAAGAAGAATTGAAAGATCATATTGACGAATAGCCCTTTTAATTAATCAATAATATGGCTAATGAACTATTTGAATTTGAAATCTTAAAAGCTAGCAGAACTAGGTTATTTCAATTAATAGAAACAGTTGATAACAAAATATTATTTGAAATTCCAGAAGACTTTAACAATAATATAGTTTGGCAAATTGGTCACTGTATCACATCTCAGCAGCGGCATATGTATATGCGTAGTGGATTACCAATGCATATATCACAGGAATTTATGGAAATGTTCAAAATTGGGACTTCCCCACATACTTGGAAAAGTATTCCAGACATTGATGAAATAAAACATTTATTACTTTATACAGTAAATCAACTGGGTAAAGATCTAGAATCGGGTATATTTGTTAAATACCAACCCTTTAGCTTACCGATTGGCATCTTTATAAATAATCACATTCAAGCACTTCAAGCTGCTAACTTTCACGAAGCCGAGCACAGTGGAATAATATTAAACTACTTAAAACTTCTTATTAAATAAGATATATTTATGCAATATATCTTATTTAATAAGAAGTTATCTGAAAACAAAATACATTCGTACAAAAAGAGCAAACACCAAAAGTAAAGGTATCAACAAATAAAAATTTGGAGATTGGGCCTCAAAATCTGATTCATTTTTGTACGTTTTTATTTTTACCTTTTCTCCCAATTGATGGTTTTTATTTTTATAATTTCCTTCTTTAACAATAGCAAATTTTCCATTTGATTGTCTTATACCGTATTGAAATTCGTATTTGTAATATCCTTGGTGAATACTATCTATTCTAACAATTTCACCATTTGACGATGCTCCAAAATAATTAATTAAATATGATTTTTGGGTAAGAAAAAGGATAATTCCTACAAAAAAAACAATGGCAACCGATAAAACAGAAATCGCTGCACAACCATTGGAAGGGTGAGATTTTAACATATTTATTTTTAGAAGTAAAATAGTTTAAAGATAATATGGTTTTACTGAGTTTTGATAAACAACAACTGCTAAGAATCACTATCTTTTGGTATATCAAAACATAATATCATCAATATATCACTTAAACATAGACAAATTCAGTCATTTTCATTTCGTTTTTGATCATTACCATAAATGATAATGGTATGAGCATACCATCAAGCCTCAAAGCAATCAATCGTAAACATCCCTAGGCTCGCCCTGGATTTATAGTAAAACAGGATTTAAGATTTTATAACGTCCTCATCTAAACGACCAGCTATAATCGCTTTTTTTCAATCGACCTATGTTTAATAATTTTCTAGCTCATCTCTTAAATAAATATAAAATTACCTTCTTTTAGGATTATCCTTTTCCAAACAAAGCTTTTTTAAGAGCTAGTGCTCCTTGCTCTGAAGAAAACTTCACTGCTTCAATATGATCTAATGGATTTAATAGACCATAATCATGAATAAATCCATTATAAGTCTCGATGGTTGTCGGAACTCCAGCTTCATCCAGCTTTCTTGCGTACGCTAAACCTTCGTCAAAAAGGATATCATTTTCAGCCAGCTGAACTAATGCAGGTGGAAGTCCTTGAAGTTTTTCCAATGGTGCATTGAACGGGGTTGCATAATATTGTTTGCGTTTTTCAGTATCAGGAAGATAATTATCCCACATCCATTTCATTAGTGGGGCTGTCAGGAACCTTTCTTCTGCATATTTTTGCCACGAGTCACGCGTAAAATCGGCGTCAGTGACAGGCCATAGAAGCAACTGGAATTTTATTTCTGGTCCCCTTTTATCTTTTGCCATCAGGCAAAGGACTGCCGTCATATTTCCCCCGACGCTGTTTCCGGCAGCAGCCATATTTTTACCATCAACACCAATTTCAGCACCATTCTCTGCCACCCATTTAGTGGCTGCATATATCTGATTTATAGCTACCGGATATTGTGCTTCCGGAGAAGGGGTATAATCGGTAAAAACTGCTGCTGCACCACTGTGAACAACGAGATCTCTTACCAATCTTCTATGTGTTGGATAGTCACCCAATACCCATCCTCCCCCGTGAGTAAACATGAATACTGGAAGGTTTTCGGAAGAGGCATTAGCAGGTTTTACAATATGGATATTGACCGTAATTCCATCCTGTGTAATTTCCCTTTCATCTTCTATTATACCGCTATAATCCACTTCAACAGAATTTTGTGCATCAACCAAAACTTGTCTGGCTTCCTGGGGAGTCAATGTTTCCAATGGTTTTCCGCCACTATTATTCAAACCCTTCAGAAATTCGCGAATCCCCGAAAGGATCTGAGGATCGCTTTCAGCTTTAATGTTGTTTGCCATAATTGAAATTTTAATGATTACTATATGAGTAATAACCTTATTCAGGTCATCAAAGTTTATATTTTTTCAAGTTGCTCAACAACTACATCTGCCATTTCCTTTGAACTGAAAGGGTTTTGACCCGTTATCAAATGACCATCAATAACAACATTGGAGGTCATTGGTATAAAAGCCTTTTTGAGATCTGCTCCCCGTTCTTTAATGGCGGCTTCAAGGTTGAACGGAACTTCACGTTTTCTTCTGGCAATAGTTTCTTCAAACCAATCAAATCCGGTCATTGATTTTCCTTTGATCATATGCTCACCATTGCTAAGACTTACATTTAATAATCCACCAACCCCATGACAGATTGCGGCGACCAGTTTCCCATTTTCGTATTGTTGGCTGATGATTTTTTTAATATTTTCGTCATCTGGAAAATCATACATCGTAGCATGTCCGCCGGCAAGATATACACAATCAAAAGATTCATTAATTACTTCATAAAGGCTTTTTGAATGGTTCAGCTCCTCCATGAATAATGGATCTTCATAATAATTTTTCGAAATCTTGTCAAGAACCAATGGCTTCAGGCTTTCAGGATCAATGGGAACAAGACCTCCCTTTGGACTTGCTATCGTTATGTTCCAATTTCTATCCTTGGCTTTATGATAGATATGCGTCAGCTCACTGAGCCATAGTCCAGTTGGCAGACCACTTGCATACTTATCGACATTGGTAACAATTAATAAAAGCTTTTTCATGGATCACTTATTTGATTACAACAAAATTCGCACTATCGGACGATTTAACAGTAGCTTAATTACGGGAATTAGTAACCGAATCTCTGTATTTCAACTTTCATTTTTAAATCATCCTCATTAATTTAATGATGATCTGAATTCCAGTGGAGAAAATGATGTTCGGCTTTTAAAGAGGCGGTGAAATGATTGCGGATGTTCAAATCCAAGCTGGTAGGCAACTTCAGAAACCGACATTGAAGTAGTAGAGAGTAATTCTTTTGCTTTTTCGATCAACCGGTTCTGGATATGCTGCTGTGTGGTTTGCCCTGTCTGCACTCTTAACATATCACTCAAATAATTTGCACTCAGGTGCAGTTGCTCAGCAATGAAGTGAACTGAGGGTATACCGTTAATGGTTAACTTATCATTTTTGAAATAATCATCCAATAATAGCTCCAACTTGGAAAGAAGGTCACTATTCACTTTCTTTCTGGTCAAAAACTGGCGGTTGTAATAACGGTCACAATATTTTAACAGAAGATCAAGGTTAGAGACAAGTAGATCTTGTGTAAAGGAATCCATGTTGATATCAATTTCCTGTTCAACATTCCTTATGATATCAAAAATGGTTTTCTCTTCCTTTTCAGAAAGATGCAAGGCTTCATTGGCTGTATAGGAAAAATAACCATATTCTTTTATGTTGGATGCCAGGCTATATCCATGAAGAAAATCAGAGTGTACCACTAACACAAATCCTTTTACATCATTCAGTAGTATATCATCAAACTGAAGAACCTGATGTGGCGCAATAAAATACATAATACCCTCCTCAAAATCATAATATTGCTGGCCATACCTGCATTTTCCTCCGGCACAGTCTTTCTTTAAAGCAATGACATAAAAGTCGGTTGTAATAGCTCCTAGAATGGTTTCTGGTTCCAGTTTGATATCATCAAAATTAAACACACTGATCAGCGGATTTTTAGGTCTTTTTAGTCCTAAAAATTGATGAAGTGTACTTATGGATGATACTTTTTCCGGAGTTTTCATATGCTGATTTTCAGATTTGTACATGACTAATTTACTTAATTATTTTGTCTACTGAAAGCTGTTCATCTTTAATGATACTGATTCCCTGCTTATATGATGTGATCTGAAAATCCGGAAATTTCTTTCTGAATTTTGAATCATCAAATATGTTATCGTGCTCATACCTCGGAAGAAGCTCCAGTAATTCCTTTACGCTTTTGTTGAAAAGTGAGCCTATTTTAAACATCAATTTTGGAACAGCAGAGCATTTCAGGTCTCTGCTGTAAATTCCGGAAGCCATTCGGATAAACTCTTTGTAGGTGGGGTGGCTTTTATCTACCGGGAGATGCCAGGTCTGGCCGAACGCGTCAGGAGTATTCCCGATCAAAGCAGTGGCTCGGCTCGCATCAGGAGTCCATATCAGGCTTCTTTTTTTGTTTACGCTCAATGGAGCTTTCAGCTTTTTACCTTCTTTGATATTATTAAAAATCAAGGTATTGGTAATACTCTGCGTTTTGCCCGGGCCGTAAAATTCTGGAGCACGACAGATCACGGCTTCAAGTTCACCTGACTCCATTTCCTTCAACAGCATTTCGGCCATCTCTCTTCTGACTCTTCCTTTTCTTCCCACAGGTGCAAAAGCTGTTTTTTCTGTCAATACGCGATCATCCTGGGGATACATATACGTGTTGTCAAAGAATACGAGTTTTGTATGGTTAATCTTACAGGCGTCAATCACGTTACGAAGGATAAGCGGAAACTGTTTTTCCCAAAGGTCTGAACTGATCGGAAGGCCTAATGTAAAATAGGCAATTTCACTGCCTTTTACGGCCTCGACTGCTTTCTCACGAATCGATAGATCCGCAGAAAAGACTTCGTCTGTGTCATTCACTTTTTTCGCATTCCTACTGACAATCCGTATCGATGAAGTAAAATTTCTTTTGAGTTCTCTTGCGAGCTCTTCGCCAATCTGACCGTTAGCCCCTAATATCGTTTGCATATCTTTTGCTGTTTTAAATTACGACACAAATTTCAGAAGATCTATAAAGACCTGAGTAGCTCAATTCAGGTAAGTTGTAACAGAATCTCTGTTACATCACCTTTTTCAGCCAGTGCATTTTTTTATCTGTGTAAGGCGGATATTTCCAGTCCGGCTCTCCCCAGTTTGTTTTTTCGATCACTGATTTCTGATGGGAGAAGGTAAGAAAGCCGAACTCGCCATGATAATTTCCAATTCCAGAGTTCCCAACACCTCCGAACGGGAGATAGTCACTGGTAATGTGCATCAGTGTATCGTTGATACATCCGCCACCGAAAGAAACCAATTTCAAAAGCTTATCTTTTTCTTCTTCATTATTACTAAACAAATAAGCAGCCAATGGTTTTTCACCTTCGATTATTTTATTGAGAACTTCATCATAATTATTGTAAGTCATGACTGGTAAAACTGGCCCAAATATTTCCTCCTGCATTACCGGATCTTCCCAAGTTACATTATCCATGATAGTAGGTTCGATGTAAAGAGAATCTGCATTATACTTCCCTCCATATATCACTTTTGACTCATCTATAAGGCCAAGTACTCGGTCAAAATTCCGTTTATTGATGATGCTTGTATAATGCTCGGCACCATCAGAATAATTGGTTTCCAGAAGTTTCTCTGTCATCAATTGCAGGAGTTTGGGTTTTACGGATTCTTCCACCAACAGATAGTCTGGCGCAATACAGGTCTGCCCGCCATTCAGGAATTTTCCCCAGACCAGCCTTTTTGCCGCGACTTCAAGGTCTGCACTTTTAGTCACTATTGCGGGTGATTTTCCTCCAAGCTCCAATGTAACTGGAACCAGATTTTTTGCAGCAGCCTCGTATACGATCTTCCCAACTTTCGGACTCCCGGTAAAAAATATTTTATCAAATCGAAATTTCAATAGTTCTGTTGTTTCCGGAATGCCTCCCTGCACGACATAGAGATAGTTTGATGGAAAATTATTGTTAATAAGATCTGCTAACAGATGCATCGTATTTTCGGGAAGTTCACTGGGTTTGATGATACAGGTATTTCCAGCGGCAATGGCACTAACCATAGGGCTCAATGTCAATTGATAAGGGTAATTCCATGCGCCAATGATTAGTGTAACTCCCAGGGAATCATAATGGATATAACTCTTTCCGGGTTGTAAACTCAAGGCAGTTTTGACTTTTTTAGGTTTACTCAGCTTCTTCAGATTTTTAAGGAAAAAATTTATTTCATTATACACTAGATTGAGTTCTGTAAGAAAAGTATCAAATTTTCCTTTGCGAAAATCTTTATAGATCGCTTCATAAAGCTGATCTTCATTTGCTTTCAAAAGATTTTTCAGCTTTACCAGCGTATCCTTACGAAAAGCTATATCTTTTGTTTGGTGCGAATTGAAAAACTCTTTTTGTGACTGAAATATTTTAGCAAAATCCATTATTTTAATCCTTTAATATTAAATCTGTTATTTCTTTGTGTTACTAGTTGGTTCGGGAGTGAACAATGCCGCCTGAAACTCCGGCTGATAATCGTATCTCATCAGTTTTCCAAAATCCAAGGATTTAATGAATTTTGATAAAGGCCCCTCAGTAAGGTCAAGTTTCACGTCTTCTTTCTTTTTACTGGTTGCTTTTTTAAGTGCCCGTACATCTGTATAGCCGTGAGTTAATCTTCCGTTTTTATCCAAATTGATAAAATTAGAACGAACTATCTCAGGTTCTGTATTTTCTATATCTAATTTTTTTCCTCCTATCGAGAAATCCGGCTTACCTGATTCGTCGTAAAAAGTAAAGTTCATAGAATCTCCTTTGTCACTATAATCCATTGGGATCAGCCATTTCGGTAAGTTATATCCAACTACTCCTCGTACTCTGGCAAGCTCTGTATCTACGGGAAGCTTTAAAACGTAGCCCCAGAGGCTTTTGTTTTTTACTTCTCTGAGCAAAGAGAATACACCCCAGTTTCCTGCATCTGGTTTGGTCGTAACAATGGAAATCGACAGCTCGTTATATGAATCATTATCACAATAATGATACGCATAAGCTGTTATGGCAATAAGCCCTCGTCCCGGTCTGATGGAAATTGGTTTTACAATATCACGGACTTCGGCCGGAATAAGTTTTTTCAAGGTCTTCATATCAGCTGTATAGATTACTGTAATACTGCTGTTACTGTAATAGAAATTGGGAGAATAAGTTATAAATCCAACGTCCTTTTTCTCTTTTTCGATAGTCTTGAACCAGCTAAGATCAATATCCGGTCTTTCTTTTTCGATGACAGACAATGGCGGATTTGAACGGAACCGATCATAAAGGCCATCCTTTAACACAGGAACTTGATGTCCTGCGAGATCGATAATTGTCTGTTCGGGTTGGATAGTGTCCATCATGGTTTGATTTTTTTGGTTTGCAAATAGAGTATTTGAATCAAAAGATTTTTGATATGCAGCAGCAAAACTGCCTGCTATTACTTGTGAGTACATACTTAAAAGTCCTGCGGTTGTCAATATTTTAATAATATTCATACTTTTTTATTTTCTATGACAAAGTTCAGAACTGTGAAGACAACGAGAGTAGCTGGATTAAGGGAAGTAGTAACAGAATCTCTGTTTTTGGAAACAGCTACCCAATAGGGAAGATTAGGAAATAAAGGAAAAATAAAGAATGATACTCTGGGACATCTCTTTGTTAACTAAATTTAAATTGACAAAGAATCAACTCCAATCTATTAATTACCAAATGTAATAAGGGATTACTTAAAATAAAATTTATAAACTATAGACTAGCACTTCTTTATTAACTCTCTTAGCAGTAACCAGGGCTTTATCGAATACAACTGATAGATTTTCACCATCGCTGATATAAAAATAATTGTCCAGGCTGGTTATTGTTTCAGCGATATTATCACCCCATGGCGGCCGTTTTGACAGATCTTCAATATCCCAGATTACCATAGAAGGAGCATATTCTTGCAATTCGGCAAAAATCTTTTTTATTTCTTCACTCGCCAGATCTACTTTCTCCGGAGATAAACTTCTATAGTATAATTCTTCCATAATGAAGGGGAAACGACTCCCCCATTTATTGTTCTCAAGGTTGTAAGCAACTGTTGAAAAGAATGAATGTAGAATATTGCCATTACCTATTTTATAAAAGATTGGGCCTACTTTTAATCCTACCATATTTTAAATTTAATAATATTTTTTCAAAGAGAAACGATGACATTATTTTCGAATTCTCTTTTCAACCGTATTGTTTGCACTCTCGGTCAGATCAGCAAATTTAGTTGCGATTTCATACTCTTTATCATATGCTACCGATAGATTGTCAAATTTGTTTTAATAATAGCAACAATTACTAGGATCTCTTTGACAACTTTAGTAATAGACTCCAACCTGCCAAAGGATCTTGTGATATTTTATTCGCTAGCATCTGTAGTCATGGGTTTACTTTTAAAAATTGAATTTGTGGATGATTGGCCTTGCTTTTTGTACCATTGTAGGGAATCCTCAGCGGAATATAATTTCAAAAACAGATAAACTAACTACAAGGTAATATTTATAATAAAAAAATTATTTAAACCCCTATTTTTCTCGTATTATTGCATTAATGAATATTTGCAGCAAATAATTACACCTCTCTTTCAATCATTATGGACAACCCCTTAAAAAGTAAATTTAAAATTTCACCAACTGCCAGCTTAGTACTTTGTTTAGCAAGCGAAATTTACCAAGATGGAAAAACATGCCAGGCATATTTAGAAAATATTGAAACTTCAGAAGGGGAACTGCTTTTAAAGAGCTTTAAACAAATTTTCGAACACTCCGAGTCAATCGCTGTACTGAGAAAAAGATATATCCGCAATCTTTTCGATTACTACGCTAATCAATTCACACAATTCCAGGTCTGTATTTTAGGAGCAGGTCTTGACCCAATTTCACTCTATCTACTAGAGCAATGCGACCATCAAATTGAAACAATCTTTGAAGTTGATATTGAATTTATGGATGAAAAACGGGCTCTCTATACAGAATTGATCGGTGATCAGGATAAAGTGAAGCTGATCACTCATGATGCTACCGATATTGCCCCCTTGTTGGATGAATTAAAAAGATTGGGCCATCATTCGTCAAGTCCCACTATATTCCTACTGGAAGGTTTTGTCTATTACATCAGCCGGGATAAGTTCAGTACACTGCTTGAAAAATTAGCCGCTGCTGATGGAAAGAAAGTGGTCATACTAGACTACGTTTTACCATTTGAAACCATTCATGAAAGCAATCGAGAGAAATCCCGCCTCATGCTCCGTTCCCTGGAACAGGGCTTAGGCTGGCCAATCATGGTCTATCACAAATTTGATATAACTGGATTAATCCAATTTTTTAAAGGAGATATAATAACATCTGATTCGACACAGTCGATGGAGAAAAAATTATATGGAGAAAACGAAATTTACGTCCATCCAGCTAGTGGCTTTATGGAAATGATAAGTTTCCAGTTTTCATAAAAATCCTGAATTTGAGAAATTCAGCTGGTATACTAGTTTTTAGGGGGCGGATTATCCCTGTCAATGAAAATAAAATCAATATTGAGCAACTTTAAAGTAAAGAGGCGGTCTCAAATTCACTGTGGCAGCTTGTTTTTCCTAAATGAATTTACAGTGTTGTGTGTATGAATTATATTTCGTTATGATACTTTCTGGCATTACAAAATTTTAATAAGGAACATTTCCTTTTCTTAATCTCAAAACAACATGTTGAATTTGAGGCAAGAAGAGTAAAATAATGATGACGAAAATCAAACCTGTTAACATCAAATCATAATAATCTCTAGTAGCACGAGCCAATATTTGATGGCCTACCATCTGATTAAAATAGCCTAAGGATCCTGTTTTTGATGTATAAATATCACTACCTCCATTTATGTATTGGTTTTGAATATCCAGTAATGTGACAGGCAATTGAGGGTTCGTTTCGGTGAGTGATTCCCGAACCTTTTCCCTTACTGATGATTTTGCAAATAATTGAAGTTCGTTATTAAGTGCCAGACTAGCTGTAAACCCAGTGAACCTAGCTAATATCCCTACAAGCGAAGCATTTAAAGCTATTTTAGACGGTGCTGATGATGCGGTAAATGAAACAATCGGAACAAACAATACACCTGTTGCCACACCATAAATAAACATAGGTAGAAGGAAATCGATTGTTTCGCCCTGTACAGACACAAATAGTATCATATAGGCATAATATACGGCCATCAACCCAAAACCAACAATAATCATCCTGATCAGGTTATAACCCATCAATACAAATCGAGACGTAATAAACATACTCAGTGTAGTTCCAAAAATTACAGCGGCCCATACCGGAATGGTACTCAGTGGATGGTTTCCTAAAATTGCTTCAAGATAACCATAGGTTAGCCCTGTACTCCCTTTAAAGATATAAAAGGTAAAAAGAAGCAAAAGCCCTATAACAAAATTCTTTGCCTCAAAGATCTGTAAATTGATTAATGGTCGTTTAAGTTTTAATTCTCTGATAATAAAAAGAGAAAGAATGATTAGGTTAACTAAACTTAGGGTAATGATCAGTGAACTATCATACCATCCCAATTGTCGTCCGTACACAAGGATGTATCCTAATATCAAGATAAAAGACACATAAAATAAATAGCCTATCCAATCCACCTGATAAAGTGGTATCTTTTTGGTAAACCGGGCTTTACTGTTCATCGTAAGTAACACAACACACGTCAGTATGATGATTATGATAATAAATCCGTAGAATAACCAGTTGAAATCAAAGAAATGAATGACTACACTGGTATAGATAGAGTAAAATGGCACAGCTATTTGTATACTGCCATAAAGAAGACTATAAGCAATCACACGGGCACGTACAGACTGTAACCGTGGAAAAATAAGCTGTAACACTATTCCTGACATCAACGCACAGGTAATACCTTGCAAAAACTGGCAGAAAATAAATAATGTCCAATCTTTGAAATAAAAACAAACTACAGAACATATTGCATTTACTGCAAGTGCTAGCAGTAGATATTCCCTTGGTGCAAAATATTTTACGATTCTAAAATCCAGTGCCAGGAAAGCAACGGTAGAACCATAGACAACGACCATACCATATTGTACATCGGTAGGTTGTATTCCGTAAAAGCCCATCGCTGCAACCGGACTTCCATAAAAAGCAAAACTAAACAGACAGGTCATCAGAATAACAAATATGACGGATCTTGCCATCCATTCAGATACCCAGGATTTGAAAATTGGTATTTTATGTGCTTGCATGATTAATCTTTTAAAACGTAAACATTCGCATTCATTCCGGCAGAAAGCTTAGTTAATTTTTCGGGCGTATCGGTAAGTTCAATCCGAACAGGAATACGTTGGATGATTTTCACAAAATTACCTGTAGCATTATCTGGTGGAAGTAGCGAATAACGGGAACCTGTGGTTGGCGAAAGGGACTCGATTGTACCCGTAAATTTTTCATTCGGAAAAGCATCGACTTCAATAGATACTGCTTGCCCGATTTTGAATTTACCAATCTGTGTTTCCTTAAAATTTGCCATTACCCATTTTTCCTCGGTTTTGTTCAGCAAGAATGCCAATGTCTGTCCGGGTTGTATCAGTTGCCCTGCCTGAATGGTCTTTTTACCGATTTGTCCATCAAAAGGTGCAGTGATAATGGTATATTTAATGTCCAATTCCTGTCTTTCAAGAAGTGCTTCTTTGATCTTTATTTCTGCCTGTATGGCATTGCGCTCTACCCTGAAATTATTTAGTCTGGATTCAGCGACTTGTAAAGAAGCTTTTGTCTGGTCATAATCTGATTGTGTGATGGATAAAGAAGCACTGATGTTGTCAAATTTTTGTTGTGTGGTAGATCCGTCAGCCAGTAGATTTTTATACCGGTCAAATTCTTTTTGCTGCTGGTTCAATCTCGCTTTAGCACCTGCCAATTGGGCCTTTATGACTTCAATGCTTTTAATCTGCGTTTTTTCGCTGGCAGACAAGATCGGTAATTTGGCCTGTGAGCTCATGAGTTCTGCCGACACAGCATCTTTTTTCAGCCCGTACTCATCCAATTCAATCACCACAAGCGTATCGCCTCTTTTAACCTGCTGATTGTCCTTATAATATATTTTACGGATATAGCCACCTACTTTTGCATTTATTGGGGAAAGATAGGCATCGATCTGAGCGTCATTGGTCTGTTCATAGCGATATCCTTTTAAGAAATAGGTAGCTCCCCAAATAATGATTCCTACGAATAATGTGATACCAAACCATTTGGTCAGGCTTACAACAATTTTATCTGTTTTATTTTTGTTCATGATATTTGTATTAGAGAATTCCGATAATTGCCAATAGCCTGATATGCGTGAGTTTTACGTTTGTTTGTGCTGTTGTCAGATTAAATTTAGCTTCCAATAAAGCATTTTCGGCTTCCAGAAGATCGGTCAGAAGAGATTCCTGGTTTAAGTAGCTACTTCTGATAACACGAACAGTTTCGGAGGTTTTAATGATATTTTGCTTCGCTGTTTCCACGCTCTCTAAAGCCTGTCGTTGCTGTAAATAAGCTTCTTTTACCTGAAGATAGATTTCATCTTTTTTAATGTTCGCTTTTTCTTTTGCCTGATTACTGACCACTTCGGCATGAGCGATGGAATGTTTGCTTTTGTATAGGTTATCGATAGAAAACTGGACTTTAATCCCTGTCTGACCAAATCCCCATAAATCATTCGAATACGGATAGAATGAAATCTGCGGATACGTGTAATTGTAATGTGAATACAAGGAGACTTTGGGCAATCGTGTCGCTTTTATCTGCTTGATGTTCAGCTCACTCAATTTAATATCGCTATGGACTATCTTGTACTCTGGCGATTTGTTGAAAGCGATATCTACATAATCGTAGTAGCTACCTTCTGTGATCGCGTTTAATTCAATTGTATCTTGGTGTTTTATTGCCAGCTCAGCATCATTTTCGCGCCCCATCAGGATATTGAGCCGTTGTTTAGCGATTTCAATCCTCTTCGCAACATCAGAAAGGCTGAGCTCCAGTTGCGATAATTTTACGGAGGTTCTCAGTACATCACTCTTTAGTACAGTGCCGTTTTTATGCAGGCTTTCTACGAGTGCCAATTGTTTTTTTTCTGCTTCAATTTCTGCATCAAGAAAATCATGGAAATGCAGAAACTTGTACAAATCAAAATATGCAACTGCAACATTATATTTTACGCTGTGCTTTTGCAGATCAACTTCATAGTGTGTGCGTATCTCTTCTTCCTTTTTCATGACGATGTTTCTTTTGTCTTTACCACCATTGTAAAGATTGAAGTCCAAGTTGTAGCCCACTCCATAACCGTAACCTTTTACAGGCACATCCTGTGGAGAAGAGAATAGTCCATTGTCATAGATCAGAAATTTGGAATTGAGTTTTACATCTGCACCAACCGAAAGTTCCGGCAACAAACGGTCTTTTGCCTCTAATATTTCTAAATTACTTTGCTGAAGACTGAAGTCAGATAGTTTCAGTTGACGGTTATTTGTTTCGGCAACTTTCCAAATTTCTTCCAAGTTTAATATGTGCGCATTAGCTGTATGCTGGGCATAGAGAGATTGTGCAAATAGGGCTAACAATAAGCCCAAAATCGAGGCCATTTTATATTGTTTCATCCGTTTTCTTTATATATTTCTTTCTTCTTGCTAGCCATGGTTTTACTATCTTTTTCAATTCATCAAAGGCAAAGGTTAAATCTACCATTGGCATAAAAGCATAGTTATACCCATAAGCAAACCAGAAGATGTTAGCGCTATCAATTTCTTCATGTGAATGATATGATCTATTATCAGATTTTTTGGCTTGTGTTTCAAGTTCTAAATCTTTGTCAGGTTTTATGATGTTATGTTTCATAATGACTTTACTATTATTTACACGGCAAAATTATCCATCATAGCAAGGCATTACTTTATATAATTAGCCTAATATTTGTTAAATTTGGCCATATGGAAATTCTTAGCCAATTAATAAATACTGTTGATCAAAATCCTGATTCAATCCTGGTGATGCGACAGCAGATGGAACAGCGTTTGCCTGCTCATCAGCACAATAAAGCTCAGTTGTTATTGGTTTATGGTGGGATTGCTTATTTGCAGACAGACGAAAAGGATTTCTACATTCCGTCTAATCATTATATCTGGATACCAAAAAATTATCGGCACAACCTGATGTTCAACACGCAAGATTTATATATTATCAATATCTATTTTCCGGAAGAAAGAGCTGGTAATTTTCATAATGAATTGGGCATTTATCCGGTGAGTAAGCTTTTGGCTGAAATGCTCTCATTTAGTGAGAAGTGGCAAGGTGACTATTACAAAGGTTCATGGGAATTTGAATTTTTAAGCACGCTTAAAGGCGTATTATCAAAAGAAAATCTCAAAAAATTTTCCATACAACTTCCTACAACAGACGATCAAAGGCTCAATGCCATAATCGACAGTTTTAGAAATAGGTTAAATGAAAATCTAAGCTTAGATATTATTGCTCAACAATCGGGAATGAGTGTGCGTAGTTTGACCCGGTTATTCCAAACCAAACTGCACATTACATTTGTTCAGTACTTAAAAATGCTACGGATTATTAAGGCTATGGAATTAATCAACGATACGGATTTGAATATGACCGAGATTGCGTACGAGATTGGCTATTCAAATATATCTGCTTTTAGCAATAACTTTTATCTGCTGACCAACATGAGACCTACGGAATTTAAAATGAAATAAGAGCTGCAGCTTTAAATTTAAGTTGGAATGGAAAACAGATGAAAAATAAAAATTTACACACTTTTCAATGTGCGGATGATTACAGTTCGCAATTTTTCTTCATATTTATCTCCCCACATTCCTAAAGCACCAATTATAGGAATTAAAGACTGACCAAATTCGGTCAACTTGTACTCTACTTTGGGAGGAACTACAGGATAAACCGTTCTCGAAATAAGTTCATGTTCTTCAAGTTCTTTAAGTTGAATATTGAGCACTCGTCGAGATGCGTCTGGTATTTTGCGCTGAAGTGCGCTCGGACGTAAGTGGCCTTCGTTAATGAACCAAAGCAATCGCATTTTCCATTTACCATATAAGACCTCACCAATAAGGTCTAGTCCACATGTAAGATTAGGCATAGTTTTTCTCTCATACATAAAGCAAAGTTATATCACTGCCCGCATATGTACAATAGGGGAATAATTTATCCCTATTTGAATCGTAACTCCGTACTTGTGAGATCCTATGATACTCCGCAAATTTGTACAACGGAATAGATATTTTCGCCAATAGCGGATTGAATAGACAAAAAAATAAGAAAAGATGAGTAACAATTTAGATTATCAGAACGAGCTTATTGATAAGGTGGCAGTGGTAACAGGTGGTACGAAAGGTGCTGGAAAAGCTATAGCCGAACGTTTAAAATACGCTGGCGCAAAGGTGATCATTACGGCAAGAAATCCACCGGAAGAACCGGATAAAAACGTGCATTTTATAGCAGCGGATCTGAGCAAAGCTGGCAGCGCAGAAACTGTTTATAGGGATGCAATAAGCAAATTCGGCCGAGTGGATATTCTGGTGAATAATCTCGGTGGTTCTGACACTCCTGGCGGTGGCTTTGCAGTATTGAAGGATAGTGACTGGGAAGAATCAATACAAATGAATCTCCTAGCTCCAGTACGCCTCGACAAAGCTTTTTTACCACAGATGATAGAAAATAAAAGCGGGGTCATCATACACATCGCCTCGATCCAAGGTAAACTTCCACTCCATGATTCAACACTCCCCTACGCGGCTGCAAAAGCAGGTTTGATCAATTACAGCAAGGGGCTTTCCAAAGAAGTGTCAGCAAAAGGAATCCGTGTACTTACAGTTTCTCCAGGCTGGATCATGACTGAAGCCTCAGGTAGAATGATGGAAAGAATCGCCGCAAGCTCCGGAATATCAGTTGAAGAAGCCAAGCAGAGTGTAATGGAGGCTCTTGGAGGGATTCCTTACGGCAGACCAGCCTTTCCGGAGGAGGTTGCTGAATTGGTAGGGTTTCTGGTTTCGCCCAGAGCTGGCTATTTGACTGGAACTGAATTTGTCATTGATGGCGGAACACTTCCAACAATCTAACGGACTATTTATTTCAGCCTATATAATTTTTAAACAATAAAAAAATAAAAGCAATGGATTTACCAAAAGTCATAACAACATTAATAAAAGCACAGGATAACTTTGATAGCCTAGATTACTCAAATTGTTTTGCTCGTACAGCAAAAGTCTATGATGAAGGGCACGCACACATCGGCAGGACAGAAATAAAAGATTGGATAGAAGAGGCTAATAATAAATACAAAACGATCATTAAACCTCTCCAATATGACGGAAACGTAGATAAAGCGGTATTGACAGCGGAGATCTCAGGAACTTTTCCCGGAAGTCCAATCCTATTAAAGTACTACTTTGAATTCGAAGACGGGCTTATCAGATCACTTCGTATTACATCATGATTATTAAAGTAAAATTAATGAACGATCGACCACCATAAAATTGAAAAGAATGAAATCTGTACTGTCTTAAATAAATTTTAGCGTATAGAAAATTAGTCTTCACTTTTCAACAAGGAAGATTTGTGTAATTTCTAAAAAAATAATCTTGTCTTTTTGATTAATATAGAAGAAATTGTACTTTCTCATCCGGTGGTTTACCTGAAATAAAAGGGTCATCTGCCATTGTTTGGCATCCATCCACTCCGGTATATCTCTCCGTATAACTCAGCAATTACATGGTATCAAGATACAGTATTGCCAAACACTACTAATAGATATTGTCCGCTTCAAGTGAAATCAATAATTCGCCATATTCCTTCAGTACCTGAATTACAGGTAATCCATAGCGGGAACGGTCTGTTAATATATATTCTACCCGCGGAGGTTTTTCGCGAAATACTGTCCGGCTGATCATCTTTTTTTGTTCCAACTCCAACGAAGTTGACATTAAAACTCGCTGCATTTAGCCACAAATTGCTCAAACTTCCGATTTTTATTGATCATGATCGGACCATGACCGAAACAGATAATGGCAGGATTCAGTTTTGTAAGCTTCTGCAGCGATTTGATGTTGCGCTGCTGATCTGTGGTGAATAGATTTGGCGGAAGCTGTAGACCTGTCGCAGTTGTTAGCAGGTTCATATTTGTCGCCACATCTCCAATGATAAGTACACCATCTCGCTCACGGAATAATGAGATATGACCTGCCGAATGTCCGGGTGTCTCTATGACCTGAAAGTTTCCAATCCTATCGTTCTCAACAATTGTTCTTTGGACTTGATGTCCCTGCCCCGCCCAATACTTTTGTTGAAGTTTTGCTATCCAATGTTGTGGCCTTGGATAATCCTTGGTTACCATACCCGTTTCGGTCCTAAAAACTTCGGCGGGATGACAGAGCAAAGGTATCGCGAACTCTTTGCATAGCTGATCGCTACAGCCCTGGTGATCCGCATGCGCATGCGTAAGAACATGTTGGTAAACAGGTATTTCCTTGAGGGCTTTCTTTACAGTGGTATACGAACTCCGTATTCCGGAGTCTATCAATACACCTTCGATAATATAGCAGTTAATACTGTTTCGCGGCATCAGCGAAATCTGAACCACCTCGGGAGCAATGTGACGTAACATATTTTTTTGTGCAAATCTACATCGCTGGTCAGGAACGAATAAGGACATTTGTCCTATAATTCCTTGGGTCTATACAATTGTCCCTTGGCCCGGGTAAGCGACCGTTGCGTGACGCCTAGGTACGATGCCAGATCTTGTGTCGCTATACGACGGACGAGCATCGGTTCGTTCATCAAGACATGACGGTATTTATCCACAGCCGACTTATTATTATAATTAAGTAGGTAAAGCTCCTTTTGGTTATACTCCCACTCCATCACCGATTTTATAATACCGTTCCAGGTGGTAACCTGACCAAGCAGATGTAGATAGTCTGGATAGCTTATTCCATAGATTATGCTATCTTCTATCGCCCTGATGCTCCTTCTGGATTTTTCCTGCGCCACAAATTCCGGAAACGAGGTGGCAAATTCATTTTCAAACTTAAAGCAGGTTATATTTTCTTTTCCTTCATTGTCGATAGCATAAGCCTTTACGGCGCCATGAGCAATAAATCCAATATAACGGCAAGTATCACCCTCTCGAATAAAAAAATCACCTTTCTTCAAGCTGATCGGCTTGAAAAAACTCGCGGAAAAGTTAATCTCCTCGGCTGAGAGTGCCCCTGTTAAGGACAAGTAATTTTTAAATATATCAGTCATTGGGTAATTTTGGATTAATGGTATGTTGAAAGTTTTTTTTGTAACGTAAAAACCGTAATTGTAGCATCAGATTCTGGAGAATAAATAACATCAGTTCCCCACCAACCTCAGTAGGACTCCACATAGGGGCTGTCAGTAGGTTTTACATTTTTTAAGATTGACAATAGAAACGTAAATAGTTTCGAATCTTAAAATTCGTTTCGTCGCCCAACTTTCGAAATGTCGATGCAGCTTTTTCCTTTTGATCGGTCGCTAAATACGCAATTCCAAGGTGGATAATATAATCGTGGTAAAACGTATTTCCATATCGCTCCATATCAATTTTTGTGTCAATACCCTTTTCGTATTCAAAGATTGCTTTTTCAAATTCTGAATTTTCAAACCATTCTTCTCCCTGTTGATAGGCCCGATAAACTCGTTTGGCTTCGGGATTAAAAAACTCGTACATTTTAAAAAAATTAAAAGGAAGTGTGACCAATAAATCTTTCCCCGAATAATTTTTATAAAATTTACCACAACGTTGTATCGATTTTATGACTTGCTGCCTGATGTCATCCTCCTCAATGTTTGAAACAACAATATTTGAAATCTGATTGTGCTGGTCAAGTATAAACATTGCCTTCATAAAGTAGTTTTTGGAGGTTTTCTTTTTCAATAGTGGTGCCCCATTAGTGATACACGAATTGGGGTCTATTGTGCCATTATCAAATACTAATTTGGAAAGCGTATTAGCAACATATAATTCTCTGCCCTCACTAAGTATGCGTTTTTCTTCAAATTCCGGATATTTTTTAACAAAATCGTCTCTTTTTAAAAAATAGAGTTTGATTTTAGTGCCCTTCTCAACAACGGTCAAATAATCACCGCTGAATGTATAATTTAGCTTCATGTGTCCCAGGTCGATATCATTATCGCCAATATATTTCGTGTCAAATGTAAAAGCTGATATTTTCATCTTATTCGGACTTATTTCATAGATAACCTCGTTGGAAAAATAGAGATGATCTAAAGGAACAAGTGAATTGTCTTCAGTCAATGCAAAGTCTAAAACCCATCTACCTAACAATTTATCGCTTTGCGCAAACAATGGATAAACGAATAGCAGTAAGACTAAAAAAACAAATATGGTCTTCATGTAAATAGTATATGGCCTATGGCGTAATAAATTTACATAATGATATCGAAACAGACAACGATAAAATTGAACGCTATCACAGAACAATAAAAAATGTAGTTAATCTTGATAGATTTTATTATGCCAAGAAACACATAGTAGCCTCAAAAAAGTTTGTGGATAGGTATAATAACAACCGATATCACGAATCACTGAATAATCTCACGCGTTCGGATGTTTATTACGGTCGCGGGAATTTGATATTGAAGAAAAAGAAGAGAAATAAAAAAACAAATACTTTTTCAACAGAAAGACTGAATATTTAAATCAAAAATTAATAGATTTATAAAGGAAAATACGCTCTAGCAATTTGTCTGCTTTCTTTTTAAGACTTACAAAACATTCTCATAGTAAAATATGTTTAAAAATTTATTTAAGAAAAAATTGTCACCATCGGAACAGTATTTAAATCATCTAAATAAAATCTTTAAGAAAGAACCTCTTTTGTTTAAAGAAGATAGTTTAGATAAAAGCCTTCCTGGTGTTACAACAATTGTTTACGAAAATATTCCTGAAAAGGGAATGATAACATCATTTACCTATGGGCTTTCTTTAGGAAATCATCCCGATTGGAAAAATGGCAGACCCGAACTCACTTTAACGGTTAGATCAGATAATTTTTCTTGGGGAAGAGTTGTGGGCTATTTAGCTAATCAGTTACGAGATAAATGCCCTTTTTCTTATGGCGATCCTATTGATTTTCAAGAAAAAATCTCTGATGATTCTGAAATGGACGGATTTTTAGTATTTGCTCCTTCAATTTTTAATAATAAAAGTGACTATAACAATCTTGATATTGGTGCCAAATACAAAATTTATATAAAAGGAATTTACCCAATATATTCATCAGAGATTGAAGTAATGCCAAAATTGGGATTTGAAAGATTTTGGAAACATCCGAATTTTGATTTGTATAACATAAATAGAAACAAAATTACCGAATAAAAATACTTACAGCTGACAAGATGGAGATTTCAAAAACCGTTGATCAGTTAGCATAAAAAAGCTGTAGACTCTACAGCTTTTCTGCTTTTAGTTTCACTATTTCATCACCCGAAAAAATCAGTGTGTTTTATATCCCCTTGTTGAACATAGTCAACAATTTGTCAAGCCCACTTTCAGTGTGTAATATTTCAGTGTTTACTAAAGTATCTTTTGTTACTGCTGCTGCTCTTGCCTGCATTTGTTTTTCGTAATGTGAAATTGCAGTCTGAATGTCTGGAAAATTGTCACTTGTCAAATTTTCTGCCAATTCAAAAGCGTCTTGCATGGCTTGATTTACCCCCTCGCCTGCGTATGGTGGCATACGATGAGCCGCATCGCCAAGCATTGTCAAGTTTGGTAATGTTGTCCAAGTTTGATCTAATGGAAAATGATATTGCGGACGTGGCATAAACCAAATTTCATTACTTGCAAAAAGCTCTTGCCATTGGTCACTCCATGACGAGAATGCGACTTTAAACCAATCAAAAACTTGTTCTTTGTTGTTGAAGTCAATACCGCTTTCCTGCACCCAATTTTCGGAAACTTTACAACCGGTATAAAACGATAAACTGCCCTCTCCTTTTGTACTTAAGATAATTGATTGTTCGTTTCCAAGAGCAAAAATTTTTCCCCCTTTTGTTATTTCCCAAAGTTTCGGCGCGTTTTTTTCGGCATTGTAAATATTACCTTCAACAATCGTAACCCCAGAATAAATTGGCTTAATGTCGGTAATGTGAACACGGATTTTTGAATTTGCACCATCAGCTGCAACGACAAGGTCAGCGTAAAAAGATTTTCCGTTTTTGAAATGCAAAAGCCAGCCATTCTCCTGTTTTTCCATTGAAATGAACTGACTATCCCAAATAATAGTATCTTCATGCAATGAGTTTATTAAAATATCGCGCAAAGGGGCACGATCAATTTCAGGACGATCTTCCTGGTAATCATGTTGAATCTCGTGGTCATCCATTTTGATAATGGCTTGGTCATCTAACACTCTTAAGCGTCCCGCCTCTGGTCGAAAGCTGGCCTTAAATTCGTTCATCAAATTTGCTCTACGAAGAGCTTCCAAACCACTTTCTTCGTGTAGGTCTAGTGTTGCTCCCTGTTGGCGAACTTCTTTGTTTATATCACGTTCATATACTGTTACATTTGCTCCTTTTAATTGTAAAAGTTTGGCTAACGTGAGTCCGCCAGGACCGCCGCCAACGACTGCGATTTTCTTGCCTTGTAATTTCATATCCAGTACAATTTATTTTTTGACTGAACAAAATTACTTTGACTCGAGCGTTGAAAATTGTATAAAACGCTCATTTTGGTTCTTCAACAATTCTTTTGGTGAAACACCAGAAAGTTTCTTGACTTCTTTAATGAAATGGGATTGGTCGGCAAAGTTTTGTTGTGGAAACAATTTGCCTTCTTTGATGTGTTGAAAGGAAGCACGGAAGCGGATAATATTACAATATGCTTTTGCTGTAAGTCCGAATTGCTGATTGAAATAACGATTGATCTGTTGCCTACTCCAAAACGATTTTTCTGAAAGTTCTTTGATTGTAATCACTCCATTTGATGAATAAATGAGTTCAAACAGTTTTCGTTTCCTGTTGTCTATTTCACTTGGCAAAAGTGACTGTATTTTTTTTGTCGCTTTCTCGCAGAATAAATCAAAGTCATTCAGGTCGTCCGCACTAAAGTTCCAAAAATTAGGTGGCAAGATTGTTCCCTTGTCCACTAAGTTGGCGATGTTGCTTTGAAAAATATATTTTATTGCAAGCGGTTTAAAACTTATGGCATAAGTTTGTCGTAAAGACGTAATGGTCGCTTGGCCTGGTTGCGTTTCGATTCCCAAAAGCGTAATGTGGAAAGGCTCTGTTGCAGATTGCGTAAAAAACAGATCAACTCTTCCGTCTGGCAATACTACAACCTCTTTATCAAGGTCTGATTGGTTTTGTAAAAGCCAAAAACTTTCAACAAAGTCCGCAAGCGATTTGTCAGGTTTTATTACTTTATATTTTAATTCACTTTCCATTATTTCAGTCAGTTCTTACGTAATAGCATTTCCCGTGAAATTTGCTACGGCACATACAGTAAAGAGGCCCCAAACCTGCAACCAAAAATATTATCCATATAATCAGTGACAAAAATATAACCTTACTTTTTATTTCACGAGTATAAATTTAAAAAATCTTAGCGAAAAACATCCTGGAGATCTATTCCAAGGTACTATGATCCTGCCGCTACCCCATCCATACAATAAACGAGAGCGATTTTGGATTTGGTTCCACCCCTGCTATCAAGTAAGCCAAGAGGTAGCTTACCTAAATGATATGTACAAGTATCTGGATAATGAATGGTTTGACGATGGTGTCATGGAATCCGGTGACTATAAGTACTATCTTGCGATGCCAAAGATCAGATCAAGGACGAAATTATAACAAGTTATTTTAATAAATTTTCCTACTGCATTAACCGCTCGCAAAATGCGATAATTAAATAAAATTATATCGTTTAATCACCAGTGATAGAATTGAAATGATTAATTTTAGTCAATGAGATACAATGAATTGTAAACCACTAAAAATAGAGTATGAAAAAAATGTTTTTTGCTTCTGTCATGGCGTTATCTATTCTCTCCTGCAGAGAAAATAAATCTGATAATTCCCCTGTAGACAACGTAGTAGATAATGCGGGCTCGTCAACTTCCGATTCCTTTAAAAGTAGTTATCGGGGCGATGAGGTGACTGTAAACCGTATCTATTTTGAATTGATTAAAAACGATAAAAATCTGACGGCGCTCAATACGAAAATAGTAGACACCTTCGAGGAAACCGAAAAAACTTTGGCCGTCTATAAAAATATACTTAATACCTCTACCTCTTATTATCAGGATGCTCATCTTCAGACAAAATCTATCACAGATTCATTAGTCAGGCAACAGGTAGAAAAGGAAATCACGGCCAGTTCTGACCAGTACGATCTTAAAGTAAAAAATATAAAGGAACGGATGGATCTGATCAACAAAAATAGTGAGACCTTGACAAGCCTCTATACCGCTTTTAAAATCAGAAAGACGCTACCTGAAATTGAAAAATACCAAAATGCACATCCTTTTCAAAAAGATAGTCTGGATCATTTCATTCATAAACAGAACAGCCTTCTGGAGGAATTAAAAAATTTAAAATAATATATTCATGATTTATACAACGAAATGGCTGACAGATAAAACACGTGTTGAAGAACTTGTAGATTTTTTTATCGCCCACAAAGCAGTTCTTATAGAAAATAAACAATCGGTGCTGAGGTATCCCCTTTTTGATAATAACCTAACAGTACTGGAATATTGTTAAAAATTGAAAAGGTATGACTAACTTGATCGTTACTTTAATAGAGAGCAACTCATAAGATACTAACCAGTTGCATCCTTTGTCGGATAGTTGGGACATTAATAATTCTTTCCAACATTTTAATTACTTATGGAGATGCTTATTTGCTCTATTGATACAATTTTTGCAAGGGTTGTTATTGGTATGCGATGGAATATGAATCTATACTTTATTTCCGAATTGCTATCGGCGCAATTGGTATATTGTTAGGGACTGCATTGATAGGTGTAAAAATTAGACATTGGCTTATTGTTTTGATTATCTATGCACTAATTTTTAAAGGTCAATTTGAAGCAGAAAAGATTATTTACAACATAGAGACCAGCCGTCGGCAGTGATCGTGAAGAATTGAAATGAAGGCTGCTCTCACATAATTTGAAGTAGTCAAGACTTAATCTGACAGTTGCAATAAATTAACAGCTGAAAAATAGATTAGAGTTTTGACTACACAAGAGAAAATCGTCAAGAATAAATTGGGTGTTTTAGAACTTGCTCAACACTTAGGAAATGTATCAAGATCCTGTAAAGTAATGGGTTATTCCAGAGATCGCTTTTATAGATTCAAAGAAT
This sequence comes from Sphingobacterium sp. GW821-FHT03E03, assembly GCF_059420745.1. Taxonomy (NCBI): domain Bacteria; kingdom Pseudomonadati; phylum Bacteroidota; class Sphingobacteriia; order Sphingobacteriales; family Sphingobacteriaceae; genus Sphingobacterium; species Sphingobacterium sp. GW821-FHT03E03. The sequence goes on from NZ_JBWKUH010000001.1 coordinate 264,480, forward strand.
TGTATGATCAAGTCAGATGTCCAATATACTGCTTCATAGATATTCTAAACATTCGATACGGATTATATAATTTTCAATACACCACTATCTGCTCTTAAGCTAGACCCGTTAGTTGCAATAGAGAGTGGACTTGAAAGATAAACAGCTAAATTTGCAATTTCAACCGGATCGATAAATCGCTGGAGTAAAATATGTGAATTGGATTGAGTAATGATTGCATTTTTCATTGACTCAACTTCTAGATGATTTGAAGATGCAATTTGTTCCACGGTCCGGGCAACTCCATCGGAGTAGGTTGGACCACCCAAAATCGTATTTACAGTTACTTCAGTTCCTTTGGTTAACTTGGATAATCCGTTGCTCAAAGCGCTCATTGCCGCTTTTGACATTCCGTAATGGATCATATTTTCTGGTACATTCACACCTGATTCGCTGCTGATAAAAATAATTCTTCCAAAATTTTTCTCTATCATTCTTGGAAGTAATTTCTTGGACAGACGCATTCCGCTCATAACATTTACCTCAAAATAATCGTACCAGTCCTTGTCAGCTGTTGTATAAAAGTCAGCAATCCCGAATATTCCCACATTGTTGACCAAAATATCAATGTCCGTCAGCACTAAAAGTAATTTTTCTACTTCATCGACCTTAGAAAAATCCGCCACAATTGCATCGATATTACTGTTAGGAAATTGCTTTTTCAAGTCTCCTAGTGCCTGTTGTGTTTTAGCCTCACTCCTACCATTGATGACAACAGAAGCACCTTCCTGTAAAAGTTTCTCTGCGACAGCAAAGCCAATACCCTGGGTAGAACCACTGATAAATGCACGTTTTCCTTTTAATTGTAAATCCATTTTATTTTTGTAATGATCGTTAAACAAATATGTAAAAAAAATTATCTTAGTATTTCAAGTTGTAGATTGATTTGCTCTTTAAGTATTTTCGGATCAGGATATAGCCTTCTTAATGAATTGATGCCACACCAAACCGTAACCAGGTATTTTGCCAACACATCTGCAGGCACAGTTGTTTTGAGAATTTTATTATCCTGTTCTCTCTCAATTGCGTACCTGTACAAAGCTTCAGTTTCTTTCAGTATTTCTGCCGCTTCCTTTTCAAGCTCCTCGTCTGTACAACTCATTTCTACAATCGTATTAGCAATGATGCAACCTTTTTGATGGGCAATCTTATCTGCATGTGCAAGATTTAAAAAAAAGTCCTTAATCAAGGTAATTGGTGTATCGCTTTTTTCCAATATAACTTTAAAAGCCATAAAATCCGTTCTCCTTTGTTGCAGTGCTTTTTTGAACAACTCTTTCTTACCACCTTTGAAATTATTATACAAGCTTCCTGCACCTGCTCCAGTTGCATTGCTCAAGTCCGTCAATGAAGTAGCAAAATACCCTTTTTTCCAAAATACTTGCTGAGCATTTAGAATAATTTCCTCGTTTTGGTATATGTTGGGTCTCCCTTTCACTTTTATTAATGTAATGAACGTTACAAAAATATATAAAAAAATCTATTCTATAAAATTGATCAGTTAAAGGACTGACGAAAAGCCACTGGAGTCTGATTGGTCACCTTTTTAAATAATTTGCTAAACGACTGGGAATATTCAAACCCTAATTGAATGGCAATCTCACCAACCGTCATTCTTGAAGTAGCCAGAAGTTCCTTCGCTTTTTCAATCAAATGTTGTTGAATATATCGTTGTGCGTTCATACCAATTGAATTTCTTAGTAAATCACTTAAATAATTTGGTGAAATGTTAAGTTGAGAGGCGATCGATTGTACAGTCGGCAATCCACTACTTAATCCAGATTCCGAATGGAAATAATTATTTAAGATTTTTTCAATATCGGCTAGCAGATTATTATTAATGGCCTTTCTGCTAAGAAATTGACGGTTATAAAATCGATTCGAATAGTTTAGCAGTAAGTCAAGATGTGAAACGATCACATCTTGACTATAATTATCAATATTGTCTTTTAGTTCTTCCTGCATTTGTTTCAAAAGTGAAGAAATGATCTTTTCTTCCTTTGCTGAAAGGTGTAAAGCTTCAGCGATTTGATAATCAAAAAAACCATAATCACTGATATTTATACCCAATGCATAGGGACGTATAAGTTCGGATTTAAAAACGAGCATATACCCGGTAACAGGATTGTCGCTAACTGCTTTCACCGAAAATACTTGGCCCGGTTTAGTAAACGTCATCATGCCTTCATTAAAATCGTAATCTCTTTGTCCATATTTCAACGTTCCATTGCCTCCCTTTTTTATAGTGATGCAATAAAAATCGTTGGCAAAATACTTCCATACGTCACTATGTTTATAACTAAGGATTTCAAAATCAATCACACTGATTAAAGGATGATCCGGTTTTGCAAGTGCAAAAAGTTGATGCAATTCCGAAATGGATTTGATGATATACGGTACGGAAAATCTCTTCTTCATATTTGTAAATTTACAAATAATTTAAAAATCTGTCGAGAGCGATATCTGTTTCCAATCATCCAATTCTTTAGCTTCATTTGATCTGTGAAGTAATATTGATTCATAGCTATCTGTACCTAATGGCAAATGTAATGGAGGTTCATCATGCATCGTCAAATCGCGCAAAACTTTTGCTAACTTTGTAGGGTCACCAGGTTGATTGCCATCAAATCCTTTTAGTACCGCAACATGTTTAGCAACATGATATTCAGGAATATGATTGCTAGCTACAGCTAATGTACTATCACTCATGAAATTTGTTCTAAACATTCCTGGCGCAATTACTGTAACATGAATTCCAAATTTCCTTACTTCTTGTGCCAATGCTTCCGAAAGACCTATCACAGCAAATTTAGAAGCGTTATAACTTCCGGTATTGGCATATCCAATATACCCCATATTGGATGAAATATTAATAATGTGCCCAGATTGTTGCCCACGCAAATAAGGCATCGCGTTTCGGATGATATTAACCATTCCGAAAACATTTACATCCATCGTTTTTCGAAATTCGAGGTCACTGATTTCCTCTAAACTTCCAACCAGAAAATACCCTGCATTATTTAATATAACATCTATATGTCCGAATTTCCTAATTCCCTTTTCAATTGCTGATTTTACTTCAGTTTCATTGGTAATATCTACTTGTAATGGTAGAAAAAATTCTGTTTCTAAACTGATATTCTTAATCTGTTCTTCTAAACTGCGTGAAGTTGCAATAACGCTGTCACCATTTGCTAAAATTGTTTTTGCAACCTCTAAACCTATACCTTTGGACGCACCCGAAATAAACCATACTTTCTTTTTGCTCATAAATAATTCTTTTTTTATGGTACAAAGTTCATCAAGTGTTTTTTTTGTATGTGTTCAAATCAAGGATTTTTGTGTTCGAACAAAGTTCTTACATAGCCCTACTTTTATTTTTTAAATGAAATACTTTAAAATTAAACTTTCAGTTGGTTTAAAATACATTGACAAGTATTCCTTTAATTATGATATTTTTTATTAAAACTATCATTTTCTTGAAACAATTCTTATTTCGAGAAAATGAATCATGCTACTTTGTCTTACTCGTATCAACGGGCCATTCATCAGTCCTGAACGGCGCCATGGGTAATCCTTTTTTGCTAAAAATATTACCGATCCCAGTATTGCTAAATTGATATCGAACAGCGACCGGATTTTTTACTTCCTTATTTGAAACGATCATCTGTTTATCCTTGATTTCCACGGTGGCGGGATAAAATATCTTGTCCGCGCCAGCAATAAAAGTTTCATTAAGTTTCTTTCCTTTTACCATTAACCCCTCATCGGCATTATAAAAATCAAGTACAACTTGATTTCCCCGCACATCAAAAGACTTAATCATTGGACTTTTATAACTCCCTATGTTTAAACCATATGTTTCAGCAAGAGCATAATTTGCAAGACGTAAACCCACATCTTTCTTATTGGAAGGATGAATGTTTAACGTATCAGTTACCAAATCTGAGACAACGACCATTCCAGTTTTTTCTGTGCTCAGATTCTTAGCTTGAGCTTCTCTGAGCAATGCTCCTACATTATAGTTGCGATACCTATTGGGGGCAATCTGTACATAATAAAACGGAAAGTTTTTGTTCCAGGCTCTACGCCATGAACCTATCATGATATCCATTAATTGCGTATAACTTGAAGCTGTCTCAACGTTGCTCTCCCCTTGATACCAGATGACACCCGCCACATTAAAATTAATCAAAGGTGCAATCATCGCATTATAAGCGTACCCCGGAGCAATAGGCCACCCAGATGAGGGCTTCTTTTTCTCTGCCGCATCTTTTAAAATTGTGTTGCTCTCAATGAGTTCGCCGGGGATCCAAACTTCTGCTGGTGTGCCACCCCAATTACTGCTGATCAATCCAATGGGTACATTCAGCTCTCTGTTTAGTACCTTCCCGAAATAATAGGCAACTGCACTGAAATTTTTCAGCGTGTTGCTGTCGCAGACCATCCAGTTTCCCTCATTATTATCTTGAGGGGCTTTCGAGGTTGCTTTAGCAACTTGAAAAAGTTTGATATTAAATTTGTCGAGCCGTGAAAATTCATCCTTGATAGAGGTAATACCATTGTAATAGTTCCATTCCATATTGGACTGTCCACTACAGACCCAAACTTCACCGATAAATACATTTTCGAGGACAATTTTATTTTCAGCTTCAAATACAATCGTATAGGGTCCCCCAGCTTTCGGAGTTTGAACCGGAATTTGCCAATTGGCATTTCCATCTACTGTTACCTCAACGGTCTTATTGTTCCAAGAGGTCGTAATTTTTATCTTCTCTCGCGGTTTGCCCCAGCCCCACAACGCTGTGGTCGACTGTTGCTGTAACACCATATTGCTCGCCAGGATACTTGGCAAACGGACGTCCGCACGTGATGAAAACACAAAAAAACACAACACCAGAAAGAAAAGAAGTTTGTTCATATTGATTGAATTTATAATTTAAGTTACCCGTAAATATCTCACAAAATTTTGATATTATTAAGGGGCAAGCGAAACCCTGACCTATGTACACGACTATGTCTTAACAATGTATAAACAAATATGCGTAGAAAGAAGCTCATCGACCAACAAAGTACATTTGGTATGAACATCTTACCCAAATCATGAGGTAAGTATCCTACATTTCCCAGGATATACGGCTAACAAACTCATGTAAAAATCCTAGTGATGACATTGTATTTGCGCTATTATAAATTAGTCGGGACTATACATTTTTATTACAGGACATTCAATTTGGACAGATATTTGATTTGATTTAAGATCAACATACCTACGATATAAAATAATTTACGTAATATTGATCCCGAAAAATAGACCTCAATTATCTATCGCGCGACACAAATTAATATCGTAGAATAGGCTTTATTATACCACATGGAATCATTGACCAAAGTCCACATTCAACAATTATTTGAACAGTACTATGTTGCTCTTGTGGAGTTTTCGTGGCGGATCGTCCAATGCAACGAAACGGCAAACGATATCGTGCAGGATGTATTTGTTAAATTACTTGACAAGCCCTATTCCTTGAGCTCGCACAGTGCAGCAAAAAAAAGTTACCTCTTCACCACTGTAAAAAATGCCTCTTTAAATTATCTCCGAGACCTGAAAGTATCTGAGAAATATATACAGCATACAGATTTCCATGAGCAGGACGATAAAATATTTTTAGATGCATTGATTTATGCAGAAATTGTTAGCCATTTGGAAAAAGCAATTGAGCGGTTACCCGAGGGTTGTCAACAGATCTGTAAGCTCGCTTATCTGGACGAAAAATCCAATAAGGAGATTGCTGAACATTTTAACGTTTCTATTAATACGGTCAAAACACAGAAACGCCGAGCATTGCTCCTGTTGCGCAAACAGCTCAATCCATTCTATAGAGGTATTAAAAATATTTTTTTATTATTTTTTTAAAATTCTTTTCACCTTTTCTTCTCCCCTCCGTGTCTTACTGTAGACTAGGCAAAAGTGAATACTTCTGTTTTACTTAAATAAACCGGAAAAATTGGAACTAAATATTTTTTTTAATTTCTTTTCACCCATTTTAACACAATCCGTGTCTTTGTATAAACAAAGTATCGAGGTTAGAATGTATGGATCAAAACAAAATTAGTACCTAAGTCCAAAAATAAATAGAATTATGGATTCGAAATATTTCAGAGCTGCAGAATTAGTTTCTCTCTATATACGAAAGGAAATATCCGATCAGGAACTTCAAGAATTGGAGCAGCTAACCATTGACTTTCCTCAGCTCAACAGCTGGATTGAAGACCAAGGATTGGATATGGAGGAAATCAACAAAAGACTTCTGTATCACCAAAGCATCAACAAGCAGGAAATCTGGCGAACTATTATCGGAAGATCTCAACAAAACAATAAAATAAAAATAAGTTGGAGACAGATCGCAGCAATTGCAGCCGCATTAATCCTAACATTATCCGTTGCATTTTACTTTTACCAACAAAGAATATTAAAAACAGATCAACAGAACGCACAAGTCAATACAATGATAACGCCCGGAAGCAAAAAAGCAACCTTGACGTTATCTGATGGGAGTAAAGTAGAATTAGGCACCAATTTATCAGATCGAATCTCTGATGGGAGCACTTCTCTTGAGATCCATCAAAATGGGCTGGACTATTCGAACAATAAGGCTCAAAAACCTACCATACACAAGCTTACGATACCAACGGGTGCAACCTATAACATTGAGTTGGCGGATGGTACCAAAGTTTGGCTTAATGCCCAATCCGAGCTTGAATTTCCATCTGTCTTCAGTGGCGAGGATCGGATCGTAAAAGTAACGGGAGAAGCATATTTCGAAGTTGCAAAAGATGCCAAGCATCCATTTAAGGTCAATGTCAATGGTACTGAGGTGCAAGCATTAGGAACAGCATTTAACATTAATACCCACCTGGGCAGCAACAAAATAAAGACGATACTGACCGAAGGCCGTATCAAAGTCACTGATGGCGGACAAAATAGGATCATAACCGCGGGACATGAAACAATCAGCGGCCAGGGAGAGATCGAAGTCAATAAAGCTGATATTGAGGAAGCGCTGTCATGGAAAGAAGGCTATTTTTATTTTAACAGCAAAGATTTAAAAGAAATCCTTGGCGAGATCTCCAGATGGTATGCCATAGATATTGATATACAGCGCAAACTGACCAATGAGCACTATAATGGTGGCATAAAACGAAGCGCTTCTATAGAGACTGTCTGTAAAACACTCAACGACCTAACTGGATTTCAGTTTACCGTGTCCCAAAGAAAACTCATTATAAAATAACCAATGAAAAACCAAAGTTATAAACCTAACATTTACTTAAAAAACCAATGAGTACATCTCCTAGACTAGATCTTACTTAGAAAAGTATAGGTCTGACCTTCGTCACTTGATAGGAAGCTTTATCAAGTTAAATTTTAACCAAAACACTAATTTATAAACCAGTCAAATGATATGGAAAGCAATTCTCATGTCCCATTTTTAAACCCATGCCCGAAATTCGGCAAGCCGAATAAACCATGGACAAGAGGCCTTATAGCCTCTGTACTCGTCAGTACCTTCTCCATGCTATCGGCAAATGGGATGGCTCAAACCTTAAATCTGGAGCTAAAAAACGCTCCTTTAACCAAAGCATTTTCTGAAGTACAGAAAGCTACCGGTTATAGATTTATCTACAGTGAATCTATATTAAAACATGCGCCCGCAGTTAATCTATCTGTCAAAAATGCTTCTTTAACAAACACCATGGATAAGCTAATGGAAAATCAGTCCCTGAGCTATGCCATTCACGATGGAACAATTGTGATCAAAGCTTTGCCGCCCAAAAAAACGGCAACGGAGAATAAAGTTCCTTTAACAACGGAAAAAAAATCTCCAAAAGGTCAAACCTCCGGTACAGTTACAGACGAGGAAAATAAACCAATTGCCCGCGTTTCGGTGCAGGTAAAAGCAAATTCTCTCTTTGGAACAGTAACTGATGAAAACGGCTATTTTAGCCTGACGAATCTACCCGAAAAAGCCGTGCTCGTTTTCTCTTCAATTGGTTACAAAACTGTTGAGATCAATACTGCTTCGCTTACTACATACGAGTTGATCCAGCTCAAAGTAGAACTGAAAAAAGACAATGGTGCATTGGATGAAGTAGTTGTTGTCGCCCATGGTGTACAAAAGAAAATTAGCGTTGTTGCTGCGATGAGTACAGTCGACCCCAAGGAACTCATCACTCCCGGCCGCTCCCTGACCAATCAACTCGCTGGCCGTGTAGCGGGAATGTCTTTCAACCAGACTTCGGGACAACCCGGCAAGGACGGAGCCAATTTTATTATTCGTGGCATAAACTCCGTGAAGGGAAGTTCTGACCCATTAATCTTGATCGATGGATTAAAAAGATCGATTGATGATGTAGACCCCAATGATATTGCAAGCTTTTCTATTCTTAAGGATGCCTCTGCAACAGCAGTGTATGGATTGGAAGGAGCTAACGGTATCATTGTGATCACGACCAAAACGGGAAAGCTCTCTGAAAAACCCAGCGTCAATATGTCGATATCTTCCTCAGTCAACAATGCGACCTTTAAACCGCATTGGATCGACGCTGTAAAATATGCGCAAATGCGAAACGAAGCATTTGCAGTACGTGGGAAAGACAAGCCATATTCTGATGAGATCATCAAAAAATTTGGAGATAATGACATGGACTTTTACCCGAATGTCGATTGGTACAATGCACTATATAAACCTAATAATTTATCGCATAAAGGAAATTTCAATATCGGTGGCGGCGGCAATGTAGTGACTTACTATATGTCTGGAGGTTATTACATAGAGGACGGAATGTTTAAGGGAAATCTCCAATCGTACAATTCAAATGCGAAATATAACCAGTTCAATTTTAGGTCTAATTTAAAAGCTGATATCAGTCCGACAACGACATTGGGACTCGGATTTGACGGGCGCTACAATACAACGACAGAACCCGGACAGGGGACGGATAAAATCCTTGATATCATCAATGAGATCAATCCGACCCTCTTCCCTACCCAATACTCCAACGGAACCGCTCCAGAAGAACCAGCCGGTGTAAAAAATCCTTTTTCGATGCTCAATAAAACTGGTTTTACCCGCGGCTACTCCAATGTGATGAATACCAACCTCAATATTACACAAAAACTTGATTTCCTATTAAAAGGGTTATTTTTTAACGGTATTGCCTCTTTTTCGAAAATCAATAATTATACACATCAATATATTAAGGATTATCAAAAACACCGTCCTGATTTTGCGAACAGTTACAACGGTACGGGCCGCGATAAAGATGGAAATCTGGTCACACTCAATACCACCCCTGATCTAGATGACAAAATGCGATTTGAACCATCAACACCTACAGGACACCGTGTTGTTGAAATACAGGGAAGTGCCAATTATGCCCGCGATTTTGGAAAGGATTTCACGACAACAGCTTTTGTACTGTACAAACAACGTGAGTATATGGATGATGTCCCTAATGATAACAATGGGAATTCCCTTTTGGTTAATGCTTTACCGACAAGGGAGCAATCTATTGCGGGACGATTTACGGCTGGTTTTAAAAACCGCTATTTTGCAGATATTAACTTCGGTGCTTCGGGGTCACAAATGTTCACGCCTGACAAGCGCTGGTCCTCGTTTCCCTCTATTGGTTTAGGCTGGATCCTATCGGAAGAAAAATTTTGGGAAGGAATGAAAAAAACGGTCAATCAATTGAAATTTCGTGGTTCTTATGGTGTAGTGGGGGCTCCAGGGGATGCCAGACGCTTCGGTTATATGGCGACAACGGGTTCTCTTGATGGCTATACTTTCGGTTTTGGGGGTACGGCATATAGTGGTACAAATATTCCCGGAGTGGGAGAAAGTCGCTTGGAACAGCTTGCTCTTACCTGGGAACAAAATAAGAAGATGAACCTCGGTATAGAACTTGGCCTGTTCAATCAATTTAAAATGATACTGGATATTTTTAGAAATACACGTGAAGGCCAGTTAATTGACCTGAACAAACTTCCGGCAACACTGGGTTTGAGTTCTGTACCAAAAGCTAACCTTGGAAAGATGTACTCCAGGGGGTTCGACCTAGATATGTCGTACAGTAAAAATTTCGGCAATTTCCGAATCAATTATATTCGTGGAATCCTGACCTACAATATAAATACGATTGTAGAAAATGGGCAACTTGATCCCAAAATGCCTTACCAAAGTGGTATCGGACTGGACTGGGGGCGTGACCTGAATTATATCTCTTTGGGTCTATTCAAAGATCAAGCTGATATCGATAATAGCCCTGTGCAAACCTGGAATAAGGTCATGCCTGGCGACATCAAGTACAAGGATATTAATGGGGATGGTTTGATCACGCCAGAAGACCGTATTTGGTTAGCGAGTACAGACCCCAAATGGACCTATTCCCTCGCCCTGGATTTCAACTATAAAAATTGGACCTTCTCCACCCGTGTGATCGGAAAATCGGATGTATTCCGTACCCTTAATGGTGGACGTATCCCGTTCAATGCCTCAGGAAGCCGTGGTGCGATCTATGAAGTTGCTTATAACGATCACTGGATACCTGAATCTTACTCGGGTACTAAGACAACGGAAAATCCAAATGCTGCCTATCCACGTCTGGGCGTTGGTTCGGAAAACAGCAATAATGCACAGCAGTCCACCTTCTGGGAACGTGAGGCTTCTTATTTGCGCCTGGCGGATGCCGAATTAGGGTATACCTGGATGCCAAAAAATAGCAAACTTCCGTTCCAGAATATCTATTTCTATGGACGTGGTGACAATTTGGCAACGTTCTCAAAATTCAAGGACTGGAATCCCGAACAGAAATCCTCGTATGCTTACCCATTAAAACGCACATATTCTCTTGGTATGAATGTCAGATTTAAACTGTAAATCAGCATAACATTTTAACAATAGATCATCAAAAGAAGTGAATCTACGAGACAGTACAAACACAATATGATTAAATAAAACTACTCCAATGAAAATACTCAACATCAAAAACATAGGCTTAGCGTTTGCATTATTGACTATCGTAAATATGCAGTCCTGTAAATACCTGGATGCGGAGGAATATCTGCATGAGGTCGACAATCTTAACGATATCTGGACCTCCCGTAAAAATATTCGTGAAGCCTGGGCTGCCTGTTACGGCCATCTTCCCAATTTTACTGATATGCATCAATCTTGGCCATTCAGTGGGACCGGCGATGAAGGCCACGCAGGCCTGGATACGTATATGGCCATGCAACTATCACAGGGTAAGTACAATTCAGACAATATGCCATGGGAACTGAGCTATTGGTCAAAATTATATCGCGCGATACGGGCTTGCAATCAATTTTTGGAAAACTCCCCACAGGCTAATGATAAATTGATTAAAGAGGGCGAGCTTGAAAGCTATCAAACGGATGTGCGCTTTTTGCGCGCTTATTATTATTCATTGATTTTGGAAATATATGGTCCCTTTGTTATCGTTGATAAAACGGTAGATTACGCGAATGAGGCCAACTACCCAACAAAACGGGCTACGCTGGAGGAATGTGTCAATTTCTTAACCAACGAATTAGACTTGACCATTCAAAAACTACCAAGCCAGGCACAGATATTGACCTCTGATCTAGGTAGACCGTCCAAAGCTACGGCCATGGCAACAAAAGCACGTATACTACTATGGGCGGCAAGTCCGCTAGTCAACGGTAACACAGAGTACAATAGTTTTGTTAATCCTGAGGGGCAACCTTTCTTTGGCAAAGGATACGATGAAAATCGCTGGAAAAAAGCCGCCGATGCCTACAAAGCAATTATCGACTTAAATCAATATCAATTGTTCACTTTGCCAGCCAACAAAAACTACAAAACTGTGCCCTTAGGTGACTTTCCGGGTAATACTATAGCTTGGCCAAATGGACCTGCCGGTATTGACCCTTATAGATCCTTCAAGGCCCTATTTAGCGGTGGTGATGACTATTGGAACACGGAAGTGATCTGGCAGGTAAATAGACAAAGTCAAACCTATAACCTAACGGCATTGGGATGGCCTCGAGGTCACAAAGCTTCCAATTCACTCAATAGTTCGCGTATAGCCGCCACGCAAAAAATTGTTGATGGCTTTTTTATGAATAACGGCGCAACCATCGAAGAAGAGAACCAGAAGCTCTATAAGGATTTTTCGACTTCATCCGCCGCCGATGGGTATTATATCTTGGGCGATGGTAGTTCGCTCAATTCGCCGATCCATACCAACTTTTTCAACGGAAATCGATTCCCTGCCGTACCAAACCGTGTACTGAACCGTGAACCACGCTTTTATGCTACGATCGGCTTTCACGGCCGCGGATATAAACAAGATGATAAGGTAGATCCATTTTATTATGTCGATTATAGACCCGAAACCGCCGATGGTTATTTTGAGACCGATCGCCCCTCATTACGTACCGGTTATGCCGTTGTCAAATACATCAATGACGATGATATGCGCATAGAAGGAACTTATGAAAAACAATACCCGGTATTCCGATTAGCGGAAGTTTATCTCTCTTATGCTGAAGCGCTCAATGAAAGCCAACCCGGACATCCGGATATCCTAAAATATCTCAATTTGGTGCGCTATCGGGCAGGGCTTCCAGGATATAACCAAGGATCTAAAGAAGAAATCCGAAATAAGATCAAACATGAACGCCTGGTGGAAATGGCGTTCGAAGGAAAGCGCTATTTTGATATCCGACGCTGGAAGGATGCTGAAAATGTCCAACGCGACAACTGGGGCAATCCCAAAGGATCAGGGGGGCCGGTGTACGGAATGAATTACAAAAAAGCAGATATTACTTTTTATGACCGTACCATTATAGATGGTTATTCCTTCAAGAAAAAGGACTATTTCTTCCCCTTACCGTACAACGATGTCGCCAACCATTGGGGTAAGCTCATCCAAAATCCGGGATGGTAACCATATATTGTATTATTGATTCTTATATAACATAATGATGAAATCTAATTATATAAAATACTTTTCGCTGCTTGCCATCTGCCTTTTTTGGGCAGCTTGTGGTAAATTGGATTATGAAAACAAGGAGTTTTATAAGCAGGAATTATATATCGTAAATGCTGAATCGACATCTGCGTCAGAGCGTTCCATCACAGCAATACAGGCTTATACATTCGTGGATACGCTCAAGATCCTTAACGACAACTATGATGTAGAACTTATCGAAGACCTCCGGGACGGATTCTTTGAGGTGAAGTTTAAAATCGGAATCGGTGGCTCACTCACGGCCGACAAAGATATTTCCGTCAACGTTGCCTTCGACCAAGAAACGCTCACCGACTTTAACATTGAAAACAATACAGCATATTATATTCCTGAATCTTCATTGTATAAAACAAACACACCCTATGACCCAGTAACAAAAACCTTTACAGTAACCATTAAAAAAGGTACAGCATCCAGCGCGCTTATTTTTGCGATACCGATCAAACGTACAGACAGTAAGGCCTATGCCAATTTTGCATTTCCGGTAAGAATAGTTGAAAGCAATAGCATGCCCCAGAATCGTTTTTACGATAACTTTCTGATTGCTAACCTCATTGTGGACGCCCAAAGGGTAGTCAATTGGTCCGGTTTTCCCATCCCAAAACTCCCAGAAGGAAGATACCATTCCGCACGATTGCAGGCTAACGCCGCAGAAAATAGTGTAAACGGTGTACATTATAACTATAAATACATTACACGGTTGAGTAACGATCCAAACGATAAAGGTCAATTTATGATCTGGGGAACCGGGTTATGGAGTTTTGAGGTATTTGGACTACATGGAAACGGTTGGATGTACAATAAATTATTTTTAAATGATGAGGCCTACGGTACTTACACGTTGGAGCCTATCGCAATCGGAGATAGTAGATTTCCTCAGGGCACCTTTGCATATGCCACAACACAGGAAACTAGCACTGACAACACCTATGATCCGAAAACCAAAACCTTGGTATTGCATTACAAAAATGTAATAGGTCAAGATTATACGGATGTGCTAACTTACATTGATGATAAATTGGACATCCGCGATGCTAATACATCATCTGGTCCTCGCAATTGGCAGTATGTAAGACAACAAGGCTATAAAAATTGGCTACCTATCGATGCAAAATAAAACAATTATATCTCATCAATTATGAATAGAAGATCCTTTTTAAAAAGTTCTAGTTTACTAAGTACAGCATTACTACTTGCCCAGTTCCCAAGCTGGGCAAGCAGCATCTTTGCTTGGGATCAGCCCCTGCATAATATTACTGCCGATAAGAGAATCAATCCCAAGTGGATTGAACAGCTCTATAAGCGGGGTCAGAAAACCCGTTATTACAAGAGCAAAAACGAATTACAATACATCGGAATGCCCGTCGGAGGACTTCACGCGGGAACGGTCTATGCCGGTGGCGATGGACGTCTCTGGCTCTGGCAGATCTATAATGAGACCTATGAAGGAATCAAGGAAGGTATAGAACCAAAGCTTGTACAATGGTATAATGGTCGCGAGTACGTCAATATCAGGCCTCGTGACGGTGCGGCATATATTGAGCCTGCAATAGCCGATAATTTAAGGGTACTGGAACAAGGCTTTTCTGTAACCATATCGGGAAATGGAAATGTCCAGACACGCGAATTACGTAAAGAACACTGGGATGAGGTCATTTTTGAATCGGCATACCCCAGCTGCAAAATCATCTATTTGGCAGAGGATTCACCCCTCGACATCGAATTACATATCTATTCGCCATTTATTCCATTAGATGCGGAGAACTCATCGTTGCCAATGACTACGATGCATCTGAAAGCAAAAAATAAGACCAAACACAAAGTTCAAGTGGCCTTTTGTGCCTGGCTGGAAAACGGAGTGCACAAACCTCGCAAAGAATTTAAAGGGGTTACAAAGCTTGCACAGGTAGTATCCATCGAAAATGTACAAAGTATACTTTATTCCTGTGAGGGTGTTCCCCAAGCCGAAAAACTGGCGGGAGACTATGGTACCATGGCACTTTACTGTGATGCCGTTGACGCTACCGCAAATGCTATGGTAGACTCCTGGCCCTTCGATCCGGCGCAAAAGAAATTTGGCAAAGAGTCAGCATCTGTGCCATTCGACCAGCTCCAAATCGGGAACATAATAGTCCAACGTGAGATCTCTCCGCAAAGCACCGATGCTGTATCCTATGCCATCAGTTGGCATTTCAACAATCCCCACCCTCTGTTGCGTGAAAAGATCAAAGATGCACAACAAGGCTATTGGTATGGCACCAAGTTTTCAGATGCTAGTGATGTTTTAAAATATTATCACCAACATAGAGACGATCTAAACAAATTTACATTAACTTGGGTCGAGACTTGGTACAATTCGACACTCCCCCACTGGTTTCTGGACCGTACACTGGTTAATATCGGCACCCTGGCTACTGCAAATACCTATCGTTTTGCCAGTGGTCGCTTTTGGGCTTGGGAAGGTGTTGGTGCCTGTGCAGGTACCTGTACCCATGTATGGCAATATGGACAAACAATGAGTCGCCTCTTTCCTGAACTTGAACGAAATCTTCGCGAAACTACGGATCTAGGTGTTGGCTTCGTCCCTGAAAGCGGGGCTATCATATTCCGCGCAGAATATGAGACTCGCCCTGCTATTGATGGTCAAGCTGGGGTGATACTCCGTTTTTACAGGGAACACCAAATGTCGGAAGACAACGGTTTTCTGGCTCATAACTGGCAAAAACTCAAAAAAGCTGTTCAATTCATCATCGATCAGGACAGAAATGGTGATGGTATGACCGACACTCCGATGGAAAATACACTTGATGCAGTCTGGGAAGGTGAGATTGCCTGGATCGTAGGTTTATGTCTTGCAGCAGTTAAAGCTGCCGAACTGATGGCAATTGAAATGAATGATCAGGTATTCCAAAAAACATGTGCACAATACGTCAGTAAAGGAATGACAGCAATGGATACAGAATTATTTAATGGAGAATACTATATCCATCGGCCAAACAAGGAATTTGGTCGGAAAAAACTGGGTTCCTATAACACTTGCCATATCGATCAGGTATATGGCCAGGCCTGGACATTTCAGGTCAATCTGCCCCGGATAAATAGCGTTGAGAAAACACGCTCGGCCTTAAAGGCATTATGGAACTATAATTTCACCATGGATGTAGGACCTTATATCCGAACGCACCTTAATGGCAGACCCTATGCCTTATCCGGTGAAGGTGGTATGGTCATGAATACGAATCCGAACAATGAAACTGCAGCTTATGGCGAAGATATGACATGGCAACTTGGTTACTTTCACGAATGCATGAGCGGGTTTGAACATCAGGTTGCTGCTCATATGATGGCTGAGGGAATGGTGGAGGAAAGTCTGATCTTGACTCGTTGCATCCATGAGCGATACGATGCCGCAAAACGCAATCCTTATAATGAGATCGAATGTAGTGATCACTACGCGCGAGCAATGGCTAGCTACGGTACTTTTATAAATGCTTGCGGATACCAATATCATGGTCCTAAAAAACATCTTGGTTTTGCCCCACGAATGCAACATGCGGACTTCAAAGCCGCTTTTACTGCAGCAACCGGCTGGGGAACTTATCAGCAAACCCAGCGGTCTTCCTTTGAAGCTATGATATCCCTGACATATGGATCGCTGGGTTTACGGACTTTGAGTATTGGTCACCTTTCCAAACTGCCGCGCCAAACAAAAAATCTTAAGATAAGATTAAATGGTAAAGCTGTACAAGTATCGGAGACAGAAGTCATCCAACAACAGCTAAAATTAATTTTCACGAATGAATTGACACTGCAGACGGGAGACAAACTAAACATCACTTGGTCATGAAAAAGATAACAACCTATTTGCTTGGATTTTTCTGCTTTGGCCTCCTTATTGGCAGTTGCCAAGCGCCATTATCTCAGTCGACTGAGAAAACTGCGGTAAAAGATAGTAGCTGGCAAAATCAAATGGAAGCAACATTACCTCTATTGGGTCACCGCAACTGGATATTGATCGTAGACAAAGCCTATCCAACACCGAGTAGCGCCAATGTCACTATCATCAATACTGCACAGGATCTATCAGAAGTAGTACAACAAATGGATAGCTTATTGAAAATACAGGACCATATCCGACCGATTGTCTATCAGGATGAAGAACTTGCTAATATCGACGAACAACTTGTCCCCGGAGTGGATACCTTTAAAAAGGAAATTGGTACCATCTTCGGTTCAGATATCCATGTCATCCCCCACGCGTCTGTTTTCAAAAAAATAGATGACGCATCCAAACTGTTTAACATTGTCATTCTCAAAACAGCGTCCGTATTGCCTTATACTTCCTTGTTCATTGAGCTTGACTGCAAATATTGGGACGCAGACAAAGAACAGGAACTACGTCACCGCATACTAAAGAACAGAAACAAAAAATAAGTATTAACTACGAAAATTAACAAATTGAATTTCATGTTGGCATTGGTCATCACACTCATATTCTGGCGACCAGCTGTTGCACAGGAGATCAACAAAAGTATAAATAGGTTTTTAATCAATATCATATTAAACGGTCAATAATGTATTAGCTCTGTTATAATAAATCAAGCATTTTGATACTTGTGAGAAGCTCGATAATAATTGCAAATACCTTTATTAAAATATTCTTTAGCGTATCTTTCAACTTGATAAAATATGGGGTTGAACAATAATATGTTTATGAGGTATCATATTATTGAGATGATCAATTGGAGCTTTTTACTGAAACAAGAAGGCTATGGCGGGCAATGGAATTTTATTGATTTGCCATATCCTTTTGTTTTGATGTGTATAGCAAAAGAATGGTGCTACGGAAACTATCGGAGGACAACAAGTTATATGTAAGCGGTACGTGGGAGATACCGAACAGTCTGATATTTGCAATAAGCAAAGGATTTCACATGGATTTATAGATGTCCACTTTTTTCGAGTAGTCTTTTCCTAAAAGTTGTGGGACTTACACCATACTCTTTATGGAACATCTTGTTGAGGTGGCTGGTATCCGTAAATCCGAAGTCTAGCGCGATTTCGCTAATTCGTCTGTTTGTATGTATCAGTGCTGCTTCAATCATTTGGAGCCTGTAATGGCGGATATACTTTTGCAGGCTTTCCCCCGTCTCCTTTTTAAAATACTCCCCCACATAGTTTGGCGACAAATGAAAATAGGAAGCTAGCTCTTCAATCTTTAGTGCCCCTGGCCGTTTGATATTTTGGTGTACATATCCAAGCATTGACAATGGATGAGATGGTTGATAAGGATATGCCGTTTGAACGGATGCAGTATTTCGTGCAGCGATGGAAATGACGGTGTTCAGCAACTGTTGGATAACTTCCTGATGATGGGGGCCTCCATTTTGCTGTTCCCTTAACAGAGCCTCGGTCAAAGCTCTTACCATTGGCTTATCAGTAACAGTTTTAAGAATACAGCCAGGCAAATGATCATAATTGTAAAAGATGTATTCAAGCTTCTGGACCCATTCTCTATGCTGAGTTTTTAAGTAACTTTCATTAAATCTAATAAAGCAGAAACTCGTTGTTATGGCTATACGAAAGGAGTGCGAATCCTGTGGAAAAATTAAAAAAAGCTTATCGCTATCATAAGGAAGCTCATGCTCATTGATAATCTGAACACCACTTCCTTCCAAAATAAAAACCATTTCGAAATAGGTATTTTTATGAGGAACGGCAGTATACTCATTTAATGTGAGCAGCTCGATTTCAAATGGCCTATGCAATGTTTTTAACCTCATCCTGTTTTTTTACCGATAATACCTCCAAATATACCGATTTCAGACAGTAGATTGATGCAATTTTGAATCATCAAATAATAATTAAAATAAGATAATGGATAAAACAGTTTTCTTACTCCTTCGGCTGGGCATTGCCATCAGTTTGTTTGGACACGGTCTTGTACGGCTACCTAAATTAAATGCTTTCAGCCAATGGATGATGGCCAGTTTTGAAAAATCCTTTTTGCCAAAAGTTATGGTACTACCCTTCAGCTATGTACTACCTGTGGCAGAATTCACGGTGGGCCTGTTTCTATTGATTGGTTTGTTTACAAAACCTGCACTAATCATGGGAGCGGGAGTATTGCTTATCCTGCTTTTTGGTACAGCCATGATTGAGAACTGGGAAGCGATTCCCTCTCAGTTACTGCACCTTGCTTTTTTTGCCCTGCTGCTACAATTTATTCAGAGCAACTCTTGGGCCTTAGATAAACTTTTCAATCTTTAATCCATGACCACAAGACGCACATTTATTAAACAAACCGGAGCGCTTGGTACGTTGAGTGTATTGCCTTTTGCAAATAGTTCGAGTAATCTCCAAGACAGATCTCCAGTAAAATATAATTCCAAATGGTCAGACGGCTCCAGATTGATCGTCTCCATATCCATGCAGTTTGAATCTGGCGGACAGCCCGACAATGCAGAAAGCCCCTTCCCACAGAATATGGAAAAGGGCTTTAAAGATCTTCCTGCCGAAACTTGGTATCAATATGGCTATAAGGAAGGTATTCCCAGAATGCTTGATAACTGGGACAGGCTTGGAATCAAAGTTACATCACATATGGTCGGTTCTGCCGTACTCAACAACTCGCAACTGGCAAAAGAAATTGTCGAAAGAGGTCACGAAGCGGCAGCACATGGAATGAACTGGAGTAAACAATATAATCTTCCTTATGAGGAAGAAAAGAAATTCATACAGGATGGCGTAGAAGCGATTATGCAGTCAACTGGATTTCGTCCCGTTGGTTATAACGCCAACTGGTTGCGACGTGGCGAGAATACACTAAATATTCTACAGGATTTGGGTTTCAAATATCATATTGACGATCTGAGCAGGGATGAACCTTTTATTATCAAAGTAAAAAACAAGGACTTTGCGGTAATACCTTATACACTTCGTTGCAACGATATCCAATTGATTGCTGGTGAACATTACTCAACCGATCAATTTGCACGGCAGGTTAAAATGGAATTTGATCAACTTTATCAAGAAGCTGAAACCAAGCGCAGACAACTGTCGATCAGTTTTCATGACAGAATTGGCGGAACGCCGCAAATGGTGAATGCCACCGAACAGATTATCCGTTACATGCAACAGCACAAGGGTGTAAGCTTTAAACGGAAAGATGAAATTGCAGACCTGATCTTGAAAGACGAAACTGCGATAAGGGAACATTAGCTTCTCAAATAAATAATAAAAAGCGCCACTTGGTTTAAAGCGGCGCTTTTTGTCCGTTGAGTTGTAATAGTCACGACATGACCAAAAAGCTTTAAACCGCCGACTCCTTCCATTTTTTGAAAGGCATTTCGAATTTGACTTCACCTTTACCATGAGTTCCGATTTCCCTCCACCCGGCTTTTCGGTAAAAACGTTCTGCTCTCGTACCGGGTGCGGTTCCCAGCCATACTGTATGTTCTGTTTGGTTAAAGTACCAGTCCAGCATAATATCGTGCAGTTGTTTCCCTATTCCCCGTTTCTCATATTCCGGATGTACAAATAATGCCCAAATATTATGTTCAGCCAGATCCACTATTGCAAAACCAACAATATTATTGTTAATTTCAAACACCCATCCTTTGCCTCTTTTTATTATAAAATCTTGACAGTCCTGATCAGTTACCAGACCTGGATCCGATAATGGATTTTCCTTTACAGCATTCCTTACTATTTGCATCTGTGGAATATCCGACACTCTTGCTTCTCTTAAATTCATCTATTGATTTTTATAGGTTATAAGACACAATGTACACAATTATTGGAATTTCTCATTTAGAAATTTTTCGGATCTAAAACGACTTTTGAACTCCCCCTCTCTTTTGGTAATATACAATTGGTCTAGATTTGATATTAATTGCATTGTCCGGAGTTGTATATGGATCAGGTCTACTACAAATTGAATAAATATCTCCACAACAACGTGCGCATACTTTTATCGTTGTGTACCATTATCGTACGATTCAAAAGTTCTAATGTCCGTTTTCGGACATCTAATAGGAGAAAACAAAGGAAATATGCTTTAAACAGGCCTTTTGACGTTGGCATTATAGTTGACCTCGGATAAAATATGTTTGAAGGATTCTTTATAATAGTTCGACAAGCTGTTAAAACTTACTTTATTTATGCTGTTGAGCTTCCTCAAAATAGTCTTACCTGTTTTCTCCCACAATGAGATCTACATAATATTGAATATAAATAAAACTCTATTTACTATTGCCTACAGCCTAGTTGGTTCGCCGAACTAGAATTTATCATACTCATGTGCATTTACAGCCATATAGGTATTCAATGCAAATATACAATCACTTACTGAAAGCTAAATATGAATCCATTACATCAGGTTATCGTTAAAACACTCTATTTTTCGGGCACACTGTCCATCGCAGAACTCAGCAAAAATATAGGAAAAAGCATACCTAATACAACCAATAGTATCCAGTATCTTCTTGAAAAAAACATCATCACTTGTGAAGGCCTCGCGCCATCAACTGGCGGACGTAGAGCGACTAGTTATTCGTTGAACGGAAAGAATCTACCTTTTATATTGGCTATTACTATTGATCAATATAGCTTCACTATTACTTTATTGGATCTTTCAAACAACATCATAAAAAATTCCTCACAGGAAACAATAAATCTACAGCTAGACAGCAATCTACATGTAAGAATTTTGGAACGAATTGATCATTATTTAGCGGATCAATTAGCTGCAAAAATACTAATTGTGGGAATTACTATGCCAGGTTTCGTTAATTCGGCTAAAGGTATAAATACATCCTATTGCGAACAACATCCTCTTTTTAATATAAGAGATATAATTCAGCAGCATCTGAAACGCCCTGCATATATCGAAAATGATTCTGCAGCTATCGCCATTGCGGAGCATAATTTTGGCAAAGCCAAGGATACTGAAAATGCATTGGTTATCAATCTCAATTGGGGAGTAGGCATGGGCATGATTTTAAAAAATGAACTATTTAGAGGTAGTGTTGGATTCGCTGGCGAGTTTAGTCATATTCCGCTGTCGGATCAAAATAAACTATGTTCCTGCGGCAAGAAGGGATGCCTCGAAGTTGAAGCATCTCTTCTTGCCGCGGTCGAGTGTGCCAGTTTAAAACTTGATGCTGGAGAGGTGTCAATACTCAGCGAACTATACCAACGGGAACGAAAAATCACATTAGATCAATTGATGGAAGCAGCTATAGGTGGTGATCAACTAGCGATTAATTCCTTTTCTAGGATAGGTTATATGCTTGGAAAAGGTATTGCTACGCTAATACATATTGTCAATCCAGAAAAAGTGATTATTAGTGGAACTGGTGCAAGAATCGGGCAGATACTGCTTCCGCAGATTCAGGCCGCTGTCGTCGAATTCAGCATCAATCGCCTGTCAAAACATACGAGTATTGAAATATCATCCTTACTCAATGTGCAGCTGATGGGAACGGCTTCTATAGCAATATTAGCATTAAATGGAGAGACGTTAAATATTAATTAATATTTAGTACTTATGTAGATTTCGGATAAATCTTTGTAACATCCCCATCTGCAGAGTGATTGAAAAGGCAAAAGCCTCACCAAGTATATCGTCTTTGATCGCTGGAAACCTTTTAATTAATTCTTTCACAAATTCAGCTGATGAAATCATAAAACTTCAATTATTATTGAAACAATAAACACCCCACTAAGGTTAATAGTACGGTTATCAACAGTAGTACATGACTAATATTGACAGCTCTGTTGGTTTCCCTATTTATTAACTTCCATACAGATTGAGCAGGTATACTAAATATATACTTGAGTTTTATAATCGATGTGATTATGATCGTTGTTACCTTATTTTAAATGTTGTCACGACAAAACCATGATCAGAAGGGTATAAAATTTCTTTACCATTCAGTTTTATGGTCTCATTAAAAAATGCTTGATAAGACTCAGATTTTATCGCTTTTAACATTGGACTCTTGTAAAATATATAATCGATCCGATGGTTATCATTTTCACCTTTCGTATGCCATGTAATACCTGGATGTGTGATGGGATTTGAGTTCAAGGTTCTATAAGTATCCATCAATCCAATATCTGCCAATACTTTTGTTGAATACCAGGGGACCACCAGATTATTATGCATTTTCTTCGTATTCTTGCCCCAATCCAAATGAGAAGGGGTATTTAGATCTCCACCAAGAATCATTGGTATTGAATCCGCTTGTGCAGCATACTTTTTTAAACAGGGTAATACCTTTTGTATCATTTCGTATTTAGCACCCGATCTTTCCCAAACAAGAAGCTCTTCGGCTGTTTTACCCAACTTTTCGGGTTCGTTTTCCCATGGTAAATAATGAAACCAGTTCGAGAAAAATCGGATCTTTTGGTTTTGGATGATAATTTCTCTTCCGCCCAGATAAAAAGGAAATTCAGTATCAATCCGTTCCCCAAAAGGATATCTTGATATAATTGACAGATTAACTTTCTTATCATTTAAGGCTGTTCCTTCAGGAGCAATTAAATGAAAATTGTAGCCTAAGGAATCGGCTATTTCTTTACCAGAACCGTAAGTTTCTACCATCAATATGACATCCGGATTTATTTCTCTTATAATCTGTACCGCATGTGCTTTACCGTTCTCGCTATCATTGGCTCCGTGCAAGATATTCCATGCCATCACCTTAAAGGTTTCAGGTTGCTTTTGAGCTTCGCCGTTAAAACAAATAAATGCGAATATTAAAAAGAGAATAGTGAACTTCATTGTCTGTTTTTATTAATTTAAAAATTTTAGAAGATTCATAAATGAATTTCAGAGCCAAGATTAATCAAAAAAATAAATATGTACAAACATTTAAAATTCGACAAAAGCAGCTCTTTATAACCAAAGCTGAATAACCAAAGCTGATGTTAGCGAAAATAAAAATGTGAACGGCTTTCTATGTACAGATAGAATTATTTAATATTATCTGCAAATATCTTTTATGCCAATTCCATCTCTAGGGTTTATTCCCTTTCAAAGACGCGTCAAATTATGGTTTTAGATTGTTTTTTGCCAATTTTTGACGAAAAAGAATTGACAAATGTAATTGACTTTTTTTTATTTATAATCAGCATGTTACGAAATACCACAGTTGCGAATAGCTGCAGCTATAACGATGGACAGTTTAATAATCAGTAAAAACTACGAAGTGACTTTAGCAAAGGGAATTTATTGACCAATGTCAATCTTTTTTATCGGAAAATAGAAGAACTTAGATAATACATTAAATAGAAAAAAATATAAACAGAATTAAAAGGAATGTTATGAAAAAGATTGCTATTAATGGATTTGGCCGCATCGGACGTGCCGCTTTAAAAATAATAACTGAAACTGCCGACCTTGAGGTTGTCGGAATCAATGATCTGATGAGTATAGAAAACGCTGCCTACCTGCTCAAATATGACAGTAATTATGGTAAATATGAAAAAGATGTACGCATCGAGGGAGATACACTTATAGTCGATGGAAAGACTGTTAAATATACAAGCATAAGAGAAATTGAAAAATTACTCTGGAAAGATATTCAAGCTGATATCATCATCGAAAGTACGGGTATTTTCACGAACAAAGCCGATGCTGAAAAACATTTGACGTCCGGAGCAAAATTTGTAGTCATCTCGGGTCCTACCAAATATACGCCTACTGTTGTCCATGGGGTAAATACCGAAGATGGAAAGGTTTCTGTTTTTTCATGCGCAAGCTGCACGACCAACAATATCAGCCCGATCATCGAAATATTAGGAAGAAAGATAGGAATCAAAAAAGCAATTCTAAATACCACACACGGTTATACTGCTTCACAGGCACTTGTAGATGCTCCTTCAAAAAAAGAACCGCGTATGGGAAGGGCTGCAGGAATTAACCTTGCTCCTGCTGCTACCGGTGCTGCGATAGCGACTACAAAAGCACTTCCGCAATACGCCGGAAAGTTTGACGGCATAGCAGTTCGGGTACCTGTTCCGGTGGGATCTATATCCGATATTACTTTTATTGCCGAAAGGCTCACAACGATCGAAGAGATAAATCAAATTTTGATCGATGAATCTAAAACTGATCGCTATAAAAAGGTGCTAACGGTAACAGATGAACCCCTTGTATCTACAGATATCATCAAAAGTCCGTTTGCAGCGACAGTTGATCTGGAAATGACAAGAGTTGTCGATGGCGATCTTGTGAAAGTAATGGCCTGGTATGATAATGAATGGGGATTTACCAATCAAATGATTAGACAAATACAAGCTATTTAAAGCAATCGCAATGAAAAGCTGAACATAAAAGACCTTTCAATAATTTGGAAGGTCTTATCTTTTATATTTAGGTGTTTTGAGTTAGCCCTCTCTCTAATTTACGCAATTCTCGAGATAGTGTCTAATCCCTTTAGATAATTTCACCCGAATTTATTTTGCCGATAATCTTGTTGTCGGTATCCCGCACCGCTTCTGACACTGGCTCTCCATTCATTTCGACAATCGAAATAGTTATGGGTTTACTGACAAGCATTTGTCTCTAAATTTACCATTGAAAGACTCTCTAAGATATCAAGGCAGCTACTTGAGGAAGATACCCTTAATGGCAGATTAACCTATATATAATTGATTATCAGATACTTTTAACATGTTAAATTTTTTCAAAAAAAGTCTTTTTTATTGCGTAACTTTTTCTTTACATTTATGTAGACAATACTAAAGTTGATTCGGCTTGTCGGCGTTTGCATCTTCATCTACTTGGGTCAAACACAATTTTTAACCAATTTTTAATTACATGATTATGAGTAAAATCTTGTCTTTTTTACTTCTATGGCTAGTGATCATCCCATTAGCCCATGGTCAACAACGGACGCTAAAAGGAAGCCTTGTTGACCTCGCCACCAATGCACCTTTGGGAGGTGCAACGGTCCGCCTCGAATCTACCAACGTCGGAACCTCTACCGACGATCAGGGGAAATTCACGTTAAATGTACCTCAGGGTGCAGTCAAGCTGCTGGTGACACTCGTTGGTTATGAAGATGCAAGGCGTACCATAACGGCACAAGAAAACGACATCAGCATCAAGATGACGAGCAAATCGTCTTCCCTGGAGACGGTCGTGGTCACAGCTTTAGGTATTCAGCGGAAGGCCAAAAGTCTAACCTACTCGACGCAGGTCGTAAAAGGTGACGAACTGACCAAAGTAAAGGATGTCAATCCCATGAATAACCTGACAGGTAAAGTCTCGGGCGTGCAGATCAACCGCAGTTCATCGGGTATGGGTGGATCCGTGAATATTGTGCTACGTGGATTTAAATCAAACCGCAACAACCAGCCTTTGTATGTCATTGATGGTCTCCCGATCACAAATACAAACGGTAGTGGCAACGATGGCGCCTTCGGTGGAGCTACCGATCGTGGTGATATCCTGAGTACCTTGAATGCTGATGACATCGCGAGCATCAATGTTCTGAAAGGTGCATCAGCCTCTGCATTATACGGCAGCCAGGGTGCCAATGGTGCAATTATGATCACCACAAAAAAAGGAGCTGAGGGAAACTTGAAAATTGATCTCTCCAGCGGTTTCACGGCTGACAAAGCTTTTTACCTGCCCAAATTGCAATACCGCTATGGACAGACCACACCTTCGAGCGAGGAAAGCTGGGGTGAGAAAGGTAATTTCGCTGATCCTGTAAAAGATTTCTACAATACCGGAACAACTTTTATCAATACCTTAGCCCTGAGTGGCGGAACCAATCGCATACAGAGCTATTTTTCGTATGCCAATACAAGCAACAAGGGAATTCTGCCAACCAACACGTTTAAGCAGCATAGCGCCACCTTTCGAAATTCGATGAACTTCTTTGACGATAAACTCTTCTTTGATGGAAGTCTGATGTATTCGCGTCAGAATATCCATAACCGCCCTTCCTCAGGTTTGTACTTCAGCCCGATAGCGGGTTTATACTTGTTTCCTAGAGGACAGGATTTTGATAAATATAAAAATTTCGAATATTTCTCCGAAAGCCGCAACTTCTATTTGCAGGACTGGTGGAATATCAATGCCGACGCTAAACTTACCGGAACGCATCATCAGCAAAATCCTTATTGGGTGCTCAATCGCATTCCTACGGATCAAAAAAGGGATAATATTATCGGACAGGCTCAATTCCGTTATGTCTTGACAGATTGGCTGTCTGTAAGTGCCCGCGGAACCTTGAACAAGCGTTGGGATCATTGGGAACGCCGGATATATGCGGGAACACAGGGCGTACTGTCGGGCCTGCCTATCGATGGTAAGCTTGGCGACAATGGCCGTTATAATATCGATCGAAGCGAAAGTACAGCCTTATATGGCGATCTATTATTAACCGGTAATAAACAATGGGCCGAACAGCTTGATTTAAATTTTACAGCAGGTACCTCAATCAATGACTTACGTTCAAATGGCACTGTTTTAGACCTGGCTCGACTCGCCATAGCCAATAAGTTTCTGATGAGCAATATCTATCGTGATGCCCCTATGCAGTCAGCGACTGAAACCATATCACGTCGACAGATCCAGTCTTTATTTGCTTCGGCCAATTTGGGCTACCGCGAAAAAGTTTACCTTGATTTAACGGCTAGAAATGACTGGGCTTCTACCCTAGCTAATACACCCAAGGAACATAAGGGCTATTTTTATTGGTCGGCAGGTGTATCAACAGTCCTGAATGAATTATTCAAATTGCCAAGCTTCATTACCTACAGTAAGCTCCGTCTATCTTTTGCCCAAGTTGGGAACGATGTTGCCGCCTATAGTACAATCCCTGTAAACACCTTAAATACGGGCATTCTGACCCCAAATGTATCGGGGCCCTACATGGGAATACCATTGAAACCCGAAATCAGTAAAAGTATCGAATTAGGTTATGAAGGCCGTTTTTGGAAAGACCGTATCAATCTGGATATCGCACTTTACAAAACCAATACCAGAGATCAATATTTTGAGTATCAAGGACCTGTGGGCGTTGTTAACACGACCGTATTTTTGAATGCAGGAAATGTTGAGAATAACGGTATTGAAGCGGCTCTGGGTGTAACTGCAATTAAAAAAGAGCATTTTAACTGGAACACGGGATTTAATTTTACTGCCAACCGCAACAAGATTCTAAAATTAGCGCCTAACCTGGGAAATACTTACCCCATGGGCGGAAATTTTAATGTCCTTCGTCTTGGCGGTTCCTTTGGTGATTTCTGGGCTCCTATGTTCAAGCGCGATCAAAACGGGACAATTATCGTTGATGACAATGGCCGGCCACAGATCGCTCCTGCGGGATATATCGGCAATAATACACCCAAAGCCATTGTGGGATGGACCAACAATGTTACTTACAAAGATTTTGGTCTGAGCTTTACGATAGACGGCCGGTTCGGCGGAAAAGTAATTAGTATCACCGACGGCTACCTCAATTCCTTTGGTGTAAGCGAAGAAAGCGCGGCAGCAAGGGATCGCGGCGGTGTTGACATTGCAGCTGTTAAAATGGACGGCACAGCTTGGGAAGGCCTTCTTCCGGCACAGGCTTACTACAGTGCAGTAGGCAACCGTGATGGTATCATCGAAGGTCAGCTTTACAGCGCCACAAATATTCGGATGCGTGAAATTGCTTTAAGCTACAAGCTTCCTATTAAATGGCAAGGCATCAAGCAGGCCTCCATATCACTGACAGGACGGAACTTATTTTTCTTTCGTAACGATGCCCCTTATGATCCTGAACTCAATACAACTACGGGTGTCGGAGGCCAGGGCTACGATAGCTTTGCCCTTCCAACGACCCGCAGTTATGGTTTAAATCTCAAGGTATCCTTTTAATAACGTAGATCATGGACAATACAATCAAATTTTTCCCTTATAGCAGATTCATCTGCATCTTGCTCGCTACCTGCTTGCTAACGGGCTGTACCAAAAACTTCACTGAATTAAACACGAATCCTGCAGGTGTAACGGACGAAGAGGCAAATGCTGACTATGCACTAGTCGCCTCATTTTTGGCCCAGGCACAACGTGATATTATTCCCGAAAACGTCGGTGAATATCAGTTGGCCAATAACCTCTGCAGTGACACCTATGCGGGATACCTTACTCCCCCAACTCCCTTCGTCGGAAACGCGAATAACGTTACCTATAGCCTAGTACCAGGCTGGTATCAGGCTATTTTTGTAGATCGCTACATCAAAGCCATGAATCCGCTTTTCCGTGTGGAACGCGACACCCGTCAAGATAAACGGCTTCAGGATATCTTCGCTTTTGCCAAACTTCTGAAAGTATCGGCTATGCATCGCACTAGTGACAAAGTTGGCCCCATTATTTACAGCAAATATAATATGCCCAATGAAAATGGACAGATCGATTACGATTCGCAGGAAAATGCATACAAAAACTTCTTTTTGGACCTGGATACGGCGAAAACGATCTTAAAAGATATCCAGAATAATCCAAAATCCGCAGCAATGGCCAAGTCTGATATGGCTTATACAGCGGATAATTATAAGCGTTGGCTACGCTATGCAAATACGCTGCGTCTACGACTGGCGATACGTATCGTTGCCATAGCACCCAATATTGCAAAAACGGAGGGTGAAAAAGCACTCAATCCTGCCAATGGTGGACTACTTGAGGTAAACGCCGACAACTGCATTATCGGGCTCAGTACGGATCACCCTTTAAATACCATCACTGGTGCATGGGGTGATACACGCATGAGTGCGCCCGTAGAATCCATACTCGGTGGTTATGATGATCCACGCATGGCAAAATTATTTGACCCTGCAGCGGATCCCCTGGTAGCTGGGCAGTATAAAGGCATACGCTCAGGTATAAATATAGATGGCAAAAGCCGTTATGAAAACTATTCGAAGCTCCGAGCTTTTCCGAATCAGATGCAATTAATGATCGCCGCTGAAAGCTGGTTTTTGAAAGCAGAAGCTGCGCTGCGCGGCTGGTCCAATGCAGGAACAGCAAAGACCAACTACGAAACCGGTATAGACCGTTCCTTCGAAATGTATGGATTAAGCAGCCAGGTTACAGCTTATAAAAATAACAATACGAGCAAACCCAAAGCGTATGCTGACCCAAAAGCTATTAAAGCTGGCGAAAATAACGTGGCTATTGGTTCTCCTTATTTGAGCACGATGACTATCCGCTGGGAGGACGGAGACTCGAATGACAGGAAACTTGAGCGCATCATAACACAAAAATGGATCGCCATGTTTCCGGATGGTGATGAAGCCTGGGCAGAATACCGTCGTACAGGTTATCCCATTTTATTTCCTAACATTGTAAATTTCAGCGGGAACACCATACCTACAATTCCAGGCATCCGCCGCATGCCTTATCCGCAACGTGAGTATGATAGTAATAATCAGTCTGTCACAGCTGCTGTACAGCTATTGAACGGCCCCGATAACGGTGGTACACGACTGTGGTGGGATGTGGCGAACAAGCATTTTTAGAAAAACTTTTTCATTCATTTTTTAACATAATGGCCGGTTGATTGCCGGCTATTATGTTAAAAATTCAAGATTATTCTAAGATCTTGAACAGGGAGTTTATCCCTAAGAATTTCAGATTTGTTAAGGCGAGGGTTTATCTCCAGCGGATAATGCCCATTATCACTTTCGTTATCAGTTTGACAGCATGGCAAAACACATCTACTTTTGTCAGAATCACTTATCACCGCGGAATTTATCTGGAAAATATTTAAACAGAATATTGCCGCTTAACTCTGTTAATAACTTCTCTTTTAGAATATACAAGACCTTTCCATAATTTGGAAGATCTTATCTTTTATAATTAATATCTTTGAGGTATGAATATCGAAAACATCGGACAACCTTTCCTCAAAAAATTTCCCGGAGATTTTTCCAATAATCCTATGCAGAGAAGCACGCCAAAAGTTTTATTTGCCACGATTAAACCTGCCGGCTTTGACCAGCCTCAATTAATTACTTTTAACGAGGTTCTTTCTGAGGAAATAGGGCTGGGAAAATTTGAAGAAAAAGATCTTAATTTTCTGGTGGGATCTCAGCTTCCCGACAATATTCAGACCTACGCGACAGCTTACGCTGGACATCAATTTGGTAACTGGGCAGGACAGCTAGGAGATGGAAGAGCTATTCTCGCAGGAGAAATTACCAATGCAGCGGGTAAGAAAACAGAGATCCAATGGAAAGGAGCTGGTGCAACTCCTTATTCAAGACGTGCAGACGGAAGAGCTGTATTGCGATCTTCTGTACGCGAATACATGATGAGTGAAGCCATGTATCACTTAGGTGTACCCACTACCAGAGCCTTGAGTCTGGCCTTTACAGGAGAAGATGTTATTCGGGATATCATGTATAACGGTAATCCACAGTACGAAAAAGGGGCCGTAGTGATAAGAACGGCCGAAAGCTTCCTCCGTTTTGGGCATTTTGAACTGATGTTTGCCCAGGGTGAACAAAAGTTATTGCAGGATCTGCTTGATTTTACGATTGAAAATTACTTTCCTGAAATTGTTTCATCCGATCTTCAGAAATATAAAGATTTTTTTGAAAAAGTATGTACCCGCACGGCAGACTTAATGGTAGAATGGTTCAGAGTAGGTTTTGTTCATGGCGTAATGAACACAGACAATATGTCTATCTTAGGTTTAACGATTGACTATGGTCCCTATTCCATGGTAGATGAATATAATTTAAATTTCACTCCGAATACAACGGATCTTCCGGGAAGAAGATATGCATTTGGAAAGCAGGGACAGATTGCACACTGGAACCTCTGGAAACTTGCAAATGTCCTTCAACCGATAATCAATGATGAAAAATTCCTGGAAAGCACGCTAAATAATTTTGGTACTTTTTTTTGGGAATCCCATGACAAAATGCTTTGCAAAAAATTCGGATTTGACGGGCTCAGAAAAGAGGATGAAGACTTTTTCACCAACTGGCAGGGCTTAATGCAGGAGTTGGAATTTGATCATACTCTATTCTTCCATCAATTAGAAAAAATAACTCCAGATACGGATCTAATGGAACATTTCAGCCCGATAGCTTATACTATTTTAAATGAAGAAAAGCTCGGAAAACTTACAGACTTCATTCAACAGTACCAATCCCGTCTGCATTCAAATACAATTTCAAAGGAAGAATCCCTGGAATTAATGAAAACGACAAATCCTAAATTTATACTGAGAAACTACCTGCTTTACCAGTGTATTGAAGAAATTAGTAATGGGAAAACAGAGATGCTACTCAAACTAACTCAGGCTTTAGAAAATCCATACCAAGAACTATTTCCGGAATTTTCTGTAAAGCGCCCATCCAGCTATGATGACACCGCAGGATGCTCTACACTTTCATGTAGCTCATAACAACAGCTAATGCATTGTGGTCTTTTTATAAATACGAGAGACTCTTGTTGTCTGTCCATACAGATATTTTTTTAATAAAATAAAGAAATAACTAAATTTGGGGATGCATACAATTGATTTCAATCTGTGGTTAATGACTTTTTGGCCAATTATTGGTCTTGTTTTAAGTATATTTTTCCTCTACTTGATTTATAGAGCTATCGTTTGGCTGATCAGGAAGTGTATAAGAGAAGAGCTAGCTAAAACAGAAAAAAACGCTCAAAAATCTTGATATAAGCAAATTGAAATAATGTCAGTCGCAAAAGCTTTTCGATAGTATTTGATTTTAATTGACCGCATTAAAATAAGATTTGGTACAAACCCAGACTAGGAGCAAAAAAGTACTGTTTGCCTTTTAATGTTACGGTTTTGGGCATTGTTATATCATCGCACTTAAAGCGTTGTTTTTTCAGTTCATAATAAGCCAAATAATCTGGACTGGGCAGTTTGCCATTGCGCCAACCAATCAAAACATCGTCATCGAATTTAGGGATTTCAGTTTTTGCTATATCAAGTTCGCTTTTAAAAAGATCTGTTTGTCTAACGACCAAGGTCTGGTTGATTACTTTAAACACATCGCAGCGCTCGGTATTCACGATCGTGTAGGGACAAGGTTTGAGCCCATACGGTTTCAGCATTTCTACCTCGTATTTATTTAAAGCGTTCATCTGCAAGCTGTCGTTCAGATCTTTCAATTCTTCTGATTTTTTGCGCAGGCTATCTGCAATAACCACCGTTTTAAAATCTTCTTGTTTTCCATAATCTGGATAGAAAAACTTCTTGCCGTTGAAATATAGATTTCCTTGTTTATCGATGTAAAATGGCTTTTCCCAATCGTAAATCTTTTCAAAAAGCATATTTTTATCTACATCAATAATCTTTACGGGCGAGTTACTGTTGTCGGGCTTTAAAAGTATTCTATCGTCGTTTAAAAAAACTAGACTACTTAAGCCAGTCATATCAGTAACTTTTCTGAACTTGCTTTCATCTTTTAGCAACTCAATCAGTTGAGGCACATCTGGATGTTTATCTTTTTTAGGGATAGGATTACAACCTAAAAACATAAGTGATGCGAAGAAAAGAAGGTATCTCATAAGCTATTCTTTCGTATAATTTGATTTTCCATTTACATCAACCGGTTCACCTAGATACTTTGGTTTTCTGCCCCTTATAATATCCAAAACGGCTTTGGTGACGGATAGTTTTTCCCGAAATGCATAGTATTTATAACCTGGATAAACACCCCTATCTGCACTATAGCCGAATGATTTTATGCCCAATTTATCGCCTAGATAAATACATCTGTTCAGGTGGTATTTCTGAGATACCAAGATTGCTGTATCAACATGAAAAATATGTTTTGCACGGTACATAGTCGAGTAGCTATCAAACCCAGCATAGTCAATGAAAATTTTTGTGGTATCGACACCGTTTTTCTGACAATATAACTTCATTACCGTGAGCTCATCGTATTCATCTCTTCCGTTATCTCCCGACAGCAATATTTTATCCACTTTATTATTTTTGTACAGTGAAATCCCAGCATCCAACCGATCTTTTAAATACCTACTGGGTTGATCTCCGTTTATACCAGCGCCAAAAATGATGACTACCTTCGTTTTTGGCACATCTTTAAGTTTGGTGAAAATCAGCTTTTCGGTTTGGGTTGTTACGTTACTGTTGGTTAACAAAACGAAAGCTAGAGCTATTAGACCTAGGATGATAACCGGTAAAAGGAACTTTTTAATCTTTTTCATGCGTTTGATTTTGCAACAATTTATAAAAATCGGTTTCTTTGCCTCTTCGGCAAAACTGCTCACAAAGCTATTTAATAAATATTCCATTAAGCAACATCTTATCATTAAAATTTAAGGTCACTTTATAGGGTGAAGTTTTAATTTCGATATAATTGGCGAAATCAACCGGGTGATAGGCTATTTTCAGCTTTTTTAACAACTTTAGCACTTCTTCAAATTTTAAACCTGGTTTTAGGCCATTGTCAAATGTGATATCCACCTTTCTAAAGTCGTTGATGGCGTAGCCATTAATGAAGTTTTCCTTTGGATTATCGGGATTGCTTTTGCTTGCAGCAAAATAAAAATAGAAATCGTGATAGTTATTCTGATAATAGATTTCGTTCGTTTTTCCGGTAGTACCATCAAGTTCTATTATTCGTTCAAAACGTTTGTTTGTGGCTGATTTTAAAAAGTCTTCTTCCGTTGTTCTACCCACAATCACTCCATTAATGTTCCAATCCTTCTCAATTTTTATCGTAGGTTTCTCTTTCACATCTTCTGGCTTAGTCGCATTTTTCATCAAGTCTGCCATGTATTTTTCATTATTGCATCCGCCAAAATCAATTAAACCATTCATAATATCCCAGTAGCAAGTTTTAGACAGATCGGTATTGTTCAGTAGGATTAACCTGCTGTAGTCTGGAGCATAAAAAATAAATTTATTTTGGGTCTTTATATTCCAGTACAAACCGTTGTCGGTATTTGGATTTTTAGTACCCTTACCATATTTAGCCTCTAGTTTCTTTAAGATATTGGTCTGTATTTCTGGCGTTTTCAACTCAATTCTTACACCATAGATTTTACGCTTTGCATCGTAATTTTTTAAAGCTTCATTTAACTCTTTGGTATTTTTAGCTTGCTTGATGTCGATATGTCCGCCACCAAGGCGTGTAATGCTATCTGTTTTCAGTTTCTCCGATTCGATTTGAAAAATAATCCGCTGGCCTTCCAAATTAATTCCATCGAAACTATATCTCTTCGATTTCTCAACTTCCAACAACAAACTAAAAGGATACTCAACAGTTTCTACACCAATCAATAATGCGTCATCAAAGCTGCTGATTTTTTCAATCGGCTCGTTTAAGTTCAATGTCGCTAAATCTATTTTTTCATGACTTTTGCAAGAAAAAATTAAAGGTAAAATGGCTAGTAATAATAGTTTCTTCATGTATGATTATTCTAAAATGAAATATACTAATTGACAATGTCAGCTTTATTTTATACTCAAATTTAACTGTAAAACCTATAGGAAATTAAACGAATTATAATTCGCTGGAGACAAATTATCATCCGTAGGTATTTGCGGTTTTTTCGAAATTATCACACCTCGAAAAATATGTAGCTATTTTTTGCTGTAATGCTTTCCATCTGAGTTGATGTCTAGAATGAAGTGTAATCAAAACAAAAGTTTTTGACCTTTCCAACCTGTATTGCGAAGAAATTGCTCCCATGTAAAGCTTTGAGGATTTACCTGTCTACTCCATTCCAGATCACGTTCCTTACCGTAATACCCATACTCAATAACGTAACTTGCCATACCCAAAATCTCCCTCACCAAATCATCATTTGCCTCAAATTCTGGAAAGTGTTTAAGCATGTCCTCTTTTGTATGTGCCGAGGCATACTCAGCCTTTTTGCCTGTAACTTTTGTGAAAGTTTCCACTATTTCCCCAGGGGAGATCATATCTCCTACGACTGGAAGGGACTTACCTGAGTATTCAACAGGATTGGAAAATATTTCCAGAACTGCTGCTCCGGTAGCTGTAAGCGGATCAACAAATGGCGCCCGAAAATCTTTGGGTAAATAAATCGGGAACACAAGGCTGTCTCCTTTTACTTGCGGCGTATAAAATTCAAGCAGATTTGTGAAAAAGAAAGCCATGTAAATAAACGAGCTTGTCACGGGCAGCGTTCGGATATATTCTTCGACCCTGGCCTTGTCTGTAAAATGAGGGGCAAACAATTTTCCGCCTGATATTTTATCCACGTTTTCCAAACTGCTGAAAATAACATGCTGTACACCAGCTTCCACGGCAGCATCCGCCAACTCTTTCCCTAATTCAAATTCGTGGGTAGCTGGCGGGGCAATGTTCGGCGTCATCAAGAAAACGCCATAAGAACCCTTAAATACTTCTATAAAAGCCTTTTTATAGCCAAGATCAAGAGGCAGATTCAGCAGTTCAACTCCCTGCTCTGCCAGCCTAATCGCTTCTGCTGAATTGACCCTGCGGGTAATGCCTCGTACCCGATAAAGTCCACTTTCCACAAGTGAACGAGCGGCGCTCAAGCCTTGTTTGCCCAGCACACCAACGACGGTGATTATTGGTCGATCATCGTACTCCAAAGCGTCTTGTTTTTTTAATTTTGATATCATTGTTCATTATTTTAATTAACTATAATTTTTATAGTTGCAAAACTAATTTTAGCAAAGTAGATTTGCAATAACTATCAAAATAGATAGCTGCAAAAAAAAACAAAATGAAAATTGAATGTATCAGTGATTATGTAAAACTGAATGAGAAGAGCTACCCTTGTACGGTAAGCTTGACAATGGATTTAGTGGGTGGAAAATGGAAAGCGGTTATTCTGTATCATTTAAAGGACGAGGCCAAGAGGTATAGTGAACTTCGTAAAGAAATGCCGTCCGTTACAGAAATGACATTGAGCTTGCAGTTGAAACAACTGGAAAAAGATGGGTTAGTGTCCAGGGAAGTATATGGTAAAAAACCTCCTATCAAAGTCATCTATAAATTAACCGATTTTGGTCAATCATTTGTTCCGGTTTTGGAGGCTATTACAGAGTGGGGTAATAAAGCTGTCAGTGAAAAAGGCGAGTTTGTGCAGGCAAAAATATAGCATCCTGTTTCTGTAGGATGATCTTGGACAAGATCATCACTATTTTCATTTCATATCGTAGGCAGTCTGGCAGACAGGAGGTTGGTTTTGAAAAGCAAAAATCAAAAACAACTTCATCATAGAAATATTCATCATAAGCTGACAGTTTAATTTTATTGATTTAAAAATGTTTCTGTCCGAATATTTTGTTTATGCATTTTTCCCCAATCCGAAAGTGCTATAATAACGTTTTTGAGGGTTCTGCTGTAATCTGTGGAAATATACTCTACAACCACTGGCGTTTGCTCAGCATGCACAACTCTTTTGACAAAACCGTTTAATTCAAGGTCTTTCAGTTCATTTGAAAGCACTCGCGCGGAGATCCCCTTAATATTTCTTTGAAGCTCATTAAATCTGATATTCCCGTTTTCCTGCAGAACAATAATAATCTTTAATTTCCATTTTCCACCGATAACATAAATTGCATCTTCAACAGAGGAAAGATTTTCGGAACATTTTGTAGCTGTAATGGGCTCCTCTAAATGAATTGTATTTTCCATGAGATTCGACTTTAAACTAACCTAAAGGTTACTACTAACCTTTTGATTACTACTAACTTTTAATAAGCTAATATACATAATTTTGTTAAAGAAATTTTAACAAAGAAAAATGAAAAACATACTTCACATTATTTCAAGTCCAAGAGCGGAGGTATCTGCAAGTAGAAAATTAGGAATTGCTGTTATTCAAAAAATTCAGGAAAAGTATTCCGATAGCATTGTAAAAGAACGCGATCTTACAAAAAGTAAAGTTCCACTTTTAGAGGAGGTGCATATAAATACGTTTTTTACACCCGCTGAAAATCATTCTGAAGAACAGCAATCAATCAGCAAATATTCGGAAGATTTAATTTCGGAATTAAAGGAAGCTGACATTATTGTCATTGATTCTCCAATGTACAATTTTTCGGTTCCCGCGACTCTGAGAGCTTACTTCGATTTTACTTCAAGGGCAGGATATACTTTCAAATATGATGAAAATGGGCCAAAGGGCTTGTTAAACGACAAGAAGCTTTACATCGCTTTTACCTCTGGAAATATCTATTCGGAAGGCCCTTACCAAATATACGACTCCAATATTCCTTACATCAAAAATATCTTTGGCTTTTACGGTGTTTCTGACATCAGTGTTTTCCGCGCAGAAGGTCTTTCAATTCCCGGAATAATGGAGACATCACTCGAAAGAGCAATCAATAACATTACCATTGATTAATATAAGATCTGATCAGAAATTCATCCTTGTCATTCAAATTTTGACAAGGATTTTTATCTGGCAGAGCAATCAGCGGTTAACAAGAAAATCGCAAATGTATTAAATACAGTTTCTCTCCTGCCGTATAAATGCTAGGATGGGAAGCAATATAATGCTGTCGTACACGCTTTAAGATTTTATATATTCGAATTAACTAAGCTATTTTACTCACTCCTCGGATCGGGTTTTAAAGGCATCTTCGCACAGCGGATAACTTCAATGGATGGACATCCATATTCGACAATGACCTTGCCCTCGATCAGATAGATCCCCGCTCCTCTTAGGGGATATTTTACGAGTGTTTGTGGGAAATGTAGGGTATCAAAGAAATGCCCTTCAGTGTCCAGGAAGGTTCCGAATTTCATCTGGTCGCCACGCTTGGTCTTCACAAATTTCTCACAGACAAAATCGCCGACAACGCGTACAATTTTACCCTTGTGAAAATGGAGTTCCTTGGATGGCATATCACCACGGTAATCGCTTTTGGCAAGGTCAAAGAGCGTCCCTGTCACACAAAAACCAATGAGCTCCATCTCATCGTAATAGTCCTCCAGGATATCTTCTTCCAAAGGAGGAAGAATCGGTTTGCGGCTCTCGGTCTCAAACAGGGCCATACCTACCCCAGCGGGCTTGTGTCTGCTCATCAACAGGTGGGCCTCCCACAGCAATTCCTTCTTCCCTAGCCCCGTAAACCGCAAAGCTCCTACACGGATCAAAATAATAACCTGTTCGAGCCCAACCTGCGTCCTTTTGACAAAGTCCTCCATACTCTGATACATACTATTTCGCTCACGTTCGGCTATAATCCGATGGGCTAATTTCCCTTCCAGATGCTGCAGACAATCAAAACCGAGATAGATATCCTTACCCTGGATCGAGGTATTGAAAATCGACTGATTGACACAGGGCAGGCAAATGGTACCACCAGATACGCGCGCTTCATTGACATAGACCTTACGATTGTAAAAACCACCATAATTGTTCAGTACAGCAACCATAAACTCCAATGGGTAATAGGTCTTGAGAAACAGACTCTGGTAGCTCTCTACCGCATAGGATGCAGAGTGTGCCTTGTTAAACGAGTATCCGGCAAAGCTTTCCATCTGCCGCCAGATCTCCCAGCTGATTTTTTCATCATAGCCTTTGGTTTTGCAGTTGGAAAAGAACTTGTCCTCGATCTCAAGTAGATGGTCTTTGTTGCGATATTTGCCCGACATCATACGTCGCAGCACATCGGAGTCGGCCATATCAAGCCCACCATAGGCATTGGCGATTTTCATTACATCCTCCTGATACACCATAACCCCGTAAGTCTCTTCAAGCTGTTCCTTGAATACAGGGTGTGGATAGACTACTGTGCTGGGATCGTGATGGCGACGGATGTATTCACCCATCATGCCTGAACTGGCGACACCAGGGCGGATAATGGATGAGGCTGCCACCAGGGTCAGGTAATCGTCACAGCGCAGCTTGGTCAGTAGCTGTCGCATGGCCGGGCTTTCGACGTAGAAGCAGCCAATGGTATTGGCTGATTTGAGCTGTGCGGCAATATTGTCGTCCTCGAAAAAGCGCTTTGGATTGTCGGTGTCAATGACAACGCCCAGGTTCTCCCGAACAATGGTGCAGCAATCTTTGATATGGCCGATACCGCGCTGGGAAAGGATATCAAATTTTTCAAAACCGATATCTTCGGCAACATACATATCAAACTGCATGGTGGGTAGCCCTTTGGGTGGATTGTCCATGGCAGAATAACATGTCAGCGGCGCCTCGGAAATCAGTACCCCACTGGCATGAATGGTTCGTTGATTGGGAAAATCGGCCATGCGGTTATACACGCTCAAAATAGTATTCGTGACTTCATTTTTATTGAGCATATGCTCCGGCTCGTGCACCAGTCGGTCGATCTCTGTTTTGGGCAGACCGTATACCTTACCGAGTTCACGTAAGATACTACGCGACCGAAATGTACTCATGGCACCCATCAATGCTGTATGACCGGTCTGATAACTGTTAAAAATATACGCATACATTTCGTCCCGCTCATTCCAGCTAAAGTCGACATCAAAATCGGGTGGACTCTTCCGCTTCGGATTGAGGAAACGCTCAAAAGGAAGGTTGAGGGCTATGGGATCAACATCCGTAATCCCGAGGCAATAGGCCACGGCAGAATTTGCTCCTGATCCACGGCCTACGTAATGAAAACTACGACTACGCGCATGGCGACAGATATCATCGGTAATAAGGAAATAACTCGAGAAACGCAGGTTTTCAATGATTTCAAGTTCGCGCTGGATACGATCGGCAGCAAAGCTATCATTTCGGCCATAACGTCTGATAAATCCCTCCATGCAGTACTTATGCAATAGCTGCTTATCGTTGTAGCGATTGTCGGTAAAGGTCGCTTTATTCTTGACACTAGTAAAATCAAAACTGAAGGAACATTGTCCTAGTATACGGTTGGTATTGGTCAGCAGTTGTGGTAACTCGGAAAATAGTTGCATCAGCTTGACCTTAGCAACAAAGACTTCATCTTCGGCAGCGACCTGCTCCCTTTCCAATTGGGATATCAACAGATTGTTGTCAATAGCTCGTAGTTGCCGATGCAGGGTATAATCAGCTCGGCGGAAACTAACGGGTGCGAAGATCACACAGCGGTCAAGCAGCTTCCGCTCCAGCAGTTGCGCGCGGGTGCGCTCACTTGGGCGGATACCAATGTATTCAAAGTCCCGCAATTGAAATGTATTGATCCGGCTAAAGGGATAGATCACAAAGACCTGTTCAAACTCGGGTGCACACTCGGGTGTGGCGCGGTTTTCCATATTGAGCTTGGTCCGATATTCGTTGATCTCCCGAAATCCCTGTTCGTTCTTGGCGATGGCGATGAAACAAAGCTGATCACCATCACGGAATTCCATGCCTGCAAGGAGATTGAGTCCAGCCTCACGCCCCATTTTAATAAAACCCAGCGATCCCGAACTGTTGTTGATATCGGTCAAAACTGCAGTATCATAACCACCTGCCAGCATCCCCGAAATAAGATCCTGTAGACTCAGTGTGCCAAATCGTAGGCTAAAGTAACTATGTAGATTTAAGAGCATACTCCCCTCCTTTCTCAGGTAACGGTGCACAGATACCTTTCATCAGAAATTCGGCACCATAACGTTTTCGGATCTTGTCCATAGCCTGCATCAGGTTGACTTCGTCGGCACTATCATCAAAAAGATGGGTCTGATAGGAACCGTAGATCAGTCCTGAGAACTTGATCCCGATAAGCCGTATCAGCATCCTGCGGCTATACAGTTTCTTAAAAAGGGAGAGCACAACTTCAGTTAACTTTCGATCGGAGTTGGTATAACCGACCTGCAGCTGCTGGGTATGGGTATCGAAATTGCTATAGCG
This sequence comes from Sphingobacterium sp. GW821-FHT03E03, assembly GCF_059420745.1. Lineage (NCBI taxonomy): Bacteria > Pseudomonadati > Bacteroidota > Sphingobacteriia > Sphingobacteriales > Sphingobacteriaceae > Sphingobacterium > Sphingobacterium sp. GW821-FHT03E03. The sequence goes on from NZ_JBWKUH010000001.1 coordinate 306,409, forward strand.
GATCTTAAGGGTGACACAACTCGTCAGCTTCTGATCTTTCCGCAAATCGAAGGCCAGTGTATCGACCATGCTGATCAAGGTGCGGCGAAGTACATCCATATCGATGGTATCCTGCTGAAAGGTGTTTTCCTTGGACATGGACTTTTGTTCACGAAAAGGTACGACCAATGAATCGTCCAGACCATTGGCTTTACGCCAGATGTTGATCCCATTCTCGCCGAGGACTTTCTGCATCGTGAATACTTCCATCTGCTGTAAGGTTCCGATCTTGGAGATCCCCATATTACGCAGCAGTGTAAAAGATTTATCCCCGACCATGGGGATCTTGCGGATGGACAGTGGAGCTAGAAATCCTTTTTCGGTACCGCCTTGAACTTGCTTTTCGCCACAGGGCTTGGCTGTCCCCGTCGCGATCTTGGAAACGGTCTTGTTGACGGATAATCCGAAGCTGATGGGCAATCCTGTTTCTTTGATAATCCGCTGGCGAAGCTCTTGTGTCCATTTCCAACAGCCAAAAAAGCGATCCATTCCCGAGACATCAAGATAATGCTCATCTATACTTGCTTTTTCAACAATGGGTGTCTCCTCTTCGATAATCTGCGTCACGACACTGGAATACTGACTGTACATATCATGATCTCCCCGCACCACAATCGCTTCGGGACACATACGCATGGCTAGCCGCATCGGCATAGCGGAATGTACGCCAAACTTACGGGCCTCATAGGAACAGGATGCAACTATCCCACGGTCACTGCTCCCCCCTATGAGCACAGGTACTCCAATAAGCTTGCTATTCTGCAAACGCTCGACAGATACAAAGAATGTATCTAGATCACAATGTACTATACTCCTTTCCATGTTTTTCAATTCGCTATCCAGCCGTTCCGAACGACTTTTATTTTCGGTAGTTGCTGTATTCAAAATTACTAATATTATTAGCAAACAATCAACATAAGAGATTGATATAATATATATCACACTCAGGATCAATCAGATAATTTGCATGCTATAGGGATTTAAATACGATTTGTACGGTTGGTTTTTACGAAATAAATTATCGGTATCGTAATTTTTAGATCATCAATCTCTTAAATTCTTACTAAATTGTAAAAAAGATACAAACCACACCACAGTTTTAACTAAAGACCTCATTTTTAATAGACCAGAATAAACGATCAAATACAATGAATTTGAAAGAAACGCTATATAGAGCACTAAATTCCAAAACACTTCAAGGAATTTTAACAGCCAGCATTTTCGCATTCCTAGTGATTGGCTTCTTGTCTTCATTGATGCCCAAAGATGCAGGTATACTTGTTTTTTCAGAGTAATGGAGCATATTAAGTTATTAAGTGAGAGATAGTCTATGTTTTCTTTTGTAGTGAAAGGAGCTAGTTTTTTAAAGGATATCCCTTTAGTCGCCATTATATTTGATAGTCTGATGAGATTTTGGATGTTTTTTACCAAACCCGAATTACTGGATTGGATCGATGAACTGGAAGAAGATGTGGCGCGGATGCCCGAAACTACGATTGGAATACATACATATGGTGGGACTCAGTTTAATTATAAGGGAAGAGAGTTTGCACATGTACACAGTAATGGCTTATTGGACATCTTATTAAATAAAGAGCTAAAACAATCCCTGATGCTTGAAAGAAAAATTAAGGATCATCATGTACTTAAAAATTCAGGATGGATAAGTTTTCACCTTCACAATAAACAGACATAGGCTATGCATGTTACCTCTTGAACATGGCTTACGACCGTGTTAAACAAAAGTAGAATTTTGTATATCATCTAAAGTAATTGAAATAGGTTATAAAGTAGGGAAAACAACCCTCCAATCATAAAAAAATACAATATTTTCTTAATGGCCTATAACTGTCTTGAGAGGAATATTTAAGCATTATTCCCAAGAAAACCAGGCAGATCGCTGCAATATACCTTAACATAATTCATTATTAATTTGAACAAAACCTAATCTAATATTCATAGTTAATCACATTTCTAGTCTTGAAAACGAGATAGTCGTCCAATGCCTGATTTCCAGAAATGTGGATATATGGATTTTCGTTTGAATTGTTTTAGAGCTGGCAGCATGTTTTTAAGGATAAATTGTTATTTTAGTTATGGTATATAAAAAGCTAATCAAGAACCTATACAAGTAAGCCTCTATAGCGAGCAAAAACAAAACTAGATCAACAAACTTATTATGATTTATGGCTCAAATGAACCTATCAATTGAAATATTAAATTATGGACTCCAACTATCCATGGAATTTGGAAAAAATTGGTTAAAACCTATAAATGAAAGGCTGGAAATTAAATTTCCTAATCTAAATAAGCAACAACAGGAAGAATGCAATCTGATCTGCAAGAGGGTACATCAAATTGCACATAACTACGTGGCCGAGAATCCCATTCGCTCCGATTCAGGAGTTGAATTCGTAGCGTTCTACCAATTCAAACAATTTATACTCGCAAAATATAGCTGGCTTTCGACTGCAAATTTACAGCGTCTTTACAGTCAAAGTTGTTATTACGCCAGTAAATAAAAATTTAATCAATAGCGTTCCCCAGTTATCCTGAGATCTGAAAGAACGAAGAGACAATAATCCGTGGATTCACCTTTTTTTCGTTTTTTTTTAAATACTCTTTATCTGCGATATAAATAGGTTTTCGAATTTCACAAAATAGGATCGATTGATCTTTATTCGTAAGCTTAGTTACTTTTATTATTTCTATTTCCTTGTCGCTTTCTACCCTAGCAATTATCTCCTCTAACTCTTCTTTTGTATACTAGAAATAAGCATATAAATCTTCATTTCCAGGGCGTTTAAAATAGATTTCGGCAGCCTTATCCCAAACTACCATGAATCTATGAATTTTCTTCAACATTTCACATCACGACTTCGACCTTAGTTTTGCAATTAGACTACATATATGAATTAATTTGCATCCAGCAGGGACGATCACATACACCGGTGATGAAAATTCTTACTTTTACAACATCTTTTAATCCACTGAAAATGTTTATATTAGCAACAGCAGAATCATTAGCTTAATACCGAAATAAACCAATTGTTAAGAAAATGGAACTTAAATTGCCTTACATCGACCCTGCAGATTTTGCAGCTACATTGACCAACAACTACAGCTTTGGGAATAATTGTGCATGGAACTCGATAAATCTTATGTTTCCAGAAAATGTTGGAGAGGGTGCCCTACAGTTGTATATCCGCAACGATATCCATTATTTTAGAGGGAAATGGAAATTTAAGGAAGAATCTATGTTTATCTCAAAGGATCAAGTGGGCAAAAAAGGATTAATAGATTTTCGCGTCAACAAAAGCGGGCAAATACATTCCGCTTCAATTGAAGGTGACAAAAGATTTGAATGGGAAATCACTGAAGTGGATGGTTTCCGTTTTTTTATTCCTGAAAAATACCTCAATCTCCATAATGGCCGATTTCCAGATCATTTTGAAAAATACTGTTACAATAATAACATCATCAACCTACAGAAGCAAATATTAACGTTGAGTCCGGATGATATTCCCAGCGCAATGTTGTTAGAAAGCAAAATGCTGGAATTCATTTATTACTGGATCGATTATCTGCGTACCGAAGAAATAGATCTCCACTTTGATGATATATCCAATCGGCATCTTTCAGCGATAAATAATGCTCATGAGATTGTACAGAATCATATCAACAAAACGCTCTCAATCAAACTGCTTAGTAGAAAAGTCGGGTTAAACGAATATGATCTTAAGAAAAATTTCAAGAAAATATATGGTTTACCGATTCATCAATACCATATCAAACTACGTCTTGAACAAGCCCGTGAACTTATTAGAACCACAGACCTACCTATTGCAACAATCAGCCAAATAATAGGTTATAGTAATAGAGGGCATTTCTCTGGCTTGTATCAACGTTTTTTCGGCACCTCCCCATTACAAGATAGGCTAAATTCAGCGCATTAAAATACTCCCATTTCGTATCAAAGCATTTCCGTTTCGATACAATACAATTTACTATGTTAACATAACTTTATAACACATTAGGAAACTCCTTTTAGAGTACTTAAAACTAACCAGTTATAAATGTATGTTTAATCTATCTTTAATTCTTGAAGATTCTGCAAGACGCTATGCAAACCATGTTGCTATCTCCGATGGCAAAATAGAAATGAGTTACACGCAATTGAATCAACAGGTAAACCGTCTAGCCAATGCATTAAAAAATATCGGATTAATCTCTGGCGACAAAATCGCGATGTCCGTACCAAATATCATCGATTTTCCAGTGATCTATTATGCTGTACTTAAACTGGGCGCTATTGTTGTTCCACTAAATATTTTATTGAAAAAGGATGAGATCCTATATCACTTGGATGACAGCAATGCAAAAGTATATTTCTGTTACTCGAACGAAGAAACTTTACCTATCGCCGATCAATGTTTTTATGCGTTCAACAAGGCATCTCAATGCACACATTTCATTACACTAGATCAAAATATCCAATTTGTTGACGAACGGATCATGCATTACAACAATTTTATAAAAAGCCATTCCAACGAGTTTACGAGTGCACAGACTGGAGCAGATAACACTGCTGTTTTAGTCTATACATCCGGGACGACTGGCCTCCCAAAAGGTGCAGAACTTACTCATTTCAATCTGTTCTGCAATGCTCAGCTCGTTGCGGATCTCTTTGAAACAAGTAATCGTGACGTACAATTACTGGTATTGCCCCTATTTCACATCTTTGGAATGACAACACTGATGAATGCCGGGATCTATAGGGGCGCAAAACATGTTCTGGTACCTCGATTTGATCCGCAGACTATTATGGAAATCATTGTACAACAAAACATCACAGTTTTTGCTGGTGTTCCTACCATGTATTGGGCGCTACTCAACTTCCACCATCAACAGCTTAGGGACGAAGATATCAGTAACAGTTTACGACTCTGCGTCTCTGGAGGGGCATCCCTAGCGGTCAAAGTATTACAAGATTTTCAGGATCGGTTCAATGTTCAAGTGATTGAAGGGTATGGAATGAGTGAAGGCTCTCCGGTCGTCACTTTTAATGATATCCGTTTAGGCTTCAAGCCAGGATCTATTGGACTCCCGGTATGGGGCGTAGATGTGAAAATTATAGATCAGGATGGCAATACCCTACCGAACTATGAGACCGGGGAACTGGTTTTCAGGGGACATAATGTTATGAAAGGTTATTATAATAAACATACCGCAACAGAAGAAGCCATTGAGAATGGTTGGATGCATTCGGGTGATGTAGCTTATCGGGATGACGAAGGTTTCTACTTTATTGTGGATCGGACAAAAGATATGATCATTCGTGGAGGTATGAATGTCTACTCAAGAGAGATAGAAGAAATTATGATGAAACATCCAGCAATTTCTCTAGTTGCTGTTATAGGTATCCCCGATGAAAAACTTGGGGAGGAAATAAAAGCAGTTGTAGTTCTAAAAGAGCAGGAGGAAATCTCCGAAGATGAGCTGATCTGTTGGACAAAAGATCGTTTGGCGAAATATAAATATCCCCGTGTGATCCACTTTGCCAATGCATTGCCTATATCCGCAACCGGTAAAATTCTCAAAAAAGAACTGCGGGCTGCCGACAATGAAAAATTAAATAAATAACTGACTAAAATATTGTAACAATGAAAAGAAATCTGCTATTACTGATCAGTTTGTTAACCTTATTTGGATGCAAAAGCAGCAAACCTATACAACAGCTCCCTCAACAACAAGAAAGCCGGCTAATGGATGTTGCTTATGGCAAGCACGAACGCCAGATCATGGATGTATTCCTTCCAGCTAAAAGGAATAAAAATACACCTTTTGTCCTGCTGATCCATGGCGGAGCATGGACAATGGCTGGTAAAGAATATATACGAGACTATCAGGATACTTTATTTCAACATGGTATTGCCGTTGTTAGTATCAATCATAGATATGCAGATCATGCGGCTATTCATTATCAACAAATGTTAGCTGATATAGATCAAGCCCTGGATTATTGTATAGCCCATTCCTCGGAGTGGAACACGCGTAAAGATGGTTTTACAATGACCGGGGTCAGCTCTGGCGCCCATTTGGCGCTCTTGTATGGCTATACATCGTCCAAGCGGATTAAAACCATTGTTGAATTTTGTGGTCCTGTCAATTTAACTGATACCACGACACTTGCTTATTCAGAAAAAGTCGGGCTAAAAGATGTCATTGTAAAAATGACAGGGCATACTTATGAATCAGGTCAACCATTGGACATTAGCTTTTACAAGTCTAGTCCCATAAAACACATCAAAGATATCCCTGTGCTGATAGTACATGGTACAGCAGATCCAGTCGTCGACTTCTCACAGTCCCAACAGCTCAACGATTCGCTTTCCAATAGGAAAATTGTGCATGAGCTTGTCCGTATAGAAGGCGCTGGTCATGATTTGAATATGACGGATAAGAACGCTCGAAAACGCGTATACGGAACAGCAATACAATGGATACAACAGTATGGTCACTAAAAATATATATACATGAAAAAGATTATTTTTATCACATGTTTGGTCTTTGTTCATCTCTTGGGGATTCGGGCACAAGATAAGCACACAGTCCGCCCGCTTACTCCTCAAGAAGTAAGTCAGAGACTTCTCCCCAAATACGCTCCATTGGCATTGATGCCCCTCACACAGTTGGACTATGAAAATATCAAGTCCGTAAGGGAGAAAGAAAAGCAATCCACTATACCGCTATTAACCAATGCAGATAGTGTGGAGATAACATATCGCAATGTCCCCGGTTTGAAGGCGGGTGATCCTGACATTCCAGTTCGGATCTACAAACCCAAATACAGTGCTACTGCCCCAATCTTCTTATGGTTTCATGGTGGTGGGTTTGTCTATGGAAATCTGAACGGAGACCATAAGCATTGTGCAAATATGGCAATACGGGGAAAGGTTGTCGTTATTTCGGTAGATTATCGACTCGCACCTGAACATCCTTACCCAGCCGCAGTTCACGATGCGTATGCTGTTTTTCTATGGAGTATTAAGAATGCGAAAAATTTTCAGGGGGATACAACACAAATAGGTTTGGGTGGCGGTAGCGCCGGAGCTGGAGTTGCTGGCAGCATGACTTTATTGAATCGCGAACGAAAGGGACCAAAAATCGCCCTTCAGGCTTTATTTTTTCCTCCTGCAGATATAGATACAAACCACGTTTCTGTACGTGAGCTCTGGCAAATACCAGGCGTGAAAGGAGCCGATATACCCTACCTATTGAAACTGTACATAGGCAAAGATTATGCCTCCAACATCCCTAAGAATGTATTGCCAGGAATGACCGATAATTTCAGCCAATTACCCCCTACATATATCGCAACCTGTGGTGTCGATCCTCTACGTGATGGTGGATTGGATTTAGGTGTTAAACTGATCAAAGCCGGTATTCCAGTAGAACTGCATAATTTTCCCGGTTATCCACATGGTTTATTACCTGATAGGGTATTTCCGGAATTATACAGTTTTATGTATGAATACTTCTATAAATCTATAAAATAATTTTCAAAAATTACTTTGCTCAGAAAAAGATGAAAATAGCTATTTATTTAATTTATGCCTTGCTGCCCTTGCTATCTTTTGCGCAAGTACCTGGCAAAGAAGGTAATCTTGAAAAAACAATCCATGGATTTTCCCAAGAGCGCCTCCAACGTATTGATCTGTTATTACAACAGTACGTCGACAGTAGTTGGATAAAAGGTGCAGCTGCTCTATTGATTCATCATGGAAACACCGTTTATCATAAAGCTTTTGGAGTAGATCGGATAAAACCTAAAAAGAGTTTGGACAAGGATGCGATCTTCCGGATCGCTTCACAGACAAAGGCGATTACAAGCACCGCCGTTATGATGCTCTATGAAGAAGGTAAATTTTTATTAGATGATCCAATCTCACGCTATCTCCCCTCCTTTGCTAAACCTCGTGTATTAGATAAGTTTAATGAAAAGGACAGTACATTTACTACTGTACCCGCCAAGCGCGAGATTACAATTCGCGACCTGCTTACACACACTTCTGGTTTAGATTACGCCCAAATTGGATCGCCACAGATGCAAGCAATCTATGCCAAAGCAGGTATCATCGCCGGATTTTCAAAAACTCCCCTACTACTTGAACCAATGATTAACAAATTGGGGACCTTGCCTATTATCCACCAACCTGGCGAAAAATTTACTTATAGTCTGGGTATAGATGTATTGGGAAGGTTAGTTGAGGTCACTTCAGGAAAAACACTCGATCAATTTTTCAAAACTCGAATTTTTGAACCATTAGGAATGGAGGATACCTATTTTGACTTACCCACAGAAAAGCAACATCGACTGGTCCAAGTTTACACAGAAGATAAGCAAACTGGAACAGTCATGCCATGGGCTGACAATACTTTTCCGAATGTCTCTATTGACTATCCAATTAATCACAATGGACTCTACGCTGGTGGGGCCGGCCTTGTATCAACATTAAAAGACTATGCCCTATTCCTTCAGATGCTATTAAACAAAGGTATCTATAATGGTCATCGTTTACTATCACGACATACGATAGAAATAATGACCAAAAATCAGATCGGAGATCTTTCTTTGGGGGACGATAAATTTGGACTTGGTTTTCAGATCACTTCAAGTGAAGGCAATGCGAGATTGGGTCTATCAGAAGGAAGCATCTCTTGGGGTGGATTCTTCGGAACGACTTTTTGGGCGGACCCGCGAGAAAAAATAATTGCACTACTATTTATACAACAGTGGCCACTAAGGCACAGCGAACTCGGCGACAAATTCAAGGTGTCAGTTTACCAAGCACTGTTATAATGTCGATATCACCAATTATAACCGCTATGAAAACACAATCAATAAATTACAAAAATTATCTTCTCATCTTATTTTTGACCTGCGCCTTTACGTTCTGTTTTGGACAGTCAAATATCCTCTCAGGGAAAATAGAAGATACTGGTGGACAAGCGATACAGGGGGCTACCATCAAAGTTAAAAACAGCAATTTGGGAACTGTGAGTGATCATCTGGGGGCATTCCAGATAGCAGGGGTAACGAGTAGGTCTGTTATACTACAAGTTTCCTCCATCGGTTATCTCAACAAAGAGCAACAGGCAAGTCCTGGGCAAAATACAACAGTGATACTTACATCCGAAAACAACAAGATGGATGAAGTGTTTGTGACGGGAACTTTTGACAAACGCAAGCGTATGGACGCGTCCGTTGCGATCAGTACACTAGATGCCGGACAAATAGAATGGGTAGTCCCATTGAGTGCTGCCGATCTCTTGAAAAATGTACCTGGGGTGTTTGTTAATTCGTCACTAGGCGAAATACGCAATAGCGTGGCCAGCAGAGGCATCACCGTTGGGACACAAGATGGTAGTTTTGGTTACGAATATGTTTCCATGCAAGAAGATGGTTTACCGGTAACCAACACGACATATTTCAATTATGGTCCTGATTTTTTCCTCCGTCCTGATGCAACCTTATATCGATTGGAAGCTGTACGTGGGGGAACTGCATCTATTACCGCAGCCAATGCCCCTGGAGGCGTTTTTAATTACGTATCCAAAACTGGAACGGATCGTTTCGAGGGTGAACTGAGAACAAAATATGGTCTGGTCGGGATCGATGGACGGAGCTATGCCCGTGTTGATCTGAATATTGGTGGGCCATTGAAAAATAACTGGTTTTATAATATTGGTGGTTTCTACAGATATGATGAAAGCGGCAGATATCCTGGATATCCCATGAATAATGGCGGTCAGGTCAAGGCGAATGTAGTCAAGAAACTGAAAAGAGGTACGCTTAAGTTTTTCGCGAAATACTTGAACGACAAAAATGGTTATGTCCAGTTTATTCCGACAAAAGATTTCGACAAACCAAGACCGGCCCAAGGTTTTGACATTAACGCTACGGTGTTGATGCCAGCAGTTGATTATACCTCGCAGGATTTTAGATATGGTGGTTCTATTTCTTTTAATCCAAAGAATCTAGTCAAAAGTAAATATCGTTCAGGCGGTGTCAATTGGGAACAACAATTGGGTGCGGGCTGGTCATTTAATAATGCGGCACGTTATTCAAGCAATGATATTCTCTATAACACACCCGGTGCTGTCACAGCAATGAGTACAACGGACATGACGACCTATTTTTTAATGACCGGACAACAGGGTTTGGGAATCGGTTCCTATTCTTTCAAGAATGCCAAAACAGGAACCGAACTTATGCAGGTTACTTCAACGCTAGGTTCAAATGGATTACCAGTCTACACGGTTAACAAGAATGAACTTCCTGGACAGGACCTTCTGCTCAATTCCATATTTATGACCACTTTTGGTGCCTATAAAAATAACGTCAAGGAATTTGTTGATCAGTTTTCTTTTCAAAAGGTTACAGATAAGATGAATTTTACACTGGGGGGTTATTATGGCTATTCAAATGTAAGACGTTATTCAGGTATAGATGGTATTGCGCTTAGCACAATTGAAAATAGGCCCCAGCTGATTTCACTCGAGTTTACCGGCGCGACACTCGCCGGCACGACGGGCTTACATCAAATAAGTAACAGTGACGGTATCGCGCAAGCATATGGCGACAATGGTGCCTCGCTAACATTCAATGCCAAACAAAATCAGGCGGCCTTATTTTTTGGCCATACCTGGTATATAAATCCACAGTTGACGTTTGACTGGGGTCTCCGTTATGAAAATGTAAATATCAAAGGATATAACGAACGTATCTATATGAAAACTGGACTACAGGAAGGTACAGATGGAAATCCCAAGACGTTTTATGACAACAATACTGTTGACAAAATAACAAGGGTAGATTATGATAAGACTCTTCATACGGTTTCTTTTTCCGGTGCATTAAACTATACCTTCAATACCAATATTGCACTCTATGGGCGTTATTCTCAAGGTAAAAAAGCACCAGACCTAGATGTTTACTTCGCTACCAATAGACCTGAAACAATTGGACTACTACACCCCCAAGAACGTACGACTAGACAAATAGAAGTTGGATTAAAAGCTAAAACAAAAACGCTCAACATCTTTGTCACACCATTCTATAGTGTTCTTAGTGGTGTACCCAACGGGCAATTTTTGCAAGCCAGCGGCGGCGGATTTTATACACCTGAGATGTTATACGGAAAATATAGAACAATGGGTGTGGAAATTGAAGCTGACTGGAAGATCGACAAGCACTTTAACATACGTAGTATAGCTACTCTTCAACGTTCTAAAATAGTTAATCTCGAGTCATGGGTAGCCAATAATCCTGGACCTGAAGATGATACTAAGATTTCCTACTCAGGCAACGAAACAGATAATAATGCTCGCGCTATTTTCAATCTCACGCCCACCTATCTTAATGGAAAATTCTATACTTTTATCACCTGGTCCTACCTTGGAAAAAGGCAAGCTAATGTGGTCAACGCATTCACCTTGCCCGCCTTTTCTCAATTTGACCTTGGAGCGGGTTATGACCTCAGCAAAAGCGTAAAACTAAGTCTCAATATCAATAACTTATTAAATACATATGGTGTAATGAGCTGGGTAAGACCAGGAGGTATATTGGAAACATTGGAAGGCAATAATAGCTTTACCAAAGAGCAATATACGCTCGCTGTTCAAAAACAGTCACCCTATGCGACAGTGTCCATTCCACCACGTGCATCCTTTCTAACAGCCACTTTTCGCTTTTAGTCCCCTAGTATCATTGTTTACTAGAGTTTTAAAAGTTTCAAATAAAAATAGTACCGCTTCAATATTGAAGCGGTACTATTTTTATTCTTTTTATTGTTTCTGAGTATCAACGCTTAATTTTCTTCCATTAATAGGATTTGAACGAGCAGGGTTGCCATGAGGCAACTTCACATAATAGGATGTATGGTAACCATTACCTGGTCTAAAAAAATCGGTGTATATAATCTGGGCTCCACTATTAAAAGCCGCATCTGCCCTTGTATAGTCATTGATCTTTGCTTCGTATGTTTCGATATCTGAACGGCTACGAACAATATAACCATGTTTTACAAGATTTTGAATTTCATTTTGACGAACTAGCGCATTGTCCAACAGGATAAAAGATGCAAAACTATCATTGGGTTCAGACTGTACAAACATGATACGTTTTTCAAGATTGGGTCTCTCTTTAATATAAGCAGATTCCAGATTCATCCCAGCAGTCGCCGGAAGTAACAAGAAAACAAATTTTCCACGGGATGTTTTAATGGTTGGCCAGTTGCCAGAACGCACGGCCTCGCGTAACGTTGTATACTGTCCACGTACATCATCTGGGGTAATAAGCTTGTCTTTTCCCAATATTTCGATAACTTCGGCATCCAGCTGATCGAATGCCTTCTCGTCAAATGGAAGAACTTCAGCGCTATTCGGAAAGATTGGTATGCCTTTGTCCTTTGCTTCGACCATAATAAAGATCGGAAGATGACCGGGATGTCTGTCGGACCAATTTCTTAACGCTTTCAAGCCGCCTCGGAAAGTAGCGTAATGCGATCGAAAATCAAAATCTGCAATATGGAGCATCTTGAAACCTGGCTTTTCCAAATCTTCCTTTTGATAGGGCGCCAGATCCGAAACACCCATGCTATTTAATACCTCGTACCCAGCAGGCTTATTGAAACGATGTCCTGTAGGGTCATAATAAACATCCATTTCTAAACTACGGATACCACTGTCGAGCTGTACATCAAAAGACGGGTGGTCATATTTCAACCCTTCGCTCATCGTCATCGTATTTGGATGAAACTCCTTAAATGACGCAAGCTTGTCCGCGGGGATTAATGTGGTCATTTTTTCCATCATTTTTGCAAAAATAGGGTCAGCATAGGCAGCAAGACGTGGATCGACAGGCCTAGCATAACTATTATGCGTACCAAGCACCTGAATCTGATTGATCTTTAATGTATTGAGCTGTGGAAGCTCGGATTGTTGAGCACGAATAACTCCAGTACCTAGTACCAGGGTGGACAACGTTGTTAGGATAATCTGTTTGAATTCCATATTTGTTATATTTTAAAAAAGTTTTGCACTGATCCCCACTTGACCACGGACAGAATACCATTCTGCTTGTTCGGCACGATCGTATACACCGTGATAGTAGCGCACCGGGGCTCCAGTAATGTTATTTAATTCGGCGAATAATCTGAATTTCGAGTTGATGCTGTAGGAAGAAGAAAAGTCTACCGAAAAATTGCTCGAATACCAACGGTAGTGTTCAGGTCCAGCGACCTGACGAATGGCATCAAGATATTTACCTTTATAGTTGCCGGCAATACGTGCCATAAACTTGCTATTTTCATAGATTAGAGAAACATTGAACAAGTGTTTTGCCTGCTTAGGAATCACACTTTCATCTTCTATCAATTTTCCTTTGTCAAAGCGCGGAACTTTCGCTTTTGAGTCTGTATAGGTGTAGTTTGCATCTACGCCAAATCCTTTCCATATTCCTGGCAGCTCTGTAAATCGCTTGGATATGCCGGCTTCAAAACCTAACAGCCAGGCGTTTTGAAGATTTTCGGGTTCATTTACATTGAATAAAATACCATTAATATCTTGTGTAGATTGATTGGAATAGATCAGGTTGGAAAGTTTCTTGTAAAATGCCCCCGCTGAAACCATACCTATGCCACCAAAGTAATGTTCGGCCATGAGATCAAAATTGCTAGCAAAAGTGGGTTTTAAGTTTGGATTACCACGGGTGATGACACGGTTGATATCGTCTTGTGTCGTACCTGGATTGAGGCTACCAAAATCGGGACGGGTGAAACTTCGCGTAAATGCCAGCCGAATAATATCATTCTTCGTCGCATTGATCTTTACATGCAACATTGGCAGAAAAGCATTATAGCTATTGTCCTGATTGATTGCTTCTACTTTAGTCGATTTGTCTGCAAGCGTGGATACTTTGTTGCCTGAAAAAGTAACTTTGTTGTACTCGTTTCGTATTCCTCCTATAATGATGAGCTGCTCTGTCAATTTAAATTCAGCAGAACCATAAATTGCGTATACATTTTCCTTTCCACTGTAGTAGTTGGCGGCACCTGATGCGTTGCTAGCTGAATCGACGCGGAATGGGTACAACTTGTTTTCGGCAATACCCTCCGGTGATGCAAGTTGCCTCACTGATGCCATAGCTACCTGATCAATAAGCACATTGTTGTAGGGCGATCCTATTTCGGTCAAAAAACCACCCCGATAGGGATAGGGTTCAGTACCTAAGCTGGCTAATGTTGGAGCAGCTCCAGAGATACCGGCCACATAAATACTATAGGGGTTTTCTACCTGCTTATCCTTGTGGATAAACTTTCCACCAAATTTAACGATCAATGAATTGCTAGGTGTATATTTCAAGTTTACCCCAACACGCTTGTTACGTTCTTGATTTTTGCTCCTGATATTGACAACCTGTGTTAATTTCATGGCTTCTGCGCTAATCGCTGTAGTGGAAGCAAGATGAGGTAGGATATGGTCAATATAGTCCCCAGTTCCGTCTGGCGAATCCATCGCGAGGTATTTCTTTCCATCTGGAGCCAAGCCATCATAATCAACCTTTTGGGAAAAGGTTGCCATTGGATAGTAATCGGGGTCCTTAAATTTAAAAGCGGACTTATCCATGCTCAGTGCCCAATCCAATCCAAATCGTTCTGAAAAACTCGACTGCCCGCTAAGCTCTCCAGAGTAAAGGCTTGTATGGTAATCTGCGGCTCTGGTTGTTATGGTCGCTGTTTTGGTATTAAAATAGAAATAATTCTCACGGACACGCTGAGCGTCCATATATTCGCTATAGAGTCCCTTAGCCATGATTTTGTGCCTTTCATTGAATGCATATTCAAGTCCACCATTAAATCCCAGTGTACGCCGGCGTGCAATATAATCCCGCAATTGTAGATCTGTGATGGAAAAAGCCTGCGTAGCATTACTGTTCGAAAAATCATAGTTTAGGTTATATCGGTCCTGGGCAGCTGTTCGGTCCCAGATTACTGCCGAAAGGATATAACCCAATTTTCCCTGCGCAACACGGTCGCCAAAGAGGATTGAACTGTTGTATGATCCGCGCTGAGATTGTCCATTATAGCCGCCAGCCGCATTGATATGGAGTGTACGTTTTAAGGGAGCTGCTTTGGTAATAAAATTAATCGACCCTCCGATAGCATCTCCCTCCATATCCGGAGTGATTGCTTTTGATAGCTGCACATATTGAATCATCTCTGAGGGGAAAATATCCATCTGAATCCGTCGATCTGCATAGTCAAGACTAGCGGAAGGAAGCCGGTTCCCATTTAACAAAGACGCACTCCACTGTATGGGTGTGCCACGTACGGAAACATATCGCCCCTCCCCTTGATCTCGTTCAATGGAAACCCCTTGAATGCGTTGTACCGCTTCGGCAGCATTGCGATCGGGTAATTTACCAATAGCATCCGCCGCCAATACTTCCATAATAGCATTTGCCGTTTTTTTGATGTTTAATGCCTTGAGCTGAGAACCAGCTGAAGAACCGACGACGACAACCTCGCCCAGGCTATTATTGGATGGTTGCAATTTGATTATTCCCAAATGAACTCCCTCGCCTGAAACAAGTGTATCTAACACAAATGCTTGATAACCGGTGTAGAAAACAGCAAGTCGAACAGGTCCCTTTTCTTTTAAAATCAATGTAAACTTACCATCGAGATTTGTTTGTGCGGTAGACTTCCCGACCTGTATTGTAGCACCGGGCAATACCTCGTCGGTCATTGAAGTGACAGTCCCTGTAATTTGTTGCGCCTGTAAAAAGAATGGCATCAACGAAATCAAAAAGAGTAATGTTCTTTTCATATCATGTAATCAATTTTTGTTATTTGCTACGAAATTGATATTTCATGAGATGCCTGTCGTCTTTCTCGATAAAGAAGTACGACCAATTAGCATCAAACACCACAAAGCACTCATTTAATGGAATTTACAAACATTAACTTTGCATTAAGATTAGGTTACCGATAAATTGATACGCTGATCGCGACGTAGAACACCGCTTTTAGGATTAATTAATACCCGCTTTTCCAGCCCGATGGACAAGAATATTCACTTAGGTATTCACTAGGTTATAATGTGGTTTTGCTTTGAGATAGGCCGAAGGTGTGCAGCCCTGAACCTTTTTGAAATATTGATTAAACGAGGATTTGGAATGGAATCCAGCCTGAAATGCCATCGCAAGTATATTGATGGTCTCTCCTTTGCTTTTGTACAGATCCATTAATGTAATAACCTCCTTAATTCGATACTCATTAACATACTGATAAAAGGACTTTTCCTGGTACTGATTTAACGTTTCGGAAAGATGGTGACGTGATACATCGGCCTTTGTAGCAAGAATATCTAATGTGAGACTTGGATCTAAGAAGACTTTATGCTGGGACATCAGATTTTCTACCTTCGCCA
The DNA here is from genome assembly GCF_059420745.1 of Sphingobacterium sp. GW821-FHT03E03. NCBI lineage: Bacteria > Pseudomonadati > Bacteroidota > Sphingobacteriia > Sphingobacteriales > Sphingobacteriaceae > Sphingobacterium > Sphingobacterium sp. GW821-FHT03E03. Next base: position 322,945 of record NZ_JBWKUH010000001.1, read on the forward strand.
AAATACCTACATAGTCTATACCGGCATTCCTTTCATTTTCCTCAGCAGATGGGTATCGGGATTTCCCCATCGAGCTGTCCAACCGATTTTCATGCTGATGGTCAAGAATATGCGGCTTTACTTGCTCCTGCTGATATAAATGAACATATAGGAAGGAGCTTACTTTGACATAAATAATAGATATGCAGATAACCGCCAATATAGAATAAATAATCAGACGGAGCCACAGATGGATAAGATTAAAATAGACGGATATATCAGATAGTCGAGTCCAGATGCTGATGATTAAAAATGCGAGCCCAACAAACAGGAACAGGGAAGCGGCCAGTCTAACCATACGTTTTTCAAGTTTCCAAAATGTCGGTATCGTATGTGTCTTAGCCAAAATTTTTAACGGGTACACGATATATAATATCGTATATGCATAACCAGATATTGAATTGTACAGTTTGATGAATGGTGGTAATTCGCCAGAATGGTTGATCACATAGGCAGCAATCCAAAAGTAACCAATAGATGCACCTATCGATGGAAACATCGCCAAAAGAATATCGATGGACTTTCCCTTATGTTCGAGAAAACGTATATAACACCATAACAAACCGGGATATGCCAATGCGATAAATGTATTGAATTGCTGATGGATTTTTGAATTGGGCCAAAAGACGTTCAATGCAAAACTGATTGCCAGGTGCAAAAAAATGGAGGCTAATAAATAAGAAAGGATATTATCATGCTGTCCATTATTTTTTTTGTCCTTCAATAAAATTCCCAAAGCCATTAAGGCTTGGGTTGCCCCTACGATAATAATATAATTCACGTTCTTAATCTAATCAAGCTGCTCTGCAAAGTTAATAATCAGGTATTATCAAATTGTTAAATGTACTTTCAGCAAGTTCTCTTTGCCATTTCCTATTATGTGATTCCTTTTCAGCTTCTTATTTATCAGAATTAAGCTGTAACTTAAACGCTTATAACGTTTACAAAAGCTCAAGTTCAACATGACATTTCTCCGTAGATATCTTTCTTTTATCGCCTGCACAGCTACCCTACTATTTTCCATGAATGGATTTGCTCAAGAGAGGACTAAAACAGACAGCACAGTAATGGCGCTTCAATTCGTTGACAGATTACTTCCTGAGGGTGACTATGTCGCAGAGGTGTTGGGCACCCCTCCTCTGAATACCGCCGAGTCAGAAATTCTCAAAAAAATGAAACTTGCCATTCAACAGAACCAAGATTGGTTTCTAAAAACAATGAGTGAATTAAAACCTGGGGAACTTATGCCCTATCACAAAAATTTGGGCATTAGCGAACAGGAGTACGCGGTATTTATACAAGTTTCACAATCGGTAAAAATAGATAAAATAGGGATTGTAAAGCTTAAGATCATTCACAAAGACAACAGCATCTATTTCGTGCCCGAAGACTTTCCACATTATTTAAAAGAGCTCGCAATTCATCTTAAGGACTATACGATCGTGATCGACAGTATACCCTTGAAATACAAAAGTCAACGCATCATGGACAGCAAAAATACAACGTTAGTTGCGGGACCATGGAAGGGATACTCTTGGGATTTTGAAGAAATTAGGAAAGAGGGAAAACTAATTGCAGACCCCGATAAGATGGATCCATCAGAAATTAATACGCTCGATATAAAATCGGTAAAACTGACTATCGGTAAGCTCGACCATAACGACCAATGTTTTCTTTATCTAAAAAGTAATATTGTCAATAAAGGTCATGTTCTCGCAAAACAGGATATAGCACTCTTATTAAAAATAGAATAAGCTAAATCTCGCTTGCTAGCTTATTCATGCATCAAGCGGAAGAAATTCGCCTTCATCAATAAATGGAATAAATGATCTATTAACAACTGGTTCATTCCCCGATTTGATAGCCTGCTTCTTTTCTATACTAGAAAGAAGCAGCATTGTAATAAAAGGCCACTTAGTGTTTCTTCTAAGTGGCCTTTTAGCCCCCCCCTTATAAACAACTAACCATCAATTAGTTTTGCAAACTTGGGTTATTATTCAGTTCATTTAGAGGTATAGGAAATAAAAAATATTTGCTATTTGGAGATAAGCTGGATCCATCCGGAAACTTGAGAATATAATGTCCCATCACAGCTACTGTCTTTCCAGCATCATCCACAAAGGTCTCATTAGCCTCACGACGTACAGGCGCCGTCTGCGTCCGAAGAATATCGTAAAGACGGAAACCTTCACCCCATAGTTCTTTACGGCGCTCCAATAAAACTTCCTGTACCGCCTTTGCCTTATCGAAATTTGCGACATCAAGATCTTGCAAAGTCCGTTTACGTCTTAATTCGTTTAGGAGGTCTATAGCACCTTTTACATCGCCCAGGCGAGCTCTACTCTCGGCTTCGATAAGCAGTTGTTCTGATGATCGCATTAAAACGATATGTCCATCGCGGTTGGGGTGTTTATTTCTAAACTTACGGTAACGATAGGAGCGATAAATCGCCTCAGCAGGTTGCTTGGCAATCTCAAAAAGCGATTTACGCACATCAGCAGCTGTAAATAAGCTGATAAAATTGGGGTCAGGAATAATGCTATTATAACCAAAATATAGATTTACACCTTTGGCATCTGTTGCGTAAGGAGTTGTCTCAATATAGGCTAAGAAAGAAGCTCCACCCAAATTTTGGGTCGCGGTCTGTGGGTGTCCCCAGATCCACTCCGGATTGCTGACATCGTTAAATCCTTCCTTGTACTGCTCTGCCGTCATAATTGGATAACCGACACGTGCTCTTGCTGCATAATCACGTGCTTGCGCCCAATTTTCCTGTGTCAAATATGTTCTAGCCAGTAGACCATAAATGACATTGAGGTCTAGTCTGTTCTTCACTTTCCGCTTGAAACCCGCCAATAATTTTTCGGCTTCTTTTAAATCGGAAATAACCTGCTCATAAACCTCCTTTACTGTAGCCAGTGGTTTGGGAACCGTCGTTGGTGTCGTTGGTTCGGTATAAATCGGTATTGCCTTGACATTTGGGTCTTTCACATAGGTAAACTGGTACTGACGTACGAGATTGAGATAATTCAATCCCCTCAAGGCATAGGCTTGCCCCTTGAGGTGTTTTAAGCTTTCTTTACTGTTATCGTCAATTTTCACATTGGCTATCAGATTATTGGCATGGTCAATAGATTTATATTGCAAGGTCCAAAAGAAAAGTGCCCGGCGAGTGGTGTTGTCAAAAGGATCTTTATAGGGATATGAGTCCCGAAAACCATAGCGGCCATCCCGTGCTATAGCGTCCTCTCCCATCACTTCATGTGTGAGGAATATGGTTGGGAGCCCAGGATTGTCTTGAGAGGTGCTATTTTCCATCAAAAAGCGGATTGATCCGTTGATAAAGGCATCAATATTATTCTCAGAAGAAAATACCTCAGGAGTCGTAATCTGGGTTGCAGGAGCAGTCTCAAAGAAACTGTCTCGACAGGATGAGAGTACCAATAAAGGAAAAATGATGGTGATATATTTTAATTTCATAATAAATCAAATAGGAATGTTAAAAGGAAACATTGAGGACGAGAGCGTATGACTTCTGTGCCGGGTAGCGATAGTAGGTAACTCCACCTACTGTTTGCTCTGGGTCCAGGCCCTGAGTTCCATAGAACGTCAATAAGTTTTCACCTACAAAACGTATCCGGACATCGGAAAGAGACCATTTTGACACAAGATTACGCGGAATAGTATAGCTTAAGCTCAAATTCTTTAGGCGTCCATAGCTTGCACTCCGTAGAAAACGTGTGGAAGGAATACTATTCCAGGAATCGGTCACGTAAGACAATCGGGGGAAATCGGTATCTCTATTTTCGGGTGTCCATCTATTGAGGGCTTCCTTGGACCAACTTCGCCCCGGTGCTGAACCCACATGCATAATCATGGGTTGATCACCATCAAAGATTTTTCCGCCTAGACTATAGGAAAACAAGAAAGACAAATCTATTCCTTTGTAACTAAAGCTGTTACTAATACCACCATAAAGATCTGGCAATGAACTTCCTTCAAAATAAAATGATGCTTCATTTTGATTCGTTGTCGTCGTGCGCCCAGTTATATTTCCTGTCGCATCTTTTACATCCTTATACCAGGTTGCCTTGCCAGTCTCTGGATCTACTCCCGCCCATTCCTTGATATAAAAATCATAGATGGAACCACCTTCAACCATTTTTTTCGTGTTACCATACTGCCCAATGGATCCAGTGAGAATTTCTTTTTGTGGTAGTTTGGTGATTTTATTTTTATAGTGCCCCACATTTGCTGTAATAGACCATCTGAAATCTTTGTTTCGAATAGGTACCCCTGTAATCTGCCCATCAATTCCACGGTTGCTCAATGAGCCAATATTGGCATCGATCCCGCTATAACCTGTAGACGGTGAAAGTGGCTTTTGGAAAAGCAGGTCTTTTGACTTCCGGTCATAGACATCAATCTGTGCTACCAACCGATTATTGAATAAAGCGATATCAGCACCGATATTGAGATTAAGATTTGTTTCCCATTTCAAATCTGGTGTAGGTAAATCAGACGGTAAAAGCCCCAGATTGTCCAAACTGTTATAAATGGAATAGAATCCGCCATAGGCATAGTTACCAACTTTATCATTTCCCTGGGCTCCATAACTCGCCCGTAAATTCAGGTTGTTGATCGTACTGATTTCTTTCAGGAAGGATTCTTTTTTCACGTTCCAAGCCGCACCGACGGACCAGAAATTACCCCAACGCGATTGCTTACTGAAGCGGGATGAACCGTCTCTACGGTAGCTCGTAGAAAAATGGTAGCGGTCCAGATAATCATAATTTACCTGTCCCAACCAGCTTGCGAGCTTATAATCGGAAGAAGTCCCGTTAAAAACACCGCTCAGTGTCCCTGCGGATGGCTCCGTTTTACCAAGTACCTGGAAGCCCGTGCGGTTACCTGATAGTGAAGAAGCTCCTTCCACATAGATTTCGGGACCAACCAGAGCACTAATGCTATGCTTATTACCAAATGTAGCCGCATAGTTCAGAAAGCTATTGACCGTATAGTTGAGTGTACGGCTCGAACTTCGGCTTGCGGATCCCGCTCCATCTGTAAGGACACCCGTACTATAGTACGAATGCGAATAGGTATGTGAACTCGTGTTTCGGTAGTCGATATTGGCCGAGGTCTTCAAGAATAAATTGTCCGCAAATGATATTTTGATATTGGTCCCCAACAAAACTGATTCATTGTTGGTACCGGAAATTGCATTTTCAGCGCTGCCTAAAATATTTGAACCACTCGCAGCTGTTGTTGGGCGCCATAACCCATAGTCCCAGATCTTATTGCCCTGTTCATCCAGCACATAGCTCCCATCAGGATTGCGCTGATAGACGGGATACAGATCGGACACTAAACGCTGAAAGTTAGCGAAGTTGCCGGTATTGCTATCGCTCTGCGTAGGCGCACGTTGAAAGCCTGATGACAAGGCAACATTCCCGCCAACTTCAAACCAGTTGTTCACCTTAGATTGTATATTTGTTCGGAAATTATACCGCTTGAAATCAGCCGTGCGAATCCAGCCTTGTTCATTGAGGTAACCGGCAGAAAGATAATAACGAGTACTTGCGCCGCCACCACTCAAACTAAGGTCATATTGCTGGCGTATCCCCCTTCGGGCAATTGCTTCTCCCCAGTTATCGTTCCAGAGCGATGTTGCTCCTGCAACCAGCTTTCCATCGAGCCCTACGGGTTTTGGATAGTTAGTCCCAAAGATGTTTACTTTAAGCGCACCATCGACCAAATAATCTGTGGCGTACTGGGCAGCATCGCCGGCGGATTTCCCTTGATCGAGCTGCGTATTGCGGATTGCTTCCCATTGCAATTCATAATATTCCTGCTGGGATAGGTATTCATAATCTTTCACTGCCCTCCCTGTATAACCGTAATTCGCCGAAAAGTTAACGGCAGTCTTACTGTTCAGCTCACCGGATTTTGTTGTGATCACGATGACGCCATTTGCACCACGTGAACCGTATAGTGCACTTGCTGTCGCATCTTTTAAGACCGAAATAGAAAGGATATCTTTTGGATTGAGGCTATTGGGATTGGCCCCGGGGGTACCATCTACGACATAAAGCGGTGCTGTTGATGCGTTTACAGAGCCTACACCCCTGACAAATAATTCGGCATCACTCCCAGGCTGACCTGCTGCGGCAATGGACTGTAGCCCGGGCACCGTCCCCTGCAATGCTTTCCCAATTGTCGTAATCTGTAGATTATCCAATTCTTTGCCACTTACCGTCGCTACGGATCCTGTATAACTTGATTTTTTTGCAGTAGTATAACCTACGACGACGGTCTCCTCAAGTGTATGATCCACAGGCTCAAGTTCAATAACCACTGGAGAATGATCTATGACCAAGGTCTGACTTGTATACCCCACAAAGGATATTGTAACTGTAAAGGGCAATTTCTGTCCGGTTACAAATTGAAATCTCCCAAATTTATCGGTACTTACATGATGGGTTACATCCTTTAGACTTAAGGTTGCACCAGCAAGAGGCTTTCCGGTAGCAGCGTCCTGTACAACACCACTGAGTACAGCATTTATAATAGATTTTGTTTGCTCCTGTGCGAAGGAAGGTGCCACGGCCCCACTGCCAGCTAATGAAAGAAGCAAATAAAACAAGCTTGATTTTCTCATTGTTTTTCTGTTTGATGTTTTTGTTTGTTCTTTACTCGCCGTAGATTTCCTTTAATTTCTGCAATAACGCATCGCCTTTAATGTTACGGGCCACGATAATACCATGCTCGTCGATAAGTAGGTTACTCGGGATAAAACGGACACCATACAGAGCTGCAGCTTCTGTATCCCAGAACGAAAGATCAGAAACCTGAGTCCAATCCAATCCATCGTCCTTAATGGCTTTTAGCCAATCTGCTTTTTTCTTATCCAGTGATACGCCAAATACGCTAAATCCATGGTTTCTATATTTCTGGAAAGCTGCAACAATATTGGGATTTTCCCGACGGCAAGGACCACACCAGGCTGCCCAAAAATCAAGCAGCACATATCCTTTACCAAGATGCTCACTGAATCGTATTTTATTTCCATCGGGACCAGTAGACACAAAATCTAAGGCTTTATTACCCGGCAATACGGCACGCTGTTTTAAGATTAAATCTTTCAAGATGCGTACATATTGTGTTTGTTGCAATGAGGCATCCAGCAACTTTATATGCTCTTCGAGCTCATCCGGAGACAGATTATAGGAATAGTTGCGGAACAATGCATACGCAGCGACAATAGATTTGGGATCTGCTTCAATAAACTGCTTGGCAGTATACTTACGTTGCTCTTTATTTGCGCGCTCAAAATAAGCTTGAGCTTTTGATCCTCTCACGGTAGCATGATCGCCATTTTCTCCAGACTGGATGAGCACTTCAATTGGAGCATCCTCCAAGAAAAGTTGGACGGGATAACCTTCTTCATTCAACTTCAGACCATAGAGTTCGGGTAACGGCACTTTAGTCCCAAAACTAAATCGACCGTTGTGGACCGAGGTAGAATCAATCGTTTTAAATACTTTATTATCGTATTGTTGAAGATATATTTTACCTTCTTTCAATCCTTCTATTTTTCCGGTTAAACGTAGCGCTGCTACTTTTTGAGCCGATGCCTGTGTGGCAAGAAACAGCATCGAAACAGTAAATAATGTTAGTTTATTTTTCATCTATTTAAATTATTTAGGAGTGTTTATTTTAATTGATATAAATGGAATCGTTTATCTTCTTATCCCAGATTGAAGAACCTGTCCAAGTAAGACCGCATTAAAAAAGCTGCGTGCATTGCCAAAGGAAATACCTCGGAATAGGGGATCGTCAACAAAATATACAATACGTCCATTCCCACTATTTTCTACGAGAATACTGGCTGTACCTGCGATTTTCTTTTGATTTTCGGCCGATGCGTATCCATTTAATAAGGGAGACTTGCTATAAATTGCAACATTATTATAGGCCTGGTCACCCAGCTCAACAAAAAGAGTGTGATTGCGGTAAACAGGCTTTGTTTTCTGGGTGTAACCATAACCGATGGGATGGGTTCTGTCAATTTCAGTGTTAAAATAGGTTCCACCAATACGTTTTGTTCCTTCCCGACCTTGGGCGGAAGCATAATCAAAACGTTCCTTTGTTTTCGTTGGTTTTCCCTCTTTCGGCACTACACTATCGCTCCTCCCGTCAAGAAATTTAAAAGAAGCAATCTTCTGTTCTGCAAGCCATTGTCCAGTACGTCCAAAAGCAATTAATGTTCCCCCATTTTTTACCCAAGCACGGATACGCTCAATAGCAGCCGAACTCAATCCGGTGTACTCGCCGCTAGCCAATACAAGTACTTGATATTCCTCGAGGTTTACACGACTAAATTGATCAAGATTTAACCGTAAGATAGGCTGTTCCAATTGGCGCTCAAATGTATACCACACTTCTCCGGCCTCATAAGCGCTAATCCCATTTCCGGTTAAAAGCAATGCATTTTGAGGTGCGAGGCTTTTAAATCCACTACTTCCGAGATCTATTCCCTTTCCGCTGTATCCCGTGGAAGCGGATGCAATCGTTATATTTCCTCTTTTATTCAATTTCTGTAAGAGATCAAATAATTCATCTGCTGAGATGGGCTGACCTTGTATGGGAATCAGCAGACTTCCATAATCAAACCCTATTGTCATGCCCTGATCAGATAGTTCAAAGGGACTGCTAGTGGACTTCACAAGGATTCCACGCTGTAGCAATTGGGATAACAACCAAGCTGCTCCCTCCTGCCGCCAGTCTACGAGATAAGCATAATTACTCCTTGTCAGGGCAATAGCTTGCGGATTGATAGCAGAACTTTGATCGCTCTCTCCGTTGTCCACCCCTTGTTTTAGACTAGCATAAGAGAAGCCATAGAGGTAAGCAATGGAATTGCCCGAGCCATCATAAAAAACGCTGTCCACATATGTTTTGGTTTCGTCAAAGATGACTTTGACCAGCCGATAGTTTGCCTGCGCTGTCGGAATAATGATGGAAGTTCCTTTCTCAAAATCTTTACCATCTACCTTACGGTCACGATTGTTCGTTAGGTAGCGGATTTGATGCCTGGCAAGAAGTTCCTTGAAATGTGCTGCTGTGTTATTATTGTACTTTAGATCTACCAAGTAACCTTTAACTGGATCTTTTTGAGCTAATTCGAACGTCGACTGGAAGAATCTCAATTGATTTTCCAAAAGTGTCGTACGATGATCAATAGATGCTGTAATGCTCGCCAAGGCTATTCTGAAATGATTTCGAATAGCAAAGGGGTAAGTTAGATCGCCATTGCTTGTTTTCTGAAAGAGTCCCCGTGGACTTGCCTGCTCAAAGAGGATTCCAAGGCTTCCGACATGATCAGGATAAGTAGATCCATAGGTTGGATTAATATTATCAAATTGTTCTTTGGTGAAATAAAAAGATCCTATTTTATCCAATGCATTCGCATAGTAAGCAGCGAATTTTTGATTTAGCTGATACGTACTTTTAGGGACTAAAGGAGATTCTTGAGCATCGGTCTTTGTGGGTTCGAAAAAGAAGGAAGATGCTGCTCCCATCTCATGGAAGTCACCTTGAAAATGGGGTAGCCAATGTTGAAAGAAGCTGACACGCGCCTTACTTTCGGGATTTACCTGATTGATCCAATCGCGGTTTAAGTCAAACCAATAGTGGTTTGTTCGGCCTCCAGGCCAAACTTCGTTATGCTCTCTATCCAGGGGGCTTCCGTTTGGTGGAAATGCTGCATTAGCATTTACCCAATTGACATAACGATCATAACCATCTGGATTACGGACAGGGTCTATAAAAAATATTCCCTTTGTAAGTGAAGTTGCAACAGCCGGATCTTCAGTAGCAGCTAGGTAATAAGCTGTTAAAATAGATGCTTCGGCTGCTGAGGTTTCATTACCGTGCACACTGAAACCCAAAAACACCAATGCGGGCTGTGCCTCATTAGATACGATCCGGTTCTCTTTTGCTTTGTTAATCGTTTCAATATGTTGTTGACGAATTTGTTCACTATTGCGTATGTTCTCAGGTGAAGAAGCTTTCAGCACGATCAACGGTCGTCCTTCCCAGGTACGACCAATCGTATCTATCTTTATCCGGCTGGAATGTTGCTCAAGTATCTTAAAATAATCAACAATCTGGTCATAACGGGTATGACTATGACCTATTTGATGATTGAAAAATTGACTTGGCGTGGGGATATTTGCTGCAAAAAGGCTTCCTGCCGGAAAATAATAATCTTTCTCCAAGTTTTGCCCGCCGGATTCATTTTGAAACACTTTGGGCACTGAGCCCTCCTGGGCAGAAGCAAAAAGAATACTGCTCAACAGAAAAAAAAGCAATAACGAGCACTGGAAAAATACTTCGTATTTTTTCATAGGGATGAATTAGTTTAATAAGTGAATACAGACAAGTAGGATGATGCTACTTGTGGCATGAGTGATAATAAGAGAAATACTATCCCCTACTATCCATTAAAAAAGTCTAGAAGGAAAAATTTAAGCGCAATAGCGCATTCGAAATGGAGTAAGGTTAAATCGAATGTTTTTCATGTTGTGAATGACGGAAAAGGTTGATCTTTGTGGTTTCATTTGAACTTTGTTTTTGTTAGGTTGTATCGCTGCCAACGCCAATTGATAAACGATTTGATCACAAATATAAAACATCTTATTGATAAATACTACTAAATAAGTAGTCTTTTTTGCTTTTATCAGGAATCACGATTTTGTGACAAGGATATCATTGCCCAATACACCTAAGATGCCAAACCAAGGATAGCTATAAACTCTTCGGGGCACCTACATTTATCCGAAGCAATGGTAGTAATTTCCTTTAGATTATTATTCGTTGTCTTAGGACTTCAAAAGAGGTGAGTTTATCATTTCATTGTGAAAGCGCTCCAAGTGTGAGATACGTTGTCCAGATACTGGCTGCTAGAGCGAATAAGAGACAGTACCAGAGAATATCTATTGGCCTTCTGAGCTTGATCAAAAAAACTATGACAAACATCAATGGGCAAACTGCGATAAAAATAATGATAATTGTCGCCAAAGTCTCGAAAATATCTTGACTATAATGCATAAGCAATAACGTGATCCCGATATAAAACAGCCAGACGACGAGCGGTGAAATAAAGCACAACAGCAACCTACACAGTAATTTGAGCTTAAAATGATCCGGGATGGTCCTGCGATAATTTCTATATAATAAATAACATATACCCGCCATACATAAGACCTGAATTACCAACTGCAAATAAATATTAAAAATGGTGTCAGAACGGGTGTTGATATTTGAAGAGTATTGGAGTTTATCACGGTTATAGTGTTTGATATTGATTGTTTCTCCATTAACAAATGTCTTTATGACCTTATCGACACTGATCGTGTCCCTGATTATCCAGGTGGAGTCTTCCAATCCCATCTTATAAAATCCTTCAATGATAGTCTTACCTCCTTTTGTCCTGATGAACCTTCCATCAAGTCGCCCACCGTTAAATCTTAAAGAATCAATCCCCTCCTTGGTATTGACGGTGAGCAAGGTTGTTTTTCCGGGCGAAATCAGACTGGCACTATCTGCTATACGATGTAAAACGGCAAGATCAAGAGTTTTGATCGATTGGTTCTTATTGTAGTCATCGTTCCGCTCAGGCCTACTGGTAGATAGATAATTTATTTTGACAACAAGTAAGGAATCGCTTTTATGAAATTCCAATTCATCATCAAAATTAAGATGCTGGATTGTCGGATCTTTTAACAGTACATACTGCGGCTGATCAAAAGATTGGATATATCTTTGCTGGCTGGTAGCACAGAAAGAGAAAATTGCGACAGCTGCGCTAAAATATGTGCTCAATCGCGTCATTAAGACTGGATTGACGGACTGTTGTGCCCTCCTTTTTGTGTAGAACCATGCCAACAATATCATGGGTAATGCGATCAGATCCGAAAGATCCACGGTTCTTCCAATACCAAAGTAGGGCTTCATAAATTGTATGATAACCGAGGAATATTCACTTTTCCAAAAGACAAATAAGACTGCTGTGGATATAAAAACCGTTAATTTTTGTTTAGGGAAGATAACGGACCAGAAAATAGGAAAAATAAAAAGTCCACTGAAATCAGATAGTTTTCCGGTAAACGTATTATGGAATACCGCTTTGAGAAAAAAATCATTGATAATTAATAGAACAAGAAAAAAAATAAAAAGCGGCGAAACAAGATGCTTTAGGCGTTCATACATACTTTAGCGTTTACGTTTTCTATTGATACTTATTATGCAATTTGGTAACCTAAAGACTACAGCAGTTGCGAAGACCATTTTCACAATAGTTATGGGGATATTGTTTAAGATTGCGAAAGTGTGATTTTCGGAAAATAACGGCAAAAATAGAATGGTTCATTCGACCATTAACATCCCATCGGGGTTTTAATAATAATTAATTTGGTTACTTTTTGTCCATTGTCTTTCCGCTTACCTACGATTCGTAAGAAATATCGACTTAGACTTATGGCACAAGGATATTCACGTGGAGAATTTGTTTTTTCCAAAAGTTTAAACCAATCCTCTCCACACTGCTCTTTTACTGTTTGTTTCAACTCATCCATCGAGACTTCGGGAAAAGTATTATAATCCTCTTCGGTGTATTTATCACCTACAAATTGCCCATTTGAATTTTGTTTTAACGACTTCCAGTTGGAATTAAAATGCTCCCAATCAATAAGATCACAGTGAGGCCCTTCATTCATAATGGTTACACTCGTTTCATACCGTTGCTCAATGTTCAAACCGATAAGTTGCTCGCTCGAAATGGAGATGGTACGTCCTTCAATGGTTTCTCCAACTTCAGCTTCGATCTCAGCAGTATCTTTTTGAATCCGTTCCATTTTTTCTGCATCAAAAATAGCCATGCCATTAATGACTACTACAAGTTCATTGAATTTTATTTTTGTAATTGTGTTAGATTCATTCGTATTGTGTACAGCGGATAGGTCCACGCTATCGCTACCTCCTAGCTGCATATTCTTATTTTCAGTCAGTAGAATTCCTGCAGTATCTTTCTTTTCGTCCCCAGTGATAACTGCATGTTGTGGATCAGTTCGGTTTTTTTGTTCTCTTTCGTTTCTACAGCTTAAAGCCATTAGCGCGAGTATAGTAAGCGTAATATTTTTCCACATGATAAAGTTATTTTAAAATCCAGAACGTCCACAATGAATGGTACTTTACTCGATATTTATCTTATTGTTTAACTCAGCAGTGTAATAAGTAAACTGCTTGCTTCTCTCATTGCCGACCTTTTTAAGTGTATAAGCTTTTACAATTATGGTATTCTGATCGATCCATCTAATATTTTCGACTGCCCAGTTTTCGGTTTGAAAACTACTGTTTTCGGAAAGACGAATCCGAAATGGAGTTCCTTTTCGCACGTCAAGAATTCCTATAAAACAGCTATTAGGTGCGTAAATCTCATTGTAGTAATATGCCAGAAACCGTGCGTCAGGAGATGGAATAGGAATTTCAACAGCACCATCACCTACCGAAGCAATCCTATGTTGGCAACCCTCAATGCTATCCAACAAAACCAAATCGCTAAAGCCCAAACTTTCAGCAACAGAATGGCTTATCAAAATATACATTTTCAGCTGTGGAAAATAGCGGTTATACTCCCAACCCCGGAATCCATCTCCTTGGCCTGCTGAGGAATCATACTTTTTAAATTTTAACTTACCTTTTCCTGTTGGAATCACAAAATTTTTCTTTTCAACTGCAGGCCTGATATCGATGACGGTATTGGCGCTGAATGCCTTTTCATAGTTTTCTGCTGCCGCGGTCTTGAAATTTATTTTAGGCAAGCTGTCGTACCGATCTCCATAGCCGACGGTCATATTTTTATCGGACTGCCCGTAAACAAGGCTTATGGAAAAAAGAATAATAAAAATCAATTTCATATTTATTTCTCGATTATGTGTAGCAAGAAAAGTTTTCTTGATACTATTTGTCAAGCAGATTTATAACTTCCTAAAAGAATTAAAAACCAATTCGATATAAAGGTAACTTACATAACAACAAAAGTTAAAGGCTATTTAATATTTGTTTATAGCTATTTATGATTCGCAGATTCATAAGCTTTTTTTGCTTCACGGTGACATGAGTCATTGTATCAGCAAATTTGAGGGCAATCTAGTATATATTAGGCTTCTATCTACCCGTTTAACAGATACCGAAAAAATAGTCCTACATGTGCTGTGCATTGCTTTGTACAGCCAGAAAATTCAAGGGAGAAGAAATTGGAGCTCTTTTTGCCATTAAAATTTAACGAATTTATCCTATCTTTAATATTCAAATATTTAAATTTTATGAAGGCACATACGTACGAAACACAATCGACAATTACTCCTGAAAAAGCATTAGACTTCTTAAAAGAAGGCAATCAACGCTTTGTCAATAATCTAAAAGCAAACCGGGATCTACTCGAACAGGTGAATGCTACTCGTGAGGGTCAATGGCCATTTGCTGTGGTGTTAAGCTGTATCGATAGCCGCACTTCTGCTGAACTTATATTTGACCAGGGTTTGGGTGATATTTTCAGTATCAGAATTGCAGGAAATTTTGTCAATCAAGATATTCTAGGCTCTATGGAATTTGGCTGTAATGTTGCTGGATCTAAACTGGTTGTCGTTTTAGGCCATACCAAATGTGGTGCTTTGAAAGGTGGATTGGATGCTGCACAAATCGAAAAAATGGGAATGGACAACTTGAACCATTTAGTTAATCATTTTGATCCTATTATCAATGAAGTGATTGATGAGAATGAAGAGCGTTCATCAAAAAATAGTGTATTGCTGGAGAAACTTAACCAACAGAATATTAAACATGCAATTAAAGATATTCGCAGACAAAGTTCAACACTTCGTAAACTTGAAGAAGAAGGTAAGATCAAGATTGTTGGTGCCAATTATGATGTTGAAACAGGAAGTGTAAATTGGTTATAAGCTTATTAAACAATGTGATTACTCTTTTGAGGATCAAAATTTGAGGACTTATTCAAAGAACTATACAGCATAACACGAAGACATGGGTTATGCTATAAATATAAAAAGGCCGTTTGGAAAGTATCCAAATGGCCTTAAATTACCTTGTATTCCTACTATTTATTTCAGATAATTTTCAATATCAACAAGCTGGTATTTAGGACTTCTCTGCATGAATTCATCCAAAAAAGCGCTATGGGTAGCTCCCATTATTATAAAAATTCGATCATCGTTATTGACTGGTATTTGGTTTAAATTGGAGAATATCCGCAGATTTCGTCTATAAAATTTGCTCGCTTCATCTGCCCCTTCGAAATTGCCTTTTGTACTGTTGTGAGTTAATATATCAGCATTTAGATTTATAAATTTTTGGAAAGTCGCTTTGCGATTAAATAGCTTCAATTTTTCTAGCACAGAAAGGTTTTCTGCGGCCATAAATTCTTTAAGAATATTGGCGTTGTATTTTTTTGAGGTTATACTGTCCACCTGATTTTCCAGTTCATTTCCTATATTATAGTTATAAGCTGCTGTCTGCTGCTCGTCGATACCATATATTTTGTTTACGCCAGTCATTTTACCAATTTCGTAAGCAATTAAGGCGATCTCCCCTCCATATTTTGGGGTATAATCTTTAATTTCCTTAAAACTCCTGTAGTCTGCGTTCAATTCCTCATTTTTGGTTGGAAGTACTTCCACACAAATTATTGTCGGTTTGAATTCCGCCAGCATCTTTGCTATTTTATAAGCCTCATTCTTATTTTTGTCATCCTTTTCATTAAATTTTACTTTATGTGCATCAGGTGTATATGTCATGTGAAAAGTCGCAAAATTTAAGACTTCAATTTTTTGCGCATAAACTTTTCCAAAAAAAATTCCAAAAAGCAATATGAGGATGATTTTTAAATTGATCCCTTTTGCTCTGTTAGATAATTGAATCAACTGTGCTGTGTTTTTCAGGCTTTTCATGTGTTAGTTTGTTCTTATTGATTCAAAAATATCACAGTTTGCTCGAATACAGGCTACACTTGGGTGTAGTTTTATAGGTGGGCCTAGGCGGAATAGCTTAGCTCATTATTTATGGCTAATGAAAGCTTCCAGAACAGCTTTAATATGCAAAAAGACAAATTATGAAAAAATTAATACCTTTGAGCACTATGCTGCAAGTAACCTGTGCGATTATACAACACGCTAATAAAATTCTGATTTGCCAACGCTCTGCGTCGATGAAGTTACCATTGAAATGGGAATTTCCGGGTGGGAAGATTGAAGCCGAAGAGTCTAAAGAAGACTGCCTACGCAGGGAGATCAAAGAGGAACTCAATATTGATATTACTATACATAAAGCGCTCACGGTGATAGAGCACCATTACGCCGAATTCTCGCTACAGCTCTATCCATTTGTATGCAGTCTGCATTCGGGTGAAGTGGATACACTGGAACATGCGCAAGCGATATGGGTAGATGCCGCTGAGCTAAAGCATTACGACTGGGCAGAAGCAGATCTGCCTATTGTGGATGAGTATTTAAACGGACAACAAGATAATAACAAACATATGGTACATTCTTTTCTGATGGTTGGCCAATCTAATATGGCTGGAAGAGGATTTTTAAATCAGGTTCCCCTACTTTTTGATGAAAGAATAAAAATGCTCCGCAACGGATGTTGGCAAACGATGTGGGAACCTATCAATTGCGACCGTCCAACGTCTGGAATCAGTCTTGCATCAAGCTTCGCCGCTGGCTGGCTGGAGAAGAATCCAGATCGTGAGATCGGACTTATTCCATGTGCTGATGGCGGAAGTAGTCTGGATGACTGGCGCACCGATGGTCCACTCTTCAAAAATGCTATTTTTCAGGCCAAACTAGCCATGGAAAACAGTTCCTTGGATGGCATACTCTGGCATCAGGGTGAAAATG
Source organism: Sphingobacterium sp. GW821-FHT03E03 (assembly GCF_059420745.1). Classification (NCBI taxonomy): domain Bacteria; kingdom Pseudomonadati; phylum Bacteroidota; class Sphingobacteriia; order Sphingobacteriales; family Sphingobacteriaceae; genus Sphingobacterium; species Sphingobacterium sp. GW821-FHT03E03. The sequence continues at coordinate 339,966 of NZ_JBWKUH010000001.1, forward strand.
ACAGTTTAATGGGACGTTCAAAGCAATATGCTGAAAAATTGAAAAATATAGTCGATGCATTCCGAAATGCCTTGGAAGCGGCCGACATTCCTTTTATTTCGGGTGGCCTTGGCGACTTTTTACCATTGGGGCGCTACGGACAATACTTTCCTGAATCCCGCGAGGTGAATGAAGCTTTATTAGGTTTTACCGAAAATAGTGACAATTGTTATTTTGTGAGTGCTAGCAAGCTAAATTCCAATCCGGATGGATTGCATTTTGATGCGCCATCCCTGCGAAAATTTGGGCTGAGATATTTTCAGGCATTTTATCGGCAGACCAATATACTTGGTGCGCTGGACAATGAGGAAGAAACAGTCCAAAGATTAGAACGACGACCATTGACAGCAGCAGAAAAGAAAACGGTGCTGGAAATTAGGTATGCCTCAGGGCTGCTCTCGCAGGATGAATATGAGAAACAATCGCAACATTTAGAACGGTGATTTTGAGCAGAGGTTAGCCTATCTCAGGGCTCCATCCTCACAGTAATCTTCAATCGCTGGAGAAACATGGACTAATTATAGTTGCAGCATCTATTGTATTCCATGATTTCCTTCCAATTAGCGTGTCTTAGTATTGCTGCAATTTTATTGTTCTTTCCCAGAGGCTCAAAAATGACACTTTGCCCCCGTCGATTCCTTATCTTAGGTTATATATTCCCACAGAATATAGTTCTCTGTTTTCAATTCAAGGCCCTTCATTCTGGTTGTTTCGCCCTTATTAAAATCGAACGCATTGATATAACGGACCTCTGATTTTACATTTAGCTTTTTAGTCCAGATTTGATCAAGACCTTCTGTCGTCATAAACGTTTGATATACCTTAGAAATCGTACCTTTCGACCAGCAAGTCTTTAAACTTAGGAGTTTATTTTTTTAATCTAGAACTATAGCTGAATCAAAGAAAATTGAATAATTTTAGATGGTAAACAAAAGACCTAGGGACGATAAAAAATTATGGAAATAGAACAATATATCAGTACACTTTCGCAAACCGAACAACAAGCGATTAGTCAATTCCGAAAAGTAATATTAGAAAATGACAAAGCTGTTTCTGAAAGCTTTGGAAAATTCATGTCTAATCCCAATGCGATCAGTTATAATGAACAGGGTGTTTTCAAATATGGACTTACAGTTGCTAAAAACTATATTTCATTCCACTCGTTGGTGATGTATTCCAAGCCACAACTCATGGATGAGCTAAAATCAAAATTGCCCAAAGCCAAATTCCAAAAAGGCTGTATTAATTTTAAATCGTTGGATGAATTTCCGGAATCAATTTTGGTAGACCATATGCAGATATCCTCCAAAATAGATTTCAGTCCAGTAATAAACCGTTACCTGAAAAAGAAGTAAAACACATGCGAATTTATAGATTGACCAAAACTGGGGGATGTGCTCAGTTTGTCCTTTTATTTGATATATGATCTGAATGGGAAAAGAAGCGTATTGCCTATCCCTATTTGCCAACAAAAATGCATCAAATTTATCTTGGAGTAAACTATGATAAGGTCGACAGGTAAGTATGCAGCCAGCAGCCGAGAGAAATCAGGGACTAAATATTCTGCAAATTTCACTATCAATGGATTTATATTCGTTTGGAAAAACAGTCAAGGCTTATCTTTATTCCCTGCTATATATCCTACAAAGGATAAACACATAAAACAAAAAAGCTTCCCTCGAACTAACAGAGGGAAGTTTTTATCCGATTGTTATAGATTGTTTCTCAGATATCCTTGAAAGTTATCTTGAAACTGCAGGCCATTGCCTAACCTATATTTACTTAATTTGTTATTTAGCGCTAGCCCCCAAAGTACAAATTCGGTCAGGAAGTAGCGATCCTCTGTCTTGGTCTCTGGCTGATATTGTTGTATCAGCGTTTGGATAGGTGTCATTTGATCTAATAAGCTCTCATAATCCGCATCAGAGAGTTCATCGGACAGCTCAATACCTTCCGATTCCGAAAACCAACGAACGATATCATCATAGGGATAACGCTCGTTTTCCTTTTCCAGCTTCTCAATTTTGGGAAACAAGATCGGAAAGATACTTTTTACGGCATTTTCGATCAACTGCAACGCCACAGTAGCAGCCCCCTCCTGTTCACCTTCGTAAACCAGCTCCACCTTACCGGTTATAGCCGGTACAATACCCATAAAATCGCTCAAGCGCACCGCAGTCGCTTTTGTTTTATTTCTAAGCATGCGCAATTCAGCTGTACTTAACAGATTTTGAAATGCTGTAATGCTCATCCGTGCGCTGACACCACTTTTTTCATCAACATATTCGCTATTTCGGGCTTCAAAACTGATCTGCTCAATTAATTCACGAGCCAGCTCGGGAACATATATTCGCTCCTTCTGCGCAGCTTCCAAATTGGCCTCTTGGGCAGTAATTGCCTTTGCCACCTCAACAGATGCGGGGTAGTGTGTTAGTATCTGGGATCCTATCCGATCCTTCAACGGTGTCACAATACTTCCCCTATTGGTATAATCCTCTGGGTTTGCAGTGAACACAAACTGTACATCTAATGGTAGACGTAACTTAAATCCACGAATTTGAATATCTCCCTCCTGCAAGATATTAAAAAGGGCCACCTGAATCCTGGCTTGAAGATCGGGCAGCTCATTAATCACAAATATCGAACGGTTTGCCCGTGGAATCATGCCAAAATGAATCACACGATCGTCCGCATAACTCAACCGCAGATTAGCGGCTTTGATAGGATCTACATCACCGATTAAATCTGCTACGGTCACATCAGGAGTGGCAAGTTTCTCAGCAAAACGGTCGCTTCGATGAAGCCAACTTATCGGGGTGTCATCCCCGTTTTCCTTCAATAATTCCTGCGCGTAGCGCGATATAGGATTAAACGGGTCATCATTGATCTCCGAACCTTGTACCACAGGTACATATTCATCCAGCAGATTAATCATAAGCCTAGCCAGGCGTGTCTTTGCCTGACCACGAAGACCTAGAAAATTAATATTATGCTTGGAGAGAATGGCTCTTTCAAGTTCGGGAATAACTGTGTCCTCATAACCATGTACGCCGGTGAAAACGTTTTCGCCTTTGCTTATTTTTGTAATCAGATTCTGGCGCAATTCTTCTTTTATCGTCTTAGGTTTGTAACCTGATGTTTTCAATGCGCCAAATGTTGTAATCTTCGTATAATCCATATATTCCTAATGATGAGGCGCAAACGTTGCGCAAGATGATATCCTATTATCGATAAACGATGTGTTTATCGTATTCTTTTTTTGCGATTTTCTTCGTAATCTTCAAAAATCATTCCGCCCAAATCTCCAAGTCCTGTGTAGTATGCTTTGCCCTGGTTTGAAGCTGTAAATTCGTTGACAAATTGCTGCAGATAAGGATCTGAAGTGATCATAAAGGTGGTAATGGGTATCCCCAGCTTTCGGGCTTGTGCTGCCATGCTATAGCACTTGCTGGTAATAAAAGGATCCAAACCCATCGGATTCTTATAGTAAGTGCCATCCGGCATATTTAAACAACTCGGCTTTCCGTCAGTAATCATAAAGATCTGCTTATTGGCATGCCGTTTTCGTCTGAGTATATCCATCGCCAACTGAAGGCCAGCGACAGTATTGGTATGAAAAGGTCCTACTTGCAGATAAGGCAGATCTTTGATCGCTATCGGCCAGGCGTCGTTACCGAAGACAATGATGTCAAGGGAGTCTTTGGGATAACGTGTGATGATGAGCTCCGATAAGGCCATAGCCACTTTCTTCGCGGGTGTGATCCGGTCTTCCCCGTATAGAATCATACTATGGCTGATGTCAATCATCAATACCGTACTCATTTGCGATTTAAACTGCGTATCCTCTACAACCAGATCATTTTCTGATAAGCTAAACTCTCCTATCCCGTGATTGATCTGTGCATTTTTCAAGCTCTCGGTCAATACGATTTTCTCTAGGCTGTCTCCAAACTGAAAGCTTCTAAAATCGCCCATATTTTCGTCGCTTCGCCCCTGATGATTGGTTTTATGGTTACCTGACGATCCTTTTCGCATCTTTCCGAAAATCTGATCTAACGCATTCTGTCGCAAAGCTTTTTCCAGCTTGGAGGTAAGATCTACACCGCCATCACCACCAAAGCCCAATTTTTCTCGGATATATCCTTTGTTCTTGAGATCCGCAATGAAATCGTCGATCGTATATTCTGGAGTGGTCAATTTGAACTCTCTATCCAATTGACGCAGCCAATCAATAGCTTCATCAAAATCACCGGCAGTATGTGTAATCAGTTCTTTGAAAATATTAAATAATTTATCAAAAGGTGTCTGAAACGGCTCGGTATATTGTGTGAAGAGAAAGCCCCTATTTCGTTTCGTGCTGTCCATGCATTTGTTATATTAAGAATGAAGAAGCAATTTATCTATAGACATCGGAATCGCTTCATAGGATAAATTTACGAAATAATAATTCTTATAAAGAGCCGTATATTCAAAATTTCGCCCCGATTATGCCAATCACAACAACGGGTTAATGCTCATCTTTTTCACTAATTCATTGACTTGTTCCTGATGTTTTTCCCGCACATTGTCAATTGCCAAGGTGCCCCCTAGTATTAGCATTTCCTTGTGCTGAAAGCGTTTCCCTAACCTGTCCTCAAGCATAACTTTCTCCATGCTTTGGGCAATGCCGATTTCCTCTAAAAAGTTATTGGGATGACCTGCAGTACAGATGACTATTCCATATTTGACTATTTTCATTTTAGGCAAGTCTGGCTTTTGTCCATAGGCATAGCCAACCGAATATACCCGGTCAAACCAACCTTTCATCATTGCCGGACAATCGCTCCACCAGACCGGATAGAGAAAGATAATACAGTCAGCATTTTCAATTTTTTGCTGCTCTTCAATCACATCCCTAGGAACTGGCAGCGCTGTATCCGCATTCCCTTCTCTTTGGTATTCCGTTGCGGTCATAATACCCTGAAAATTATTTGCATATAAATCAGAAACTTCAACATTCCATTTTTGGGCTGCCAATATATTCTTCAGATGGGTGAATATCTCAAAAGTATAGGATTTCTCGCTCGGATGACTGTAAACAATTAAAATATTCATAATGATACGATTAGAATTACATTTTCTTTTGCGAATCTTGTCGTTTAATCAAAACGAGATTGGCAACGGAACACTCATAACAACCTATTATTCAAAGCAAAGGTCAAGGCCTCATTCATATTGCTTACGCCCAATTTTTCAAATAATTTCCGCCGATGAAATTTCACCGTATCTATTGAAATGAAGATCTTCTCGGAAGTTTCGTGGATAGTAAGTCCGCGATGATAATAACGTAATATTTCGATTTCACGTTCTGTGAGATTAATTTTTCTACGGGCGATCCATTTACCGGTCAATAGGTCAAGCTCCCACAATAAATCAGAATGAAGTTTTTCTATGGTGACATTTCCTGAAGATACATTTGAAGATAGAGATACGATACACATGGCCTTCCATATCTTTCCCTTCTCGGTTAGAAAAAACGGTGTTAACTTGTGATTGATCAAAATATATTTCTTATTTGCATCTTGTATTTGAAAATCATAGGATATAACGTGAAGCTTCCGCTCCTCCAATGGAATATTTTCATAGAAATTAAAGCCAGCATTGTTGATCTGAATGAGCATCTGAAAATCCGTCGCGGGGACATATTTTTGATAAAATCCGTATCCCATCTCAACAACCTGTTTTGAACTTAAACCTGCCAGAAACAACGGATTATCTGAAACAAATTCAAATGCTTTCGATTGATAATCTATCACATAGATACTTTGGTAAGTAATACGTGCGAAAGCTTTAACTATTTCTATATAATCTTTGGTCTGTTCTAAATCTTTTGCTGAAAGACTATCCACCGTATTTTTGGGTGAAAATAAATCGTTAACATCCATGTTCAAACTCTATACTTCAAAAATAAATAAAACTACACTCAGGTGTAGCTTTTATTATGATAATCTGTAATAATTTTGAGCAAAATAGAAATCAATAGGCAGCCAAAAATCTATTGACTACGTGGACAACAATTATCCCTAATCGGAGAGCTTTGGCGAACAACAAACCGAAACATATCATTACAGCCTTAATTACCTTAAAAATGACAAATTGCAAAAACTGTGAAACTAATATCATCTCCAATTTTTGTCCAAATTGTGGCCAGCCTGCGGTCCTAAAAAGGATAGATGCGCACTATATCGCCCATGAGATCGAACACGTCCTTCACTTCGAACGTGGCATTTTATATACTATTCGAGAACTAGTCACCACTCCGGGAAAAAATATACGGAATTACATTTCCGAAAATCGAAGTCGCTTGGTCAAACCTATTATTTTTATTATTGTCACATCACTGATCTACTCGATTGTAAGCCATTATTTTCATATCGAAGACAAATATATTAGTTACTATAATTCCCGACACTCCACTACAGGCACTATATTTATCTGGATCCAAACTCATTATGGTTATGCTAATATTATGATAGGGATATTTATTGCATTTTGGGCTAAACTATTTTTTAGAAAATATGGTTTCAATCTCTTTGAAATTATCATCCTGTTGTGTTTTACTTTGGGAATGACTATGTTAATATATTGTGTTTTTGCAATAATAGAAGGTATTACCCATATACATCTCATGATGTATGCTAGTAAAATTGCATTCATATACTGTGCTTGGGCAATGGGACAGTTTTTCGATCCCCCTAAAATAGCTAGCTATTTAAAAGCATTAGTCGCCCATATTTTAGGATTTATAATGTTTATAATAACGGCTTTTATTATTGGTTCGACGATAGATCTTATCTTTCATTGACAATAATAGTTTTCGGATCTATTTATAAAAGGGATAAATCACCTCCGTCTTATAACTTAATTTTTATCAACTGAATTAATAAATGTTACAAAACAATTATTAAAATCCATATATCAATCGATTGACTAAACAATATTGGATAAAAAATATAATTTTTTTTCTAGATAATAAGCTCAATGGTTTATATTCATTATTATACAATATAAACCATTATGAGAAAACTTTTAAATTTATTGATTGCCACCTTGGCTCTGGGTGTAGCGTCGTGTAATAAGACGCTCATCCCAACGGATGAAAACAGTGAAAATCTAAAACTAAAAGCATCCAGCGCGACGATTACGAATGAATGGCGCCAAAATCCGTACAAACTCAATGTCATTTACTTCGTGCCTAATGATGTCGATTCAATCCCTAACTTTAGAAAACGAATCAGTAGAATCCTTCTTGATGCACAGGAAATGTTTGCCTCGAATATGAACCGCGAAGGTTTTGGGCGCAAATCCTTCGGATTGGATCTGACAAATGACACCCTGATCAATATCCATTACATTGCCGGAAAATTTGGTAAGTCAACTTACCCCTATTCAGGTGGTAGCGGTGCTGTAAAGTCCGAAGTAGATGCCTATTTTGCACAGAACCCCACGTTCAAAAAAAGTGAGCATAACCTGATTATTATTCCTACTTATAATACCGATCCGGCCAATCCAGGGGGGCCGCCATTCTATGGTACTGGCACGACCTGTTATGCATTGGATTACATTAATCTGGATGCCAAAAACCTCGGGATAGGTGGAGATATTGGCTGGAAAGCGACAGTCTGGATAGGTGGAATGATTCATGAACTTGGCCACGGCTTAAATGCTAGCCATAACCGGATGAACAAGACATTGGCTCCGACTTTAGGTACTGCATTGATGGGGTCTGGTAATTCAACTTATGGAATCTCCACCACTTCATTGACAGCTACCACAGCAGCAACCTTTAATAACAGTCAAGTGTTTAGCACTGTGACAAGAAATGACTGGTATGGTGCGGCATCTGCGGAGATCACTTCATTATCCTCAAGCTACAGCAACGACAAAATCATTATTTCCGGAAAATTTACCACAACCAAACCTGTAAATGATATCGTCGTTTGGCATGACAGGGAACCTTTTGGTGGCAATAATGATTATGATGCAGTACAATGGGCGACAAAAATCATTGGCCAAGATAGCTTCAGATTCGAGTGCCCGCTGGCAGATTTTTATGATTTAAATGGAAATTATGAAATGCGTATCGGCTTTATGCATGTCAACGGAAGCCGCTCAACATTAGGTTATGCTTACAACTTTGTCAATAATGTTCCTGATCTCAGCAAAGTTGTCACTCATAAACTATTGCCAACAACAGGCTGGTCAATCTTAGGCAGTGACAGCAACGAATCTGGTGCTCCCGCAAGCAATGTGTTAGATATGAACAGAAGTACAATCTGGCATACACCATGGTCTTCAGCCCAAACACCACAACCTCACTTCTTCTCTGTGAATATGGGTGCTCTACGGTTGGTAAAAGGACTTGCATTTCGAAACCGCGATAATCTGAATGGAGCAATGAAAGATATTAATATTTATACCAGCACCAATGGTACAAGTTGGACCTTAATTAAATCTGCTCAGCTTAGCAAAGTTTCTGGTTCCTGGATCAATGTTAATCTTGATTCAACAATTAGCACGCGCTATCTTAAAATAGAGTCTGTGAATTCTTGGGGTGATTTCTTCTATTCACACCTTGCGGACTTTGGAGTCTTCTCTAATTAGTCTTCAATTCGCTTAAACCTATAGAGGGGTGTCCACAAAGGTCGGACACTCCTATTTTTTTTATTTCGTAACCGTCTACACTATCTTTTTCAAATATTCAATTCCTAGAGCACATTTTTGATTTTTGAACTGCTCCTTTTATTTATTCTAATATATTGGTATCGACCGCCAATATAGACCGATGACGATAAAACTGTCCCTTTAAATCTGGAATATGGATTTCAATCGATAAATCACTATTTTAGTTATTGTATGTCTTAATAAAATGATGAAAAGTTAATCATGGACCAAAAACAAGTAAAATACCCCGAGGAGAGTAAAACAAATTATATTAAAAATCAAATGACCGATCTTCAACTATTGGAATTCGAATTCGCAGAGAAAAGAATTCCAGCCACGATGCTTGTATTTATTCCGTTGTTAATATTTTTCACAGGTATCGATATCTTGTTAATAAGCAATTTGTATACTGTGAATGGTGATTTCAAATTACTGGCAGGTACATTCATTTGGACTTTCTTTCTTGTCACAGTCTATCGTAGTTTTCTCTGGAATCTGTTTGGCAATACAAAGGTTGAATTAAAAACATATGGACTAACGATCGAAAAAAAGGGGACATTCCTCACCAGACCACAGAAATATGATTTAAATAAGGTAAGAAATTTAAAATTGGTTGATTATAAGTTCAGTTTTTTAAATTTTCTTGTTTCCCGTGGTAGTTTGATCAATTTACAAACCTATGGCTGTATTACCTTCAGCTATGAGAATAAAGAAATAAATTTTGGCGGAAACATTTCGGGAGATAAGGCGCAGGAAATTGTTGAAATAATTCAAAAAAGAAAAGACCTACTATAGAGACCCTTCAACAAGGAAGCATATCCCCAAAAGAAATCGAATAGCTATTAAGGGCAAAATGTGCTCTGTGTAATTTAAAAATTATGGGCAAACAGATCATTAATACAAGGGCAGAAAAACAGGGCCGTATCCCTTATAATAAAACGGCTAAAAGTCCATTGGAAAGTGATAAAAACAAGGACAGGGGGCTATAGATGTAGGTATCCCGTGATGCAAATACCGACTGTCTATACTTCTTAAATATTCCAACATATTTCAGATCACCTATAAATCGCAAAAAGAAAATACCGCTAATCACATACATACCATAAAGAACATAGTGATTCTCGAAAGGAACCTTTACCACCCCTATGGCAGAGAGGTTTATCAATGCAAAAAATAATAATCCAATGGCGACAAGTAAAGTCCCCTGCCAACCAGGATTAAATAACCTTCTTCCATTCAAGTCCGTAGGTATGGTAGCACTAATCCCCCACTGACCTCCGAATACCCAAAAGAGATGAAGTAATGCTAGAAAAATAAAGATATTGGCAATTACTATTGATAATATAAATTCCATTCGATAAATATAAAATATTCTTTAGAATAGTTCCGTCTTTAAATACATACTGACCAAACATATAACAATGGTATCAGCTAGCCCCTGTCCTGTTATTGCATGAATTGATAGGATGAACTGCAAATGAGTGCCATTTTCCCATAGGCTAATTTGAACTCTTCCAGTAGACGGCTGTTATCTGTAGTTAGGTATCCGCTTTATAGATATCGTATAACCAAAGTGCATTTTTTTGAACCTTGCTGCACCACAATCATTAAGCTGGCCAGCAGTAACTCAAAAAAAGAAGCATTCATAACGCCAAATTTCGCCTACATCTTGAAGACATTAAACTTATGACCATCAGGGTCAGCAAAGACAAATCCATAATAGTTATTACCGAAACTGGTCGGTTTGGATACAATCGTTCCCCCAGCACTTTCAACTTCACTGGCCCATTGATCGGCCTGCTCTTTGCTTTCGGCGGAAAGCGTGAATATAATCTCATTGCTTATCTGTGAATCACCAAAATTGACATCTTTTACATTCGATTCCAGTATATTTTTTAGAAAAAAATGAATTATAAAATCATTTTCTCCAAAAAAGAAGCTGACCAGGTCGTTAGAAGAATGTGGATTATTGGGCTTAAATCCCAGTACTTCATAAAATTTCTGTGTGCGTTCTAGATTAGCAACCGCCAAATTGGCCCATATCTTTTTAGGTTTCATATCATCTTATTTTTGTACAGTATAAATTTAGTAGGTTTTTACCAGACTAAAGATTGCCATGTGGCAAGTTTTTGCATTTCTCTTGCTTTATCAAAAAAATGCACCTTTCCATGCCCTTTATATTTTCGCAAAAAAATTAAAGGTATGTTGAGCGATAAGGGATGGATTGGTAACTGATGATTCATTAAACCGATCTTCATACAATTCGATTTTTATCAATTTAACATCATTCGGTATTTTATACTTTTCATCTTTTGTAAAATTATAACCGCGTACATCTGCATTTTCCTTGCCCGGGATTTTCTTGATTTCAACAAAGTAGCGCAGTGTAATGGTATTACCATATTGTTCGCCTTTTTCGAAACGAATTTTTCTGACCCGACTCATCGAATGTCCACTGGAATGAATATTTCCTTGTATACGAAATTCTAGCGTTTCAGCTGTTTTGGAAAGCATAAAAATCTGGGGCGCGAGCCGCTCTGTTATTTCGTTACGGCTTGTAAAAGTATATGTTGTACCAGTTTCGGGATTCTCTTTTGCCACTCGTTTTGGTACGGTTTGAATAGCAGAAATCTGCAATTTCTGTGTATTGATTTTACAGGCAGCAAATGCTACAAAGGAAATTAAAACCAGAATCTGTTTCATCGCACTATTTTAATCATATTAGATATCAAAAATAGCTAAAGGTGTCCGACTAATATATCCCTGAAAATGGCGGTTTTTCTAGCTTTCAGACTAAAATTGATTCCTGATTTTTCGGCGGTGGATTAACCCAAATTCAATTAATGACATACACCTGCTGTTGAGAGCATTACAGTATGCTTGGAATTGAGCTTGCACCGATAAGAGTGAATGCAGTATGCATAGGAATAGTCAAAACAAATCTCCTAAGGCATCTACCTGAAGTGGAAGGAGGAAAATCCGCGCAGGTTTCAAAACTGGTGAAATAATTGTAGCCGATGTTGGAAGTTTCTTGGGATAAATACAAAACTTTTTTTGTTACAATTTTAGGGCAAACAAGATAAAAACAACAGCCGAATCATCCCACTAAAGCAAAAAAACAACGCTTAAAAATGTTCATTTCAATTATTTATTGACAAAAACAGCTCTGGTATCGCTTTGTATGAATTAAGCACATTGTTCCCAATATTTTTGTATAATAGCTATATTTTTAAAAAATAGCTAGGTAATGTTATCCATCGAATATTATTTTAAAACATATTTTCTACAGCTCTGTACGTTTGCCTTTCCATGGGTCAACTCGGAGGAAATAGCCAAGGATATTGTACAAGATGCTTTTATTGTCCTAATGGATAGACCAGAGCTGTTGGAGAAAGGAGAACGGGTTATAAAAAGTTTTCTCTACACCTCCGTAAAAAATATGGCAATGAACACCAAACGACGGGATATGGTATTTGATAAGATACGCAATTCCATCACCGTAGAAGAATCCGACAATCATAATATCCTGGACGATCTTATCAATTCCGAACTGATTGGCGCATTACACCGCGAACTTGACCAATTACCTGAAGGCTGTCAACGAATCTGCCGTTTAATCTACTTGGATGGCATGAAATATGACGAGGTAGCGCAGGAATTGGATGTGTCCGTCAACACCGTAAAAACCCAACGCATGCGTGCAATAAACCTTTTGAAAACCAAATTCCTAAATTTAATTTTAAACTTCCTTTTGTTTTAAAGATTATTCCTTTTTATTTTTTTTTATCCCGAGTCACCCTTTTTGATTCCTCAAGTTATTTAGTTATTGAATTATGATAGAAACCGATAAAATAGTATTGGCTGAATTGGCTTCATTACTCCTGAAAGATGGACAATTATCTACTGCACAGGAAAATGAGCTAAAACGTTTGTTGGAAAAATATCCCCAGGCAAAGGATAGTTTACGCCACCGTCTTGCGAATACGGATATCCAAGTTCCATTTGATTTACGCAGCACCGATCTAGATCAGGAGTGGGAAATTTTAAAAACCAAATATAATGAAAGAAAAATTGCTCCAAATTATCGTCGGTGGAATGGAAAATGGAAAACTACTATCGGAGTAGCTGCTGCACTACTATTACTCTTTACTTTTGTTTGGATCTGGAGATCCTATCTAAAACCTATCAATTATCTTATCCCAGATAAGGTCTATGGACAGAAAAATGATGTCCTTCCAGGGGAAAACGGTGCTATCCTGAAGATTAAAGGAAAAGAAGACATTAACTTAATGAATAAACAAGTCGATCAAAGCCTTTCTCAAGGTATCGAATTAAAAGATGGAAAATTACTATACTCACAGCTCAAAACCGAAGAGTCTAACCCGATACACACCTTAATTGTGCCCAAGAGATCTACTATAGCGATAACGCTAAGTGATGGTACACGTGTATGGGTGAATTCGGAATCAGAACTGATTTATAAAGCAAATTTCACTGAAAATGAACGGAAGGTAACATTAAAAGGTGAAGCTTATTTTGAAGTTGCCAAGGACAAAAAACGACCATTCATCATAGAGGCTAATGACCTTAGTATTCAAGCTATAGGAACAGCTTTTGATATCAATTCCTATAAGCCCAACGCCAAAGTACTATTAACAGAAGGACGCCTAAAAGTCAATGGACAAGAAAAAGAGATTTTTATAGATGCTGGAAATGGAGTAAAAATGGTTAACAGTCAATTGGTAGCCTTTCCTATACCAGATATGGAAGAAGCAACGGCATGGAAAGACGGCTATTTCTATTTCGATAATAAAAATATGCAGCAGATTCTCGATGAATTAAGCAGATGGTATGGTATCAACATTGAATCCAACGTTTCATTAGACAAAAGGCGTTACAAAGGAGGTATAAAAAGAGATGTGACCCTTGCAGAGGTCTGTAATCTACTGAAAGACCTTACCGGCTATCAGTTAACAATCGACAAAGAAAAATTAATCGTTAACAAACTGACTGACAAAAATAAATAAACTATCTAACTAAGAAAAGGAGGACTTATAATATGTAAGAAGATAAATACCTAAATATTGTATGAAAAAGAATGCAGAAGTACTCCAATACTCCTGCATCTAACTGAATTAACAACTGATCATAAACTATTAATTCTCTACCAAATTATGAATAATTTATTTTATTCAAAAGGAATTCTTTGTCCTATAGACAAAGGAAAAATTTTGAACAATCTAATCAAAATGAAACTGACAGGAATATTATTAGCAACATCCATGATGGGTGCCTATGCTTCAAGCTCTGCTCAGATTACACTGCACGCCAAAAATGCAAAGATTGAAACGGTCCTCAAAAACATCACCAAGCAGACAGGAGTACGTTTCATCTTTATGGAGGGCTTACTGAATAATGAAAAAGCAAATCTTGAAATAACAGATGCAACCCTGAATAAAACACTTGATCAGCTCTTTAAAAATAGCGCATTCTATTACATGGTACATCGTGGTACTGTCGTCATAAAACGGAAACAGGAAAATGTACCTGATGATCAATCAAGTAGCGAAATGCTGTATCAGCAACGAGCTATTAAAGGGAAAATACATGACACAAAAGGAAATCTATTAAATGCAGTCAGCATTTTGCTCAAAGGGACAAACATTGGAACCTCAACAAATGCTAGAGGTGAATTTCAACTTTCTCTCCCAAATGGGAATAGAGGTACGTTGATCTTCAGCGCGGTGGGTTTTAAGCAACTTGAACTTCCCATCAACAACAAAACTGAGCTCAATATCGTCATGGACAACGACGAAATTGGGCTTGAAGAGGTGGTGGTCGTTGGATTTTCAGAGGTCGATAAAAAGCACCTAGCCTCCTCCGTATCCCAAATGGATATGGAAAAAGTAAAAAACCGTCCAATCTATAAAATGCAGGATGCCTTTTCGGGAACAATTGCTGGTGTTACAATGATGCGAGGGAATAGCCTTCCTGGCAGTGTACCTGGCACCATTTCTATTCGTGGTATCAGTACATTACAAAATGCCGATCCTCTGGTCATCGTAGATGGAATGGAACAGAGTATCCACGATATCGATCCTAACCAAGTGAAAAGTATTACGGTACTTAAAGATGCGGCTTCAGCATCTATGTATGGCTCCCGCGGTGCCAATGGCGTTATCATCATCGAAACGGAGCGTGGACAAACTGGCCAATTCAAGGTTTTTACAAATAACTGGTATGCAATAAACAAACCGATAGATCTTCCAGAATTTGTTGGCGCAGTTGATTTTATGAAATTGCGAAATGAAACACTGATCCAACAAGGGCAACCAGCGATCTATTCTGATGAAACAATTGAACAATATGCGAGTGGAAAAATAAAAGGAGTTAACTGGCTGGATGAAATAATGGAACGCACCTCTACAGCAATCAACAACAACGCTAGTATTTCTGGTGGTGGAGGTGTAGGTACTTTTAACCTGATGTTGGGTCATATTAAGGAAAATGGCCTTAACAATATTGAAGGGACGCAAAAATTCTCGGCCAGATTCAACACAAATATCAATATTGCAGATAAATTTGTTTTGATGGCCGATTTTTACGCGCATCGTTTACAAGTCAATAGGCTGATGGCAAATGATGATGGTCACGGGCTCTATCAACAAGCCTGGCGCCTAAACCCAACACAACAGATCTACTATGATGTAGACAGGCCTGAACCATTCATTCTGCATAACAACATTAATCCGATAGCTTCGATTAAACATGGTGGTACCAAAAACTATATGCATGACCGTAGTACGATCAATCTCCGACCTAAATACAATATTAACAGTAACCTAAATATCGAAGGAAATGTATCATACATGATCAATAAATCTGCCGACAAACAAAAGCGATTAACCTATAAATTCTTTGATGAAAAAGGGGCGCCAATCAGCATATGGGGTAACGATGTGAATGCCTCACAGGGAGTAAGCGAGAGCCAACTAACTGCGCGAGCATTGGTAAATTACAATAAAGAACTACGTCAGGACAAAGACAAAATCTATCTCACCGCAGGTTCTGAGATCATGAGCTATACCTTCACCGATTTTAGAGAAATTAGCAAGGCTTCTTTTTTTGGTAAATTAAACTATTCATTTGATAACCGTTATATATTTGAATTAACAGGTCGTTCGGATGGAAGCAGTAAATTTGCACCGGGTCATCGCTGGGGATTCTTTCCATCAGGGGCCTTTGCATGGAACCTGCATAATGAACGCTTTTTCAAACCTATTCTCGAATCCGAGGCGATCAACAATATTAAAATCCGTGCCTCATACGGTTTAATTGGTAATGAAAATGTAGCCCCGTATCTGTGGCAGGAATCTGTCAATACTTGGGGATGGACAATGCGCGTTCCTAATTCTAATTTTTCATGGGAGAAACAAAAACAATGGAATCTTGGTCTCGATATGAATGCCTTCAAAAATAGACTTTCTTTAACAGCCGAGGTATACCATAAGAATTCGTATGATTTAATCTATGATCAATTTGCTGTTCCGCCCCTAACAGGCTCATACACCTTAGTCTCAGCAGTAAATATTGGTGCGGTAGAGAATAATGGCTGGGAAGTTTCGATAAACTGGTCTGACAAGAAAGATGATTTCTCCTATAAAGTCGGTGCGATGCTATTCAATAATCGCAATCGCATACTCAAGGCTGGCTATAATGAAAATGACCGCTTGATTTTCAAAGGCAATAATGATCAGATATGGTATAAAGGGATCCCAATCAATAATTATTATGGCTTTCAATCAAATGGCTACTTTCAGAATCAACAAGAAATTGATGAAACAGCAGCAAAAATGCCCAATTCTAGACCTGGTGATATCCGTTATGTCGATCAAAACCAGGATGGTCTCATTAACGACAATGACCGTGTTTATCTGGCGGATCCTCTTCCCTATTACAATTACGCTATCAATATTGACCTGCATTATAAACGCTGGGATTTTTCTGCGTTAGGTCAAGGTGTGGGTAAGAGAACTGGTAGGCTAGCTGGTCAGGAAGCCTATCCAGTTTATGTAGATGGAAACAGCAATGATCTAGGGGCGCCACGTGTTGAATATGTTGCCGACCATTGGAGTCCGGAAAATCCAAATAGCCGTTTCCCACGTTTATGGACAGGCTCTACGCCGAACACACTTTTGAGTAATGTATGGCTCAGCAATGCGGCCTATTTCCGTGTTAAATCACTTCAACTTGGATACACTTTTCCATCCATTGGTAAAAGTGTCAAAAACCTGCGGATTTATGTAAACGCCCAAGATGTATTCACCTTGACAAAGTGGGAAGGACTAGACCCTGAGCGGATCGGTAGTGGTAATGGAAATTACCCGCGGATGGCAACATACAGTTTTGGATTAAGTGCGAGCATTTTTTAATATCATAACAATGAAAAAGAAAATTATTACCCTGATAATAGCATTGGCGACACTTAGTAGCTGCGAAAAATTTCTTGATAAACGAGATCCAACAGCAACTTCCTTTGATGAGTTTTTTAACACAGAGGAGGATCTACGTCGTGTGGTCTATAGCAGTTATTTGGATGCTTTTATGGGCCCTGGTGAACGTCGTCTCCTTTTTTACATGACCGAAGGTCGTTCGGACAATGCTTATGCCCGCATTGAGACAGACCACCACATGATCATTGCCAACGGCAATATGACCAGCAACTCTGCTTTAGCTGTTTATTACTGGAATTTACACAATCAGCATATAGGACGTATTAACACCTATTTGGCAAATGTTGATGTACCCTATGTCGAAAATGAATCTACAAGGCAAAGGTATAAAGCAATTCTTGAAGGTTTGCGCATCTGGCATTACTTCAGGATCACAGAATTTTGGGATAATGTCCCTTTTGTGCTTACACCTGTTAAACTGGAAGAGGCAACACCAGCTGTTACCCCTAAAGCCGAAATCCTCGACAAACTCTTTGAAATGAGTGAAGATGTCGCCAATAGACTTCCGGAAAATGAAGGTACTACAAATGCATATATGTTCAATAAATATTCCTTTAAAACATTGGTTATGCGCTATGCGCTCTATAATGGAAGGTACGAACTGGCGGCGAGGCTTGCTAAGGAAATAATGGATAGTGGAAAATATCAACTGCACCCTCAATACGCCAATCTATTTAATTATCAAGCAGATAAAACCAACAAAGAGTTTATTATCAAGTTCGATATGGAGAGTCATAACAACTCAGCAACGGCGTCATTTCAACATCTGGCACCACAATATCGAACCGGAAATGGACAATCTTATGTCGTTCCTCTAAAAGCACTCGTGGATAGTTATTGGACTTTACAGGGGCGACCAATTGACAACTGTCCATTACACAGCAAGCAAGCCTATGAGCTTAATCCAAAATTAAACCGCGATCCACGGTATGAAGCCAGTGTATTTGGTCATGGCGATCTCTTCAATAATGAAAAAATAGACATCTATGATTCCAAAAGCGCTTTTTACTACCAAAACCTACGCAGTAGTAGATCGGGATACTGGTTTAAGAAATTTGTGGACCAAGCCGATGCGTTCCGTACTGGTGGAAATATGCATTTTTCTTTAGCCCGCTATGCCGAAGTACTTTTAACCTATGCCGAAGCTAAGATTATGTTGAATGAAATAGATGAACTGGCTAAAAGTTGTATCAACCAAATTCGCAAAAGAGCCGGACTTGATATGAGCATTGCGGATGTCAATTTAGTTGCAAAATCGCAGCAGGAATGGATTGCGCTCATCCGCAACGAAAGAAGAATCGAATTTGCTGGCGAAGGATTACGCTATAGCGATATCTTGCGCTGGAAAACGGCAGAAACGGTACTTAATCAAGCAGCTCTCGGTCACATGCGTTTGAATGGTGCTGGACAGTCTGAGGTACTTAAAATTGAGGATCGAAAGTTCTTAAATCACCAATACCTATGGCCATTTCACGAAAGTAGTTTTCAGGTAGAACCTAACTTGGTGCAAAATCCGGGTTACTAATCCAATACAACAATATTCTTTTATCCGATAATGCAAAAGCGGCATGCCTTATGGAATGTCGCTTTTGCATTTTTATTTTTCTTTTGTTCAACACAACTTTTAATAGGAATAGCCTACCTAAGCGAAAAGAGAGACCTTTCCGAGCAATGCCAAGAAGTAGCTTACCTTATATGCGCAAAATAGCAACAACTTTTTCAAAACGACCATGATTGCTTACTGAAGCTGCAAATAGTTCTGTCCCCCCCTCTACAGCAACATATGGAATGCCAAAATGGTCTTTGACAATTTCATTTTTTTCGATTTCAATAACGTAGTCTAGAAGACTAAAAACGCTAACGGCTATGGAATGTACAAAATCAGGCGCAAGAATTGTTTCTGTATAGTAGATATTCCCTTCACAAAAAACCCGGCCATAAGCATTACTGATCGACTGCTGGAATATTGTACAAACCAGTTTTTTAGGCATATATTTCCGGATCTTGGTTTCTCTATTCCATATCTTATAAGCTGCCTCTTTCATACTCCATAAGAGCCATAGCGTAGTCTCGGGATCTGGACTACTTGCTATTAACAATTGCTCATTAGCACCAAATAATTTCGGAATAAATCCCCTACGTCGCCAATTACTGTCTTTGCGGGATTGCGCCAGATCGATGACGTCATTACCAATCATTTCATTTGAAGTTTGCTTTCTATAATATCAATAGCTGCCTTTACATTGAGCATACGTTCCATATCGGGATTGTCAATAACAATATCGAATTTCTCTTCAATATCCAATACTATATCAACCAGATTGGCAGAATTGATTTGGAGGTCGTGAATGAAATCAGTATTCTCGCTAAGGCTCCCAAAAGCGTCATCATTTGCAGTATATGGTGCTATGATAGGCCTTAATGCGTCAATTAGTTCTTCTCTGTTCATAGACTTAGTTATTAAATTTTTTAAATATTAGACAGGCATTTACATCGCCAAAGCCAAAACTGGCTTTGGCTACAATATTAGGTCTCAAGTAGGTTGTTTTCAGCGGCACTTTCAGCGGATCTATAAGAGCAGCGATGTCGGGATGTAGGTCATTACAGTTGCTATTACCGAACAAGAACCCTTCGTACAGTTGCAATACTGTAGCGACACTTTCAATACTACCTGCCGCGCTGAGGCAATGTCCGATCAAGCCTTTGAGCGAATTGATGTAAGGGAAGTTTTTCCCGTTACGTTCAAGCGCCTTAGTCCAATTTTCTATTTCGAGCGCGTCCTTGGCTGTTGCAGTAAGATGCCCATTGATGGCATCAATATCCATAGCAGAAATGCCAGCATTTTTAAGTGCATCGATGATGCATCGTTGCACAGCATCGCTATTAGGAGCTGTCATGCTCCCCATTCCACGCTGACCTCCTGAATTGACCTGGCCCCCAAGTAATTCTGCATATATCCTTACACCACGCGACAAGGCGCTTTCCAAATCTTCTAATAGTAAAGCCCCTGCTCCACTACCGGGGACAAACCCTCCGGCGGTTGCACTCATTGGCCGGGCCCCTTGTTGTGGATGCTCATTATATTGAGAGCTACAGACCCGCAGGGCATCGAAACCTGCCCAGATGTAAGGGCCACTATCTCCTGTACTTCCTGCTACCATCCGTTTTGCTCTTCCCGAACGAACGCGGTCATAGGCCATCAGAATGGCTTCCGTACCCGTAGCACAGGCTGATGAATTGGTTGTCACTTGATTTCCAAGTCCGAGTTTTCCCCCTAGGTATGCACTGACTCCACTGTTCATCGTCTGTGCCACTACTGTACTTCCTAGTCTCCGTGTTTGCAGATCGTCTACTTTATAAATGCTCTCACGAAATTTATCTATGCCGGAGGTACCTGAACCAAAAACAGTTCCACTATCCCAATCCGGTTCAGAAGAAACATCTATTGGTAGCTCTGCATCTGCCCATGCTTGCATACCAGCAATGACACCGTACAATATTCCGGTGCTATTAAATCCTCTCAGTTCCAAGTCGGTAAAATACTGTCTTTTGAGATCTTCAGATATCGCTGGCGTTCCTGCTATCTGGCAAGAGAATTGTAGCCTTTCCAGTAGTGGATCATGCATTATCCCCGAAAGTCCATTTTTTATGGCCGTTGAAAAGGCGGGTACTCCTACTCCGTTTGGGGCAACCACCCCTAGTCCAGTTATTACAACTCTATTCATAGCTCTCTCTTCATTATACCTGACAGGGTTCCTTTGCAAACCTCATATCCAGCTTCGTTTTTCAGTGTGACAGCGCACTTGAGCTTCCCGAACCTAAAATATATCTTATCCGAAAAAACGGTAACCTTTTCCTTAGGATACACCGGTTTTAAGAATTGTATTTCACTTGAGGTCAATGCCATCGCAATACCATTGTTTAAATCACTACCGAGCAAATAAATTCCAAAGCAGGCCAGCCCTATCTGAGCCATTACTTCGGTCAAAATAACACCCGGAGTAATTGGATTACCGCAAAAATGCCCTTTGTAAAAATCCAGATTTTCATTGAAAGTATAGTTTCCTATAATACCTTCTTCATCTACATGCACCAATTCATCCACAAATAAAAATGGCTCCCCATAAGGCAATTGCGCAATAATATCATTCAAATCCATCGACTTGTTTTTTAAGATTACCATTGTAATAAAACTCGCTGTGCTGAGAAACCGGGGCCAAAACTCAACATTAACCCTAGTTCTCCGGCCTGGGGCTCGTGTGCCATGATACGCTCGAGAACATAAAGAACTGTAGCACTTGACATATTGCCATACTGGGCCAGAACGGCCTTGGTATCTGTAATATCTTTGCCAAACTCGGCAAAAATATGCTCCATTGTTGCGACAATCTTTTTACCACCAGGATGAAAAATCATATATTTTATATCTTCAATTTCTAAACTATTCTCCTGTAAAAATGGATGTATGACTGCATCAAAATGCGATGCGATCATATTGGGAACCTCAACGTCCAATATCATCTGCATACCGCCATTTGTTAGCTTGAAACCCATAATGTCTTCAGTATTGTAAAAATGGTACATCTGTTGGTCGAGTATCACAGGGCCTCGATCTGCTTCATGAGATGAAAGTAAACAACAGGCGGCGCCATCTCCAAATATCGCAGCGCTAACTATATTGGACATTGAAAAGTCTGACAGCTGAAAGGTTGCTGTTGGTGCTTCGACGGCAATTACAGCTGCACGTTTTCCAGGATTGGCCTGCAAGAAATTTTTGGCGTAAATAATACCGGAAACTCCAGCAACACAACCCATTTCAGTAACTGGCAGCCTGACAATATCCTGCCGGAGTTTCATCCTATTGATAAGATATGCATCCAATGAGGGGATCATAATCCCTGTACAGCTGACGGTGATGATATAATCCAGAGATTGGGGGGTCCATCCTACCTTTTCGAGAGCCTTACGAAGTGCTTCCTCACCTAATACTATGGATTCCCGCATGTAAATATTATTTTTCTCCTCGAATGATGTTGCAGTAAAAACCTCATGCGGATCCATAATAGCATACCTTGTGTCGACAGCCGAACCCTCAAAAAGTTTCTTTACTTTTTTTATAAACCGGTGTTCCTGGCCCTTAAGCCATATATCCAATAGCGGAAGTATTTCAGCAGTTGTGCTGGAGTATTTGGGCAGTTGCTTGGCAACACTTGTTATTTTAATATTCATATATTGGAAATTATCCATTGGTAACGAAATGCCCATTTCCACTGGACCATATAGTTTTTTAAATGTAATTGTTTGCAGAACTCCTCAAGCTCATTTTTCTTAAAGCCACGTAATATTGAAATAAGTCCATCCTTCTTGGTCATATTGTTTAACTTAAAAACAACACAAATGGTTTGAAAAAGTCGATAGGCAATTTTGCTTCGCTGCAAATCGTTGATTACTATCCCTATGTTTGAAATTTTGACAAGGATATTTATTAGTTCTATAATCTGATCATTATCAAAATGATGTAATGTAAGAGTACATAGCGCAATGTCAAACTTTGCCATTTCAAAACTCTTATCGAATACATCGCCGCACAGGTATGAAATATTGGGATAATCTTTTGATAAAACTTGAGCATAGTTAACAGTGAATGGATTGGCATCTATTCCCACTATTTTAAGATCTATATTATTACTGTAACCATAGTCGCTCAACATACGTAACATCTCACCATTACCGCAGCCGATATCGACAATGGTTAGTGTGTTGGTTGTATCGGCTTTTAACAACAATGTCCGGACACCATTTAAAGTAATCTTGTTGCCCCCCAAAAAATGATTTATTCTCGATATTTCGTCCAAAGTAACGCGAAGTTCATCACCTTCAAGTGAAAAATCGTCCATAATTTCGTTTTTCTCAGTTCTAAACTTTGTATTTATTCCCATTTTATTTGCTTCATATTTCCGTGAGTTTGTTTGATTATCCATGTCAACCCTGGGGGAAAAATTGTGGCAAGCCACATTAAGACCCTAATACCAACTTCGTATCGTAGCACTTTTGCTAAAATCCTTCCGAAAAATAGGCGTCTCGCAAAGTTTTTTCGCCATTGGTTGATGTAACGTTTTTCCAGTCCTTCACGTGAGATTATTTTGCCAGCATAATAGTCCACAATAAGTTCGGAAGCTATTTTTGCACTGTGTATCGCCATCGCCATCCCATTACCGCAAAAGGGGTGGATCAGGCTCGCCGCATCGCCGACCATCAGGATATGATCTTCTATCACTGTTTTTTTTTCAAATGAAATCTGGCTAATGGTAAGCGGTTTATCAAAAAGTACCGTATTGCGTTCAAAAAAAAATTTAAGATGACTATTCGTAAACAAGACATGCTTCTGATGATCGACGACATTTTTATATTTTCTAAACGTCTCTACATCTGTCAGATAACATAAATTTATCGCATTATGCTCGATTTTTGAAATGCCGCAGTATCCTCCCGGAAAATTATGTAACGCAATTAGGCCATCCGGAAAATCACCTGAATAATGTGCTTTAACCGCCATCCATTTCGATGTCTTTTTCATGAAATCACGAGCTAAAATCTGATCGATATTGGCACGTTTTCCAAAAGCACCAAGCACAATCTTTGCTCTTAAAATCTGATCTTGAACCGAAACCTCAAATATATCGTCACTAAAAGATATTCCAGAAACGCTGGCTATCACAATCGTACATCCATTTGCTTTTGCTTTGTGGTATAAGAAATCGTCCAAACAATACCGGCTTACGCCGATACCGCCCAAGGGCAATTTGACCTGAGCCGATTTTCCATTTTGCGTCGTGAATTTAAGATGTTGAATATAGGTTGGATGCAATTCATTTATATTGGCGTTAAGCCAGCACAAATAGGGTACAATCTCATTAGAAAGATATTCTCCACACACTTTATGGTGAGGATAATTGTGCTTTTCGACTAATGTTACTTTTAATCCTTGTTTGGATAGATGAAGTGCACTCGTGAGCCCGGCAAGACCGCCACCTATAATTATCACATCAGGATTTACTGTCATACATCACAATTCGCTTTACATTGGTAATCTTTAACATATTATCTTCATAAGTCATTACAGTCTCCAATTGGTCACTCCCGTTTGATTCAAACAAAATAACGCCAAAAAATAAGCACAATCAGCAATGTAACTCACAAGCCTTATGATTAATCTGGTTTATGAAAAGTTTCTTTGATAACAGCGATGACCATAAATAGTTTTGATCTTGCGGCAAATAGAAAACCAAGAGCTTCCCCTCACCCTTGTATTTTTCATCAATCAGAGCTTTAACTGGATTGGCTATGGACTTTTTAGAAATCTTTGCTCCTTTTCGACAAATAAACCGTCAAGAAAAAGATACCTTTCTCTGAATTGCTCGGGAGATGCCTTTGCTTCAATAGCTATGTTAAGTATATTCATAAATTTATCTGTTGCTGTGGTTTTTGGCCACACAGCAAGGTCTCTCCCATTGGGATTACCGGTCTTAATAAAATTGATGAAGTAGCGCTGTCCCAGTAGTGAAGTTTTATAGTCATCCTTCGTCCAGTCAAAAACATCGTTGCTATTCAGGTTGCCCAATAGATATTCAATATCACTGGCATGGGATGCTCCTGGGAGGGCTGGTGGCAGATTCTCTTTGTCCGTATTGTCAGATTTTTTATTTATCCCACCAGCGAGCCCTGTCTCCACGTTGCTATAAGCTGCTTTCATCGGTGGCCGCGCTTTGCTAAATATGTAAACATAAACAGGTTGACCACTGTTTTTTCGTTGCAAATCGAGCCACTTCCAAGTACTGTAAACAATAAAATTATCACTGGCTAGTCCAGTCGCCGATTTGAGGACTTCACTTTCTGTTTTTCCGGGATACAATTTGAGCACTTCATCAGCTCCAGTGCCAAACTGTTCGCGTACTAACCTTTCGTAGTTGTCCGGTGATGGATAAGACTTGCCTGTGAAGGCGAGATAAGGAGCCTCTGTAGACGTCCAGCCCGCAAGTAGAGGAACTTTGGACTGCTCCCCTGCTTCAAATATTTCCAACGGTGATTTGGGGAGAAAATAACCATCTATGATCAGACGTGTCATAAAGGCGCCGGGCTCACTGGCCCGGTCAAGTAGTTCTGCGGCAGGAATTTCACGTAATTGGCTGAGATTGCCTGCATTGACTTTGGCCGCAAATGTAACACCTCGTTGTTCTTGCTCCCCAAGGGAAATAGTGCCATATCTTAAATTAAAAACACTTCCGCTCTGACCGATAGCACGCTTAAATAGCCCTTTAGAAAGCGGACTGCTCATCTGAGCAGAAACAGACATGCTTCCTGCAGATTCGCCACCTATGGTGACCTCATCAGGATTACCTCCAAAGGCAGCTATATTCTTTTTGACCCATTTTAATGCCGCATATTGATCCAGGAGACCATAGTTCCCTGATGCATTTTTTTGTGATTCTTGGGTTAGTTCCGGATGCGCAAAGAAACCAAAGATGCCCAAACGATAATTGACCGTAACGACAATAATGCCTGCTTTGGCAAAACTCTCTCCATCGTAACGATTTTCTGATCCATCACCGGCATTAAAGCCGCCACCATAAAAATAAACTAAAACAGGAAGTTTACCAGATCCCCCCGCCTTTGGTCGCCATATATTCAGGTAGAGGCAATCTTCACTTATACCCGGAGAACGAAATCTCATATCCCCATAGATCGGTTTCTGCATTGGTGAATTTCCAAAGCGATCTACCTTTCGAACCCCTGTCCAATGATCGGCAGGTTGTGGTTCTTTCCATCGCAAATTGCCAACCGGCGGTTTTGCAAAAGGGATCCCACGGAATGCCTGCACTCCGCTGGATAACGTAATTCCCTCCATTATCCCCTCCTCAACCTTTACTTGAGGCTGTTGGGCAAAAACAAATGATATAATCAGGAACGCTGTGACAGTAAAAAAAGTCTTTATCATAATAATGTCGCTTAGTTTATGCTTTAGTATTCATTCAGTTAAAATACTAAAATAAAATTAAACGAACAGGTTTTCAATATCTTACACAGGACTGCACCAATTAGATAAACTCTCGCTTGTAGGCATTTGTCAAATTACAAAATCAAATGCCTTTACCTTATCTCGCACCGTCATTCCATAATTTTTCAACAATTTCGTTTTGATTATATTCAAAATAATTGCCTTGTTTATCTTTTTGTCTTTGAAAAAGACAGCGGTCAAAAGTTGTAAAATTTAAGGTTAGAAAATCAATGAAATAATCATCAAGATGATAATGAAACTGCCCTTTCAAACTTTTATCATCCTCGTCCTGCATAACAAAAGTCTTTTGACGTCGCACAATTTCTACCAGTTCATCCTTTGTGATATGTTCAATAATTTTCGGAGCGGGAAGTGATATTCTGAATGCCAAAACTTCAGCGCCTTCTTCCTCCCACCATTCCCAAAGATTAAACTGAGACATATCTTTACCGGTCATTTCATGAAGCGTATTTTCAAGCTTTTGATATTCGGTATTATCTTCATCCCCGTTCTCTTCACAATAGTCAGAATATGCTAGAATGAGTTTTAGAACTTCCGGATAGCCTTTTTCCAATGTTTGAAAATCAGGTTCAATTTCTTTTCTTAATTCCATTATCCAAATGTAACATCAAAAGTAACTTCATCTTGTTGAACGGCCTCCGCACATCCTTAGCTTTATACCAAACAAGGTAGGTTCTTGTCTTTTGCTCAAAAAAGACGAGCTCAGCAAACAAAAATAGAATAATAATTTATACCGATTATATTTTATCATGTTATCGGCAGTTAAAAAATTAGTAAATTCACTATATAATAACGCTTGATCAGCACATAAATATAATAAGATGCACCTTACACTGGTGTCTTGACAATGAGTAAGCAAGGAAATGTCCTACATCTGTTATTTATCGGAAAACAATTATGGAACTATCATCGACAGCAGAAAATATTATCACGCAAATTAGCGACAAAAAGACCAAACTTGGTGACTTGCGTAAAATTGCTAACGTTATAAAAAAAGACCACGAACTAGCCATGGAACTGTGGTCTACTACACACTATCTTGCCCGACAATTGGCGATCTTACTGATGGACAAGAAATTACTTTCTAAAGAAATTATTGACAGGTTGGTCAGTGATATTGAACAACATCGGGAGGAGGAAAAACTGCAGCTGATTGATTGGCTTATGGCGAATCAACTTGCCAAAGACAAACGCACAATTGCATTAATGGAAAGTTGGGAAAATAGTACATCTCCCCTTCAAAGACGTACTTTTTGGTACCATCAAGCCCGATTGCGATGGGTGGGACAAACGCCGCCGCCCAATAGCGAGGAATTGCTTTCGAAGATTGAAACCCGAATTGAAAATGAAGTATCTGAAGTCCAGTGGGCGATGAATTTTACTGCTGCTCAAATCGGTATTTTTCAGGAGATTTTCAGAAAAAGATGTATCAATATCGGTGAGCAAACAGGGCTTTATAAAGACGAAATGGTGGCTAAAAATTGTACACCAAACTATTTACCAAAGTTCATCGCCATTCAGGTTGCAAAACTTAATAAATAAAATCACTGGATTTCTCATAAAGCTGTCCGGTAATATATCCCGGTGGCCAAAAATTGAGATCGCACAGCGGAAAATCTCAATTTGAGATATTAGCGGTAAAATGTCCGATTATTATTTTCCAAGGCAGCGGTGACAAGGCTGTTTATTATGGTTCCTCTACGAAACTTTCCAAACTGTTAAAAAGCTCAGATCGTTTCATCACATTAAACAATGAAGGGCATAATGACTTCTCGAAAAACAAAGTTTATCTGAAATGGATTAGCACGATATTAAGATCAAACCAACATGCGAAATAAATGACGATAATACCATTATTGGCTATAAATATTGACAGTCGCGAAAGGAATATGACAATTGACACCGAATTACCAATTACTCTTCCTACCTTTGTTTTCAAATTAAACACATATGCCAAAAGAAACAAAAGCGGGACTTTATCAGGGAACCATAGAAAAAGATGCCAATGGAAATTACTTTTGTGGCCCTTATCTATTGGATTATCAAATCGTAGAAGCTTATTTTAAATTAGGTGATCGGGTCAGCTTAAAAAGTATCATCAAAAATACCAGCCGTATGAGTATGGAAACTTATCCACAAAAATCAATTAAGTTTTCCTATGCTACTGAAAATCATGACAATGATTAAGATGAACTAAATCGTTCAATACTGAATACACTTCACCTGTTTTCATACCCCTTTTAAAACGGGACGTATGAAAACAGATGGATAATAAAGTATCAGCCCTGCAACATAGGGGTAAACGAAATTGACGATCAACTTTTAGAGATGATAAAATCCTGATAAACAATTTCGAATTATAAGATCTCCTCTATTAATTTTCGGCTAAAATGATCCATCTCATTTACGTTCGAGATATGGATCACGATGATCCCTAATCATTCTGCTTACCTTAGTTTATATTCAAAAAAGGAGATAATATGACGAATACAATGAAAGCCGCACGTTGGTATGCTGCAAAAGATATCAGAGTAGAATCAACAGAAATTCCTGAACCGAAGTCTGGTCAAGTTAAAATAGCTGTTCATTTCGCAGGAATCTGTGGATCTGATCTACATGAATATGTACACGGTCCCCAATTAATCCCAGTAGATCAACCTTATCCACTAAATGGGCATCAAGGAACCACTACATTAGGGCATGAGTTTTCAGGAGTAATAGATGCGATTGGTGAGGGCGTCCATCATTTAAAAGTAGGTGACCGTGTGGTCGTAGAACCGATTTTTAAAAACTTCGATAGTCCTTTTATCGCAAATGGTGCATATAATTTATCTGAACCTTTGGGATTTGTAGGCCTATCCAGCAATGGTGGATTTGCGCCGTATGTTGTCGTCGAAGACTATATGGTACACAAAATACCTGATAGCATGTCGTTCGAAAATGGGGCATTAGTGGAACCTGCAGCTGTAGCAGTTTATGCAGTACTCCAAAGTGGACTTAAAATCGGAGAAACGGTATTGGTCTCTGGAGCTGGTCCAATAGGTTTACTGTGCGTTCAGGCAGCACTTGCCGCAGGTGCAACAAAAGTTATTGTGACTGATATCGCTGACAAGCGTTTGGAGAAGGCTAAAGCCATCGGTGCTACCCATATCATCAATGCAAAAGAAGAAGGCTTAACACAAAAAATTAAGTCCATCACGGAGCTCGGAGTGGATGTATTTCTAGATTGCGCGGGTGTACAAGCCTCCTATACAACTGGAATTGATAGTTTAAAAAATGGTGGAACGGCTGTTTTAGTTGCACTTTTTGGCAAACCTGTAACTACCGATGCACTGGATCAAGTCTTGCGGGAAATCACCATTAAAGGTATTATCGCTTATCGCAATATCTTTCCACAAGTTATCGCGCTTATCGATAGTGGACGTATGCCCGTAGAAAAACTTGTAACACGCAAAATAAGCTTAGACAATATCGTTTCAGAAGGATTTGAAGCTCTGGTTAATGATCCCACTGAAGTCAAAATCTTAATTGATATACAGAAAAATTAACGCAGTCAGGATACAGACAATAATAAGCAACGTATCGAAAAAATAATGTGATCGCTATAAATATGGCCGCTTGGGACACTCAAGCGGCCATATTTATTCGGTTTGCCAAATCTTTTGTAAATGATTTACATTTTATTTGGTATTATTGGTCAACGGGAAGATAGCACTCTCCACATGCGCTTTCTCAATCAAGCGTTGCAATTCCTGTACTTTTTTCGGATTGCTATTCACAACATTGTTCTGTTCTTTTGGATCTTGTTTGAGATTGTACAGCTCTTTAATCGGAGTACCAGTAGTTACTTTCTGCAAAATGAGTTTCCAGTCACCTTTTCGTAAGGCCTGACGTCCACCATCTTCATGGAATTCCCAATAAAGATAATCATGTTGCTTTTGTTGTTTATTCCGTCCCAATAAAGTAGGAACAAAAGAAACCCCATCTGTATATCTGGGTTTATCCGCCTTAGCAAGTTCGACCATAGTCGGCATGATATCCCAAAAAGCACCCAAGTAGTTTGATGTCTTTCCTTCGGCTATTTTTCCAGGCCAATAGGCAATGAACGGGGTCCTGATACCTCCTTCATACAAATCGCGCTTATTTCCACGCAAACCTCCAGAACTATTGAAAAAATTAGGATCTGCTCCCCCTTCTTTATGCGAACCGTTGTCACTTGTAAATATGATTATGGTATTGTCAAGCAAGTTGTTTTGACGTAGTTTTTCTACGATCTGACCAACATAAGCATCCATACGACTTACCATGCTTGCATACATAGCATGCGGTTTCTCTACACCAGCATAACCCGGAACTGTTGCCTTTGGTCCGTAATCATTTCCTTTATGTGGTTTTTCATCAAATGAATTGGCATATTGCTGGTAATATTCATCTTCTGGACCAGAAAGTTCGGCATGGGGAAGCACAGTAGGTACAAAGAGAAAGAAAGGTTTGTCTTTATTCGCATCAATAAAGGCAAGAGTTTTCTCTTGGATCAATGCTGGTGCATATTGACCTTTGGCCAATAATCCATTACCATCAAGCTCAATCCGCTCTTTATTATGCCAAAGGTGAGTAGGGTAATAACGGTGGGATTGACGTTGACAATTGTAACCATAAAACTCGTCAAATCCTTTCTGATCTGGCGCTCCGGTAGTATTGACCATCCCTAGCCCCCATTTTCCGAAAGCTCCTGTCGCATAACCCGCCTTCTGCAACAACATAGCGATTGTCTGTACCGAATCTGCTAACGGTTGTTGTCCCTCTGGTTCGATTTCTTTATTTCCTCTTACATAGGTATGCCCAGTATGCTGTCCTGTCATTAGGGAAGAACGCGAAGGAGCACAGACAGAGGTACCAGCATAAAAGTTCTCAAACTTCATTCCCTTATTGGCTAGTGAATCAATATGCTTGGTTTCAATTTTTATCTGACCATATACACCAAGATCCCCATAACCGAGGTCATCCGCCATAATAAAAACAATATTGGGTCTTGTCGCCCTATTTTGAGCAAATGTGGCTCCTGAGATAACCAGTAAGAAAACAGCTACAGCTACCTTCTTATTATTAATAGATTTTAGTAGGTTCATGTATATCCAAAGTTAAGTAATTACCAACCTTCATTTTGTTTTAAATTTTTATTTTGTACAAGTTCCGAAGAAGGAAACGGGTATAAATAATAATACTCCGGAAATGGTGACGGCGCCTTACCTTCGTAAGAGATATACCCTTTTGTCGATCCATTTTCAACTGGGATAGGTGTATTGGCCGGAACGTCCACACCTTTAGTAATATATCGGCCCAATTTTGTCGCTACTGCATAATCCATTTTTCTCCATCTTCTGAGATCGTCGAATCGAAAACCTTCGCCCATCAATTCCACTGCCCGTTCCCTACGTATTTCCCAAAGGATGGCATTCACTGATTGATCGCGTGTAGGATCTTGTGGAATTGCTATTAACTGCAATGGCGCTACACCACCCCGTGCTCTCAATTTATTTATCGTTTGATCAATAATCTGCTGGCTGATTTCGTCTAATTCGTATTTTGCCTCTGCATACCCAACCAAAATTTCACCAAGTCTAAATATTGGTGCATCATTGATATCAACATTTTGGATTCGATTGATTTTATTGCTGAATTTATAGAAACGATAGCCCGTATAACTTACACTATAGGGCTGTCCATTTGTAAAATCTACATAATGGGGTTCTTCTTTCAATATCAGACCTTCCCAGTTCATCCATGGTAACGTTTTATGCTTATCGTCAGATAAAGTAGCCATTAAATCTATATATTCCCGATCATTTGGATTATCCGTATATTCCCATAGTAAATTTGTTTTCCCCATTTTTACTCTGTAAGGAGGTGGAATGGTATAGTATAAACGGGTATCCCGATTCCGAAATTCGTCGTAAGCACTTTGATCCCCATCAAATGCAGTACTTGTCCAGCGGGTTTGCCCATCTTTCATCAGATACATATCGACGGCTTTCTTGGTGAGATCCCAACGACCAGCTGAATTACGGGCTCTAGAGGCCAGACCATGTGTAATCTGATTCAATTCATACTGTTTGTAAAGAAATACTTCGTTGACATTAGCCAATGACTCGCTGTTAAAAAGCAAATCATAATTGTTTATCAACGGAATATTATTGACCAAAATCTTCTCCGCAGCCAAAGCTGATAGACGCAGGTATTTTTCAGCATCTTTAAGTTGTCGATATTTACGCCAAGTACCTTCACGCAAACCGAAGCGTGCGGTCAAGGCCAATACAACTTTACGGTTTATCGTATTAGGTCCATCACCGTTTTCTTTGATATTTTCTCCCGCATAGCTTAGCATTTCCAGAATATGAGCAGCGATTTCATCGCGGTCGCTCGGTGTACCATATAAGATTTCCTTATCGCCATCATCGATGGTATGTTCTACCCAGATCGCGCTGCCGAATTTGTTCAACAGGTCCATGTATTGGTAAGCTTTGAAAAAGTACCCGATACTGCGAATATGTTTTTTCTCAGGCTCAGACAATTGGTTGGCTTGATCAATATTATCCAAAAGAATATTAATGGAACGAATCTGTATAAATGGATCCTTATAATCTGCGCTCGTTGAAGGAACAACCATACGCTGCCAGATCCAGTCCGAAGTACTATTGGCTTGAGCAGTTGCAAATAAATCGCTGTTCACCTCCGAATCTGGAATAGAAACGTTGTATCCTGGGAAGGTACCATAAAACTGCCACGCATACGAAATAAAATTATTGTAATTAGTGAATGTGCTCTGTTCGGTTAAAGTCCCCTCGGGATCCAGATCCAGTAAATTGCTACAGCTGGATAAGGATGTGCTCAAACCAAGGAAAATGATATATTGGATAAATCTCTTTTTCATAATATTTTACGTTTTTCTAATGATTAAAAAGTAACATTGACACCAAAACTGTATTTTTTCAGGAATGGATAAATCCCTCCCGAACCGATGTCCTCTCCATCGGCTTCCATCCCTCTGGGCATGTGGTCGGCTTTAAATAGATTTTCACCCGACACAAAGAATTTGATGTTGTTGACCACTTTACTGCGTAAAATTTTATTGTCCACTGTATATCCTACCGTAATATTCCGTACACGCAGATAAGATGCATCTGAAAGATATTTCGTCTGCCGACGCCTATTGGCACTGGTATTTAATCCAGCATTTGCATATATTCTTGCATAGGTCGCATCCGTATTCTCCGGAGTCCAATAATCAAGATTGCCCTTGTAGAGCGTTCCAAACTGATTATTATAGGGCCACATCAGGAAATTATCTAACCAAATATCCCGCTTACCCACCCCCTGGATGAAAACGCTCAGATCAATATTTTTATAAGAAAAATTACTATTTAATCCAAATTGAAAACGTCTATTGCTGTTACCGATGATCTTCATATCGCCCGGATCGGATATCGTATTGGTGCCATTGAAAATAATACCATCTTGGTTCAGATCCGCGTATTTCATGTCACCGGGATTCTGCGCCACTCCCTTGAAAAAAGGTATACCTTCTTTAAGTTTGCCATTCATCAGATTAGCATCCAATGTATTAGGCTGAAAGTCGTCATTTGTATAATATCCATTACTTACATAGCCCCATATCTCACCAATTTCTTTCCCTTTGTAATAACCATCTATCAATCCCGCGCTATTATTGATCTTGGTAATGAATGCCCTATTGTCGGAAAGATTAAAGGTAAAAGAATATTTAAAGTCTTTGATTTTGTCCTTCCAGGAAAGTTCGAGCTCCCAGCCTTTCGATTCAAGGTCAGTCACATTTTGAAATGGTGGTGCAGATCCCAAAACTGCCGGTAAATCTGCTCCCTGATAAAGCATGCCAATTGTCTGACGTCTGAACCAATCAAAACTTCCATTCAGTTTACTGTTGAACAATGCAATATCGACACCTAGGTTTAAGGTGCGAACCTTTTCCCAGGAAAAAGTCGAACTGATTAAATTGGGCGGATTGATCGTCAGATAACGGACACCCGTATTAGGGTCTATCCAGTTGGCATTGCCCGTAGTCATCTGTGGAATTGTTGGGAAATAGACCTGATTTTTATCGGAACTCAATACTACTTGGTTGCCTATCTCTCCATAAGAAGCCCTAAATTTCAGCATTGGAATGCTGTTTTTAAGATGCTCCATGAAACCTTCCTCTGCGACGTTCCATCCCGCGGACACAGAAGGAAAAAATCCAAACCTACTATCTTTAAGGAAACGGGAAGAACCATCCAAGCGACCATTTAGCTCCAAAAGATAACGGTTTTTGTAATCATAGTTAATTCTTCCGAAATAACCCAACACAGCGTATTGACCGAAACTATCGGATGTATTTTGTGTCCCCGTACTTGTCCCCAATGAAGGCGAATTTGGGCTCAATATGCCGTACCTTGTGGCTGAAAAGGATTCGATATAACTTTTCTCATAATTTGTTCCTACCAGTACTTTCAGGTTATGATCTGCTATCGCACGACTATAGCTCGTATAAAAATTTAAGGCATTATAATCTGTTTGCGAATTTGACCGGGTATAAAAATCCTGATTAAATAGATATTCCGTATTGAAATTGTTCGGATTCATATACCTATTTCTATTCTGGGCATTTTTATTGTTTAGATTATTTTTGCTAAAGGTATACTCGGCGGTTATATTCCAGCCGGGTAAAGGATTATATTCCAATTTTCCAAAAAGCCTAAGATTTTCCTCATATCTACGTGCGGCATCCTCGTACCTAAGGTAATTGTTTGGAGTTCCATAGGGAATAGTTTTTCCATCGTTATCAACAGTTTCACCCGGATTGAGATAGGATCCGAATGTGAGAGCTCTGTAAAACATTTCGCCCATATTTGCTGGAGTCAGGCGATTATCCTTTTTATAAAATACATTGACACTTGCATTAAAATTCTTAAACAGTTCAGCATTCACAAAAGCATTAAAATTATACCTGCTGTAGCTGTCTTTTTTGGTAATCATAATGCCATCTTCATTGCTATACATACCGGATAGCCTATATGCTATCTTTTCGGAACCGCCCCGGATAGACAGATTGTGTAAATGCTCAAATCCTGTCTGGAACACTTCGTTATAGAGATCGTATTCTTTCAAAGGATATTTTGTATTGTTTATCTCGGCTATACCATCGGCATATTTAGAGGGATTGGTCTGATATTCCTTTAACAGTTCAAGCCAGGTATCCACATTTTGACCTGCCCAATTTGAACTGTTTCCGAAGTCTTTTAATGCCTGAACGAACTCCAAAGGAGTTGCCTTTTCCGGCAAAGTTGACGGCCGGCTCCAAGTTAGATTACTGGAGTAATTGATGCTGGTTGGTTGATTTCGAGTCCCCTTCTTGGTTGTGATGAGTATAACACCAAAAGCAGCTCTAGCACCATAAATTGAAGCCGCAGCCGCATCTTTTAATACAGTGACATTTAGAATATCTTTTGGGTTGACATCATCCATATTCATAGGTACATTATCCACCAAAACCAAAGGAGATCCACCATTAATTGAAGGTAAACCACGAATATTCAATTCGGTTGAAGTTCCCGGACGCCCCCCACCAAATGTCACTTGAAGCCCCGGTAATGCACCTTGTAAGGCTTGGGAACTACTCGTTACCGGCCTATCGCCCAATACCTTTTCCATATCAACGGAAGCCACAGATCCAGTAAGATTTGCCCTCTTCTGTGTACCATAACCAACGACAACAACTTCTTCTAAAGAGGTTAAATCTTCTTGTAAGGTAATCGCCATAAAAGATTGACTAACTGAAACTTCCTGACTTATAAAGCCGACATTACTAACGAGCAGTATTGCATTGGGGCCACTTACTCTGAGCATAAATTCGCCTTTGTCGTTGGTACTTGTACCGCGATCCTTGTCCTTTTCAACCAAGGTTACACCAGATAGCGGAAAGCCCTGACGATCCACAACTTTTCCTTTGATATCGAGGCCCTGTAGTGATTTACGATTAATGGTGATCACGTAAGTATTTTCACTTGTGTTTTCCATTCGAAGCTGAAATCTATTCAGCAATGGCGCCAAAGCATTGTTCCAATTTTGATTTTCAACTGAGATTAAAGGTAGGTTTTTATCATCTACAACATTGTCAAAATAGATGAATTTAACTTTGGTTTGCTTTTCAATCGTTTTTAACACAGTTTTAAGATCAGTATTCCTGATTTTTAAAGATACCTTCTCTTGAGCTTTGGTGCTTATTCCGAAAACCTTTACGGTAAATGCAAAAGTGAGCGCTAGCGTTAATTTTGTCATTAATGCATATTTAATGGTACTTGATTTTCGTGCAAAAAATACCTGACCATGTAAATTATTTTTCATAGTTTTAATTTGATTATGGAACCATAGAGTACATTATCTTTCTCAGGGACCTTGTACTCTTTATTTCATGAACTTAGAGGATACATCAACTGGTGTATCCTTTTTTTGATAGGTTATGTATAGTCTTTATTCATCGTTTATTTAGGGTTAATATAGAATAATTGTGTCATTTTCATGTTTAACACGTATAGCTGGATTAGCCAGTGTAATAGTCTTTAAAGCCATGTCAAGATTATAACCTTCCATAGTTCCTGTGAACGTCGTATTTTCAAGCTCCGTATTGTTAATTATAATATTTCGATTATACCATTTGCTAATTTTAGAAGCGACGATTGACATCGGATCGCCTTCAAACGAGAGCTTATTTTCAAGCCACAAAGTCTCCGATGGCATTTTTTCCCCTTCTTGAATTTGGAGTTCTGTACGTTGTACCAATGGAATGCGAGTTTTTCGCAAGGCCTGCTGAACTAATTTTTCCGCAATAGTTATTTTTTCACCCGGTATCATACGGTAGGTTTCACCATTCGTTCTATCTGTCATTTCGATCGCACCTTCTACGAGTGAAGTCTGTATTTTATGCTCGTCAGGATATGCTCTGATATTGAACCTGGTGCCAAGAACCTTCACTTCAGCGTCTTTGTATGACACAATAAAAGGATGCCTTTTGTCTTTCGCTACCGAGAAGAAACCCTCGCCAATTAATTTGACATGACGATCCTTTTTGTTGAAACCTTTGGCCAAATAAAGTTTACTATCTCCATTCAGCCAAACTGTACTGCCATCTGGAAGATTAAGAATTCTCTTCTCTCCTTTAGCACTACTATAATGCATTCCATACTCAATGGATCTCGCTTGATGTTTATACCACCAAATGCCGGTGGAAAGGATAATTAGTACAGAGGCAGCAGCTAAATAAAAAGGATAGCCCACTTTCTTAACATTTAATTTCAGCGTCTCAAATAAAGATAAGCGTAACGACGGAGTCGCGATCTCCTCGGATTTCACTGTGTTGATTTCTGACTCAGTACTTTCTATCCGTTGCCATATTTGATCAAATGCGGATTCAGTATTTGGGATACTCGATTGCGAAGATTGAACTTTACTTACAATAAAATTATAAAGAACTTTATTTCGACTATCTTCATTGATCAATTTCTCCAAAAGTCGCTTTTCTTCAGGGTTTAGTCTTCCCTCAAGCTGTCTATTTAATAAATCTAGAAATTGATCTTGGTTCATAGTTCCTCTTGAATCTTTAAAATAAGAGCCAAAAGAGGATGAATGTCACCAATTGAAAATGAAATAAAACTACAAACAACTGTATACTAGCTATTTATTTTTTTTAAAGAAATTGATTCTCTTAGGCGACGCAGGGCAAGCTGTATATGCCGATCCACCGTATTTTTGGAAATTTCCATAATAGCGGCCGTTTCGTGGTACGTACAGCCAAGGTCTTTTACGAGGGTAAAAGCCATTTTGCATTTTGAGGGCAGTTCCTCAATAGTTTGTTGTATAATTTTCAGATTCTCATTTGAGATATATTCCTGTTCAACACTTGGAGATTGAAAATTGAAATCAATAATCTCAGAAATATCAACATGAGAGGGTTGTCTTTCAAGATATTTTATGGCATTGTTTCTAACAGATCTAAAGAGATAAGTTTTAATATTTTCTATTTCCATTAACTTATCTTCCAATAGCCACAATTTCATAAATATCTCTGAGATAATATCTTCTACCGGTTCCGACGACTTAATTATGGCGACACCAAACTCATATAGATCGGGATGAAAGCTTTTGAATAAGGTTTTAAATGCAACCTGACTTCGATCGAACGCTATTGCATATCGCAATTCATTCCAT
Organism: Sphingobacterium sp. GW821-FHT03E03; assembly: GCF_059420745.1. Lineage (NCBI taxonomy): Bacteria > Pseudomonadati > Bacteroidota > Sphingobacteriia > Sphingobacteriales > Sphingobacteriaceae > Sphingobacterium > Sphingobacterium sp. GW821-FHT03E03. Next base: position 378,573 of record NZ_JBWKUH010000001.1, read on the forward strand.
AGGAAGGGGGCTTGATTAAAATCCTGCATTTATTTATGAAAAATGGTCTATATAAAATAAAGATATTAATTTTTACACATATACAAGAATACAAAAACCATACTTTTTTAGCCAAATACTATTTTTGGTTTGCTAATTGTTTCAGTTAATAGATTGCATACAACTGTTCAGTTGGTACAGACCCTCCTTATATAAAATGTATAAATTCTTTATTGAATTTATACATTTTATCCTATTCATTAGACAAGGCAACCTTTATAGCAAAGCCTCTGAAACCGCATAACTGTCTTCCAAGAGCGTGTATTCGATAATTTTATGGTTGTGTATCTTCAAGTGAATAAAGAATACAGAACTGACCAGCTTTCCTGTTTCCAACATCTTGGAGGTAAAATTCCCTTTTATAATAGCCTGATCTTCGTTGGTCAATACGGTCTGTATAGCTGCGCTTACAGGTTCAACAGCTGACCATAGTAACTTAAAAAGTTGTTCCACCTCCGGTTTCGACCTTCTCGATCCCAGCCATTTTATCTTTGCTGTATTGCCCGGAATTTCCAGGTAAAACTCTTCAGCAAAAAGATCAACCAGGTTTTTCAGTTCTCGCCGCTGCAAGCTAGCTAGGAAGGTATCCACAAAAGCATTGATATTTTCCATCTCAAATAGTGTTTAGATTTCTGTTTTGCAAATAAGCCATCATTCCAACCCATACGGCAACAGCTAGGATCATAACAGAACCTATCATACTGATTGTATAAAATAAGGAGATGACAGCAATAACGCTGGCAATAACCCAAATAACATCTAGCGTAATGATAAATTTGGTCCAGCTTTTCGAGATAATTTTCTTCATAGCCGTTGCCAGTACAAATACAGAAAACACGATCAGAAAACCTCCCACCAAGATAAATGGACTACTGTGTGGTGTTTTAAATAGTTGTGTAAATAAAGAAGGCATGGTCGCTAATAAGATCCCGGTCATTCCTGAGCTGATCGCATTGGTCAGCAATACATTTTTTAGTGTCATAATTTCTATCTTTTTGTTACTCAAAAGTACTGCTGTACGGACGGCTTTGGATTATCTATAAGCGACAGGGTATTGACATTATGCGACAATCAGATACAAACTGTAAAACATATCATTAGATTTACAGTATGAATTATAGACAGACCATGTTGCAAGCCTTAATTGCCTTTTGTGGCGGGCGTGGGCTAGATAATGCTAGAATTACTGCATTATCTGGGTTTTCGATTGCCCAGTTAATGAACAGCGCCAGGTTTGATATCTCTAACCAACAGGTGGAAAATCTGTGGAAGAACATTGTTCAGTTTTCCAACGATGAGCTGATAGGCTTGCATTTTGGAGCCACAATGCAGTTAGCGGCACTGAATATTGTTGGACAGATTATCCAAACGAGCAGCACCGTGAAAGACGCTCTTCTACAGGTACGATCGATGATGCACGTAGTTACGGATCTTTATACAATGGAAATAGAACTCGGACCTAAAACATGTGTCATCCAATACCTTAAAAATGCAGGTTTTGACCATTTCCAGATGACCCAAAGACAATTCGGGGACTTCCTGATAGCGTTTACAATTTATGAATTGAAAGGGCTGTTGCTTAAAAATCTAAACCCCACGAAGGTTGGTCTACCAAGCTTTCAGAAAGATCGCTACATGGACTACGAGACGATTTTGAAATGTCCAATAGTTAAAGCAGAACATTATATGGTAGAATTTCCCAAAGAATACCTGGACTTTCCGATCATTACAGCCAACTATGAGGTGCAAACTTTGCTCATTAACCAAATGAACAAATTGCAAAATCCAAACGAGTTAACAGGTGCTCTTTCCAAGAGGATATTTAACTACCTTCTAGCGAACTCTTACCTTTACTCACTCTCGATCGAAGCGGTAGCAGGAAATTTCAATGTCAGTGTAAGGACTTTACAACGTAAACTCAAAGATGAGGGAGCATCTTATGTACAAATTGTTGAGGAGGTGCGTAAGTCACTGGCTGTCCATTACATGCAAAACAGCAGTTCTTCGGTAAAAGAAATTTCAACCATTTTGGGCTACGCTGAGCCAAGTGCCTTCGCTCGGGCATTTAAAAAATGGACAGGGAAAACTCCTACAGCATATCGAATAGCTGGTCTCTAGATTAGTATGGTGTTACAATAATATAAAAATTATAAGAATATCCGTGTTTTAGCCTGTTCCAATGGCTCATGCAAAACCACTTAGTTAGAGCTTGAACCAAGAACAAAATATTTATCCAATTCACAATGTAAAAAAAGATGAAAATTAATGTGTTTTAATGGATTTTTAAACTTGAATGATTAAAATAGCCAAAAATATAACCTGAATTCTTATGAGTTTTCCAAGAACTATTATTGTCGCGATTTTAGGTTTTATAAGCCTCCGTTATATTAATCAACAGCAGTATGGAACTTCGTTTATAGTTGATTTCGTTTGGATATTCATTCTAATATGTGATATCCTATTAACCATTTTTGTAATTTTCAAGGATGTCCAAGGATACAAAACGAGTAAAAAGTTAAGTTCCTTTTTACTAACACTTGTGTGCATATGTATCACGATCACTGCCTTTTTACTGAATCATAGTGTAAAAAAGGAACTCAATAGGCCTGTTTTAATGGAATTATATTTTAATGGTGATATAAATGGTATTTGTATTGGGCTACGGAGTGATGGTACTTACATATATGAAAGTGTATTTTTGGTTGGCTCGGATATTTCATATGGAAGATACAAGACCACTGACAGTACCATAACGTTAGATCCTCCTTTCAAAGGCTCAAAAATTGATTATCATAGCTTTAAGCTTATGCCAACAGCGAATGGAATACAGGCAAGTCCCATAGATAAGAACAATAATATTCTTAGCCCCTACTACAATTTTAATATTATTGACCATAGGAAGTGATTTCTGATCCAAACAAACGAACTATTTCTAGCCTTTCATACAAATAAACATGGTCGTGCAACAAAAGAAAAAAATGAGTATTTACCAGAATATATCAGCCCCATTTTTGGGTGAAGCTGATATATCTATATATAGAGTTTAATAATACAGTCCCAAAATATATTTTGAAGTGACACGCAAACCTATTAGAATGAAACCTTACCATAATTAGCCATAGTCCAATCATCACGTGTCAAACGGCTTATATGTTCCTTACGAACCTCGTTCAAAAAGGCATTATGGCTCCCCTCTTCTGTGTGATGATATCTAAATCCACACTTCTCTTGTGCAATCTGAGACTTGGCATTGCCTTCATAATATCCACTCCAGATATTCACCAATCTTAAATCTTCAAAACCATGGCGCACTACTGCACGGATCGCTTCGGGCATTAAACCTCGTCCCCAGAATGGCACCCCTATCCAGTAGGAAATCTCCCCTTCAGCTTCTGTAATTGGGAAATTGCTGTTCTTCCCCAAAATTAAACCAATCATTCCAATGGCAATATTATCTTCTTTCAGTGCAATCGCAAATACCCCAGCCTGTGCAAATATTGTATTGATGATCTCCCTGCTCTGCTCCACACTCGTATGTGGTGGCCACCCCGCTATTGGTCCTACATTAGCGTCTTTGGCATAATGATATAAATCTGCAGCATCGGTCTCCTTAAATGGTCGCAAAATCAATCTTTCTGTTTCTAAAATCATAATAATCTATTTTTTTATTAGTACGTTGCAAAGATATAGGGACTTTACAGGCTTATATAAACAAAACCTGTGTAAAATGGGTACTTTTGAAAACTATAAAGAAGTATAAACTGCTAAAAAAATATTCAAAGTGCTTATCGCAATCCAGCATAAATTATTTGCCAATATGATTAAAGGAAAGGAAATTGTCAGCCTTGGAGAAAGTACCTTGAGAGAAAGTCTCGGTTACCCTTTACCCCTTAGTTACACCAATCTTATCGTTTGCCTTAAAGGCAGTGCCGTGGTGAATGTAGATTTTAAAAATTATCTACTCAAACCCAACGATATCATGGTTTTAGCGGAAGACAGTATCACTGGTGTGCAACGCTTATCGAGTGATTTTAGCGCCTTTTACTGTTTTGTAGACAAAGAAATGGCATCTGAGGTCGCCTATGATTTACCAAATGAACTTTTCTTATTTCTGCACCAATCGCCGTTGTGCCGACCCCAGCCCGAGCAAGCTATTTTACTGAAAATGTGGATAGAACAAATCAAATATATAAAGGCGGCATCTACGGTCCATCAGCATACAATGCTGCGAAATCATTTACAAAACATCTTTCTCTATATCGCTGAAGCGATGCCAGTAACGGGGATCAACACAATGCGGCAATATAGCCATACTGAAAGATTATGTTGGAAGTTTTGGGATCTCGTTGGTAAGTATAGTACTGAGCAACGCAGTGTCGCATTTTATGCCAACAAATTAAACATTACCCCATTTTATTTATCACAAATCATCAAAGATTTCTTGAATGACTCTCCAAAAGGATTGATTGATAGACAGGTTACATTGGAAATAAAGGCTCTCTTGCGCAGCACAGATTTATCCATTAAAGAGATTGCATACCGTCTCAATTTTGAAGACAGTTCGTATTTGACACGTTATTTTAAGAAACAAACAGGTATGACCTTAACGCAATACAGAGAATAATTTATGGGAACGCTTGATCATTCCCATACCTCCCATTCCCCACGCTGGAAATCATACTTTGCGTATTCCCCACTGTCAGTAAATTCTGAAGCGACCATTCCTACTTCAAAAATTGAGTTTGCATTCCAGCTTGCTGTAAAGTAGAGGGCATTTCCGGTTAATAAGGCAGTGCCAAAATCACCATCGGAATGGCTAAAATGTAGACCATGATCATCCTCTCCTGTGATCTTGTAGTTGTAGCTTAAAAGTCGCTCTTTAAGCTCTTGAAACTGTTGTCCAGTAAAAGGAACAAGGTTTTCCTCTTTTTCGAAAAAATCCGCATCATGAGCATTTTCCTCCCTTACCTTTGTTTCAGTCCTGTATAGTGAAATATCGTAACTCATCTGTTTTGAAATGTTTTTATTATTCTTTTTCAATTGGCATATTTTGACAAATGCTGACCGAGTCTTGTGGTACTCTATAAGATCCCTTGTAACGCATTAAACCCCAAAATACCATTATTCAATTTTACTCATAGCCTTTCCAGCAACCGAAATATGCACTTTTAATTAGCTTTATAAATATAGTAAGTAATGATCCTGAATACCAGATAGATTTATGATTCGGAGGGTAGGACTTAATATCTGTCCAAAATAATCGATTATTTGCAGCATCATTAATTTCAAATTAAGCTTCTTGAACAGACCACACATATCGATTGTGGAGATCTATCGCAACTTGAGGCGAACTTCAATCAATCGATGAGGTTGCGCCTCGAAGTAGGACAAACATCAGCAGTAGAGTTCTTCCCGTAATTCCACCAAAAGTTTTGTCAGCATAGCCTGATCCGGTGCCGCTGGAAGCATGCTCGATAAAGAAAGATCCTGTATCTCTTTAAAAAGCTGTTGGGAGCGCAGAAAAAGTTCCTCATAACTGTATGTTCCACTTTTAATGAGCAGGAGCTCTTCCCTATTTGGCCGATGTACATGCAATTCACCATTGAACAAGATCTCTTTTGCCTGTTCCAACAAGCGGATCGTGTGCATCATGTTTTTGGCATCATACCCCTGACCATGGCCCACTGTGCCCTGAAAACGAACCTCATTGCGTTTGGCCACCCAAGTAAAGTACTCATTGTAAGTCTTACAATAGGAAGAATAGGCTTCATGGTTAACAAAGAGATATGCACTGGACGTTTGATCCTTTGCAATCGAGCTACAGGAGACCTCATCGCTTGCTGTGGATGAGATAATACCTTTGTATCCGAACTTTCCTGTCAAATCATAAAACAATGCATACATGCCTTTGGTATGGTCTATCTTTGCCAATCCACAATTTTCCTGTTTCCATTGGCGATTGACCAACCATTGTTTCAACTGTTGACTACCATTCCCTTCGACTACAAAACAGAAATCAAGCAAGCTTTTACGTTCCTTGTCCATGGGGTTGTTAATTTTCTTGTTCAATCCTTTCGCCTTATGTACCTGAACCATTGCGTATTGGGCAAAAGTAGTCACCGCCTCGCGAGTCATAAATTCCTGAATATTAAACCGTTCAAAGATCGGATCTTTGTATAAGAGACATTCATCGGCACTAGCCAGAAGTTCCAATATATTGGGATTGCTTTTGGAAAGGAGTTCCACAAAACGCCCCACTTCATAATAAACCTCATCATTACTCGAATTGGCAACTTGAGCAATATATTTATTTCCAAAAAAATATTCGCGCGGTAAATAAAAGACGCCCTTGATATCTGTATCCGAAGTAGCGGTCGCCAGTCCATAAGCCCGACTTCCGACCACTGCCTCAAACAAGATCAGTCCTTTATCCCTAAGTTCATGTATAGTCATTTCAGTATAGTTTTAAAGTAATCTTCTAGCTCCTCCTTATGGAGCTTAACCATTGGAAGATCATGCACTTCATGTTCCAAATGATTAAATCTTTCTTCCAGATAATCTTTTATTATTGCGGGACAGCTAAAGTTGAAACCTTCGTCTACCTCACTCTTCAATTGTACTAATTTCGCGACTTCGGTTCGTATACCCTTTGGCATTAATCCAGATAAATCGACTAAAGCCATTGGTGCATAAGAACGGTAGGTGATACACCACTCTGCAGCCAGCAAAGATCGCAAGATATAAAACAGGGTCTTGAGTCGTATAGTCCCACCGCAGAGATCGCCGATCTTACTACGAACTATTCCCAGATAATGATGCGCTTGTCTGCGCGCACTAAAATAGTCTTCGATCAATGGCAGAAAACCTTCTTTAAATCCGGAAGTTTCGTGATATACAATTGGTGACTGTATCCATTCGAATGGGCTAACATTGCTTTTGTACAACAACGCCAGGACTTTAATTAGATCCCAACCGGATATATCCAGTTCTCCGGTTATTGGATAGCGCAATTCTGTTTCCAACGGAAAAACGCTGGAATAATCTGAAGGTTTCCTTATGTAGAAAAACCGAACATCATAATCACTATCTGTTGAAGGGAATCCCCAACCACGACTCCCCGATTCACAGGCAAACAGTATACTTATACCTTCTATTTCCGCTATTTCATTTAGCCTATTTTTTATCTTTGTTTCCATGTTTGATACTTTTATGTGTTTTTCCTTTTTCGTTGTCACAAATATCAAACTGGGATACTGTAGCCTTTTTGCGTATCCAAAAAAACAGATAAAAATTTTTATATCTAACTTATTTACAGCAAGATATTTTTACATAAAAAAACACGCTACATAAGCTATTCCTTAAGTACGCAGGTAGAATACGTAGTTTTTCCATCGCATGGTATCTCTTAGTTCAGTAGGTATCTTATTGTTTGATTTCATTACTTTTTGATCACCCATTTTTTTGATCAGAGACAACGATCTTTATATAACTCATTTTCCAGTTAAATTACGTGGTATTACCTATAAAAATCAGGGGTTCAGCGAAAGTAAATCTGCAAATAAAATAAAAACTATTTTATATAGATCGATAGCTGCCATAACACGATTGATATCCGCCCCGATGGAGTAAATTTATGTAAGATGCTATTTCCCGAAATCACGATGACAGACAGCTTACTAAGCTTATCTGAGGACCCAAGATCTCGAAATGCGTAGCCCCTCATTATGAATTTGGTATACATTTCCAGCATATATTCCGAAAACAATGATCGAGTTTCCTTTTATTTAACTTGTATAGGGATATCTTAAATAATTTTGGTAAATTAAGCAAAAGAAGGCTCAGTCAAGAAAATGTCTACATTGAAATTTATAAATCACTGGGCATCGTAACCAATTGCTGCTGTCCACAAAGAACAATACAAAAACAAACTCAATAATTGAGAAACGGAGGGAAATTAATGAATATAAAAATTATTGGGTCAGGTAGCTATCTTCCGGACAATAAAATCAATAACGCAAATTTTGAAGATCGTATTTTTTTGGATGAGGCTGGTGAGCCTATCAAATACCCTGAATCCATTATAGGTAAGTTTAAAGATATTACTGGCATTGAGGAACGTCGTTATGCAAATAATGATCAGGTGGCTTCTGATCTAGCGTCTATTGCCGCAGAGCGGGCAATCACTAATGCAGACATCGATCAAGAGACACTTGATTATATTATCGTCGCACATAACTATGGCGATGTACCCTATGGAAAAGTTCAATCGGATACTGTTCCCAGTCTGGCAACACGAGTCAAGAAAAAATTAGGTATACGAAATCCACATTGTATCGCCTATGATCTTTTGTTCGGTTGTCCGGGCTGGAATGAAGGCGTGATACAAGCTAATGCGTTTATCAAATCAGGCATGGCTAAACGCTGTTTGGTTATCGGTACCGAGACTCTTTCCCGTGTCGTAGATCCATACGATCGTGATTCAATGATCTATGCTGATGGTGCTGGCGCAGTTATCGTAGAAGCGACAACAGAGGAGGCAGGATTACTATCTTTTGAAAGTGCAACTTATGCATTTGATGAGGCCGACTATCTTTATTTTGGAGGCTCCTTTAACAGCCAACATGAAGAAGGCACCCGTTACATTAAGATGAAGGGACGAAAGATATATGAATTCGCGCTGAGTAAGGTTCCTTTAGCCATGCAAGTCTGCATAGAGAAAGCTAATCTTGACATTAATGCCATAAAAAAGATATTAATTCATCAGGCCAATGAGAAAATGGATGAGGCCATTATTTCGCGATTCTATGGATTATATCATATGCAGCCGCCAGAGGATATCATGCCGATGTCCATTCATAAATTTGGGAACAGCAGTGTTGCAACTATTCCAACACTCTATGATTTAATTAGGCAGGGAAAAATTGAAGGACATTCATTCAATAAAAATGATATCATCTTATTTGCCTCGGTAGGTGCAGGAATGAATATCAATGCATTCACCTATAGACTTTAGCAATTCGTCAACATGTCTAGTCAATTTACTTTCAATGAGCGGAAACAAAACAAGCTCAATCTTATGAAAGGAGTTTTTTAAACAACTAAGAGTTGTTTTAAATTTTATACTAAAAGAGCGAGCAAAAGCGTGGTCTAATATTCCACTCTTTATACTCGCTCCAAATTAATAATCTACCATTATTAAATTAAGCTAACTTCTACAATTGCTTATTTCTTTTTTTTACGAAAGACATTATCTGTTAGATCCTTTGAAATCGAGTCCTTTTCTTTTTGATATGACGACTGTGTTTTCTCTTTCGTACTTTTTTCCTTTTTTTGATCTTTACTCATGACTTATAATATTTACATTGTGAGGGTGCGTCCCATAACCATGGGTACATGAATTGTGGGGATTAAACTTGAGTGTGGTTGGTTCTAAACAGAAAATTTCACGATGATATAATTGGAGAAATTTAAAGATAAAACGAGAAGCTTTTATCATGTTTGGTTTGTCGAATGGGTTATATGAATAACAAACCTTATTCCTAAAGATACAAATAATAACTGATATCCCATCAATCCCAAAGGTTTATTAACAATAGCATAGCTTTATCAGCTCATCTCCTATCCAGAAAATAGCAAGGTATCCGATTTTTGTGTGGTTTATCGCTTGCGGAACTTGTCTTTGATCATCTTGTTACCTTCCTATGAACAGTAATTATGGTATTTATTTCAGTAATTCATATAACTTTATATACTAGCGTATTTCGCAATTTTGAAAAAGATATAATTTCAATAAGATCCTAAAGAAAAAAATGCGTTAAACTTTAGGTAATATCCCGAAGGAGAAGCATTCACTCGGAAGAAACGGATTAATTGTGTCGATCGTGTTAGTATATTGGTAACACATTAACAGGGGGCGGCCCGGGATGGTCTACGGCAATTAAAAACAGCCGAGTTAAAGCCGTTGTCGCCTTTGAACCATATAGCAGCTTCATGTTTCCGAAAGGCGAACTGCCACAACCAATCCAATCCACAGGACTTTTTGGTGAGCTCAAAGGTGTTGAAATTCCATTAGCAGATTTCGAAAAACTCACCAAAATTCCCATCGTGATTTACTACGGAGATAATATTGCCAAACAGCCCAGCAAAGTCTGGAATATGGATCACTGGCGTTCAGGACTAGAAATGGCCAGAATATGGGCGGCAACAATCAATAAACATGGGGGTGACGCCACTGTCGTCCATCTTCACGAGGTCGGTATTCATGGAAATACACACTTCCCCTTTTCTGACCTGAATAATATTGAAGTCGCCAACCACCTATCAAAATGGCTGAAAGAGAAACGGTTGAGCTCAACTGATTAAATTTAAGATTCGACCAACGGCATAAGTTAGCAAAACTATAGGATAATTTTTCTGAGAGTCAAAATACTTGCCCTAGGACAAGTATTTCAAAGAGAATTTCTTGTAGTTTTATATCGTAAATCTGCATTTCTATGCCTGTAGTTTTTTCCGTTTCCACTTTAGCATGCCTCATTTTATTTGGACTCGCTTCTCCCAATAAAATGGTGGTCATTCCTATTGCAATATGGGCATTTGCACTCTCAGCGGTGTCATCCCTTAATATTTTTCTGATTTTCCCACCTACTTTTGTACTTGTCTTGGTGAGCGCGCTCTTACTGAGTATCAGTTACTATAGATTATCAAAAAATTTAAGCTTGAACGCTTATTATCTGCTTGGTATCCATATCATCAGACTCCCTATTGAATTCATTATTTTTCAACTTTTTAAGCATAAAATGCTGCCTATAGAAATGACATTTTTGGGTTGGAACTATGATCTATTTTTCGGCATTACTGCCGTTCTATTTTTAATCTTTAGTAGCTTCAATCCAAAAATACTAACATCTGCATTTTTCAAAGCATGGAATATTTTGGGCATCTGTTCACTACTAGCTGTTGTGGTCATTGGCATATTATCATCGCCATTACCTTTACAGTCAATAGCATTTGATCAACCTAATATTGCTGTGCTACAGTTTCCTTATGTCTTGCTTCCAACAATCATAGTACCTATAGTAATGTTATCACACTTTCACCTGCTGGGAAACAGCGCTATTGCTGAACACCAAGAATAAACTGATGCTAACAACATAGCCTGAAATCAACATTTTATCGCTTTTGCTGCAAATTGAACACGGTACCTGCAGGGTCGGTAATCCAATGCATATTTTCCGGAAGTTCCTCAATTTCGTCACAGGTTTCCACCCCACTTGACAATAGATAATCGGTCGCTTCAGCAACATCCGGAACAGTAAGCTGCAACCAAGTTTCGGAATGGGTGTAGTTATCCACACAATCCAGCCAAATAATATTGTGCCCAAACTTCACCTCATGTGTCCTGGAGACCGTTGGGTTATCGATCGGCTTCTCCTCGACATCCAATTTCAGAATATCCCTGTAAAAAGTTACCGTCTTTTCATATTTATTTTTGGGAATTTTTATGGCAATATTAATCCCAGCTTCAAATTTTGTGTTCATATTTACTATTTTTAACAAGAATACAAGATAAATAAATTATTTAGTCAAGACGCTTGCCCTATGGCAAGATTTGGTTCAGACAAACAAACTTTTATATGATCCCACAGCTATACACTTACTTAAAAATCATCTTTATATTTCTTCTTTTTGATATTTTAATATATTTAAGGTTACGTAGACTGGCCGTATGGAAATCACAACCATTAATCGCAAATGTAATCTGGTGGTTATTGAGTATTTTCTCTTATGTCTGCATATTCTTGAATTTATTTTTCGAGTGGAACAATTTTTTCGCCGCTTGTTTCATGTTCTTCCCTATTTCATTATTACTTGCAAAGGCAATCCTTCTTTTCTCCATCGGCGTGGATATACTTTCGATATTTTTTAGAAATATTGGCAGACGACTAACAAACAATAACACAATACCAGATGCAAATAAAAAGACCATAGGAAGATCTGATTTCATTATCAAAAGTGGTCTTTTGTTAAGTAGTATCCCTTTAGTCGCTTTAACCCGTGGTTTTATATCCAATCTCTATGATTACCAAATCAAACAGGTCAATTTGATTTTACCCGATCTTCCACAATCGTTCGAGGGCAAGATCATCGCTCAGATTTCTGACATACACGCTGGCAGTCTTTATAATTTAAATGCCGTAAAAAAGGGTATAAGCCTATTGCTTTCACAAAAGCCAGATATCATTTTCTTCACAGGAGATCTGGTGAATGACTTTGCCGATGAGATGGATGACTACCTCTCCATATTTGGTAAGCTAACGGCCCCCTTGGGTGTCTTTTCTATTTTGGGAAATCACGACTATGGGGACTATCATTTTAATAGGTTCCATTTCAACAATGAGCGTAAGTTGACCAAACAGCAGAACCTGAGCAATGTAAAAGATATCCATCGCAAACTTGGCTGGCAGCTCCTGTTAAACGAGTCGAAGGAGATTGTCGTAAATAATGAAAAAATCACGCTTGTAGGTGTAGAGAACTGGGGGGCAAACAACCCGCACAATTATGGCGACCTCGATCTGGCCATGTCCAAGGTTGATCCTTCTTCACCTATCAACTTCCTCCTTTCACATGACCCGTCACATTGGAGGGCTGAGGTATTACCAAAATATCCGATGATCGATGTCACCTTTAGCGGACACACACATGGTGGTCAATTCGGCTTTAGCAATCCAGATTATCAGTGGAGCCCAATTAAATATGCTTATCGTGAATGGGCCGGTCTGTATCGGGAAAAACATCAATCACTTTATGTGAATGTAGGTTTCGGCTACCTGGATTACCCCAGTCGAGTGGGAATATTACCTGAGATCACGATATTCCATTTAAAAAGTAAGGTTTAATACGATGTCATAGACGACAGTATTAAACCTTACAGAAATAAACAGATGTTTTTTCAAAAAACGACTTAAAACTTTGAAATTAGGGAATCAATTCCCTACAAACGATCTTTAGACAAAAAATCTATGGTCGCAGATGGTATGCTTTGGGCTGAACAAAAGCGCGGATTCCCTGCGCAGATAGGGTTGATCCCAGCCCTGAGTTTTTTCGTCCAGACCAAGGGACGTTGGGACTTACCCGATCACAGCAATTCCAATACACTGTTCCCGTGTTCATTTTTTCCAGTATTGCCATGGCCCTATCCTGATCAGCTGAAAATACGGCTGCAGTCAGGCCATACGTGGTATCCTGCATTAGATGGATCGCCTCATCATCTGAAGTCACCTTTTGGATGCCGATCAACGGGCCGAAACTCTCCTCCTTCATCAATTCCATGTCGTGATTGCAATACTCAAAAACTGTAGGTGCATAGTAATAACCTGTATCTTCCAGTGTATGCCCCCCCAGGCGCAAGGTTGCTCCCTTTGCAAGCGCGTCTTTTACTTGGGCATCAAGCACAGTCAGCTGAGCGGCTCTGGTTAGTGGCCCGATAAATACATCTTGCTTCATCGGATCTCCAATGGTATAAGAGGCTACTTCTTCAACAAAAGCTTCAACAAACTGATCGTATATCTTGTCCGAGACATAAATCCGCTCAACAGCACAACAGCTTTGTCCATTATTGTAAAATGCGCCTTCTGCGGCAAGAATTGCGGCCTTCTTAATATCCACGATATCATCGGCAACATACAGCGGATCCTTCCCCCCTAGTTCCAATTGGACGGGAACTAATTTATGCGCTACTGTGGTCGCAATATGGAGACCAGTCTTATATGACCCTGTAAAAAAATAGCCATCCAGAGGTAGCTCCAATAATTGCTGGCCGATCTCGGCATCTCCGACAACACATTTGAATACATCCTGGGGAATACCCGCTTGATACAGATATTTCTCAAACTGTATACCTGTACCAGTAGCAAACTCTGATGGCTTATAAAGCACCGCATTGCCAGCTACAAGTGCATATAGAAATACATTAAACCCAACATTATAAGGGAAATTCCATGCGGAAATATTGGCGATCAGCCCCAGTGGTTCATACACAATCTTTTCGTGGGTTGCCCCAGTTGTTGTAATGAGTTCCTCAGAAAGCCATTTAACCGCATTTGTCCGAAGATGTTCGATACGGTTCTGCGCCCCTACAATTTCGTTTAGCGACTGGGTAATAGGTTTTCCCGTTTCCTTCGTCAGTATTTCGGCAAGTTCTTGTTTATTGGCCAGAATTAACTGTCCAAAGGCAATTATGCAGTCTAAACGTTGTTGTAATGGCACTTTTGCCCAAGAAAGTTGTCCTTTTTTTAAAAGAGCGACCGCTGTATCTAATTCGGATGCTGTGATAACAGGGATCACAGCATCTACCTCCCCCGTAGCGGGGTTTCTAATTTCTATGTTGTTTTGCATGTTCTAGAAAAACATTAAAAATCAATTCTTCATCCAACAGTTCTCCGGCTTGCGTAGCAGAAAACTCCGGATGCCATTGTACACCCATCACTTTACCTGGAGCTGCTTTGGTATATCCAAATGCCTCGATAAAACCATCATCCGAATGAGCGTATACTTCCAAATCTTGTCCAAGCTGTTTGACCGCCTGATGATGTACGGTGTTTACCTTGGGATTAGCAACATGTCCATACAAATCCCCAAGCAAGGTTCCAGGTACAAAGTTTATGGGATGATTAATCGTATCGTATAATTCTGCCGACCGATGGGCTCCTGCTCCAGGTTTCTGTGAAGGAATATCCTGATAAAGTGAACCCCCAAAATAGACATTCATCAATTGAAATCCTCGGCAGATACCCAATATGGGCTTCTCCTTCCTGATCGCATAATCCAATATCTTTAGTTCATACTGATCCCGGTAAGCGTCTCCTCTCCACTTCCCTATGGGATCCTCACCGTATTGCGCTGGAGCAATATCGCTCCCCCCCTGGAGGATGATACCATCCATCTGATCAATAATATCCGTCAACAGCTCCCCCTCTAAATCGGGAAGCAGCACCGGAAGTACGCCTTTTTTCCCTATCCAACGGGCCATATCATTTTCCATATAGCTCAGTGATTTAGGACCAAAGACTGTACGTTCCTTGTCAGGATAAAAGAAGCAGGCGCTTATACCAATTTTGATCATACTATTTTTATTAGAATGCTGTTTCATAAATAGCAAGAAAGTCTTCTGTTGTCACCGGCTTCGGATTTGAAGGATGACAGAAATCCGTGTATGCAAGTTCCGACAATGGTGCAAGATGTTGCTTTTGCACACCGATGGATGATAAATGGGTAGGTAAATCCAGGCGTGTATTCAGTTCAAATAAATAATCCACGACTTTATCGCCAGCGTTATTGCCAATACCGAGCGCTACTGCCATTTTATCAAAACGATCTTCGAATCCCGCATAATTAAATTGCATACCGTAAGGTAGATTAATGGCATTCGCAAGTCCATGATGAGTGTCTAACAACGAGGAAAGAGGATGTGCCAGACTATGGACAATACCCAGCCCCTTTTGAAAGGCCACTGCCCCCATGAGTGAGGCCAAAAGCATCTTCGAACGAGACTGTAAATCAGATTCCTTGGTTGCCTTTTCAATAGCTGTTGCCACCATCGCCATTCCCTCTAACGCTATACCATCACACATCGGATGATATCCTTTTGCTAAATAAGCTTCCATATTGTGTGTGAGGGCATCCATTCCTGTAGCCGCTGTGACGAATGCCGGAAGATCCATCGTGAGGAGCGGATCCGCAAAGACTATTTTCGCCATCAACCTAGGGCTGAACAAAATACGTTTCTTTTTGGTTTCGTCTTCGGAAATAATAGCACTACGACCAACCTCACTTCCAGTACCTGCTGTAGTGGGTACAGTGATTAGATGTGGGATCTCATTGGTTACATAAATATCTCCACCGATAAGATCGTCGTAGTCAAAGAGATCACGATGATGATGTGCACGCAGTGCTATTGCCCGCGCAACATCAAGTGCTGCTCCGCCTCCAACACCGATAATGGAATCCCTATTGTTCCCCCGATAGACATCTCCACCTTGCAGCACATCGGATTTAACCGGGTTTTTGTGCAAATCATGAAACACAATCACGTCTATCCCTCTGCCCGTCAATTTACGCTGGATTTCCTTAAAAAAAGGAAGTTCGGCAATAGTTGGATCCGTTACCAATAAAGGGCGGTTAAGACCATTGCGCAATAGGTAATCCGGTAATTCATTGATCGCTCCTGCACCGAAACGAATCGGTGTCGGAAAATTAAAACCATAAATTTTATCTGTATCCATCTTGCAGTTAAATAATTTCAAAATATCTTTTTGTTTCCCAATCTGTTACTTGTTCTGAAAACTGCCGCCATTCCCATAACCTGGATTTACAGAAGTGGTCAACAAACTTTTCACCGAATAATTCTGATGCTATTTCAGACTGCGCCATCCGGTTCGTAGCCTCATAGAGATTTCTTGGTAAAACGCCATGTTGCAAATCTTTATAACCATTACCCACAGTATACGGATTGTCCAAGGATAGTTTATGCTTGATACCGTAAAGTCCACTCGCTAGGCAGGCCGCTATGGCGAGGTATGGATTAACATCCGAACCAACCACCCGATGCTCAATACGTGTAGCCTTTGGTCCACCATCGATGACCCGCAGGGCCGTAGTCCTATTGTCTATCCCCCAGGTTAAAGTCGTGGGAGCCCAAGCGCCCTCCGTGAGTCTTTTATAGCTGTTAACAGTTGGTGCAAATAAGGGTAGAATATCCCGCAGACAATACAGTTGTCCAGCAAGAAATTGCTTCATCAGTTCACTCATGCCTAACTGATCGTCGGCATCATAAAATAGATTTTTTTCTTTTTTTAGGTCCCAGAGGCTCTGATGTACGTGACCGCTACAGCCCGGTAGTTCTTTCGTCTGCTTGGCCATAAAGCTAGCGACAATACCATGTTTTTTACCGATCTCCTTTACTGCTGACTTAAAGAGTGTAGCCCGATCTGCAGCTTCAAGCGCATTACTGCATTGAATCGCCGCCTCCATTACGCCAGGTCCAGTCTCAGTATGCAAACCTTCCAAGGGAATACCAAACTGTTCGAGCATCGCAAGAAGATCACGAAAGAACCCATAATTATCAGACATCCGCAAGATGGAATAACCGAACATTCCTGAGGTAATCGGTGTCATTTCTTTAAAGCTGTTCTGTGATGCATTGATATCTCCTTTAATAAAATTGAACCATTCAAATTCCTGTGCAAAAATAGGTTTGTAGCCAGCCTGTTCAGACTGTGCTATGATATTTTTTAACAGCGCCCTCGGGCACACATTTTGATCTGTAGCATGTGACGATTCAAAGTCAGCCAGAAAAAATGGAACATCCTCCTGCCAGGGTATCTTTCGGAAGGTATTCCCATCTATACGGGCAGGAAAATCTCCATAACCGGTATGCCAGCCTGTAATTTCCACATTGTCATAAACTTGGTCATTGACATCCCATCCAAACACGACGGAACAAAAGCCGAATTCATTGTCCAATGAAGAGATAAACTTATCACGGTGCATAAATTTGCCTCGCAATACGCCATCAATATCTGCTACGGCGACTTTTACGTGTGTACTCGTACTTGCCTTTAATTTGGAAATAATTTCTTTTTTGTCGATCATGATTTGATGGTTTTATCCTTGTCAAGGAAGATTAAGAAATAGAGGTATGATAAGATGACAAGCCCAAAAAATAGTAAGGCTGTCAATGGGTTGTAGTAAATCATAGCAACCAGGCAGATCAGGGCGATGATCAGCGCAAGCATAGGAAATAAGGGATACAAAGGGACTTTAAATGGGCGCTCTAATGCGGGTTCTTTCTTGCGTAAGGCAAAAAAAGACCACATGGATATAATATAGAGACTGATTGCCCCAAAACAGGCAATGGTAATGATCCCAGCCGTCTTCCCCGTCAGTAGTGCGATTATACCAACAGCCATATTGACCAATAGCGCATTAGCTGGTGTTTTAAAGCGTGAGTGAACTTTTCCTAAGATAGATGGTGCATATCCTACTCGCCCAAATTCAAAAGTGGCACGTCCCCCGGCCAAAATAATACCATGGAACGACGCAATAAGACCCAACAACCCTACCCCAATTAGTAATTTGTATAGAATATGGGAACTATCAATGACGTTGGCAATAGCAAGAGGTAAAGGAGAATCCGAGGCCTCGGTACTTCCCGGTGGATAGACAACTGCTTCCCAACCAGCGACACCAACCGCTGATAAAAATGTAATGATACACAACACGACCAAAGTAACGATAGCTGACCCAAAACCGATCAATACATTTTTCTGTGGATTGATGGTTTCCTCAGCCACATTGGCGACCCCTTCAATGGCTAGAAAAAACCAGATGGCAAATGGAATGGATGCAAAAATGCCTGAATACCCATTGGGAAGTGCATTTTGTTGAAGATTTGAAAATTCAAATGCTGGCAGCGTCACACCGGCGAATATCAATAATTCAATAACCGCAAGGACTGTCACAACCAATTCAAACGAAGCAGCGAGTTTCACACCTAAAATATTCATTGCTGTAAAAATCAGATAGGCTCCGATCGCAAAAGTAAGATAGCCTATCCCAGGATGAAGCAAATGAAGGTAAGCACCTATCGCCGCTGCAATGGCCGGCGGTGCAAAAACGAATTCTATATTTTGAGCAATCCCTGCAACAAACCCCAATTGTTTTCCCAGTCCCCTATTGGCATATTCAAAAGCCCCTCCAGCTTTCGGTATGGCACAAGCCATTTCTGTATAACTGAAGGTAAAGGTGAGGTACATAATTATGACGAATATAGTTGCAATGGCTAACCCTAAGGTCCCTCCTTCTGCCAGACCAAGGTTCCATCCAAAATACATTCCTGAAATTACATACCCTACCCCCAATCCCCACAACATGACGGGGCCAAGGACTTTCTTTAATTGGGGATCACTCATAATTCTTTTTCTAGGTTGGTAATTGATATTAAGTAATATGAATTTACTACTTTAAATTAAATTATAGTGTTAAATACCTGCAATTAAACTTATTTTAGTAAAATTATATTGAAATATTATTATTTTTAGATTTGCTATTCCAACGACAGGCTTATACCCCTTTGTTTTTAGATTTAAATTACTACAACAATGAAATTAGATGAAAAAGATCTTATGATCTTGGACCTTTTGCAACAGGATGCCAACATGAGTAACAAGGAAATTTCCGATCGAGTCAACTTATCCATGACTCCTGTATACGAACGGATTAAGAAGTTGACGGCTACAGCTGTGCTCAAACAAAAGGTATATTTGCTGGATCGAAGAAAACTGGACCTGAACCTGATGGTTCTTGTATCGATCAGTATGGAAAAGCATTCAAACGAAAGTGCTTTGCTATTTATGTAAGAAATACAGAAATTTCCGGAAGTGGTCGAATGCTTCCATGTGACAGGAGCTTTTGATTATCAGCTCAAGGTTATGGTCAGAGATGTCGACCATTATCATGAATTTAACTTCAATAAGCTTGCAACGATTAAAGGAATCAGACATATGGAAAGCTATTTTGTCATGAAAGAAATTGTCAACGCGACACGACTTCCACTTTTCCTTTAACGATCTTCATCTGGCAAACTAAAATGTGGTTGCAAATTTTCAGAGCGAGATCTGCGTTTATTTTAAGCATACTCCAGCCCCTGCTGCTTGGTTTTCCACTCCTTGTACTTTTCCCGCATACAATGACCACATGGCCTATATCCATGGCTGACAGCATCAGTTTCATCCCGAAAGAAAACACGATGTTCGACTTTCATCCGTTTACCCGTGGCACAGTTTAAACGACCGTAAATCTTAGCCTTTTTATACCCGCCCAAGGTAATTTCACCCTTTCGAATGCAGGAACTTAAGGACTTCGTTCTATCAGCCGCTGTTCCTCCTAAATCTATATGTCTGACCATTGACTGGGATTAGTTTTTATGATTTAGCGTCATGAAAGATCAGCCCTAACGTATGTCGCTCGCCGCTATGAATAGTCGATACCCCGTGTTTCATAGTTACGCGATAGTAACCTCTTGCGCCTTTAACCGGACGAAAATTAGTCGTAAAGATGATCATATCACCGCGGTTGGGTTTTAAGACATTAATCTTAGACTGCGCCCGTGGTATCTGTTCCGTGATAACAAACTCACCACCGGCATAATCCTGATCCACCTGATCCAACAGCAATACGATTTGCATGGGAAAGTAAATTTCACCGTATAGATCCTGGTGTAACGTATTAAATCCGCCAGCATTATACTTTAAAATAAGGACGGTAGGTTCCACCTGTCCATGCTGCTGACAAAGTTCTCGCATGGCAGCATGCGAAGCCGGAAATCTTCGGTCCATATTAAGCTCCTGCATCCATTGATTGGCGACTGGTGCAATCAATGTGTATACTTTTTCCCTTATTGTCGTAATCAGCTCGGGCAAGGGATATTGAAAGTATTTATATTCCCCCAAACCAAAGCGATAACGCTCCATTACAATAGTTTTTCGATACCTATTGTCAGCACCGTAAGCTGCAACCAGTTCATCACATTCGACTTGATTTAATAGATCAGGTACAATCACAAAGCCCTTATCATGTAGTTCCCTGGTGATGACTGTCCAATCCCTGACCAGCAATCTAGATGCTATATTTTCCATGACGATAATTTTCAACAGCTCAAAATTAGGCCTATCAATCAAGGTAAAAAATCCGAAACCTGCTGTTTTTCCTTTTTTGGAGATATATCATCAATCTTGACAAAATGCGCAACAAATTATCATTCATATCGAGCACCATTTTTTGCTAAAACGATCGAAAAGAGCAGTTTAAACAAAACAATGAGCAGCTTCAGTATAAAAACTAAAAAAAGAATAGGTTTTAAAGATACGAGCCAGAAAATCAGGAATAAATACAGATCGGCAGAATGGCAGATTTTCAACCGTAGACAAACAGGCTAGGGAAAGCTTTTTGAGAAAAAGCGATTAAAAAATAAAAGTGAATCCTTTTAGAAATGAATATTTAGAAAGAGAATTTAAGGAAACAAATTAAAGAATAAAACATAGGTTAAATGGAAAGAGCCCAGTGGAATACCGAGCTCTAGTACAAAAAACTTAATTTTGTTAATCCGTCTAACTGTTGAGGTTCACCTCAATAGTGGACGATTCCTATTTTTTTTATGTTGTTGACACTATTTATTTAATGAAGCCATATCAATGACAAACCGGTATTTTACATCACTGTCCAATACACGTTGGTAAGCCTCGTTCACGTAATCGATGTCAATCAATTCGGTTTCTGGAAGGATATTATGTTCAGCACAAAAATCAAGCATATCCTGTGTTTCCTGTATACCACCAATGCTTGAAGCCGTCAAAATTTTATTTCCTCCCATAATCGAGCGTCCGTTAATTTCCATTGGCGCTGCTGGGATACCAACACAGATGTATACACCCTTGGTTTTTAGTAATGCCAAATAGAGATTATAATCATGAGGCGCCGATACGGTGTCTATGATAAAATCAAAATAGGCTGAAAACTCCTTTAACTCCGAAGACTCATGCGTATTTAAAAACTTCTGGGCACCTAACAGCGCCGCATCTGCTTTTTTACGGGGCGAATGGCTAATCATCGTAACTTCAGCTCCCATGGCGACAGCGATCTTCACTGCCATGTGGCCTAAACCACCTAACCCTAGCACGCCAACTTTATGCCCCTTGCTGATATTCCATCGTTTCAAGGGCGAGTAAGTGGTGATCCCCGCACAAAGTAAAGGAGCCACCTTTTTGATATCAAGCGATTCCGGTACATGCAAGACAAAGTCTGCATCAGCCACAATATTATCGCTATACCCACCATAGGTGCAAGAGTGATCGTGCATCACATCCGTGCTATTATAAGTCCACACCGTTTTCTTCTCCGAACAAAACTGTTGCTGATCCGTTTTACAATTATCGCACTCACCACAGGATGCCACCATACAACCGACACCGGCTAGATCACCTTTTTTAAACTTGGTCACCGCACTGCCTACCACACTAATGCGGCCAACGATCTCATGCCCCGGAACAATTGGATATTGTGTCCCACCCCACTCATCATGCACCTGGTGAATATCTGAATGGCAAATACCACTATACAAGATATCGATTAGCACATCATTTGAACCAAGTTCTCTTCTTTCAAATTCCCAATATTCAAGCGGGGAATTGCCATCCTTCGCCGCGTAACCTTTCGATTTAATCATTCTTTTGTTTTTTATAAAATACCAATTGGATCCAAATTATCAATAAATAAGATCCATTTACCACGTTGTGCGAAGTTAATGGGGATTTGCCCGAAAAAAAGAATCTGTCAGGCATTATTGACATTGAACAAACAATGAAAATCGCAAAATGTTCTTGGTCAACCGCTCTGAACAGTCAATTTGATGCCTTTCAAATTTTAATCCCTTTCAAAATCAATCTCATAGCCCCTGATCACCTTCATGAGCTTTCTTTAGAAGCACCAATCTAGCATTCTCTAAATACTGGACAGGTAATATTCCTCTTGCATTTAATTGATTATTTCTCCATTACCATCCGCCAAACGTTCACGGAACCGCTTAAGCTCTTCGGGGCTCGGTCTGACCCAGTCGCTTACTTCACCGATGATTTTCAATGCCATTGTGGAGCGATAAGAACGAGTCGGGTTACCTGGGAATTTTTTATCTGTTAGATTTGGATCATTTTCATAGTTTCCCATTGGTTCAATAATATAAACACGTTCGCGACCATCGCCTCTCGCCAAAGCCGCCGCGAGTCCAGCTCCATTAACTAATGCGGTGAAATAAATATGATTCATGGTAAGTTCAGATTGATAGTTGGAATTACCTCCCGCTGTCAATAGCGCACCCACTGGTAAATCAGCTCTTGTACCATGATAAAAAGGACCGGTATCTGATGGTTTTTCAACCAAGACTGCAGCCAAATCAGCATATCCATGAGACTTATCGCTATCCCCCAGCGCTTCATAGCATTTGGCCAGGTTCAAATAAAGATTTGGCAATGCACTCTTAACCGTATCATCATTTAGTTTTAATGCATGGCTCAAGGCCGCCTCCAACCATGTCAATCTGTCGGAAATAGTCTCTTGATTCCGAGCGACATAATAAGCAGCAAGAAAGTGTTCGTGATCGTCTGTGGCTTCGTCCCAAGCTTGCATAAATAAGTGAAGGGCTTCTTCAGTATGCTTGGCTTCTTCCATGCTCATACCCTGAAGACAAAGTTTAACAACGTTGTTGAAAGGTGAAAATTCCATACGCGTATCTTTTTTTACATCGCCGAATGTACCGTTGGCACAGGGAGATTTAAAATCTACATGCACCGGTATCTGCAGGATTAAAGTTCTACATATTTTTATACATTTTCCGTATTTTGTTCGTAAACCATCTCGCATCGACCTTCGGACAATTCGTAATTATTCCTAAAAACAGCAGATTGACCTAAAGGTTTCCCCCCCCTTATATTGTCGCAATTGCACCTCATCCATGCTTCTAAACTTCACTAAATTTGAATTGATAATCAAACACTTGAAACAATGAGAAAGATCAGAATTTTCGAACACATCTCCCTTGATGGCATCATCGAACACGATGGAGATTACGCCTATGGCGCATGGACAACTGCCTATAGAAGTCCCGCAGGAGCGGAAATGCTCTTTCAGGCATATAGCTCAGACTTCGACCTTCTTTTAGGTCGTCAGACTTATGATATCTTTAGTGGCTTCTGGCCCAATGCGGGAGATTTCCCTATGGCCAATGCCATAAATGCTGCAACGAAATATGTCGCAACACACCGTCCCGACAGTCTAACCTGGGGGCCAGTAAAAAATATGGATGAGGACATCGTCGCCGCTATTCATGCTCTTAAGTCAATGGATGGTCCCGATCTGATTGTTGTAGGTAGTTCTACACTGACCTCTCTATTACTTGAGCAGGGTCTCGTCGACGAAGTGGTGCTCATTACCTACCCCGTTTTGCTGGGACATGGCAAGCGCCTACTCTCAGATAAGGTGTACGCCCAGGAACTTGTCTTCCTCGACTCAAAGGCAACCCCGACTGGCATATTCATCAATAGCTATAAATATATTGGACCGCTTAAAAGATAATATTCCTACAATGGATAAGCTCCCCTCCTAGCCAACTTTATACGGGTTAGGAGCTAATATTTCCTAGTTTTACGGGATAAATCATGTTATAAAAGTCTACCCACTTTTTTCAGGAATGGTTAAAATCATTGATTTAAAACTATCGTTTATATAATCATTATCTTACTCATTTGAATATGCCTACTTTCTTGTATATTTGATTTTAAACAAATCATCTCTATGAAAAGAACCTTATTATTCATTGCTATTATTTGCAGTACTTCCTTTGCTTTTGCGCAAAAAACAACGTATAAAGTCAGTACACAATCATCAATAATCAAATGGGATGCGAAGAAAGTCGTCGGTGGTCATGTTGGTACCATTGCCTTGAAAGACGGAACGATCCAAACAGAACAAGGTAAAATTACCGGTGGTGGATTTACCATTGATATGAATTCTATGGCATGTACTGATGCGCCAAAGCTAACTGGCCATCTTAAAAATGAAGATTTCTTTGATGTACCGAAGTATCCAACAGCAAAATTCATTATCAGCAAAGTGGATAACAGCAAGGCTACTCCAGTAATCACAGGGAATCTTACCATTAAAAACAAAACGAAAGCGATATCTTTTCCCGCAAAGGTAACCAGCACTGCTGACGGACTTTCGGCCGAAGCATTAGGTGTAAAGGTAAATCGATTGGATTTTGATATCCAATATCGTTCGGCCAGCTTTTTCTCCGACCTCGGGAATCGGGCTATTGAGGACGAATTTACATTGGACATTCAGATCAAAGCCGCGAAATAGCTTTGATAACAAACAATGATGTAGCAAAAAAACTGCGACATCATTGTTTGTCTAAAGCAGCTCAATCCCCTGAGCGATATATTTACGCATCTGGGGGCTCGTTGATTCATGTTCTGTCACAATGATATCAAGCTTTTTGGTTTTATCGATGATAAAGCTTGACTCCGTATCAAATTTATCGGAAGTACACAATCCAACGATGCGAACACTCTGTTTCATCATTGCACGTTTCGTTTCAGCATCTTCCTGATAATTACAGGACAAATTTTCAGGAGTAATTGAACAAACGCCCAAAAAGTATAAATCAGCTTTAAAATTGGCAATGCTTTCCAACGTAGTATTGCCAAAAGTGGTAAAGGCGGACTTATAAAGTCGGCCTCCCAAAAATATGATATCGATCAAAGGATGGTCTTCGATCACACTCGCGACAGGAAAACTATTCGTAATGATAGTGACTTTAAGATCCTTTGGTAAAATTTTAGTCAACTCCAGGATAGATGTACCCCCATCGAAAAAAAGTACCTGATCATCTTTTATTAATGATAAAGCTTTTTGTGCAATAATCTTTTTCTGTTCCAACCCTGCTTTCTCGCGATCACGATAATGATATTTTTTTTGCACAATGCTGTGAGCTCCCCCCCGTACTGCGCGAAGAAGATCCCGATCATTCAATTCCTTGATATCTCTCCGTATGGTATCTTCAGATACCGAAAGCTTTTTGCTCAAGGTTTGAAATGAAACCGAGCCCTCCCTATTGGTGATATCTAAAATGGTTTGCAGACGATCGTACTTTAGCATAGGAACAAATATATAGATTTACCAGAATAAAATGAATTGCAAAAACTTGCTATAATTGCAATATTTTGCAATTATATAATTACATTTGTGCAATAATAAAGATAAAACTTATGATAAAAAAGACAATTTCCATTGATATGGACGGTGTACTTGCAGACATCCAACGGCACTATCTTTCACATTATTTTGAAGAAACGGGTATACGGATAAATGAAAACGATATCATAGGGCTGAAGGAAGCGAATTGTTTACCTGATCAGACGGCAGTCTTACGGTATTTGCATACACCAGGCTTTTTCCGCAGTATTCCTGTTGCACAAGATGCACAAGACGTGGTGAAGGAATTACAAAACTATTATGAGATTTTTGTCGTATCTGCCGCAATGGAATTTCCCAATAGTCTTTTAGAGAAACGGGAATGGCTACAGGAGTATTTTCCATTTATTTCGTGGAAGAACATCGTATTCTGTGGGAATAAAAGTATTATCGACACCGATTTTCTTATTGACGATCATCTAAAGAATCTAGACAGTTTTTCTGGAAAAGGGCTTATGTTTAATACATTTCACAATGTCAATGAGCACCGATTTGAACGGTTGAAGAACTGGACTGATGCACATCGTTTTTTTGTTGCTGACCTGCAAAATAAAACGTTCAACTGAGTAAGTTATAGCTGGCCAATCACAAGAGGTAATTGCCCAGCTATAGTTTGCAAGAATTTATCTTCTAGCCTGGAATTTCCAATAAGTCCAATAAGACACGGAAAGTGAAAGCATAAGAAAAGCAACGACGATAAGCGAGACTGAAATTCCATAAAATTGGGCAACTCCACCCAACAAGGCGGGGCCCAACAACTGTCCCGAGTGCCCCAATGTTGACATAACCGGAATACTTGCTGATGCCCCAACCCCTTTTAAATTTCCGGCATGACTAAATAAAATCGGAACAATATTAGCGGCACCAAAGCCCAATAGAATAAACCCGGCTAATGCACCCCAATAAGAAGGCGATAAAACAGCTACCAGCA
Organism: Sphingobacterium sp. GW821-FHT03E03; assembly: GCF_059420745.1. NCBI lineage: Bacteria > Pseudomonadati > Bacteroidota > Sphingobacteriia > Sphingobacteriales > Sphingobacteriaceae > Sphingobacterium > Sphingobacterium sp. GW821-FHT03E03. The sequence goes on from NZ_JBWKUH010000001.1 coordinate 405,403, forward strand.
AACCGAATACCGCTAAGAGTCCCCCTCCGACCACAACAACCCGATGATCTAACCGGACAACAAGTACATCGCCAAAAAGTCGCATTGTTGCCATGGCGATGGAAAAGGCAGCATATCCTATCCCCGCAATTTCAAGCGGTGCATTTTTTTCCTCATGTAAAAATACTGCACTCCAATCCAACATTGAACCTTCGGAGAGATAAGCACAGAAACAGAGCATGCCCAGAAATAAAACATGCAAATTGAACCAACCAGCCCATTTGGACTGACCTGCAGCCATTTTCTTATCATCATGATGACTATTAATGCGTATTTCATCATCATGCGCATACAACCTACGGTACATGACGAACATAATTACAACGATCAGTAAGGAGATCAATAACATGGCATAGGTAGCCTGAAACCCTAGCTTTATCAACAGTCCTAATCCGAGCGACCCCGTTAATCCTCCCACACTAAAAATACCGTGCAGACCGGATAAGATCGGCCGATCAAAGAGTTTCTGGATAAGGATTGAGTGCGCATTTGCGGAAACTTCTATTCCTCCCATACACATACCAAAAAAGAATAGTGTAATCCCCATTGTTATGATGGAATTAGCAATTAACAACATTGGCAGTATAAGTGCGAGTGTGATACCCGAAAGAAAGATAATTTTTCTTGTTCCAAATTTATTCAGAAGGATGGTCGAAAATGGCATAATAAAAAGAGCTCCGCCGCCGATAAGAAGCATCAAAAGTCCCAATACACCATCATCTATTCCGAGCCGTTGCTTAACATAAGGAACGACAGGTGCCCAACTGGCGAGTCCCAACCCACACACAAAAAAGATAAACCTGACAGCATTTCTCGCTGTATCCGGACGAATGGGTAATGATTTAATTTCCATATAATTTGAGATAAACTAAAATAGTATAGCGATAGACTTGTCTAGGCTTAGTCGTACAAAACTATCAATAATAAATCAAAATAGAAGCATATTATTGCATAATATTGCAAAAAATGCAAATTAAAGCAACAAAAAAACCAATCCCATTAAATAATACCGTCATTAGTAATCGTTTATAATTTTTATTTCAAGGACTAATATCTCCCTACATTTTTTGGCACATTAATCTTCACCCTCTATTTTTGCTATAATCATGATTTATAGCTAAATTACTATTAGAAAGTGAAATCTTTCCAACAAAAAGGCTTGAGTCATCCGGTATGGGCAAAATGTTTATTTTACCACATGAACTATAAAACGATAGGCTATTTTCTTTTATCAACACTAATTATAGGCTCACTCTATACAAACGGTTGGTTTAATATATCTTATACATTCCGACAGCTTATAGGGAGTATATTCATCATAGCTTACTTTGCAGGAACGGTCTTCTTCATTCGCGCACCTATTTTGAGAGATAAACAATTAAAAAGACATCTCTTAATAAGATTGGGTATCTTAATACTAATTGGCCTTATTATCATTATTTCCCAATGGTATATGCATAAAGAAAATGATCGCTTGGGTGCTGGCTATTTATTGTATTTCGAAATGCTCGGTTTTGGAATTCCGCTCCTCATTTATACGGTAATAGAATCAATTTGGTTATTAGTGAAGAAGAAATATGCAGCGCTGTGCATCAATCTGCTGTTGGCGATGGGAATCTATTGTATTGTTATCTTTAGCGGACTTTTCGGTTTTTAAATTGGTTGTCGTTTTCTGCAAGGCAAATCCTAATATTTTAAAATCACTTGAAAATAAACCCGTTCCAACACCTTTCTTTATAAATGAACGGGATTATTCCCCATAAATAAACTAAAAATATGTTAACTCGAGCAGAAAAATTACAGCAGATTATTGATTGGGCACAAAACAATACGGATATTCGGGCAGTTCTCCTAACAAGCTCCTTGGTAAATCCACTGGCGCCAGTTGATGAATTAAGTGATTTAGACATCGAACTTGTATTTGATGACAACACCAAGTATCTCACCAATAAGAATTGGCTGAATAACTTTGGCACTCCTATCGCCATGATTGAAGAGGATGAAAGCTACTTCGATAGCAAACATGCCATGAAAATGGTTTTATATACAGATCACATAAAAGTTGATTTTAAGTTATATAGTAAGCCTAATTTTTTGGAAGAGGTGCGCCAAAGCCCGTTATGTGAAGATTGGGATATTGGTTATCAAGTACTCCTTGACAAAGAGGGCATAACGGAAGCGATCCAAAAACCCTCCTATCGAGTGTCAATCATAAAAAAACCTACCGAGCAAAAATTCAGACAGCTACTCAATGATTTTTGGTGGGACTGTACTTATGTCGCCAAGTGTCTCGTAAGAGAGGATATTTTTTATGCAAAATTTATGTCCGAAAACAATATACGTACCGATTATCTGGTACCGCTGATTGAGTGGTATATCGCTAACCAGCATGATTGGAACATCACAACCAATAAACATGGACGCCTATTTAAAAAATACCTGACCGAGCAAACCTGGGGAAAAGTAATGCGGACTTTTTCAGCCGGCGATATCAATGAAAATTGGACGGCCCTATTTGCAATGGCCGATCTCGTCGCCGAAATTGGCAGGGAACTAGCGAATAAATTGGGCTATACATACCCTACAAAACTCGAACAGGATATCAGAATATATCTCAATGCCCTAAATACGAAATGAATTTGATTAATTTTTTAATATCTTTAATTATTGTATTTTCCACAACTCAAAATTGATCATTATGATGATAAAAACACTAACATTGAATATGTTCTTCCTGCTATTGACCATGAGCGTTTTCTCGCAAAACCATGCAGGAATAAGATCGCTCCTAAACAAGGATTCAGAATTTATTTTCCCACAGACAGTGCAAAAGATCGAAACAGCTTTAAATGCGAAAACGGTCTACTATGAAGATGCCAATGAAGAAAAATATGCCAAATGGTTGACCAATTCCGGCCTGGAACTATATACCAGTCTTGGAAAAGATAATACCATCAATGAAATCTTTTTTGATATCCCAGAAGATCAAGTGCTTGTTGTCGAGGGCTTGCCTTTTAATCTCGTGATGAACAAAACCACGCTTAAGGAAAGCGCAGCTAAATTCAGTAAATATGCGGCCAAAACGCAAAAAATGGAGGAAGGAAGTACCTTTCCAGGAGGTTCAAAACTTACCTTTAAAAAGGGAAAACATTATGCTACTTTAATTTTTGACAGTAAAAATCTATTGAGATTTATAGGCCTTACCACGGAACTTATTGGACCTGGCGTAAATTAATAAGTAACTGGGTACTTTGATTCCTATCAAAGTCTATACCGGAGAGAGATGGCCCGCCAGATATGATTTGCAAGATCCGGGTCCAATTCATGCTGCTGAAAAGACCATCTCTCTTTGTTCTTAACCAAAGTTTGCAAGAGACCATCTAACAGAATATCCAATGCTGTTTCTTCTTTTGTCGGACACTTTTTCAACAATTGAATCTGAAAATCTCTTTCCTGATATGTAATGCGGAAAATCTGTCCTTTATATGCTGTATTTAACTGTCCAATTGTATCTTCCATAGCATCTAACTCAAATTTAGTCTAATCTGTAAAACCGTATGGTCAGCCTATCTAAAAGATCTCAACCATATCGGAGCACTCATACACTTCTCCTAAATATCCAAAATAGGCTTACGAATAAGTGATCATATGCTAAATAAGTATGTAAATATAAAAATAAAAAACAGTATTATACTAATTATTTTAGTATAAAATATTCTGATTTTTTAATCTGGATTATTCGGTATCTTCGCTTCTATATATTCATTACGGTGTCCAACCCACGCTTCAAGCCCTCAAAGGTCGACAACTTACTTACAGCCATCAAAATCCCTTTTATGTACGGTTCTGCGCCATTACCTGCATCGTGATGAAGGATTAACGTTTCGTCCTTTCCACCAAATATCGCCTCAACACCGAGAATATGTCCCGGTAAGCGTACGGAATGCACCTGTACACCATTTATGCTTGATCATAGTTCCTTTTTTTGATCGTCCAACGCTCAGATGTTATTTCTTTATGGCCACTATCGCATAAACCATTGGAATTTTGTCCTCCAGTAGTTCAATCCGATATTTATTCTTTTCAAATTCAATCGTCCCGTTAAAACAATTATAGGGGGAATAATCAAATTCATCAAGTTGCGCAATTTGGAGTCCATTTTTAATCAGACTATTGACCACTTCACTTATACCATGATTCCACATGACATACTCCTCTGTTATAGCCGCATTTCTATCCGCATAAGTTCCGTTTGCAGTTTCTATAATTGCTCCTGAATTAAAATACCGATAACCTATTTTTTCAAAATTATCATCAAACATCCAAACGACAGGATGGAACTCAACAAACACAAATTTCCCATTGGGCTTCAAAAATCTGGAAATAACCTTTGCCCATTCATCTAAATCAGGCAACCAGCCGATTGTACCATAACTCGTAAAAACATAGTCAAATTGCTGATCCAAATGATTCGGCAGATCGTATAGATCACAACAGATAAAACGAACATCGGCATTTATCTGTTCAGCAATTTTTCGTCCACTTTCAATAGCCTTATCGGACAAGTCGACCCCCGTGACTTCAGCACCGAGCCTACTCAACGAAATTGTGTCTTGACCAAAATGACATTGCAAATGTAATATTGTTTTCCCCTGAATATCATCAAGCAGATCTAACTCAATATCATTCAAAGAACTTCTCCCTTGAAGAAAACCCGGGAGATCATAAAATTCCGACTTGAGATGTGAATCCGTTCTACTATTCCAGGACGCTCTGTTTATATCCAAATAGTGCTGTTCTTTATTCATAGCTAAATCTACCTTTTTTATCCGTATTATTTATAACATTAACTCATGCTTAAAGAAGAATTAACGTTCTTAACAGCTGAATACTTCATTGTTTTAAGAAGGTCAGATTAATATTGGAATGTTGATAACGTCCTAACCTATTATTCTCTGTTAATTTGAGCCTGTTGTCTGCAAGCACAAATGTCAGTCCTGTAAAATCGTAATAACTCCAATAAGCTCTTGTAAAAAAGTGGAATGAACGAAAAGGAATATGATCAAAGTCAAAAAAATAACTGTGCGCTGTATTCAGGCTGTCAATGATTAAAAGTTTATTGCTTTTAGGTTTTTCAATAATTAAATATTGGTACAATGGAATCTGGTCTTTTTCCGTTTTTATCCAGCCAAAGTCTCCATTTGTTACACAGGCTTTCACCGCCAATTTTTCAATTCTTCCGTTAGCTAATTCAAATGCTCGATAATATTGCGGTTCGGCAATATTGTCAAAGTATATTTTCACACTGCTGGTATCAAGTTCCTCATTGGTTTGATACAAGGGGAGATATTCCGTACCAGTAGACCAATCTGTTTTAACATCGATCTGCGATGGCATCTGAGAGAAAAAAGTTAGGGTATCATTTTTAATTACAAAGGATCCTCTGGATTGATTCTCATAGCCCACATCCTCCCCCGTTTTCAGGGGAAGGTTTGTTTCCTTATAAAAATAACTATGATCCCTGAAGTTCAGCACCAATTCATTGGTAGAATCGCTTTTATACGTTATGATTTCAGCATGATGATCAACCAGATGAGATGTGTCGCCGCCTGTTTTCTGGCCATTATTCCCACAAGATTGCGATGCAAATAGTACCAGTAGCAGTATTTTATAATTTTCCAGTGCCAACATGACGTTCAAATTTTAAAATATAACATGATTCATTTATCATCCCTCTGCCTAAAAAACACATGAAAAGCAACTATTTCGCCTTTTCAATTTTTATATCAGATGGCCCATCTCCATAGTATGTAGGCTGCTGTTCAACCATCTTTGGATTGCCATTTTCGTCTTTTTCCAATTTTTTAATACCCGTTCTTGGTGGACGTTTGGTATCCAGATCCATCTCGAAAGAAATGGTAATTTTATCATTTATCCCAAGACTGCTTCCTTCATTATCAAAAACCTGCAAATCATCTGCTGTGAACTTCTCTGGGATATACATTCCGTTTTTATTGTCCTTATACCCCAAATCTATACTGCCGATGTAATCACCTTTTCCTTTTGGTTCGGAATACAACGAAACAGCAATTTCCATATCGCTACGGACTGTTACGTCACTGTTAAGGTAAGGGTATCCTGTTAAACTAAAGCGCTTACCAGCATTATCCTTGTTTTGATTTAGTTTTTCAAACTGATCTGCATTAATTGGAGTTGCCGGTTGATCCTTTCCACCACCACAACTTGATATCGCAAAAGTTGCAGCTGTTAGCAGAGTCATCACAGTCCTTTTCATTGTTTTCATATTATTATCATTAAAAGTAATACCTTAATTAAACCAATCCGTTGTTGCAGCAGTATCCTGAGATAACAAACCCAACAATCAAATATAGAATAAGCTGGCACCACTTTTAGACCGGTCTAATATTCGCCTGAACCCAATGAATATCCGCCTATCAATTACAACGTTTCGGAGTTAGAGTCGTACAGGAATTGACTTAATTTAAGCGTTCTTTCCCCTTACAGCTTTTTCATTACTACTTTTATCCGCTTTTATGAAATCCTTATTTTATCAATACTGCAAATAATAATACAGTTGCGTACCTAATGAATAAGCTAATCCTAGCAATATCATGACTGGTAAAACATACAATAAGGAATAATATTTGGCAATAAAATCAAAAGATCCTTTGCTGCTACTTACCTCCTCTGTTTCAAAATAGTTTTCCAGATCTTGCTTTGCCGAAACTGGAAGGTAGTGAATATACTGTTGGCCTGTTTTTAAAGTTATTCGCAAGACAAAATATAACCTTAACGAATCAAATATTCGAAAGAATTTAATATCTTGAATAGCGATGTTTTTCCCGTTCACAATGATTTGGTTTTCCTCAAAAATCATATCATCTGCTCTCGATTTTATTTTCGACACAAATAATGAATACGGGAAACCTATGACTAAGACTGCATTCCATAAGGGATGAATATTGCGAATTAATAGTGTGCTAGCGAACATGAGCGCAAAAGAAATCAAAGCGGCATATAAGCTATACGAAAGTATTCGATCAAAGTTAAAGGCTTCAGCTTGTAGCGGTTGTTTCATATACAATTATCTCTTCTGGATTAACAGCAGGCTATTTTTCAAATTGCCCATTATCAAAGCCCAACTGACTGCTGGGATAAAGCTAGTTCACTACCGCCACAATAATAGATTTATTTACAATTCGCTATCGTCCTTTTACAATATGTCTGTTTTCATGATTTTCAGGTTTCGGTATCAGCCTACAATCTGCTCTCTCAAATTTTCAACCAAATAGTTGTTTTCAATACCCCATTTATCAATGATTGCTATGACGGGCAATAAGCTAATCCCCAAGTCAGTCAGGCTATACTCGACTTTAAGTGGAAGTCCTTGATAAATTTTCTTCACGATAATACCAGCTTGTTCCAATTCATGAAGCTGCATATTGATTACTCTTGGACTCGCATCATGAATAGCACGATGCAATTCACTGGGACGTTTTATACCTTTGCTGATGCCATCCAATATACAGGCTTTCCATTTTCCACCAAGTATTTTCATTGTGACGACTATACCACAGTCAAGATCTTCGGGAATCTTTCTACTATACATAATTTCATAATTTTCATTAAAACTACTGAATTTTGCAATTCCATAGGGAATAATTTTTCCCTGGGTGAATCCTTTTTCCCTTATTGTCAACGTACCGGCTTGTCCTCATATTTGTTGTATAAAAATAAATAAAGAAACATATGGAAACATTGAAAAATCAAATCAGCATTATCGGCCTAGGTCCTATGGGTATAAAAATAGCGCAGCTCTATCTACAAAAAGGTTTTCAGGTCACCGTATTCAATCGAACCGCCGCTAAAGCAGATCAACTGGTAAAAGAAGGTGCTCGATTAGCGAAAAACATCAGCGAAGCCATTGAGGCGAGCCCAGTGAGTATTATTATCATTCATAACTATGCGGTAGCGAATGATCTTTTTTCATCAATCGAAACAGGGAATGCATTAGCGGGTAAACTCATTGTGCAATTGACTACAGGTACATCGCAGGAAGCACGTTTAAGCGAAACCTGGTTTAATGGTAAAACAGCCGATTACCTTGATGGAGCGATACAGGTGGCGCCAGAACAGATGGCGCAGCCGGATACAACAATACTGTTTTCGGGCAATAGCAGAAAATATCTTGAAATCGAAGATACATTGAAAATTTTGGGTGGGAATCTAAAATATCTAGGCGAAAATATTGGTGCAGCAGCAGCCATGGACACAGCTACACTTTCCTATATCTACGGCGCAGCAGCAGGTTTTCTACATGGTGCTTTAATTGCCGAATCTGAAAATTTTGACGTCAGGGAATATGGCAATATCATCGCAGAAATTGCTCCTGGAATGGGCGAATTTTTAAAGCATGAGGGGGCTGTGATCAGTAGCGGAGATTTTAAGCTTTCCCAAAGCCCACTCGCCATCTCGGTAGAGGCAACAGAAAGAATCCTTGCGACAGCAAAATTAAGTGGAATAAATAGTGAATTTCCCCAGTTTGTAGCAAATTGGCTCAAAAGAGCAAAAGATGCGGGCTATGAACAGGAAGAATTTGCTGCCGTAATTAAGACATTGCGGACACCGCAATAGCCAGGAGCCCGATCACCTAAAAGTAGTTCAACACAAAAACTTTATAATCGGATAGCTTTATGAAACCAAATCTGGTGAGCAAAGCTATCCGATTATAATTAAGATTTACGATCAACCAATTAAAGAATATAATAGAATTGCTCGGCAGGTGCAGTTGGTTTTGGAGTAAATTCGCCAATAGCCTCCAATAGATTCATCTCAATGGTCTGGCAGATCGTTGTCATCGGCGTATCCATGGGTTTATTTTCAAAAGGATCTTGCATTAAGATGGCTGTACGTTCGATAATAATAAAAATAATGGGAATTCCGATCGTCAGCATCATTTTGACCAAGATAACATCATCGTTCAGACTAAAGGGTAATAAGAGCGCAAATAGATAAATCAGAAAATGGATCAGCTTACCATAGGACACCGGAAAAACCGTATTTTTTATGCGCTCACATCGCCCCATTGAATCCGAAAACCGCGTTAGAATCTCGTCTGCAGCAACCTGCCGAAATTCAGTAATCAACCCCTCCTGGGCCAATAAACGCAAATGCTTTCCATGCGCATTTAAAATTCCGTAAACAGCATTGGTGTCATTAATTTGATAATTTTCCAAATAGTCGCTTACCCTTTTTGAATACGGCTCCTTTCGCAGCGATTCGCTCAAGGCATAATTCCATATAATCTGTCTTTCAACAAACATTTTTAGATGGATGTCCTGATCTTTACTGATAAAAGTCTGCAAAAGACGAATTAAGCTACGTGAATCATTGACAATTCCGCCCCAAACAATACGGGCTTCCCACCATCTATCGTAAGATTGCGCAGTTCGAAAAGCCAACAAAAGCGATATGGCTGTACCAACGATGGCAATTAAAGATAAGGGAATTTCCAATGTGAGGAAGTCTTTGTGTTTTGCCAGTAGGCCCACCAGACAGCCAAAAAATACAATTCGAACCAGATCAGTCTGAATGGTTTTTAAGAAGTATGAGACAGAGATCCTCTTATTAAGTAACATATAACAATCGTTCTTTTAATTGAAATAATACATCATATAAATCCGAAAGTTGTTTTTTTGTTTTAAAAGACTAAAAACAAAATGTTAAAAACCTACAATAAAGCGAATTATTTTTCATCATCTCTATTGACATTATTGCTGATCTTATGGACAGATTTTCAGGTAAAAAAACAAAAATAATGCCGTATTACACAAGATTTCCTTAAATTGTATCCGCTTGATTTAACAGGCGTATAATACGATGGATATATTGGATTTAGATAAAGAATATTGGGACAATCGCTATAAAAACAGAGAGACCGGATGGGATATCGGTTATGCCTCACCGGCATTAATCGAATATGCGGAAACGGTAATTCCCAAAGAGGCTTCTATTTTGATCCCTGGCTGTGGAAATGCACACGAAGCGAAAGCGCTACTTGACAAAGGGTTTAAAAACATCACTTTACTTGATATTGCACCAACATTAGTCAATCAGGTTCAAAAAGAGTTTGGTGAAGCTGCACAGATCCAGATTATCTGCGAAGATTTTTTTGAACATGGCGAAAAATACGATTATATTCTCGAGCAGGCTTTTTTCTGTGCATTAGATCCGATTCTACGTGAAAGATACAGCAACAAAATCGCCGATCTGCTCCAACCACATGGTATCCTTGCAGGTCTATTGTTTAACAGAGCATTTGAATCAGCAGGTCCACCCTTTGGCGGAAACAAAACGAAATATCAACGACTGTTTCAAGTAGCCTTTGATATTTTAAAAATGGAGGACTGTTTTAACAGCATCCCCCAAAGACAAGGCAGCGAGCTTTTCATTGCATTAAGGAAGAAATAGCTTATTTACCAGGCATCACCTGATAAGTCGGGTCCTCCCTAATATTAACGACAGCGATTCCCTCGGCATTTTTGAGTAAGGAACGACAATCCTCACTGAGATGCCAAAGCTCTATCTTCTTCTGTTGTGCGGCATAACGCTCCGTGATTTTATTTAACGCATCTACAGCCGACATGTCAACCACTCTACTTTCCTTAAAATCCAAAATGACGCGATCGGGATCCTCAGAGATATCAAACTTATCCAAAAAATTAGCTGTAGATCCGAAAAAAAGAGGACCATATATTTCATAATGCTTTATACCATCTTGGTCGAGGTATTTTCTAGCCCGTATCCGTTTCGCATTATCCCAGGCAAAAACCAATGCAGACACGACGACACCAACAAGTACAGCTAAGGCCAAATTGTGCAATAACACTGTTATTCCAGCAACAAGAATGCCAACGAAAATATCTGATTTCGGAAATTTATTGATGATCCGGAAACTCACCCATTGAAAAGTTCCGATCGCCACCATCATCATCACCCCGACAAGTGCTGCCATTGGGATCTGCTCAATAAAAGGAGCACCGACCAGGATAATCACCAGGATTGTTATGGCCCCGATAAAAGCGGATAGTCGGGTCCGTGCACCAGCATTCAGATTCACCAGCGTCTGGGCCACCATGGCACATCCCCCCATTCCACCAAAAAATCCGTTAATTGCATTTGCTATCCCTTGCGCCATAGACTCACGATTTGCGTTCCCCTTGCTAGCTGTAATTTCATCAACCATATTAAGGGTTAAAAGAGACTCAACAAGTCCCACAGCAGCCATCACCAGGGAATATGGAAAGATCAACTGCAATGTCTCCCAACTCCAGGGAACATTGGGCAGATGAAAATGTGGCAGTGATCCGCTGACTGAAGCAATGTCCACGACCTTCTTGGTTTCGACACCCAGCAGGGAAACCAGACCAAAAACGACTAAAATAGCTATTAACGAGGCAGGAATTGCTTTTGTCAGCCGGGGAAAACCGATAACAATCAACATCGTTAACAATGTAAGTCCCCCCATAATATATAGTGTCGACCCTGACATCCAGGCTGTGCCTGTTCCACTGCTCACTTTAAATTGGACAACCTGCGCCATGAAAATAATAATGGCCAATCCGTTCAAGAAACCATACATAACAGGCTGCGGAATCAGCCGAACAAATTTACCCCATTTAAAAAGACCGACCAAAAATTGCAATAGACCTGCCAGGACCACTGCGGCGAAAAGATAATCGATACCATGACTTGCTGCAAGCGCCATCAGAACGACAATAGTCGCACCCGCTCCACCAGATACCATACCCGGTCTTCCTCCCAAAACAGCTGTCACAAGCCCCATTAAAAAAGCCGCATAAAGCCCTGTCAGAGGAGGCAATCCCGCTAATATTGCAAATGAAAGTGATTCCGGTATCATGGTCATGGCAACCGTCAAACCAGCAAATAGCTCGTTCTTAAAATTGATGGATCGCACATTAAAAAATTCAAAGGTATTGTTCATATCAAAATCAGTTGAACAGTTATAAAGCCCTGCAAAGGTAACAATCCGTACCGCAAATCAGCAAGCTATGCGCTGCTAAAAAACAAAGAAATCACAATCCTAAAAACACTTTTAGCAACTATTTGTTATTCATTACAAGTTTTATTGCAAAACAGTATATTAACCCTTATGAAACAGCATTCAGGTACATATCGCTCTATTTTATTTTTACTTGTAAATCTATTTACTGCCATTTTTGGGCCTTTGGTCTTTGCCAATTCCACAGCTAGCGGATCCAGTTATACGAGTCAGCCTGTCGTACCATTTTCAATCATAAATCCACCATTGCTAGCAGACAGCACGCAGCTAAAATCACCAACAAACAACATAATCCCTATTGGCCCCAAAAAAAAATTGACGGATAGCATCACCGTATCGATGCAACAGACGAAATGGATTTCCGATCGGATCAATGCCAAATTACCCGATAGTATCGTAAATTATCAAAAGAAAAACTTTCTACGGGCTGGAATCGAATGGTTTTCTATTCAGGCCATACCTGCATCAGTCAATTATTTCATACGGAAAGATCCTGTCTCCCATATTTCCTTCAAAAATTTCTTCAGTCATTTGAAGTTTTCCGCTTGGACATGGGATGACAATCTCTTTGCTACAAATCAGATCGCCCACCCTTACCATGGTCAGTTCTATTTCAATTCATTCCGATCCAACAATTTTAGTTTCCTACAGTCTACGCTCGCGACAGTTGCCGGAAGTTACATCTGGGAGACAGCAGGTGAGACAGAGCCGCCTTCGATCAACGATATTATCAATACCAGTTTCGGCGGAACAATTCTCGGCGAGATGACCCATCGTCTTTCACACCATGTGCTCGCCAGACCAAGTCTCACGAAAGGACAACGTAATAAAAAGGAAATTTTGGCGATGTTGATCAATCCGATGAATGGTTTAAATCGGCTGCTCGACGGCCGCTGGGGAAATACAACCAAAGGTGCCGTGGTTGACAGTTCTTTGGTCCATACCGAAGTAGAGTTGGGAATCCGCAGATTTGATGCCAAGGAGCATAATGTCCTGAGCCGGGGAAAGAATGACATCTACACGCGCATTAAACTGATTTACAACAACGATGATGTCGATAAAAAGAAACCATTTGACGACTTCTTTCTAAATCTTGAGATTGGATCAGATGACAGTTCCATGGTCAATGCAGTTAATGTTTACGCTTCTCTCTATGGAAATCGAATATTATCCAATTTAACAGGCCGACATCGTGGTATCGTTTCCGCTCATTTTGACTTTTTGCGTAATGAAGCGTTCTATTATGGATCACAAAGTATCAATTACAATATTTTTTCCAATTATAACATCAGTAAACGGACCAAGTTGACCACCATTCTGGGCGGTGGCCCAGTCGTACTGGCCGCAGTACCGGATCCCTATCTTCATTTTGGCGAAAGTCGTACCTACGACTACGGACCTGGAGCAGATGTCCGTGCATCAGCAACACTGAGTACGCTCAATCGCTTCAAATTTGGTATAGATTACCGTGGTGGATATTTCGTCACAATCAGTGGTAACAAATCTCACCACTATCTTCATACCGCATCCACCAGCGCATCTGTACGGATCTGGAAAAACTTTGGGGTCAATCTTTACTCTGGATACTTTAGACTTGAAGGTCATTACCAAGACCACAACAATATCAATAAAGATTATCCTTTTATCCGTTTGGCTTTAGCCTACAACTCCGAATACTAAAACAAGCTAAATGATAAAAAAAGACCTAACCGTCTTCCGGTTAGGTCTTTTTTTAATTTGTCCAATATTTTTTCATCGCCTCTTTCAAACGTGGGTCATATCCATAAATATCTGGATAAGAAACCAATTTCCCCTCATCATCAAGCCAAGTGGTATAATAAGTCAAGTATACAGGCATCTGACGTTTCAGTGTTACCCAACGCGATTTGGAAATGGAGTCAGTTGTGATTTCCTTGGCAATTTTCTCAGCTTGCTTCTCATTATTGACCAGGTAACCGGCCAAGTCTACAGGCTTCTCAACACGTACACAACCATGGCTTACAGCACGATTGGTTTGTCCAAACATTTGTTTGGCAGGTGTATCATGAAGATAGATCGAATAAGCATTTTCAAACAAAAATTTCACATTGCCCAACGAATTGTCTGAACCCGGATTTTGTTTAAAGCGGAATTTCTCCACCGAATCGGATTGCCAATTTACGGTACTGGGATCCACCTGCTTTCCTTTATAATATGCCACCATATTACGTGAAGCAAGATAGTTCGGATTGTTCCGTACACTTGCCAATAATTCTTTTTTCACAATACTACTTGGGATATTCCATACAGGGTTGACCTGCATGGCATCCAAGATGCCCTGCATGACCGGAGTTTCATGGTTTTCACCTTTACGGGTATATGCCGGATTATCGGTTTCGCCCACACATACATTCATCAATTGGCTGGTTTTTCCCTCTTCCATGATGTGCAATCGCTGTTCAGGAATATTGACAAAAACATATTTCTCCGGAAAAGACTCACCCATCCAACGTAATTTTTCCAGCACCATCAGCACTTTCGTTCTTTGCACATGATCCAGGTTACCGTTTTCCAACAAATCCTGAAATTGAATGTAATACTGGTTTTTTGGTTGAATACCAGCCATTAATGGTCCAATCTCCACACTATCCAATAGATGCACAACGCCAGCATAATTCATACGTTTTTGAGGAACAAAATACCTTCCGTACAAACGTTTTGGATTGATTACACCATATTTTATACTGCTTACATAAGCCACTAAGCCATCTGTCCCTAGAAGATCCAATTTGGCTAAAAGCGGATAAGATTCCGCTACATCCTTTGGCTTCAGTTTGCGAAGAGAAAATAAAGTTTCCTTAATCTCTGTCGTATGAAAGTAACTGCTCCGGATCCCATGTTCTTCACTTCGTTCTAGGTAATGCAATAAGGTATCAATGCTTCCATCAAATAGATGCCCAGCGATTAAAGTCATCCCCTCAGTAGAATCAGACAACTCCTTCATCCAACTCGGATTATGCAGTTTGGACTTCTGTTTACCATACACCTCATGGAATACCTTCAGATAGGCCGTTGTATCAAATTCTTTATAGGATTTTTGCTCGAAACCCTTTGCGAGCATATCGCCATAAGTCGGAGGATTCTCTTTACAGGAAAAAAATACAATTGAAACGAAGGAAATAAAAACTAAAATACGTAACATACAACAAATAATGAAAAAGAAATGGCTTCGCAATAATGAAGCCATTTTCTGATCACAAAGATAAATAATTCTTATTGGCAAACGAATTTTACCTGTCATTGAATCACTACAGAATAAATTACTGCTGTTTTTGCAGGAAATCTTCGAGGAGTTCGACCATCTCGGAGTTCCCCAAAAAAGCTGCCGTTCGTTGGTGCAATGTCTTTGGTTCAATATCTAATATACGTTGATATCCATTGGTCGCTTTACCTCCGGCTTGTTCAATAATAAAAGCGATCGGATTACACTCATACATCAATCGTAATTTTCCATTCGGGTGGGCCGAGGTTGTTGGATAAAGAAATATCCCTCCTTTCAATAGGTTACGATGAATGTCGGCAACCATAGAACCAATATAACGTGATGCATAGGGGCGCTGGGTAGAAGCATCTTCCATTTGACAATATTTGATATATTGCTTAACGCCATTCGGAAATTTTGAATAGTTTCCCTCATTGATCGAATAAATATGGCCAGCTTCGGGAATCTTCATATCGGGATGTGATAGGCAGAATTCACCGATTGAAGGATCCAATGTAAAACCATTCACGCCCTTCCCTGTGGTATAAACCAACATTGTTGAACTTCCATAAATGACATATCCTGCTGCAACCTGCTTGGTTCCATGTTGCAGAATATCATTGCTATTGCACGATACTCCGGTATCCGAAAGCCGACGATAAATCGAAAAAATGGTACCTACAGAAACATTCACATCAATATTACTCGAACCATCCAGTGGATCTATACAAACAATATATTTTGCATTTTTAGAAACTCCAGACTGCATGTAAACTGGGTTTTCATGTTCCTCAGAGGCAACCACACAGCATTCTCCCCCACTTTGAAGTGCTTTAATAAATTGCTCATCAGCGTACACATCCAGCTTTTTCTGTCCCTCCCCCTGAATATTGGTCTGACCCGCATCCCCCAGAATATCAACCAATCCAGCCTTATTGACTTCTCTGTTAACAATTTTTGCTGCAATTCCGATATCACGCAAGAGTCTGGACAGCTCGCCTTTCGCGTATGGAAAATCGGCTTGTTTTTCAATAATAAATTGACCTAGTGTTGTTATACCACTCATAATAGTGTTTTATTGGATATTTGTTGCACAAAGCTAAAAAAGTAAAACATATTTTAGCAAAGCCAAACCCCTGTTCAGCTAAACTTTAGCAGACGAAATACGCAATCGATTGCGTATTTCCTTGAAAACATTCATTTGCTAAAACGATTATCAACTACAAAAAGATAACAAAGCACAACCAGAAGTAGATATTTTTTAAATATTGCCAAATAAAAAAAAACTAAAAAATGATAAGTATTTGGTAATTTTGGCAAAACAGATTGATACAATGCAACAATTTATACAGCTCGTTGAAAAGGAAAAACTAGGCAGCCAACTTGTTACACAACATACATTGATTATTGATGACAAGCAGGTCAGCCATGGGGCACTTTTTTTTGTTAAAACAGCGCGTAAGACCTTTAAAATAATGGTTCCAGCACCTTTTCACGAAGCATTGTTAGCAGACAAACTAACTGTCCAAAGCCTAATGAAGCATCCAGAAGCCATGCTGCTTTCCTAGAAGCCGGCCTTGATCCCCAACACAGCTTAGCTCATCCTTTATCCTCCCCTTCGCCGCTCCTGCTTCGTTGGGTATTATCACGCTAAACAAATAGCCCACTTTGTTTGTTTATTTTAGGTGTGATATCAAGATCATCGTTTATCCAACAAATTGATTTCCTTTCCGAAAGAATGGGTATACACTTTGAAATATTACAAATAAACAGTGTAAAAGTATAACATTACCCAAGCAATAACCCTTAAATTTATTGTACAACAAAATGCTATGCAATACCAATATAAACTTTCTGGCATGTCCTGTGACTGGTGTAGAACAACAATTGAGAATGCCATCAATCAGCTTCCTGGAGTTCAGGCTAAAGTGACACTAGATCCACCGCTACTGACAATAAAATCTGCAAAAGAAATTTCGATGGGACAACTACAGGAAACCCTCACTAAATTAGGTAATTATCATATCGACGAACTAAATAAGTCTGTACAAGAAACCTCAGATGCGGAACAACCAAAGCTATCTGCGTCAAGCAAATACTATTGCCCCATGCACTGCGAAGGTGATAAAAGCTACGATCAACTAGGGCGCTGCCCTGTTTGTGGGATGTACCTTGTACTGATGGAAAATAATGAAAACAAACATCATTATCCTGATCATACGCACAGCGCGGACCAAGCTCCAACGGTTGTCGCACAGACAAAGATGGAACAGCAGCATAATCATACTGGACAACAACATCAATCTGGAGCACAGGATCATGACCATCACCAACATGAATCGGTACAACATAGACATGACCAGCATAAGCATGCCCACAACGACCATTCTGCCGCTGCAAAATCCAACCAACAGAAAGCGGGTTCAGCCGGAAAATACTACTGTCCCATGCATTGTGAGGGCGACAAGCTCTATGATCAACCGGGCAACTGTCCAGTTTGTGGTATGAACTTGGAGAAAGTCCCCGAATTAACCAAAAACACACAATACAGCTGTCCGATGCACCCCGAAATTGTTCAGGATCATCCCGGAAACTGCCCGATCTGTGGTATGGATCTTGTCTCTATCGCTGGGGGAAATGATGCCGACGATGATAGAACTTATAAAGATCTCCGGATGAAACTGTGGCTATCCATCCTGTTTACGGTTCCGATATTTATTCTATCCATGGGAGAAATGCTTCCCGGTAATCCGATCGGAAAAATAATTCCACTGGATTGGTCAGGCTGGATACAATTATTTCTATCCCTGCCCGTGGTTTTCTATACCTGTTGGTCCTTTTTCCAACGCGGTTGGATTTCTTTTAAAACCTGGCGTCTGAATATGTTTAGTTTGATTGCCCTTGGCGCTGGCGCAGGGTTTGTATATAGTATTATTGGCCTGTTTTTCCCGCAGTTATTTCCAGCTGACCTAAAAAATCATCACGGATATATCGCATTATATTTTGAGTCCGTTACTGTTATCCTAACATTGGTTCTCCTTGGGCAGGTAATGGAAGCCAAAGCCCATTCCAAAACCAATTCAGCAATCAAAGAGCTCATTAAACTCAGCCCATCTGACGCTACCCGGGTCGAAAATGGTGTCGACGTAAAAATTGGCGTCGATCAGATTAAGATCGGTGATACCCTGAAAGTAAAACCCGGAGATAAAATCCCTGTCGATGGACAGATTACAAATGGGACGACGAGCATTGATGAATCCATGCTGACAGGCGAACCCCTGCCTGTCGAAAAGCAGGAAGGTGACAAGGTCAGCTCCGGAACCATCAACGGTGAACGAAGTTTTCTCATGAAAGCAGAACGTATCGGTTCGGACACCATATTGGCTCAGATCATTCAGATGGTCAATGATGCCAGCAGAAGTAAAGCTCCCATCCAACGCCTTACAGATAAGGTATCAGAAATATTTGTTCCGATTGTGATCGTTATCGCTTTGTTGACATTCTTCGCCTGGTGGATCTGGGGTCCTGCGCCATCACTGGCTTATGGTTTTGCCAATGCCTTGGCAGTTCTTATTGTTGCATGTCCTTGTGCGCTTGGCCTAGCAACTCCGATGTCAGTCATGGTCGGTGTCGGCAAGGGAGCCAAAAATGGCATTTTGATCAAAGATGCCAGTGCATTAGAAAAAATGAACAAGGTAGATGTTGTATTAACAGACAAGACGGGAACAATCACTGAAGGTAAACCCACCGTTGATGACATTCAACCCACCGCTAAGAGCAGTATCAACGAAATATTATCATTAGCCGCCGCCCTCAACAGCAACAGCACCCATCCACTCGGGCAAGCTATTATTGATCGAGCAAAAAAGGAAGGAAATAAAATAGAACAACAGGTTGCAGACTTCGAAAACGTTGCCGGACAAGGTATCAAGGGGCATATTAACAATCAATTGATTGCCCTCGGTAATCAATTATTGATGGAATCCATGCAGGTGATCATCCCAGACGAAATACGAAAAGCGGTCGGGTCAGCCCAATCCAATGGCAAAACCGTTTCCTATCTCTCGAAAGGAAGTGATTTACTCGGCTACTTTAACATCTCCGATCAGATCAAAACCTCTTCCAAACAGGCCATTCACTACCTGCTTCAGCACGATGTAGATGTAATTATGCTTACAGGAGACAATGCACACACCGCAAAATCCGTCGCCGAGCAGGTCGGTATTAAACATTTCAAAGCAAATGCATTACCGAAAGATAAATTACAGGAAATCCATAAACTACAAGAACAGGGACATATTGTGGCGATGGCTGGTGATGGTATTAATGATGCTCCTGCCCTTGCGCAAGCCGATATCGGTATCGCTATGGGAACAGGAACAGATGTAGCGATACAAAGTGCATCCCTGACTCTATTACAGGAAGACTTAATAGGCATCGCTAAAGCCAAAATCCTGAGTAAGAAACTTCTCCGAAATATCAAAGAGAATTTAGGCTTTGCCTTTATCTATAATATTTTGGGCATTCCCTTGGCTGCAGGACTACTATACCCGAGTTTTGGCATCCTATTATCACCAATGATAGCTGCTGCTGCAATGAGCTTTAGTTCCGTATCCGTGATTTTAAACTCACTACGCTTAAACCGTGCAACAATAGAAGTAGATAAGAAGTAAACAAAAAGAAAGGCGCTTGATAGCAACGAAAATAGATAATTAACTATATTCGCTATTCTTAATGACATATATTTATCATTATTTATTATGCGTAATATACTTCTAATACTTGTATCGGTTATCGTAACGCTAGTTTCTCTCAAAAATTCGCAAACGATCAATATTGATCTTTTTGTGGAGAGCAAAGTAGCGTTATGGAAACTCCTATTGACATTTTTTGCAATGGGAGTACTCTTTGCCTTTCTCCTAAAAAGCGGTAAAAAGGCGAAACAACAGAAAAAAACGGTGGTTTTTGATCAATCAGAGGACGACAATCAGGGCCCTAAGTCTACATTATCCGATGAAGATCGCGATTTTTTGTCTTAGTGATAAAAAATAAACAGCTAAAAATGAAGGTCTAAACACATTAAACGCATTTTTATCACATAAATAGTTGCGAGGAATAGGGATTAACCCTATCTTTGCATCACTTCAAACAAGGAACGATAGTTCAAAAATAAAGAAGTAAGATTCCGTAGCTCAGCTGGTAGAGCAATACACTTTTAATGTATGGGTCCTGGGTTCGAATCCCAGCGGGATCACCAAAAGAAAAGCTAATCGCAAGATTAGCTTTTTTTGTTTAGACAGCTCAGAGTTCGAAAGAAGGGGCGGCCGGGTTCGGGGTTTATTCATTAATCTGTATAGCTATTCCAGAATAAGACAGCAGTATTTCTTTGCTTATCCTTTGGTTATTTATTGCTATTTCTTTACTTATTTATTGGTCATCCTTTGGTGATCCTTTGGTTATTTATTGCTTATTGTAGGCCATTTCTTCGAACCTTCTTCGGACTTTCTAGGGACCTGGCTTGCTTCTGTTTTGGTATTTCTTTGCTGTTTCTTTGGTATAATGGTAATAAAATAGGCTTCAAACAGCAAAGAAATAGCAAGCTAATTAGTATGTTGTCTCAAGCAAAGTGACAAGAATGTCCTAGTAGGATATATTAAACATTGACAAGAAGAGTGGAAATAAAAGTTCCCGTTTAGTTTTTCTGCCCTTCATTGCTTTTAAAGTCCGTGATGGTCTTTCCGTCATAACGATGCACTGCAGATACAGATCCAAACAAGATGAGTATATTGCCCATATTAATCGACACCGTGATTGAAAGTACATGGGAATATTGGGACTGAGCCAATCCCGACAGGATCATAAAATAAACTGAAATATGAGAATTGCAATATTTGGCGCACACAAGGTTGGAAAAACAACATTGGCGGAAGAACTTCTGGAAAACCTACTGGGGTATACGCTCGAACTAGAGCCATATTATCAATTGGAATTTTCAGGTTATGAATTTTCAGAAGTCCCCACTCCCGAGGATTTCGTTGCACAATTTAATTGTTCAGCCAAGCTGATTTTAGAAAGTGGAGACGATGTAATCTTTGACCGATGTGTCATTGACATCTTAGCTTATCTTCATGTTCTTGATCCACATAGAAATGTCCAACATTTCTATGAAACAGCTCAGACACTTATTGCAGAAATTGATCTTTTTGTCTTTGTTCCTATTGAAGAACCGGATCTGATACCAAACCATAAGATAGAACTGTCAAAAATTAGAAACCAGGTTGATAATGTAATTCGTGATTGGATTGAAGATTTTGGGATACCTGTAATTGAAGTATACGGTACATTATCAGAACGAAGAGATCAGGTAATTGCCAGAATTCCATCATAGAATATGACCTATCGCCGATTAACGATCTCAATTTTTGCGCGTCTATTATAAAAGGTTTAAATGCAGTTCCTTAAAACTCGCTAATGGCAAACTATTCGAAAGATTGGTTTTTCCCATTTCGGAAGCATATTTCTATAGTTGGATCTGCAAAGTAAATGTATTTTTTCACTGTGCATTTTCTTATCTAAGACATCAATAGTATATATTTCTTAGGTATTAGGTACAATAAAAGCATGCCCAGCGTACTTTGTATGAAAGACTAAAGTAATACTTAGTCCATACTTGATCGATACTTCATGTATACTTACAGTCTGCTTTTCCAGTGTTTCACGACTGATTAAAAATCCCTGATTTCATGGATAATAATTCAGCTCATCTTACTGTATTTTTGATATATTAGACAAAACATAATCAAATGAGGGCTACTTTCATTCTCCTTTTTTTATTCATACGTGCTTTTACGTATGCACAAACCAAACCCCTAGCGACTAATTTGTCCTACCCCGATTTAATTCCGGTCTTGGTAAACGATAGTCTATATGGTTACTGTGACAGTCTTCTTGACCTAAAACTGCCAGCTATATACGAAAGCGCCGGATTATTTGAAGAAGATTTCAACTTCCAGACTTTTCATGTCAACAAACCCGAAATTGTAAAGTATGGATCAGCTGAATACGCTTGGGTTCAACGCCATGGTGAGCGTTACCGTATCGACAAAAATGGTGAACCGGTTTATAAGTATGATGTAGCAGATTTTAAAACTGGAGAAACACTCATTCAGCTCTTTAAAAATTCCACATCACATACGATAAATAAGGTGGATGATACAACCCTATTTCAACAAATAAAGAACAATCAAACGAGTCAAATCGCATTCCCTGACGATCAGTCCATGGCTGACTTTAAAGAAAAAAATAAAATGTTTATTGACGAAGGGATTCGATTGATTTATTATCCTAAATTCACAGAGATACCATGCACCTATTTTTCCAACGAACAAACGCTACTCCAGGGCATAAAAAATAAGGAAACAGGTGAAATTCTGATCAAAGCAAAGTATGCTTCCATAGAAGAATACTATAATAATCCCTTACGGGTACATCAATATCCGTTGTTCATTGCTTATCGTGGTGATCTAAATAAATACATATACGTAGGACTCAATGGAACCGAATATCTACTGTATTCGGCCGAAATAGAATAAAGAAATAAGTTTGTATAATAAAAAAACTGGATGCCACAGCCAATTTTGATTCACTAAAAAGTCGTCAAAACAATAGGTTCCTATAATATCTAGCCATGTTGCTATAAAAGAAATTTTTCACGGTTTACTAACCATTATTTTCGTGAAAAATTCACAGTATGCTCAGATCATTACCCTTTTTATTACTTTCTATTTCACTTGGCAGCACCGCACTCGCACAAAAGCGTTATACATTATCCGGAACAATCACCGACGTATCAACAGGAGAAACACTTATTGGTGCTTCGGTCAAACTACGCGAACTTCCCCAGTCTGGAAGTTTCAGTAATTCTTATGGTTTTTATTCCATGGCTGCCCCCGAAGGAAGGTATCTACTCTCCACCTCTTATGTGGGATACAATACCCGTATTGACACGATTGAATTAGACAGGGATCAAGCCCTTAATCTCACACTGCGATCGCAGACCTTACTGGATGAAGTTGTCATCTCATCCAATAGACGTAACAATAAAAACGTTTCCTCACCCCAAATGGGGGTTGAAAAACTCAATATGAACCAGATCAATCAGCTTCCGGTAGTTTTAGGAGAACGCGATATTTTAAAAAGCATCACATTAATGCCGGGCATTAAAACCTCCGGCGAAGGAAATACAGGTTTCTATGTCCGTGGTGGTGGTGCCGATCAAAATTTAATTTTATTGGATGAAGCTACCGTCTATAATGCCACTCACCTACTCGGTTTCTTTTCTACGTTCAATTCAGATGCCATCAAAGATGTCAGTATCTATAAAGGCGGTATGCCTGCTGAATACGGAGGACGGCTGTCATCAGTGCTCGATGTAAAAATGAATGAAGGTAATAACAAGAAAACCACTGTTCAGGGTGGTGTTGGATTAATTGCTTCCCGCATTAAAGTAGAGGGGCCACTGGTCAAGGACAAAGGTTCATTTATGTTATCTGCCCGTCGTACCTATATGGATCTTTTTATGAAAGCCTCCTCTGATACAACAATTAATAAAAGTACACTATACTTTTATGACATCAATGCGAAGGTCAACTATAGATTTAACGATAAAAATGCGATCTATCTCTCCGGGTATTTTGGTAAAGATGTGTTAGGCCTCCAGGATGTTTTCGGTACCAATTGGGGCAATGCGACCGGAACGCTACGGTTCAACCATATTTTCAATAATAAATTATTCTCAAACACGTCACTTGTCTATAGCAAATTTAACTATGTTATCGAAGGCTTGGACCGCAACGATGGCTTTAAAGCAACATCTAAGATTACCGATCTAAATTTTAAACAGGACTTCCAATATTACGCAAGTTCTGACCATGCACTAAAATTTGGATTGCACGTTACCCGACATGATATCGCACCGGGTGATATTACAACAACCGCCAGTTCCAGTTTTAACGATAAACATGTCGAACATCGCTTTGGTTACGAAATGGCGACCTACGCCAGTGACGACTGGAAGGTAAACGACAAACTAAATATGGCCTATGGCCTGCGTTTAAGCTCGATGTTGCTGGTTGGTCCGGGAACTTTTAGTACTTATGATGCGGCGGGCAATACAATTGGCTCACAACATTACAAATCCGGAGAGCTAGTACAACATTATCTCAATTTAGAACCTCGTTTTAGTGTAAGTTATCTACTCAATGAACAACAGTCCATCAAAGCTTCGTACAATAGAAATACACAAAATATTCACCTATTGACAAACTCTACAAGCGCCAATCCGACGGATCTCTATGTGATGAGCAGCAAGAATATCAAGCCCGAAATTGCCGATCAGATCTCCACGGGTTATTTCAGAAACTTTAAAGATAACCTATATGAGTTCTCGGCGGAAGTATATTACAAAAATCTACAAAATCAAATCGATTATAAAGATGCCGCGCAATTGCTTGTCAACCAAGACGTCGAATCCCAACTGGTTTATGGCGTAGGGCGAGCCTATGGTGTCGAATTATTTCTGAAGAAAAAATATGGCCGTTTTAATGGCTGGGTGGGTTATACTTGGTCTAAAACCGAACGCAAATTTGATGAGATCAACGCCGGAAAGTACTTTCCTGCAACACAGGACCGCACCCATGATGTATCCATTGTTGGTATCTATAAGCTCAATGAAAAGTGGACCTTCTCCAGTAATTTCGTTTATGGAACAGGAAGGGCTGTCACATACCCAACGGGAAAATACACTGTTGGCGGCAATACGACCTTCTCCTATTCGGAGCGCAATGCTTATCGTATGCCCGCATCACATCGCTTGGATATCGCCGCCACCTTCGAGGGGAAACCGGGGAAACGCTACCAGTCAAGCTGGACATTTGGCATTTACAACGTCTATGGACATAAAGACCCTTACAGAATCGCCTTTAGAGACAGTAAAACCGTTGCTAATGCGACGGAAGCTGTCCAAACAAGCATCTTCGGTATCCCTATCCCCTCCTTTACCTGGAATTTTAAATTTTAACCCCTGTTACTAAAAAACATGAAATACCCCAATTCCAAAAACACAAACGCTGACGAAAATAAACAGGGTATTTCCTATGACCTTTTCAAGGACAAACCGAGCATAGCAAGCTCATAAAATATTTATATATGAAACATCGTATTATTATCTCCAGTATAATTATCCTTACAGCCTTCATTTCATCCTGTGAGAAAGTCATCGACATTCAGGTCAATGATGAAGTCGGTCGATTGGTTATTGAAGGCGTCATCAATAACACAACAACAGAACAAGAAATAAAACTGAGCCGAAATGCAGCCTTCTCTGGCGGCAACAACTACCCTGCAGTAAGTGGAGCGACGGTCATCGTCAGAGATCAGAAACAGCAGGAATATATCTTCGTGGAAACGGAGGCCGGAACATACAAAACACAGCAATTGAAAGGAACCCCAGGAGAAACATACACAATGGAAGTGCGCATTGATCAAGATAAATATCAGGCAACTTCGCAAATGCCACAAATCGTTTCCCTGGACTCTATTTCTGTCGAAAAACCAAAATTTGGTGATAAGGAAAAACGGAATATTAAAGTCTTCTATAAGGATCCGGCCGATCAAATCAATCAGTATAGATTTATCGTTTTTCTAAACGACAAGCAATTGAAAGATATTTATGCCGTCAACGACGACTTCAACAATGGGAATAAGATCAATTTAACATTGCGTCCAGATGATCTCGATATATTCCCCGGTGATCGTATTCGTGTAGAAATGCTCTGTGTAGATAAAACGGTATACAACTACTGGTATAGCCTGATGCAGCAATCTGCCAATTCCGGTGTGACACCGAGTAACCCGCCTACCAACATCAGTCCTACCACACTTGGCTGTTTTAGTGCGCATACCTTCTCTACCAAAAGCGTTCAAGTGGATTAATTTCGATGCGATTTCGTCGCAAGGATACGTATCCAAAAGGGATCATTTCCTTACGATGAAATAACTAATAGCCACTGCCTAGCCTGCTTTTTACCTATTGATAGTCTGCTTTTTAATACGTTCCAAAAGATCATCTTTAAAACTTGCCCCCAAAGGCATCTCAAAGCCGGCGATTGTCACCCAATGGCTGTCTACACTCTCCACTTTATTTAGATTGACCACAAAGGATTTATTGATCCGCACAAAGTCTGTATTGGGCAATTGATTGAATATCGTTTTTATATTCATTGCCACCATTAATTTTTTATCTTTTGCATGGATCATCACATAATCTTTCATGGCTTCAATGTACTGAATTTCATTTAGCTCCAAGCGAAAAAGCTTACGGTCAGCCTTTACAAAAATATGGTCAGTAGGCGGTACAATACCTTTCTCCATCACTTTTTGTTGAAAATGGCTGACGGCTTTATCCAAAGCCTTCTTCAACCGATCCTCTGCAATAGGCTTTAACAAATAATCCAACGCATTCAGTTCATAGCTTTCCAATGCATAATTGGGATAAGCAGTTGTAAATATAATCTGTATATGGGCCGGGATAAATTGAGCAAAATCCCAACCGCTTTCTTCTGGTAGATTGATATCCAAAAAAATCAGGTCAAGGGGCTGCTCCTCCATCAGCATACGGGCATCTTCCGTATTACCATACATGCCGAGGCATTCCAAAAAATCGTAACCTTTCAATAATTTTACCAGCCCCCTCCTCGCCAAAGGTTCATCTTCAATCACAATGTATTTAATACTTAGCTTATCCATAGTCTTATTACGTTCCCATCGGAATACTTAAAAACACCTTATACCTATCATCGAAATCATCAATTTGCAAGTTATAGCTATTCGGATACAAAATTTCTAATCGTTTTTGGATATTACTCAATCCGAGACCACCATACGCAGCAGCCTGCATTTTCCTTTTCTTCGGATTAACACAGGTAAAACAAATACGTTCAGCTTGAATTGAAAACGCAATCTGCACATGCTGCCCGCCTTCCATCGCCTGATGTGCACTATGTTTAACAACATTTTCAACAAAAGGAATAAATAGAAATGGTGGAACATGCAGTTGTTCCATCTGTTGGTCAATAGTAAAATCGACGACAAATTTATCCCTACGAATATCCTCCATAAAGAGGATATTTTTTAAGACTGCAATTTCTTTCCCCAGTTCGATGGAATCGCCCTTTGATAGATAAAGTTGATTTCTGAGTACATCACTTAATTTAAGCAGTACATTGGAAGCTAATTTGGGGTTCTCATCAATCAGAAAATTGATATTATTGAGCGTATTAAACAAAAAATGAGGATTAATTTGGCTTTTAAGCTGCTCCAATTGGATCGTCAGCGTATTATTCTCAAATTCTTTGAATCGAATGAGGTTAACAATCCATACCTTAAATAGCTTCATGCTACTGACTGCTGCTATAAATATGGTCAATAAAATAACGATGATCAAATAATCTTCCCAATCCAGGTAGGATCGATCCGGCTTTTGGATAAACCGCAATTCCTGTCGCTCCAAATACATCAACACTAAAAAAATAAATGTATAAGCGACAAGAAGACTCCCCGCATAAGCTAAAAACCGACTTCTCAGTACAAAGACAGGGATTAGGATATAATGATTGATGTAAAAAAGACTCAACAGAATTGTAATGGACAGCAAAGTCTCGAAAAGACGCCACAGGCTACTCGTAGGATCTACTTCCGCCTTCTTGCTTGGCAAAAAATGAATTCCAACAATCACGCCGATCAACAAACAATGGCGAATCCAACGATATTTTTTATCGACAACAAAATCTATAAAAAGACTATTTTCGTAACCGATGATTACCTGTGAATTTTTCATGTTAGTGATCTGTCAAAAGATATGTATCCAATACTATCCACAGCCAGCTTAATTGCATTCCATCTTCTATACACCATTTTCTAGTATTTTGACTATTTTCCTTTGAACCAATACACCTCAAGCACTAATAGCCAAACAAAGCTATAAAACCCTATTAAACTGACCATTAACCACAAAAAAAACACTATAATCAAGACGAAAAAGCAGCTAATAAGGCTATACTGCAATTGTATGAAAGGTTTAAAAATAGCCATATCTATCAACATTTCAAAATGTGTTTTTACGCCACTACATGCAAAATTTTAAAGGTTGGATTTCCTATGGGTCAAATTTTTCCCTGCAGAACGATCAGGTACATCTCACAATATATATTTCAGTAACTTTAGCCATTGAATACCGGTATCAACACTTCAATAAAAAATCACATTCAGAGAAATTAACAATGGAAAAACTGCTATTCGAAATGAACAAATATTTCCCATTAAGCGAGCAAACAATTGAAGCGTTGAAAAAGATCTGTCAGCCCAAAAGCTATAAGAAAAACGAATTGATCTTGCGTGCTGGCGACTATGCAAAATATTATTATTTTGTTTATAGTGGCTTATTGGGCTATTACAAACTGGATCCCGAAGGCGACATCATTTACAAATTATTTTTTGAAGAGAACAGCTTTTGCGCATCCACAGCAGCTATCATTGAAGAAAAACCTAGTAATTTCACGATTGTAGCGCTTGAAGATGTACAACTTATTCAATATTCTGCCAAGCTTTTCCTTGAATTGGTAGCACAACATCACGACTTAGCACTCTTCCAAATCGCCTACCTGGAAAAAAACTGGGTCGTAAAAAAAGAACCTCTTGAAATCAACCTGAAATGGGAATCAGCCAAAGAACGTTATCTTGAATTGTATCAGAATCAGGCTCTCTTTAAGCGGCTCAAACAACACCATATCGCCTCCTATCTTGGTGTTACTCCTACCCAGTTGAGCCGTATTCGTAAAGAATTAAAACAATAATTCCGTCAACATTTGTACATGTTTTCTAACTATATCCTTGAGAATTTTGCAGTGTAACAATAAATTCTTAAGCAATGAAAATAGTATTCACCCTTCTTTTCCTGGCACTCTTCCTTTCGGTAGATGCACAGCATATCGTCCATCAGCAAGTCTACAGCACCAAGATGCACAAAAATATTGATGCCATCATCGTAACACCTGAAATCCAGGAAGGTGTTCGCTATAGAACCGTTTATATTCTCCATGGTTATAGTGGCAACCCCACAAGGACGATCGAACAGGATATTCCAGCTCTATCCCAAAAGGCGGCGGCTTTCCAAACGATTTATATTATTCCAGATGGAAATTATAACTCCTGGTATGTGGACAGCCCTATTGATACACAGCAACAATACACAACATTTATCGCAGAGGAGCTGGTTGGCTATATCGATCACAACTACCCCACACAGGCAAATAAAACTTCGCGGGGTTTGCTCGGATGGAGTATGGGCGGATATGGTGCATTACATATCGGTGTTGCCTATCCCCAGATCTTTTCCATTGTCGGAAGCTCCTGTGGTGCCATTGACTTTAATCGCTTTGGGAAAGGATATCAAGGCTACCAAGTGAACAGGGTGCTTGGGGAACTAAAAGATTTGTCTCCAAGTTTTCGGATCTATAACAACGTGGATAAAATGGCCCATAGCGGGGCAACATTATATTTTGGATTGTGGAACCGAAGATGTCCAAATGCTGGAGATGAACCGATCGCTACACCAGCAGTTAACTGCACAAAATATTGAACATCTTTATATCGAGTCTCCAGGTGGACACGATACCGCTTATTGGAGCAAATCTCTAGCCAATCAATTGGTCTTATTTCATCAGTATTTTGGCTATGAAGGATTATAAATCTATTCTCTACGTTGCCGCTGGTGCTTGCAGCTACGGCCTATTAGCGACCATAGTCAAATTCGCCAATCAACTGGATATCCATACTAGTGTATTGACCTTCTTGCAATTCTTGATCGGCTTTCTATTTCTACTGGTTTTCAATTATTTTTCCCAATCAAAAAAAACAGTACCACAACCACCAAGCTTTGCTGCAAAATTAAAACTAATTGCCTGGGGAACATCACTGGGCCTGACCTCAACGTTGTATTACCTTGCCATACAATATATCCCTGTATCTGTGGGAATTATTCTACTCATGCAATCTATTTGGATAAGTCTAATCGTCGAAGCGCTGATCAGGAAACAAATTCCCTCAAGAGCAAAGATTATGGGAGTCCTTATTGTACTGTTGGGAACAGCTCTTTCAACCAATATCTTTCAGGAAACAAAGATCTTGGACGGTAGAGGTCTTTTATTGGGATTCGGTGCCGGTATCAGTTATGCTGTTGCCATTTTTTCATCCAGCAATATCGCCAATCAGCTGCCGAGTCCTGTTCGAAGCCAGTTTTTAGTACTTGGAGGACTTCTCCTGATCATCGTTTTCTGGAATGTACATATCGTACAACAAATGACACTACCTGCCCTACCCTGGGGATTGATCATTGCTTTGTTTGGCACAATTCTACCACCGCTATTCTTTACCCGAGGAATCCCTAAGACCGGTATCGCTTTGGGAAATATCATCTCAAGCCTGGAGATTCCCGTCTCCACCATCTCCGCAGTTTTGATACTCCATGAGGCTGTTTATGGAATTCAGTGGGCAGGTATATTACTTATCCTAGTCGCTGTTACCCTTATCAATCTCCGAAATTAAAAATACTGAAAGGTCCTCTATGTTGTTACCTCAAGATGATCACATAAGGACCTCTTTCAGTTTCCTTTGCTTAATGATCTATTAAATTTATAATGTTCCCATAAAATCAAACCACAGACCGGTACCAATGTGGCTAGTATATGTAAGAGTCCGAATAAACTTGGCATACCATCCGCCACGATAAGAAGATAGGTAAATAGCACAATTGCCGCAAAAGGCAACAAGGTAAAGGATAAGATTACACGAAGGCGGCTGCTTCTAAAGCGCGGATTGCTATTCAAAAAGATCCCCAATGTAAGCAGGCAAATGCACAGAACACTAAATGATAACAGCAATTCAGTAAACAAAGGCATATAGCAACGGGCCCGTTTTGCAGCTTCATTATTAGCCTGAAGTATCGCCGTCAAGATAAAGGTCGTCAAGACACTGAAACCTGTAATTCTTAAGAAGATATAAGCCAATTGTTTTTTCATTCTGCGTTCATAACCATTTTATATATACTTTTGTTCATTGTCCTTTAGAACAGATTGTTGGTACAAAAGATGAACTATTCCTAAAGGTGCAAACTAATCCAAAAATTAAAAAGCAACATCAAACATTCGCC
This sequence comes from Sphingobacterium sp. GW821-FHT03E03, assembly GCF_059420745.1. Taxonomy (NCBI): domain Bacteria; kingdom Pseudomonadati; phylum Bacteroidota; class Sphingobacteriia; order Sphingobacteriales; family Sphingobacteriaceae; genus Sphingobacterium; species Sphingobacterium sp. GW821-FHT03E03. Next base: position 437,050 of record NZ_JBWKUH010000001.1, read on the forward strand.
GATACGCAACTCATATTTTGCTATTTGCACACAAGATCCGTTCTATTCGAACAGTTAATACAAATTTTTTATTTTTTTACTAAGATTTCCTCTCCATGCTACGTATCTATCTAAAATTATAAACCATGAGGCTAACAGAAGATATCAAGCAACTGATTGTAAAATGCATAAAGGGCAATTTATCGCCTATGGAAAAAAATGCGTTGTCCTCCTGGTTAGCCGAATCCCCTACGCATGGCATTTATCTTGATGATCTGTTGCAAAAAGAAGATCTTGTACGGGATTTGAGACAGCGGATCTCACTGGAGGAATCAGATGCGACAGATTGGTCTGAACGCCTCAAAACAAAAACCCTGGCAACGATCCATACACAAGAGAAACCTGTTCGTATCAACAGGATCAGGCGACTTATGCCTTATGCCGCAGCTCTGTTTTGTGTTGTTCTTGCGGGATTAATCTATCAATTTATTTGGAAGCCTTCGGCGCCCAATACCAATAGAATCGTCCTACATGATGTCGAATTACCGAACAATCATGCTGAAATACGGCTCTCGAACGGAAAAGTAATCCAACTGGACAATGGAAAAGGTGCATTGGTCACATCTGGCGGCTTGAAATATGCCGATGGTAGTCTTATTCAATCGACAGTTCCCAATACAGATTTGATTGCGACCGTCAATACAGCAGCTGGAAGCATGCTGCAAATTACCTTGGCAGATGGATCAGAGGTTACTCTTAATGCAAAGACATCATTCAAATACCCCTTGCAATTCGCACAAGACCAACGCCTTGTTGAAGTAGATGGGGAAGCTTATTTTAAAATCGCTAAAAATAGAAAAGTTCCCTTCCGTGTAAAGTCCAATGGTCAATTGATTGAAGTAACAGGTACCGAATTTAATGTCAACACCTATTCAAAACAAAAAAGCAGTACGACACTTGTCGAAGGTTCGATCAATTTATCAGCCAATGGACAGCAAATACAGCTCAAACCCAATCAACAGGCCACCCTGTCATCGGGACGCCTTTCACAAAAAAGCGTAGACCCACAGAATTACATTGCCTGGATTGACAATAAATTCTATTTCAATGAGACAGATCTCCATACCGCCCTACAGGCAATTGGTCAATGGTATGATCTCCAGATTATTTATAAAAATAACATCAAAGAGACCTATTTATACGGTGAAATTCAGCGGACAAAAAGTTTATCCGCGGTATTGGAAATTTTAAAAAGAAGTAATATCCAGTTTGAATTGATCCAGGAAGATGGTGTTCGTAAGCTCATCGTATCCAATTAACCCATTATATAACCAAAAACTAAATTATACAGATGAAAAAGCCAACTTAACGAAGCTAATCAGAGCCGCTAAAAAAAAGCCGAATAATGCTTCCAACATTAATCGGCCAATACATTAGCGATCTCCATTTTTGACCGATTCACTCAACCAGTTTACAAACAGATTATATCCCTAATTCAACAAATTTATGAATTTTAAATTTCTTGTTCATAGAAAACCTATAGCTATGGACATACCCAAACAATGGAAGACCAAAATGAAGCTTAGCGCCTTTTTTACGCTTGCATGTGTTGTCAAACTCTCAGCAGCTGGATACGCACAATCTATTACCATAGATGCAAACAAAACATCGCTTATACAGGTTCTGCGAACCATCCAAAAGCAGAGCGGTGTTCCCTTTCTGTTAAATGGTAAGGAACTCGCCGAAATAAAAATTGAGGGGCATGTAAAGAATATGCCTTTAGAAAAAGCGATGTCAGTACTGTTGAAAGACAAACCCATTAGCTGGAGTTTCAAAGACAATATGCTTGTCGTCACCGCAGTAAGAGCAAATAACTCAGCTGTCATTAGTCCAGCAAACTATGCGTTTATGTTGCAGACAAGGACCGTAAAGGGAAATGTCCATGACAGCCAGGGGCAACCAATCTCTGGAGCGACAATTACACTCAAAGGAACAAGCAAAGCGACCACAACAGATGCCAGCGGAAATTTTCAGCTGGATGTCAATGATCCCAATGCCATACTTGTTGTTAAGATGATTGGATTTCAACAGAAAGAAATTCCCTTAAATACACAAATCTATCTTGATATTACGCTTAATCAACAGATTGACGCCTTGGAAGAGGTGGTGATCGTGGGTTATGGCGCTACGAAAAAAAAGGAATTGATCGGTTCGGTCTCGCAGATTGATGGTAAGCAGCTTGCCAAACGAACGGCTCCCCAACTTGCGCAGGCACTAACGGGACAGATGCCTGGTGTGACAGTGATCCAACGTTCGGGGCAACCCGGTGCGGCCAACAATAGCATACAGATCAGAGGTGTAGGCTCCTTCGGTGCCACCACCGATGCCTTTATACTGGTCGATGGTATTCCAACCAGTTCATTCAATGATATCGACCCCAATGATGTAGCCTCCATCTCTGTTTTGAAAGATGCCTCATCAGCAGCAATATATGGTGCCAGAGCCGCCAATGGTGTTATTCTGGTCACCACCAAAACAGGGTCAACAGCCGGAAAATTAGCCGTTAATTATAGCGGATATTTTGGCATTCAAAAACCAACCGCCTTTCCCGAGTTTGTCAACTCCTGGGAATATGCCAGCCTCATCAATAAAACCACAACCGGCGGTGGTGGTTATACTGAAGAACAAATTCAGAAATATAAGGACGGAACCGATCTGGACAATTACCCCAACAGCGATTATATTGGTAGCACATTTAAATCGCAGGCGGCCCAGACAGGACATAACCTGAATATTTCCAATACAACCGAAAAGATACAGTATACGCTATCTGCCGGATTCCTCAATCAGAAAGGTATTGTCATCAAAAACAACTTTAATAAATACAATGTTCGACTCAATCTGATTTCCAAGTTGAGTGATAAACTTAAATTAACGACAAGAGTATCGGCGATACAGACCGACACCGACGAACCCGCAGCACCGGCAACACTTGATTTTTGGCGAATGACTGATATTATCTCCCAGGTTATCCGTTATCCCGCAACATTTCCGATCCGTATGAGCAATGGCGACTGGGGAGCCGGAAATAACCTAAAAGGAACACCAGTCTCTTTTCTTGAAAGCGAATCATTTTACAGAGAGAAAGTGTCCGATATCTCCGGAAATGCACGCTTTGACTGGAATCCAATTTCGGATCTGACACTCTCGGCAATTGGTGGTTATACCCAGACCAATGGTCGTTCCAAACTGTTTCGTGCAGCACAGCGCATTAATAGCTCCATTACCCTTGCTCCTTCTACACTAGAACAGAGCGCCCCCTATACGACATATAAAACCTTTCAGGCATTAGCCGATTATACCAAATCATTCAACGACCATTCTGTTAAAATCCTTGCCGGTTATTCCTTTGAAAAAGGTTATAGTGAAGGACTTACCGCATATCGTCAAAACTTCCCGAGCAATGAGCTTACAGAATTAAATATTGGTTCGCCAGATGGACAAACCAACTCGGGTTCGGCAACCGAATGGGCATTGGAATCGCTTTTTGGCCGAGTTCAGTACAATTACGCAAAAAAATACCTCTTAGAAGGTGTGATTCGATACGATGGTTCATCCCGCTTTCCTACAAGTAAACGGTATGCTATTTTTCCTTCACTTGCTGCGGGTTGGTTGATCAGTGAAGAATCATTTATAAAAGATAAATTCGACTGGATTACTAAGCTAAAATTAAAAGGTTCTTATGGTATTTTAGGTAATCAAAACATTGTGGAGAATCTTACCTCAAGAGTAGTGTCAAATTATCCCTACCAAAATATCTTGAATACGGGGTACAATTATCCTTTCGGAAATAGTATATCACCTGGAGTAGCCCGTGTAAAGATTGTAGACCCAAACTTACGCTGGGAATCCACCCGAACAGCCGATGCCGGGCTCGAAATCGCATTATTTAAAAATCTATTGACCTTTAGCAGCACCTATTATAATCGTTTTACCTACGATATTTTAGTCAGCCCCAACTCTAGCGTATCAAAGGTATTAGGCTTTGAAGTTGGTATACAAAACTCTGGAAAACTTAGAAATACTGGCTGGGAATTTACTTTAGGTCATCAAAATAAGATCAATGAATTCTCCTATAACGTCAATCTGAACTTCTCCACAGTCAAGAATAAGGTGGTCGATTTGGGGATTGGTAATATCAACCAGGCCAACGGTATGATTGGTAATGGATCCGATTTGTTTATCGGCTATCCGATACAGGCTTATTATGGCTATCAGACCAACGGTTTATTTGTTGATGCTGCTGATGTGACATCTTGGGCTGATCAAAAAAGTATTAATCCACAGTCACAACCTGGCGATATCCGATACAAGGATATCAGTGGACCGGACGGTGTCCCTGATGGTAAGGTGGATGCAACTTATGACCGAACGGTTATCGGATCCCGTATCCCAAAATATACCTATGGAATAAATCTTGGATTTAATTACAAGGGCTTTGACCTTGGTCTCCTACTCCAGGGTGTAAGTGGTGTACAGGGTTTATTAAATAACTATGCTGGATTTGCACTAAACCAAAATGGGAATATCCAACGTTGGCAAGCAGATGGCCGATGGACTACCGCAAATCCGGATCGAAATGCCGTGTACCCAAGATTTGAACAATTACCAAATACCGGAAGCCCCAATACACAATTATCGGACTATTGGTTGTTGAATGCCAGCTATATCCGTTTAAAAAATGTACAATTGGGTTATGCCATTCCCAAAAACCTTCTTACTAAATGGAAATTGTCAGGCTTACGCATTTATGCAAATGCTGAGAATATATTTACAAGCAGCAATTATAGAAAAGGTTGGGATCCGGAGATCAATTCAAGTGGGGCATACTACCCCATTATGCGCAATTTCACGTTCGGCGTAAATCTTAGTTTTTAAATCAATTCATAACCATAACATGAAACGTATAACCTATAAAAATATAAAACTGGTCCTTTGTATATTTTTTGCCTCCAGTCTAACCATAAGCTGCAAAAAACAATTGGATACAAACCCGCTGGATAGATTTGCCAATGATACATTCTGGAGCAGCGAGACTAATGCACGGCTTGCAATCACAGGCCTTTACAAAGGTGAAATACAGATGAATAGCCAGGCCGAGTTTAGCCCCTCAGACTGGTGGTCCTACCATGGTTTGCTATACCTTGAGTTTGCCTCTGATAATGCCTATGACCGCCGCGGAGATAATTCAGCCTTCAATAAATTGTCCGATGGCACACTCACCAATAATATCGGTATACTGTCTGACTATTGGACGCTCTCCTACAAACGGATCGCCCGTGCGAATTTCTTTTTAGAGAACGTAGATAAAACACCGATTTCACCCGAACTTCTGACCCGCTTTAAGGCTGAAGCACGTTTTATTCGCGCCTGTCAATACTTCTACCTATCACAGTATTGGGGGGATGCCCCATTGGTGACCAAAACATTAACACCCGACGAAGCCAATCATATCATCAAAAACAAAAAACAGGAATTGGTTGCCTTTGTCGAACGTGAGTTGCAGGAAGCTGCAAATGATCTTCCAAGCTACGGTAAATTACCCGCAGCAGAACGGGGTCGCGCGACGAAACAAGCCGCTTATGCATTTCTGGGGCGTCTACAATTAGCCGAAAAATCTTACGCCGCAGCAATTAAGACCTACGAAAATATCATCAATGCCAATGAAAATAGTATTGATCCCAACTATACAAGTCTTTTTGATGGCAGTAATGAATCCAGTAAAGAAATCATTTTTGCGACACAATACCTTGTAGACCTTGCCGGAAATGGTATGTTTCAACATAATTTTCCAGCAATAGCCGGTGGCTGGCATCTCCATTGTCCATTGGGAAGCTTAGTGGAGAGCTATACCTTTGCGGATGGAACTCCTTTTTCCTATACTGATCCCCGATATAACGCACAGAATATTACCCAAAATCGGGATCCTAGACTAGGATTCACTGTCATCAGCAACGGGGACCGTTTCAAAAATCTCCGGTATATCTCGCATCCAGATTCAACCCTGTCCATTGACCAGCTCACAACCACCAAGCAAGCAACACGCACGGGTTATGGTCTTCGTAAATTTAACGCTGAAAATTTTAGCGGTAATTTACAGAATTCCGGAACAGATCTTCCTATTATTCGCTATGCCGAGGTGCTATTGAGCTACCTAGAAGCCAAACTCGAAAATGGTGATCCCTTGACGACCGAACTGCTGGATAAAACCATCAATGCAGTTCGCCGACGTGCCAGTGTCAATATGCCTCCTATCGCTGTCGCAAACGCAAATACAGTCCAGACGGCATTACGCAATGAAAGACGTGTGGAACTAGCCTTAGAAGGTATCCGCTATTGGGATCTCTTGCGTTGGGATACAGCCAAAGATGTTTTAAATGGTGATTTCTATGGTGCCGCATTTCCCGATGCCAAAAATATCCGCGTGAAAACAGGTAGTAGCAGAGACAATTATAGTCGCTGGTATGTAACCAAAAAGTCCTTCAGAGCAGGCCAGGATAATCACTGGTCGATCCCCCAAAGTGAAATTGATATCAATCCAAATTTAAAATAGTATATTGGGTGTCGTCAACAAAAAGACGACACCCGATCAACGTATTTGCACAATATGAAAAAGACCCTATCTCTTACGATCCTACTTTCTTTGAGTCTGGCGATGACACTTCCGCTGACTTCATTTGCACAAAAACTGAATAAACCAAACGTTATCTATATCTATGCGGATGATCTTGGCTTTGGTGATTTGAGCAGCTATGGAGCCCAACAGATTGAAACCCCAAACTTGGATAAATTGGCGCACAGCGGTACGCGCTTTACAAATGCACATAGTACCTCCGCAACGTGTACCCCATCTCGCTTTGCTTTGATGACAGGTACCTATCCATGGCGCCAGACGGGTACAGGTATCCTGCCCGGAGATGCCAAGCTGATAGTACCGACAGACAAAATCACATTGCCCAAAGTATTCAAAAATGCAGGCTACGCAACAGCAATTGTCGGTAAATGGCATATGGGACTTGGCAGCGAGGTCAAAAAAGACTGGAATGCAGCCATCAAACCCGGACCTAACGATGTTGGTTTTGATTACTCATTTATCTTCCCTGCAACGGCCGATCGGGTTCCGACCGTTTTCTTAGAAAATGATCGGGTTGTCGCCGCTGAAGCAAACGATCCCATCCTTGTCGATTATGAGAAAAAAATAGGCAATGATCCTACGGGCAAAGAACATCCCGAATTACTCAAAATGCAATCCTCTCCCGGCCAAGGGCACAACCAGACAATTGTCAATGGCATCGGACGGATTGGCTACATGAGCGGCGGCACACGTGCACGCTGGGTAGACGAAGAAGTTTCCACAACCTTTCTACATAAAGCACAAGATTTCATTTCACAACATCAGGATAAGCCATTCTTCCTCTACTTCTGTTTAACGGAACCCCACGTACCACGTATGCCCGCCACACAATTCAGAGGCAAAAGTAAGCTCGGTTACCGGGGAGATGCTATTCTTCAATTGGATTGGACAGTCGGACAGATTCAACAACAATTGCAGCTACTGGGCATGGACAAGAACACAATTATCATTTTCAGTAGCGACAACGGTCCGGTATTGGATGACGGCTATGTGGACGGCGCCGTGGCCCAGCTTAATGGACACCAGCCAGCAGGACCGCTCAGAGGTGGCAAATATAGTATCTTTGAGGGAGGGACACGTGTACCTTTTATCGTCAGCGGACAAGGGGTGGCCAAAGGTAAGGTATCCAATGCATTGATCAGTCAAATGGATCTGTTGGCAACAAGTGCGCAGCTCGTAGGTGTAAAATTAAAAGCTGATGAAGCAAAAGATAGCAAGGCCTTATTGAAAACCTTAACCGGCGAAGATCCCAAAGGACGTAGCACGATGATCCAACATGCACAAACCTTGGCTATTGTCAAAGACGATTGGAAATATATTGCGCCAAGCGACGGTACCGCCTATATGAAATTGACGGATACAGAAACAGGAAATCTTCCCGAAGATCAATTATACGACCTCAAAAATGATATCGGAGAAAAAAACAACGTTGCTGCTAAATATCCTGAAAAAGTGACTGAGTTGAAACAGTTGTTGGAAGGAGAACGCAAAAAATGAAAAAAGGAATAGGTCTTACCCTCATCCTACTGGGATGGGGGATGCTTTTTGCACAACAAAAACAAGTGCACAAAAAACAGCCCAATATCATCTTTTTTTATGCGGATGACTTGGGCTATGCCGAGACAGAACCTTACGGACAACAGCTGATCAAAACCCCCAACCTGCAAAAGTTGGCGCAAGAGGGACTTCGTTTTATCAACCATTACACCAGTACACCAGTCTGTGCCCCAGCGCGCTGCATGTTATTGACAGGTAAACATGGTGGTCAGTCCTATATTCGGGGTAATTATGAATTGGGCGGGTTTGCCGATAGCTTGGAAGGTGGACAAATGCCCCTGCCCGAGGGAACCTACACCATGGCTCACCTATTTAAAAAAGCAGGTTATCATACTGGCGCTATCGGAAAATGGGGGCTAGGCATGCAAAATACAACGGGAAGTCCCAACAAACAGGGATTTGACTACTTCTTTGGTTACCTGGACCAAAAGCAGGCTCACAATTACTATCCAAGCCATCTTTGGGAAAACGAGCAAAAATATCCACTCCAAAACAAAGAAAAGTTTGTGCATATTCCACTCGACTCCACCAAAGCAACAGCCAAAGATTTTGAGCAATTCAGTGGCAAACAATATGCCCCTGAAATTATGACGGAGAAGGCATTGGCATTTATTGATAAGAACCGAAACAGTCCTTTCTTCCTCTATCTTCCGTACACCTTACCCCATCTTTCTTTACAGGTACCCCAGGAATATGTGGATCGGTATAAAGATCTTTTCCATGACCATCCTTACTATGGGCAGGATGGCTACACGGCCACTCCTTATCCAAGAGCTACCTATGCAGGCATGATCACTTATCTGGATGATCAAGTGGGCCTGATCATGGAACATATTAAATCCCTGGGTCTGGACGACAATACCATTATCTTGTTTTCCAGCGACAATGGAACTGGTTTCAACGGTGGTATAGATTATCGCTTTTTCAAGAGCGTCGATTCACTCAGAGGGTTAAAAATGGATGTGTTTGAAGGTGGAATTAAAGTTCCATTGATCGTCCGTTGGCCCAAAACAATCAAAGCAAACACCGAGACAGCTGTCATCTCAGCACAATATGACCTGATGGCCACCTTTGGACAGTTGGTCCAACAGGATCCCGGTAATACCAATGGACTGTCCTTGTTGCCAACCTGGTTGGGACAAAAGAACCAAAAAAAACACCAATATTTATACTTTGAGTATCCCGAAAAGGGTGGTCAGGTTGCCATACGTGAGGGACAATGGAAGGCAATTAAACTCGATTTAAAAAATAATCCAAAAGCAAAATGGCAATTGTATGATCTAGAAACGGATCCCTGGGAGCGAAAGGATATTGCGAATAAACACCCCGAATTGCTCCGTCATTTTGATGAAATTATCCTTACTGAACACCGTCCCGCACACATAAAAGAATGGGAAATCATAGACAGTAAGCTAGTAAAAAAATAAATTTTTCCGGATCTCATTTATTCACCGTTAAAAAACTTGGGTTGTTATGCTTTCAAGCATAACAACCCAAGTTTTTTATGTAACTTCGTTGTTAGTATCTATGTTGGGAGGCTGCCCGTAAATATCCTATTGAACAACAATAAAGGCCATGATATCGGTCATTATGTCCATCTTAGGGCAATGAAAGAAAAATATTGATAACCAAACATGCTTCAACTAGAGTCGCATATTAACGCATTAAAAGAGGGTAATGAAAGCGCATTGTGCTTTTTCATGGACCATTTTGGCCATGCGCTACGTTATTTTGCCTTTTCCTATCTACGCAGTAAAACCGATGCTGAAGAAATTGTATCTGATATCTTTGTCAAGCTCTGGAATCACAGAGAGAAAGTGGACAATTACGATAGCCTCAAAGCATTTTTGTATATCGCCACAAAGAATGCCTGTATCGATATGAAAAGATCGGCCCGATTTAAAATGCAGACCGAAGAATTGGATATCCTTCAGAATTTATCCCTACCCGAGGACGATATTCTAAAAAAAATATTTAGGACAGAGCTAACGGAGCTATTACTGGCTGAAATCGATAAACTACCAAAACAGCAGGCTAAAATATGTAAAATGAGCTTTTTGGAGGATTTAGATACCGAAGAAATCTGTAAGGTACTGGACACTACCCCATCAAATGTCTATTATGCACGTTCCAAGGCACTCCTTGCCTTAAAAGAACGCTTCAGATCCAAAAATTTCGAATACCTTCTGCTCATCTCAATGTCCGCTTTACATATTTTCAAAAGCTAAAAAAATCAATCTATTCCGGTAACAGCATATCGTATAGTTATACCGAAAAAATAAAGTTTTCATACTTCCACAAGCAGCAACAGCTATGAAAATCGAATAAGTATACACTCTGGCCAATAAACAGCGCGTAGCGAGCTTATTCTTAATTTAAAAAAATACGAACCAATAAAAAAACAGGCAATTCAAAAAAAGAAATGATCGGGCAGAATGAAAACATAATCAACTGTAAAACAGCATATTACTGCAAAATAAAAAAAGCTTAGCATTTGGTCGGGCGACCTGCTAAGCTTTTATAAATACCTCTTTGTAAGAGGCAATCAACCTAAACCTATGACAAAGATAATGCTTCAAATGATATAAACAAAAATTTTGTAATATTTTTTTTCAATTCCCATAAATTTGTTTTGGCATAGCTACGACAAAAGGAATAGTAAGTGTACTATATACACACAATCTTTTTGCTATTTTCAGAAGCCGTTTTTTTAGCATACTATATCAAAGCAGATTCTATTACAGTATTTATCCCTTCCATGAATTATATTTACCATAAATTATTCTGTCATTCATGCGTCGATTTTGTTGGCGAAAACCATGTTTAATTCGATTATTTAGTAACTTTGATTGAATCAAAAATTTTAGTGTATGTTTACCGGAATCATAGAAACCTTAGGAAAAATCGAACGTATTGAACACGAAAAAAGCAACATTCATTTTTATGTGAGCTCCCCGATCTCCAATGAATTTAAAATAGATCAGAGCGTAAGCCACAATGGGGTATGTCTGACCGTTGTTGGACTTGATGATCAGGTACACAAAGTAACAGCGATTGATGAGACCTTACAGAAAACGAATCTAGCACAGTTGAAAGTTGGAGACCTGGTTAATATCGAACGCTGTACCTTAGCCGGTGGAAGATTTGATGGGCATATTGTCCAAGGTCATGTCGATCAGACCGCAACCTGTATACAGAAAACCGATGAAAATGGTAGTTTTATTTTTACCTTTCAATACGATCCTTCCAAACAGAATATTACAGTAGAAAAAGGATCCATTACCGTTAATGGTATTAGTCTGACAGTGGTAGATTCTCGTGATGACCAGTTTTCTGTTGCAATCATTCCTTATACACTCGAACATACCAATCTTCAACAGGTTGAAGTAGGTACGACAATCAACCTTGAATTTGATATTATTGGAAAATACGTGACAAAAATTATGGCCATGCGTGGCTAATTCAGCCCAAACTATACTTACATGGATTTTACCACCTTTAAGTCCATGTAAGTATCTGGTCAATAAACGATTTCCCACCAACCATCTATCCGAGAACATGATTGTACTCCAGATTATGTTTACACCAATCCAGATCCGTTTACTCTAAATAATGTCCCTGACGGATAAGTAACGCCCGATATTTATTAAAAACACTGGACTTGGACACAAAGCCCATATATTTATTTTCATCCCCAAGTACCGGTAATATCCAGGTGTCATCTTTGTTCATCTTGGCCATCACAATTTCCATATTCTCGTTGATCCCTACTGTATCGTTTGGTTTCTGTGCCAATTTTTCAAATGGAGTCTCCCCCCCTTCGACCTCTCCTAACAGCACCGAGAATAAAAATTCGCTATAGAGAAGCCCCATAAATTTACCTTCATAACTCACCACCGGAAAAATATTACGTTTACTGTGGATAATATCTGACTGCCTACTTTTAGGCGTTTCATCGGGTCTCAGAATCACAAAATTGGTTTCCAGAACATATTTAATCCGCATCATACTCAAGACGGAGCGGTCCTTATCTTCGTAAGAAATGAGATCACCTGATTCGGCTAATACTTTTGTATAGATCGAATGCTTCAATACCGCGCGATTAATCAAGTAGGAAAGTGAACAGACCAACATCAGGGGTACCATTAAGGTATAGCCTCCTGTGACTTCTGCAATTAAGAAGATACCCGTCAACGGTGCATGCATAATACCACTCAGCGCACCTGCCATACCGGCAACTACAAAATTTGGGACGTTAAGCTCCGCAATACCGGTCAGATTGACCCCATAAGAAAAGGCAAAGCCTAATAGGCCGCCCATCACCAGACTCGGTCCAAACACCCCGCCGTTTCCGCCTCCATTCAACGTAAATAGTGCAGCAAAAGATTTACCAAATAAGGTCAAAATGGTATAACCCAACACCACCAATCCCATATCTTTATAATCAGAAAACAAGCTGTTTTTTACAATTGAGTTAAATTGTCCATTGAGAATCTGCTGGATCGTAATATACCCCTCACCATAAAGTGCTGGAAATACGAAAATCATAATCCCTAAGGATATTCCGCTTACCCATACTTTGTTATAGGGATTCTTTATTTTAGCAAACCATTTTCCTACCGAACTGGATACACGGGCAAAATAGATGGTATACAGTCCAATCAATACCGCCAATAACAAATAAAATAACAAGGCAGAAACCTGCCAATCCGAATTGAACGTACTAAATAGCGGCTCACTGTACAAAAGCCGCGATACAACGGACGCCAAGGCCGAAGAAATCAAAAGTGGAATAAAAACCGGAATGGAGAATTCCGGAAGCAATATCTCAATCGCAAAGATCATTCCAGCCAAAGGGCTATTAAATGCGCCCGAAATTCCTGCTGCCGCACCACAGGCTAAAAGCATCGTGACTTCCTTATATTGCAGACCAAAAAAACGGGCAATATTAGAACCTATCGACGAGCCCCCTAATGCCACGGGAGCCTCCAATCCACAGGAACCTCCAAATCCAACCGTAATCGCCGAAGTGACGACCTGCGAATAGATATTACTTGGGTCCAATCGGCTTCCCTTTCGGCTGATGGCATAGATAATCGGGGTGATACCATGCTCCATCTTCTTTCCTTTCAGAAATTTCCGAACAAAAAACACACTCAGTAAGATCCCGATCAACGGGAAAATCAAATAAACCGAATATTTAACCTTCCAATCAATATCATCCTGGATTGTGGCCGCAATAAAATGCGTTAGTCTTTTTAATACAGACGCCATCAGACCGCCAACAATTCCAACTAAAAAGGCCAGGAGAATAATAAAGTTTCTGTTCGAAACTTTTTTCATTCGCCATTGATTGATCTGATCTATCTTCTTAAAAAAACGTACACTGAGATTTGCCATGTCTTCTTATTGAAAGCTCAACACTTCCTTTTTCTTTTTTGTTTTAAATTTATCAGGTACAACCGCTAATATTTCCTTTTCCAATGCCTGAATTGCATGTCGTTTGACATAATTTTGTGTCGTAACCAACGATATTTCGCGGACGGGTTCCGGTGATTTGAAATAACGGATCTTATCCAGCTGTTCATCCACATAATCTGAAATCGATAGCTCGGGCAAGATTGTGATACCGTCATTGATATCCACCATTCTTTTAAGTGTCTCAACACTACCGGTGTTATACTCAAAACGTCCGGAGAGATCTTGATTGTGCTTATGGTGGCAAATATTAAGTACTTGTCCACGCATACAATGTCCTTCATTGAGCAACCAGAGCTTATCATCGGCGATATCATCTCCACTCAACACTTTCTTGGAAAACAAAGGACTATTTTCAGATATATAAGCGACAAAATTTTCATAAAACAGAGGGGACTCCAGTATGCCCTGATCATTTAAGGGGGTAGATAGTACACCGCAATCCAAAAGCCCAACCTTCAACTCATGAACAATACGTTCGGTAGTATATTCCCAGATCTGCAATTGCAGTTTTGGATACTTCTCCATAAACGTGGTCAATACCTTAGGCAATAAATAGGGCGCAATTGTCGGGATAACACCGATTTTTAGTGTTCCCTCGATTTCCCCCTTCTTGTCCTGTACAATTTCATTGATCTTACGGCTTTCAGTCAGGACTGACCTTGCCTGAAGAATAATCTTCTCCCCAATTTCAGTAGGCACAACAGGCTGACGGCTCCGGTCAAAGATTTTAGCCCCCAAAGACTCCTCCAGTTTCTGGATCTGCATACTTAAGGTCGGCTGTGTCACAAAACACTTTTCGGCTGCGGCAACAAAACTACGATAGGTATCAACAGCAATGATATATTCCAATTGGATTAAGGTCATGTTAAAATCTTTAAAGCGCAAAATTACGAATACTCCTGTAAAACGATGGCAAATACACAATATTTTAAAGTTTGACCATTGCTTCCCTGATCATATTATACAATAAATATCTTGCCAAAAAGCGAGAATTGACCAGCTATTATGACAATAGTTGATCGAAAAGTCGGATTCATCAAAAAGCTTTTCTTAAATTTGGAGATTTATAACAGTTGATATTAAAAAATCCCATGAAGTTTATACATCATACGACAATTGCACTAGCACTATTATTATCCACAACGAACATCCCATACGCAAATGCGAACCCAGATGAAGGGATGTACCCATTGAGCGATTTAAATAGAGCGGGTTTAAAGAAAGCCGGATTAAAGATCAGTGAGAAGGATATTTACAATCCCGGCCAAGTTGGATTAGTGGATGCCCTGGTTCAAGTCAGTGGATGTACAGGATCATTCGTCTCCAACCGTGGTCTGATTATTACCAACCATCACTGTGCCTTTTCTGCAGTTCAATTGGCAAGTACCGCCATCAACAATTATCTTAAAAATGGCTTTGTTGCGCAAAATCAGGAGCAGGAGATTGAAGCAAAAGGATTAAAGATCAGAATTACAGATTCATACGAAGATGTATCTGTTAAAATATTAAATGCCGTAGCCAATATCAGTGACCCGGTCGAGCGCATCAATACAATCAAAAGAAAACAAGAAGAGCTTGTTAAACAGGCTGAAAAAGAAGACCCAACAATCAAAGCTGAAGTATCCGAAATGTTCATTGGCAAAAGCTATGTGCTATTTCGCTACAAAACAATCGAAGATGTGCGTCTTGTTTATATTCCACGCCAAAATATTGGTGAATTTGGCGGTGAGACTGACAACTGGGTATGGCCACGTCATACAGGTGACTATTCCTTCCTTCGGGCCTATGTGGGTAAAGATGGAAAATCAGCTCCCTATTCAAAAGATAATGTGCCCTACCAACCAAAAAAGCACCTGAAAGTTAATCCAAATGGTGTGAAAGAAAATGATTTCACCTTTATCCTAGGTTATCCGGGGAAGACATTCAGACATCGTCCGGCGCAGTATATCAAATACCAACAAGACTATTTATTGCCTTACGTTTCCAATTTGTATGATTTCCAGAACAAACAAATGGAGGAAGCTGGGAAAGACAATACGGATATTGCACTCTCTTTGGCGACACGGATCAAACGCAACGCCAACGTGCTTAAAAATTACCGTGGCAAGCTCAAAGGGTTGCGCGGCATAGATCTCCTGTCAACCAAAAAGCAGGAAGATGAGGCGCTTGCAGCATTTATCTTGAGTAAACCCGAACTTAAAGGTAAATATGGCAATCTATTAAACGATATTGCCGCTTATTATCAAATCAGTGATCAAGATGCCTTGAAAGAGCTTTGGATTAACAATATTTATAACAGTACCAGTTTGCTGAAAGTTGCCCGCGATCTCAACACCCTAAAAGTAGCAATGGGTAAAGAGCGCTCTTCGCATGCCGCAAAACAGTTATTCGACTATAATGTCGAACAGCTCAAAAAAAGTATTCAGGACACTTACGAAAGTTACAACAAACAGGCAGACCAACATATTTTCGGTAAGATGCTTGCCGATGCCGCTGCTTTTCAAGGTAAAAATCAGCTTGGATCAATTCAGAAACTCCAATTGAATGGCGAAACTGCCAATACCTATGCTACACAGCTCATCGATGGCAGTAAATTGGCGGATCAAACTTATATTTTAAATACGGTTTTAGCGAATGCAAACGCGTTAAGCCAATTTAATGATAAACTATTGAATTTTCAAAATGAGCTAGACAATGATATTGTCATCTTCGCCGCTGAGCAGAAAAGACGTGAAGGTGTGTTGAATAAACTGATGGGTGACTATGTCGCTGTCAAGGAAATCTTTCAGGCCAAAAACTTTATTCCAGATGCTAACTCCACCTTGCGTTTGACTTATGGACATATTAAAGGCTATGCTCCTGCTGACGCTACCTATATGAAACCATTCACAACCATCGAAGGTATTATTCAGAAAGGGAATCTTGGTCTATCCGATTTCGATTATCCGCAAGAAATCAAGACGGCGTATCTCAATAAGAACTTTGGCCCCTATTTAAAGAAAGACCTGGGCTCAGTTCCTGTCAATATATTGTATGATATGGACACCACAGGGGGCAACTCAGGTTCGCCGATCATGAATGCAAATGGTGAGTTGATCGGTGTAAACTTTGACCGTGCCTATGATGCTACAATCAACGATTTTGCATGGAATGAAAGTTATAGCCGCTCTATCGGTGTGGATATCCGTTATGTACTTTGGGTTGCTGATAAGATTGACAATGCTCATTTTATTTTAAAGGAAATGGGTATTTAATCGTTACCAAAAGCGTTTTATACGTTAAAAAGCACCTGAACCAAACCGTTCAGGTGCTTTTTAATATTGGAGTAAATCAATAACCTTAAATAATTCGTTATTCTTTTGGCAAATTCAGCAAGACCTGCTTCAGCCTCGCTAATCCCTCCTCTAAAATAGACCTCGAACAGGCGATATTCAACCGGATAAAAGAACCACTTCCCTTACCGTACATGGCACCGACATTGACCTGCAGATGGGCCTCTTTCAATAGTATTTGTCCTATTTTTCGGCTGGAAAGCTTTAAAGCGGTACAATCTATCCAAACCAAATAGGTACCCTCAAGTGGAATAATTTTTAAGGTCGGCAGATGCTCCGCTATATAGTTTTTTAAATAAATATAATTATTATAAATATAGGCTAGCGCTTGCTGTAGCCAATCCTCCCCCTGTTGATAAGCAGCTATTAAACCCGTGATCGCAAAAGGACTGATACTCGCTATCTCATTGGCAAGAAAGGCATCCTGCACTTTTCTATTTAAGATAGGATCCGCGACTATGACCGTGGCGACTTGCAGTCCTGCAAGATTAAAGGTTTTGCTTGGAGCAATACAAGTGATTGTATTCGCCAAAAAGGCTTGATTGATCGTTCCAAAAGGAATATGCTGATGCCCTTCAAATACTAAGTCACAATGGATTTCATCCGAAATAACAAGAACATTGTGCTTTAGACAGATCTTACCCAAGCGTTCAAGCTCGACTTTTGTCCAAACCCGACCTGCAGGGTTATGTGGGCTGCAGAGGATAAAGAGCTTCACTTTCGGATCACTCGCCTTAATTTCAAAATCTACAAAATCAATTGCATATTGCCCATCTTTATACAATAGGTCATTGGAAACCACCTCACAACCATTGCGTTCGATCGATGAAAAAAAACAATGGTATACAGGTTCCTGGATCAGTACTTTATCCCCCGTTTCTGTTAATGCAGCGACGATTGCCAACAAAGCCGGCACCACACCTAAAACCGGAAGTATCCACTCGCGCTGCAAATGAAAACCATGTTTACGTTTAGACCAGTCCGATACAGCCTCATAAAAAGCATCCGGCACTTTTGCATAGCCATAAATACCATGTTGAACACGTGTGGTCAACGCGTCAATAATCTCTTTGGATGCAGGGAAATCCATATCAGCAACCCAGAGTGGAATTAAATCGGCATAGTCCTGTTGATTCCATTTTACCGAATCAGTCCCCCTACGGTCGATTATTTTATCAAAATTGTAGATCATACAGCAATTTACTCAAAAATACTACGCATTTCCAATAATACTTTTGGGAAAAATCAGCGACTAAAATAGCGATAAGTCCAGACTAAAATCCGCTGCCCTTAGAGCTCTATCGGAGTAGTAGCTATTTGAGATATGTGCCATTAGTAAGTAAAAGTGCAGGTCAGGACAAGGATGACAGGTTAGGATAAGGATAAGGGTTCCGGAAGTAAACTACATTTTGAGCCAATCAAAAACGAAGGGAAAGGTTATATTTACATAAAATTTAGCAGATTGACTATGGCCCGAAGCAACTTTTCATGGAAAGATAGAATCCGAAGTTTTAGCTATGCCTTCAATGGTTTAAAAATCGTTTGGCAAGAAGAACATAATTTCAGGATACATCTCATTGCCGCAGTTGTAGCAATCGTACTATCGTACCTCCTCCGAATAAGCCCCTATGAGTGGCTAGCAATTATTTTTTCCATTGGTTTTGTTCTTGTCTGTGAATTGCTGAACACGGCATTAGAACATCTCGCTGATTTTGTCTGCCAAGAAAAAAATCCCAACATCAAAAGGATCAAAGACGTTGCTGCTGCCGCGGTCATGCTGAGCAGTATCACAGCGCTACTGATCGGACTGATTATATTTATCCCAAAACTCCTGCTATGGTGCTCATTGGGTCAGCTTTTCTAGGACAAATTTTTCATCATAAGCCAATTTATCAGGCGCAACAAAAGACATCTTCCCTCCTTTTTCTTCCATATCACCAAAACCTTCAACAGCTTGGTTTTTGGAGAATTTAAAAGCCACCTGCCGAACGGATTGCTGTCCTTCGGAAGCAAAGGTATAGTCCGCCAACAAGATACCGTCTTTCAGAACACCATCAATATGCCCAACATTTCGGTCTTTTTCTTTCCACTTGTAGTTGAGGTCACCATGCACATTATCGCCATCAATGGCGATTGTTAACGAAATTGTATCGCCATTTTTGAGGTATTGATAGGTTCCATTTTCAGCAATTGCTGCTGCAAGACCTGTGGTATCCGATCCCATTTGTGCCTGGTCATCTTTCTTTTTGTCCTTTTGCTGACAAGCGGTAGCAAAAATCAGTAGTGACAATCCAATATTGATTATTTTCATGCGAATAATTAATTTTTCTTAAATACGTGGCAGCAACTGAAAAAAATCAGCGCCAACGGGAATTTATTGACGAGCTAACCGCAGCTTATGAACAATAGATTCCGCCTTCCCTGTTTATTAATATCAATAGCAATCAAAACAACATATTGTTTTAAATAACTAACATTTAATATTTTGGAATTCAGAAAACAAAAATTGCAGCAATATTGTTTATAAGTTATAGCTCGATAAAATATTAAAAATAAACAATTTAGTAACAATAAAATTATTCATAGCTTATTGTAAAGCTAATTTTTATTAGTAAATTGTACATTATAAAATTCAGAAATTCTTAACCAATATTAGTATGAAAGATGTAAGCTTTAAGAAATTTGATAGTGGGTCTACATCCCTCACTAAATTATCCATTGAAACAGATTTGGCTATTATTGTTAAAGAGAATGTTTCTATTTCTTCGGAATCGAAAATAGAAAAACTTCGACGCTGTAAAGAGGAGTTATTGAAGAGCCTTTGGTTCGTTCAACGCCAGTGTTGATCAGTAATTCACTTAATTCAATCAATAGTCCGAATACCCTATTTTTTTCCTAGACAAAAAGCCTCCCCAACTATTTTATATTGGAGAGGCTTTTTTTAGCATAGATATACAAGTTATCTACGTGTATCAGAGCGATTTCAAGTGCTTATAATTTGACTTGATGGTGTCCCATACTTCCTCAAAGTTACCTGATAGCATCAATTTAGCCATACTTTCGGTCATTCCTTTCATTTGGCTAAATGATATTTTGGGTGGCATGGCTAAGGCATTGGGGCTGGTAAAGATATCGATGAGTACCGGCTCGTCCGTTATACGGAATGCTTCATCCAAGATACCTTCGACCTCTTCTGGTTGCGTCACCGTAAAAGCACGGATCCCCATCGCCTGTGCGACCATCGCAAAATCTGGATTGACCATATTAGTTTCCTGATCTTTTAAACCGGCAACCTGCATTTCCAATTTGACCATTCCGAGTGAACGGTTATTGAACACCATCAGTTTGATTGGCAAATTATACTGTTTTATCGTAGCCAGATCTCCCAGCAACATCGAAAGGCCACCATCACCACAGAAGGCTATGATCTGTCTTTCGGGATGTGTCAATGCTGCTCCAATCGCCATCGGCATTGCGTTCGCCATAGAGCCATGATTAAATGAGCCGAGCATTTTGCGATCTCGTCGCTGATTGATATAACGTGCTCCCCATACACAGGACATGCCGGTATCCACTAAAAAAATAGCATCATCGCTCGCCTTTTGGTCAATCGTATGGGCCACAAATTCCGGTTGAATAGCACATTCACTACCCGAATCTTCGACATAGATCATCAGATCTTCTTTTACTTTCTCGTAGGCCGCCAATTGTTTTTCGAGAAAACTCGAATCAGTTCTCGCCTCCACAAAGGGTAGAACAGCTTTCAATGTGTGCTCAATATCCCCCACCAAGCCATAGTCTACGATCGAGCGTCGACCAAGTTTCTCGCCCTCGATATCGATCTGAACAATTGTTTTATTGGTGGGTATAAAATCCTTGTAAGGAAAATCAGTTCCCAAAAGAAGGATCAGATCCGAATGGTGCATACTCTGAAAGGCCGATGCCGTCCCCAAAAGTCCCGTCATACCGATTTCATTGGGATTATCCCGTTGAATATCCAACTTAGCTTTAAATGAATACCCCACAGGCGCATGAATTTTCTCGGAGAGTTCAACAATTTGTTTCTGCGCATTCCGGGCACCTACGCCACAGAATAAAGTCACTTTATCCGCCTGATTAATATATTGTGCCAAACGCCCGATTTCAAGCTCTGAGGGTCTGATCTGCGGCTGCGTAAAGAATACCTTTGCCGAAGTGTTCATATGGACAGCTTCCATTTCGGAGACATCCCCCGGAAGACCGATAACAGCAACATCCCGTTTTGAGATTGCCTGCTGTAGTGCATTCTGAACCATACGTTGCACCTGTTCCGGCCGGGTAATCATCTGATTATAACACGAGCAGTCGTCAAATAATTTGATCGGATTAGTCTCCTGAAAGTAGTCTGTACCAAACTCGTAGGTGGCGCAGGTTGAAGCAATCACCAGCATCGGAACACGTGTCTTATGTGCCTCATAAACGCCATTGATCAGGTGAACATGGCCTGGCCCACTACTTCCAGCACAGCAGGCAATCCCGTGCAGATCCGCTTCGGCGGTCGCAGCAAATGCACCAACCTCCTCATGCCTGACATGTATCCATTGCATGGTTCCATCCTCATGAACTGCCTCATTAAAAAAATTCAAACTATCTCCCGTCACGGCATAAATACGTTTTATTCCCGCATCTTTTAAAATACCAACGATCTGGTGTGCTACATTTTTCATACCCATATGATGATTTAAGATTTTGATATCACGACTATCGCTTCTTTATAACAACAATATTGCGAAACAATGGTTTTGGGTATTCTACTATTGAAGAAAGTACATACAGATCGATCCGCTGTTTTCAGAACAGAGATGACGATTGCAGGCCACGTTTTGCAAGAAAGACGCTACCTAAAAAAAACAGGCTGCTCCCATCGTATCGAGGAGCAGCCTGTTTATTCAACTCTATGAAGATTGTTTACTTGATCTTATTGGATAATTCGGTTACAAATGCTTTAGCATCATTGAGATCATCATTCCACGCAGCATAACGTCTAGATTTTTTTAGTTTGGCAATTTTTGCGTTCAGTTTTGCCAAATTCGTTTGATCGTTAGATTTTTCCAACTTTTCTTTCAGTATATTCACTTTGGTAAAATCCTGAATACCTTCCAACATACGCTCATAACGAATAGAGCTACGACCTTGTGGATAAACAATATAAGTGTCTCCAGCAGGCCATGTACGGAATCGCGAATCCTGTAGCGGATTGGCTACCCAGGAATTAAAGGCCCAACGTAGCGCGCCATCAAATCCCGCAGCGAGTGCGTACCACCCCATATAGGTCGATTCTGCCGGATCAGAAAATGTAAATTGGTTCGGAAACTCATCTGAACAGCAAACATAGAATGTAGTGATATACCCTTTTTTACGTCTTTCAATTAAATCATTTTGATCGAAAGGATCGCCTACAGCGACACTGATATCGGTACTTTTTTGATAACGCTTATAACTTTTATGGTTGTCTGCAAAAGCAATTCCAAATTCAGGTACCACACGTTCCAAAAGTTCTACTGCTGGATCCATCTGCTCCTGTGCCCGCTCATCCATCGCGATATTGGTAATTTTCAACCAACCCTTGGCGCTGACATGTTTACTAAAATCCTTTAAGAAAGGTGTCCATAGCTCCTCAAACACTGGCGTTCCGGGTTTTGCGATAACATTGACCAGTTCATTTTTTGCTTCATCAAAATAATGCACTTCATTATTCCATGGCAATAATGAATAACAATTGATCTGTTTGTTAATTCCCAGGTCCATCATAAATTGCACCCACTTGTCAAATATCGCATAGTTATAACTCCAGGATCCGTCTTTTGCTTTCTTCCAGGTGATCATATCCGCATAGGGATCATAGGTCTGTACATTCCAGGCATCCTTATTTAACGTCGCCGTAATAACTTTCTGCCCTGCAGCAGCCAGCTGCTTCATTGTTGGCTTTAAGGCTTCAAAATGCTCATCACTCCACATCTTAACATTGTTGACACGTGCTACGGATGATGGATGTTGCCACTGATCCAAATGGAATGACCATTGTGAAGCTGGCGGTAATACCTGATCTTGAACATTAACAGTCAAATCCAAATTTTGTATCACCTTACCTTTTTGTTTAACAGCAATGACTGTCTTATATTGACCTGCCGCTGCTCTAGCAGGTACTTTTACCGTAATCCATACTGGACGGACGCGCTTTGCTTCGAGATTATAGCTTTTAAGATCATCCAACATATCTGCAGAAAGTGCGGCCTTAAAATCCTCAGGTTTACGATAGCCACATCCCTCGGCAAATTCATCTGTCATCACATAACGAACAAATCGTGCTTGTACCGCTTCAGCAGAAATAGATTTGCCGGTAGTTGATTTTAACTCACCTGTCGAAACAACAACATCAGCGGCTGCTGAACTAGTCCACAGGAGTATCTGCGCAGATACCTGCTCCCCTTTCCAGGCATCCACCTTGTTATTGGACTGGATAGCGATGTTCGGATTTAAAGATTTTGGAAAACGTTTATCGATCGACACAAACGATGCGTACAAACCAGGTTTAACATTTGACCAATCAGAAAGCGTATCCCTTGACGGGTCCGCCATTTCAGTAAAGGTCGTTCCCACAGCATAACGCCCCTGAGAAAAACCTTGATTATTGCCGCAAAATAATAGACATGCGAATGCAATAGTAGAATAAATAGTAGTTTTAGGCATAACAGTTGTAATTAACAAAAAAAGTAAACATTTTCTGTTTGCTTTAAAAATACTAAAATTTTATTTATCTCCACTTAACTTTGCTCAAAAATTTTAGAAAGTGCAGTATAAAGTGCTGGATGGTTTTTTTGAAATTTCGTTGGATTTTCAAAAAAATATTCCGATGCGACAGCAAAAAATTCACCCGGATTGGTCATACCATAGGTATCAATATCCGATTGATGCTGTTTGATCTTGTTGATTTCCTCCCGTATTAAATTCATGAACGGAATTACAGCGGCCTTGTCCAATAAATAACTGGGCACACCATCTACTGTACCATCTGTTTTATCAATGAGATGCACAAATTCGTGGATAGCCGTATTCTGACCATCAGTTGCATTTTGAAAACCATATTCCAATGCCGATTTAGATAAAATCATCTGACCATTCATGGCACCTTCTCCAACCATTCCCATGATATTCCGATCCGCATGACCTTCAAATTGATAATCGGCATTGAAATGTGAGGGATAGACCATAATATTGGTTAAGTTTGGATAGGTCCATTTTTTAAAAGCAAAGATCGGAATAATTGCACTGGCTGCGATCAACATATAATCTTTCAATTCCAACGTGACGCCCACCCCTTCTATCTTGACGGTATCCAAAAATGCAAGACAGCGTGACTCAAATTCCTGCTTATCCGCAATAGTCAGACGGCGATAATAAGCGACCTCCTTTTCCAGGATATCCTTCCCCTCATCACTCAAGACACGTTTAATCGTCTTATTATTTTTCGCGGTACGATTTAACAGGTAATAGACAACATAGATGGTTACCGGTACGAGCAGTATAATAAAAATCTTTCCTAACATATTATTTTATCTTGATCCAATGGGGATCTCTGGCTTGCAAATTACGCAAAAAGCCTTTAAAATGAGATGTACCAAATAAGATTAAAATTTTCTGTTGCGGAGCGTCAGCCACTAGAGAAGCTAGATTTTCCTCGCGTTGTTGCATGACAAACTCTTTGTCAAACTTATTCTTGAGCGCTGTTTTGATGGGTTTGCAACTATAGGGTGCACTTAATGGGGTATCATAATCGCAGGCATCCAGCTGTATCGTACCATAGCGATACTCAAAATCATCCAATAATTTATTTTTAGGAATATCGGCATTAACTGCGGTTCCATAGTCAACCAGAAAAAAAGAATAATCCGGTTGGCTGATAATGCGTTGTCCCAATTTACGGTACAGAGGTGCCCTTAGCACTTTTGATGTATCTCCGGGAGTTTCAATACATTGTTGTAAGCCGAGACGGTTACCGGTCAATTTTCTGAACTTACGGTCGTATAGATCACGTTGTGCGGCGCTATCTACCTGATAGGCGATACTTTCATAAAAGACAACATAGCCCGATTTTTGGAGCGAATCTACCGCAGCTTGTACCTGATCATAATATACACGTGTCCCTAAATGCCGCATCGGGATATAAATAATACGACGGTCACCATTATGGAGTTCAAATTTTCGTGAAGCATCCCGTAATACACCTGTGCTTTGTACCATTAAAGAGGTATCGCAGGCGCCAAATGTGATCAATACAAAAAGAAGGGAGATAATCTGTTTCAAAGCATTTATTTATTACAATAACATGCAATTATAACAATATATTATCTCCCTTGTTTAATAAATTTATACAGTCGCGAGCCCGATTGTCGTTCCACTCGGGATAACCGCATTTTTTTTGATCACAACAATACCATCACAAACGGTATAAGTCTGATGGTTGGCGTTCAACAAATGGGGGCCGCCATTGATGCGAACATCATTTCCAATACGACAGTTTTTATCCAGAATCGCATTTTCAATATAACAGCGTTCACCCACACCCACAATGGGCATATTTTTTCTTTTTGCTTCATCCATATCCGAAAAATCCTCGTAATAATCCGATCCCATCATATAGGTTCCCCTTACCACAGAACCAATACCAATACGTGAACGCACACCGATCACCGAACGGTCTACCTTATCAGCATGGATAATACACCCATCGGAGATAACCGAATTAATCAATGTCGTGCCCGAAATCTTAGATGGCGGTAGCATACGTGGTCGGGTAAAAACCGTATTTTTATCAAATAGGTTAAAGGCTGGAATATTATCCGTCAGTCCAATATTGGCTTCATAAAATGAGCCTATTGTTCCAATATCTGTCCAATAGCCTTCATACTGATAGCTGAGTACGTTGATATCTTCAATCGCATCCGGAATAATTTCCTTTCCAAAATCCATTCCGCTGTTTTCCTCCAACAGGCGCTTTAGCACACCTTTACTGAACACATAGATCCCCATGGATGCCAGGTACTCACGGCCCTCGGCTTTCAAATGATCGTTCACTTCTGAACTCCAGTCCACCAACTGCTCACTATTGGGCTTTTCTATAAACGATGTGATGTGGTTATGCTCATCCGATTTAAGGATTCCAAAACCTGTTGCATCTTTGCCATTGACAGGAATGGTCGCAATCGTCAAATCGCCTTCGTTCTGTACGTGAAAATCCACCAGTGCATCAAAATCCATCTGATAAAGCTGATCCCCCGACAAGATTAAGACATAATCGTAATCTATACTTGCTAGCTTCTTGAACGATCTGCGCACGGCATCTGCGGTACCTTCAAACCATTTGTCACCATCATTAGTCTGTTCGGCCGCCAAAATATCGACAAAACCCTTACTAAAAATACTGAAATTGTACGTATTTTTAATATGCGAATTCAACGAGGACGAATTAAACTGTGTCAATACAAAAATCTTATTGAATCCCGAATTGAGACAATTCGAGATGGGGATATCAACCAAGCGATATTTTCCTGCAATAGGAACAGCTGGTTTAGACCGTTGGTCGGTCAACGGATACAGACGCGAGCCCCTTCCTCCGCCCAAGACGATAGCTACTACATTGTGATGTGACATATCAAATTAAATTAATTGGTTATATAGATTTAAGTATTTCGCTGCGGATTTATCCCAGGAAAAATCCAAACTCATTATTTTGTGTTGGTTGTCTTCAAATTTAGACCTATTTTCATAGTATTCGACCGCGCGGACAATAGCCTTTCTGATATCAGCTACCTCAAGCGTGTCAAAACCAACACCGTATCCATTGTTTTCTAAATCTATGACTGTATCTTTTAGACCACCCACAGTGTGTACAATCGGCAAGGTCCCATATTTCATGGCATAAAGCTGATTGAGTCCACACGGTTCAACCCGTGAAGGCATCAAAAGAAAGTCTGCACTTGCATAAAGCCAATGCGCAAGATTTTCATCATAACCAAAGAACACATCAAAATTTTCTATCTGTTCATCCACGAGCATTTTTACCCGTGCCTGAATCGCTGGATCTCCAGCACCCAGTATAAATATACTCAATCTGCCTGAAAAATTTTCAGTCAAATCTAAAATTATATCCGGCAATAAATCGGCTCCTTTTTCCGTCGCAAAACGCCCAATAAAGACCAATAACGGAAGTGTAGGATTAATTTTATACTGCTGTGCTAATGCCTGCTTATTTTTGAGTTTACCGGCAAAAGCCGAAGCAAGATCATAATTTTCAATCAAGGTGTAATCTTTAGCAGGATTCCAGATATCCCAGTCGATTCCATTGACAATCCCCACCGACTTATGCCGTTCATCATAAAATAGATGCTGCAGTCCGTTCGCATCCACATAAAGTTCTTCAAGGTAGCCCTCCGAAACAGTCGTATAGGCATCACAGCACTTGATCAGCGCTGCAAGTGGATTGATCAGACCATCCCAGTCCAGGAGTCCCCATTTCCAACTATCAAAACCAGGCAATAAAATCGCTTTGCTCCAGTGTATCCAACCCTGGTACTGACCATTGTGAACTGTCGCAACCGTCTTTACATCAACAAGGAAATTATATTCATTGCTATATTTCATCAGAAAAGGCATTAAACCGACGTGATGATCATGGCAATGCACAATATCAGGTACAATCGCTTTTGCCTTGAACCAGTTTAATACAGCATGTTGAAAGGCGATAAACTGCTCGCCCTCATCGGGATAGCAATAAACCTCCTGGCGGTCCAATTTACCTGGAATTTTAATCAAATAGAGTTCAAAACCCAGTATATTATCTCTTTCCTTGAAAACACTATAATCTAATGGTTCAGATCCCTGAAAAAAAGTACCCTCATGAATAACATCAAAGGAATGGTCTTTAACAAATGGGCGATCGTACCAAGGCATGATCACTGCTGCTTCTACCCCGAGTTTAGTTTGATACTTCGGCAATGCTCCCACCACATCCGCTAGACCACCAACCTTGGCTATTGGATAGCATTCGACACTTAAATGAAATACTTTCATCTGTACATATTTTTTTCTCCATCAGTCGAATGGAGCTTATCCTTTTTAAAATTTACTTTTACTAACTCCTCCAACCGACACAATACACGATCACAGGGGAACACGTTCTCCCGGTTTTACAGGCACCGCCTCTTTCAAAACCTTCTTACGTTTAAGAATATACCCGCCCAGCGGAGGAAGATTGACCTGAGCAGACTGCACCTGGTTCATCCAATGCAGGTGTTCACTTTCCACATGTTGACTACTGACTCCAGAACCGAAATATTTAAGATCGTCTGAGCTCAAAACAACTTCCCATTCTCCTGCATAAGGCAGTCCGATACGAAAATCTTCACGTACAACAGGTGTTAAATTAATCACAACCACGGTATCATCCCATTGGTCAAATGCCTTACGCCAATAGACCAGTACCGAGTTTTCACGGTCGCCAGCATCTATCCATTCAAACCCTGAAGCATCAAAAGCCTTTTGAAAGAGGCTGGGTTGTTGCCGATAGGTCGCGTTTAAATCGGCTACAAATTTTTTCATACCCTGATGTGGCATAAATTCCAACAGATGCCAGTCGAGCGATTTATTCACATTCCATTCGGACGTTTGTCCAAACTCTCCACCCATAAACAACAATTTCGTTCCTAAGAAAGTATACATAAACAAGTATAACGCCCTTAGGTTAGCAAATTTCTGCCACTCATCGCCTGGCATTTTGTAAATCAGAGGCTGTTTTCCATAAACAACTTCATCATGTGACAGCGGGAGCATAAAATTTTCATGGAAAGCATATACCGTGGCAAAAGTGATGCGGTCGTGATGGTATTTTCTATTGATCGGATCTTCCTTAAAATAATCTAGGGTATCGTGCATCCATCCCATCATCCACTTCATTCCAAAGCCCAGACCACCAGCATAGGTTGGTTTACTCACACCAGGCCAGGAGGTCGATTCCTCAGCGATGGTCTGTACATCCGGAAAATGTGCATAAACAGCCTCATTAAACTCTTTTAGGAATTGTACCGCTTCCAGGTTCTCATTACCGCCGAATTCATTCGGAATCCACTCACCGGCATTCCGGCTATAATCCAGATACAACATGGATGCGACAGCGTCCACGCGAAGTCCATCAATATGGAAACGATCCAACCAATAAAAAGCATTACTGATCAGAAAAGAGCGCACTTCGTTGCGACCATAATTGAAAATATACGATTGCCAGTCGGGGTGAAAACCCTTTCGCGGATCTTCATGTTCATAAAGGCTTGTACCATCAAAGCGATAAAGCCCATGCGCATCACCAGGAAAATGTGAAGGTACCCAATCCAATAACACCCCAATTCCGGCAGCATGGAGCGCTTCTATCAGGAACATTAAATCCTGTGCAGAGCCATAACGTGAGCTTGCCGCAAAATAGCCTGTAATCTGATATCCCCATGAGGGGTAATAGGGGTGTTCCATCAAAGGCATAAATTCCACATGTGTAAAATTCATTTCCTTGACATAAGACACAAGCTGTACAGCAATCTCCCGGTAGTTTAATAGCGTATCTGGGCTCTCCGGATCTCGTGCCCATGAGCCAAGGTGCAGTTCATAGACTGACCATGGCTGGTCCAGTCTATTTTTTACGACACGCTCCTTCATCCAGTTTCCGTCATTCCATTCATACCAATTAGAATGGACAATGGATGCCGTTTTAGGTGCTACCTCCCATTTGAACGCGAATGGGTCGCCTTTTTCAAGCTCTTCTCCTGAAGAGGTCTGAATACAATATTTGTAAGTTTCACCATTGGCTATTCCGGGAATAAAACCTTCCCAGATTCCACTTGTGTCCCAGCGGACATGTAAAGGATGGCTCTCCTTGTCCCAGAAATTGAAGTTTCCCGTTACGGAAACGGATTTTGCATTTGGGGCCCAAACCGCAAAATAAACGCCTCTTTCACCCTCTACTTCCAGCTCATGCGAACCAAATTTTTCATACAATTTGAAATGCCTGCCCGATTGGAACAGCGCAACATCAAATTCCGAAAAAAGACTATGCGGTATTACTTGATTGGCCATGTTTAACCCTCTATCAATATGTTTTCAAATTCACGTGCGACATTAATCCAATATCGCCCTTGTTCATCTTTTTGTATTTTTGTGTCAATCCCATCTGTTTTAACCTTTTTCACTGCAAATGGTAGACCTATCAATTGCAGCTTATACTCTTCGTATCGTTCGGTAAATAATCCGTCACGGGTCTGCTTGATTGAAAGGGAATCTTTTAATCCAGACAATGTAAAACACTTTTCTAAATAAATATCTTGCTCGTACGCGAATGTATCACCATGATCGGAATAAACGTATGAACGATGTACTCCTTCAGAAAAATAGATATTCAATTGTAGTTCTTCCACTTTCTTTTCTCCGGTGTATTGCATGACTGGATATTCCGGTATGACAGATCCACCACGAATAAATAGCGGCATTTCATCCAGTGGTGTTGCAATAGTATGTTCCTTTCCACCGACATAAACCTCATTATTGAAGTAGTAGAACCAATCTCCTGCAGGAAGGTAAACGATCTTGCTCTTCTGACCGGGCTGCAACACTGGTGATACCAATATCTTATCACCAAAACAGAACTCTTCTTCACGCTGCCAATTGGTCGGAATATGTTGCTCCACCATCGAAATTGGACGCAAAATCGGATAGCCGTATTTAGTTTGTTCCCAAAAACAGGTATAGATATAGGGTAACAGTTTATACCGCAATTCTATAAACTTTTTATTTATTTTTTCCCAGTCTTCACCGAAACTCCAAGGTTCCCGATCACGGGTATCCCCTGCGGAGTGCACACGCATAAATGGCGAAAAAACACCAAATTGCATCCACCTTGTGAATAGTTCCCCATCTGGTTCTCCTGTAAATCCACCAATGTCCGTTCCGCAAAAAGACATCCCTGAAGTGGACAATCGCTGCAACTGCAGGGTGCCCAGCTTGAGATGTTCCCAACTCGCTAAATTATCTCCGGTCCAAACCGAAGAATAACGTTGTGTACCAGCATAAGCTGCTCGTGTAATGGTAAATGGCCTTTTGTTTTTGTACAATTTCTTTAAGCCATCATAGGTAGCGCGCACCATTTGCATACCATAGACATTGTGTGCTTTTCGATGCGATCCACGATGTCCATCGTATTGATGTCTGACATCATCCGGAAAAGTTCCGCGGCCAAAAACAGCAGGCTCATTCATGTCATTCCAAAAACCTGCTACACCATCTTCCACCAGCCCCTGGTATAAAGTTCCCCACCACTGTCGAACCTCAGGATTTGTAAAATCGGGAAATTGACAACGTCCGGGCCAGACAAATCCCTCCATAAAATAGTCATCCCCCCGGCGGCAGAAATATTTGTTCTCTTTACCTTCTCGAAATACCCAATAGTTTTCATCCACTTTAATCCCCGGATCAATCATGACCACCGTCTTAAAACCTTCGTTTGCAAGATCAGCAATCATTTTTTTCGGATTTGGAAAATATTGTTTATTCCATGTAAAACAGCGATAGCCATCCATGTAATCAATATCCAGGTAAATGGCATCACATGGGATCTGCCTTTTTCTGAATTCTTCGGCCACTTTACGCACATTGGCTTCCGGATAATAACTCCATCGGCATTGATGATAACCGATAGCCCAAAGTGGTGGTAAATAATGTGTCCCTGTCAAAGTATGGTACCTGCGGATCACATCAATGATATGCGGACCATGAATATAGTAGTATTGTAATTCACCGCCTTCCGACCAAAAGCTGGTCTTTCCGGGATCCTCGGCGGCAAAATCGAAATAGGTCTTAAACGTGTTATCAAAGAAAATACCGTAAGCTTCACCGTCCTTCAGTCCAATGTAAAAAGGAATGGTTTTGTATAAAGGGTCCTGGTCATAAGCAAAAGCATAAGTGTCCGAATTCCAATTTTTTAATCGTTTGCCACGAAGATTAAGCTTAGTAGCCTTATCGCCCAGTCCATAAAATGCTTCATTTTCAAATGCAACTTTGGTACTGTAGACATAATAACCGCCAAAGTCCGGACTTTCTTCCCAGTGCATTGCAGCCAGATCGGCATTAAACAGTTTACCCGCTCTATCAGAAAAGGAGATCAAAAAATCGCTTTTATTGATGCGACAGGAAATGGTGTTTGTATGGACACTATAATGGTCCACTTCCTCTTTACATTGATGTATACTGACACGATGGTCTTTCTTTGCCAGGGCATAGGAAAAATCTTCCAAAAACGTCCCCTGGGGAGCCAATCGAACACGTACAATCTCATCTGTTACGATCTTAATCTCGACTTTTGCCTTACCATCGGAAAAATAGTATGACTTGTCATTTTGATTGTGGGATATAACTGTCTCGAGGTATTTCTTTTCAATTTTAGGCAAATCCAATACCGGATTATTCACATGATGCATACTTTCCAAAGTACCATCATTTTCTTCCTCGTTTAGTGTGGTTTGATTTAGGTTGTCGTCTTCAAGCATAGTTGTAATATGTTAAAAGTTTCTGAAGGCTTAATTCCTCTTTAAGATAGAAAAATTATCCTGCGCCGACAACAAAACATAAAAAAAAATCCCGATCCTCAAAAGGGGCGGGATTATTCACATCAAGTGGGACTACATCTGCTATTTTATAAAATGAGCGCGCAGCATCCAAGCCATTTTCTCGTGTTTTTCCAATAAACCCACCAAAAAATCCTCCGTGCCATTATCAGCGGTCCCCTCAACGACAGCAATATCCCCACGAATTGACATCGCAATAGACTCGTGATCCGATAGCAGCTCTTTATAATAAGACTGACTATCTGTCTTTTCAGATGTCGATTCTGTCAAACGTGTTAATTTTAAATATTTATCAAATGTGCCTACCGCATAGTGCCCCAATGTACGTACACGCTCCGCCACTTCATCAATAACTTCTGCCAACTCATCGTATTGGGATTCTAAAAATAAATGAGCAGCGTGAAAATCAGCTCCTTCAACATTCCAATGCGCATTGCGTGTTTTCATATAGATAATATGCTCATCAGCCAATAAGACATTGAGCAATTTCGCAACTTTTTTTAAGTCTGCATCTTTAATTCCAATTGAAGTTTTCATATTGTGTTTATTTGTTAACTATATCTTTTAATTGCTTAGTTAAATTTACCCAAAAAAGCGGGGGAAACAAAAAAAAACTGGGTTTGAAATGTCATTTCAATCGCATAATAACCTTATTTTTGCATCCAGAATATTATTAGAGGGAAGACTGTGGGTACTTTAGACAACAACGCTTATTTTCATACATTCAAAGAGGATATTTCGAGTATCGAACTCCCTTTGCGATTTACCTTTCCATTTTGTTATGAACCACATCCGCTAGCCATTATCGCTGCGGAACAACTCCAGACTTACCTGGAGACACAAAACGAGTGGACGCATAACTTTGGTCTTGAAGAAAATAACGATAGTCTTGCCATAGGCAAGATGTTTGGTATACTGGTTGTCCGAGATCAACAGCATCGGCTCGGATACCTGGCTGCTGTATCTGGCAAGCTTGCTGGCAGCAATAAACACCAATACTTTGTTCCCCCAATATTTGATATGCTGGAAGAGGATGGCTTCTTTCTGAATGAAGAGGTACACTTAAATGCCCTCAACAGGAAAATTGAATTTCTTGAAAACAGTGAAGAACTTGAACAAATAACAAGCAATCTCAATAGATTAAAAGGTCAATGGGATACACAGCTTGACCTGCTCAAAACAAAACTCAGAAGTCAGAAAAAAGAACGCAAGGAAACCCGAACAAGACTGCGTCCCCTCCTATCGGATGAGGACTACGAAATACTCATGGAGGATATGCGTAGTCAAAGCTTAAAGGACAAACAGGTACTCCAACGCTATCAATATGACATGCGTCTGGCGCTGGAATCTGAAAACCTTAGGATCCAACAATTGCTTTCCGAGATTTCTGTACTGAAAGAAGAGCGTAAAATGCGATCCGGAAATTTGCAAAAGAGACTTTTTGAACAATATAATTTTTTTAATGCAACAGGGCAGCACAAGAATGTCGTTGCTGTTTTTCAGGACTTTGACCAAAGTACACCACCCGCTGGTTCAGGTGAATGCGCAGCGCCGAAATTATTGCAATATGCTTACAGCAATAATCTCACACCTATCGCTTTGGCCGAATTCTGGTGGGGCTGCTCCCCTTTGTCCGAAATCCGTCGGCACAAAAACTATTACCCGGCTTGCCGTAAAAAATGTGAACCTATTCTGGGTTACATGCTTCAGGGACTTACGGTCGACCCGAATCCCATGCAACAGGAAACCACCTTGCAAACGGAACTCCCGCAGATCTATGAGGATGAAGATATTATTGTCTTCAACAAACCCGCAGAATTTTTATCCGTCCCCGGTATATATGTGAAAGATTCCGTCTATACTCGTGTTCTCAAACGCTATCCAAATGCCGGCCCGATTATTATCCATCGGCTGGACATGTCCACTTCGGGGCTTTTGGTGGTAGCCAAAAACAAGATGGCGCATCAATTCATACAGGATCAATTTATACAACATACCATAACCAAGGAGTACATTGCTTTACTCGATGGTGTTATTGAACAGGAATGTGGACTGATTGATCTGCCTCTTCGTGTAGATTTGGATGACAGACCCCGACAAATGGTCTGTTATACCTATGGAAAGCCGGCACAGACCAAATGGAAAAGAATTGCTGTCGAAAATGGTAAAACACGCGTTCGCTTCTATCCTTTAACAGGCCGGACACATCAACTCCGTATGCACGCTGTACACCCAGAAGGGCTGAATACCCCGATCTTGGGTGATGATCTATATGGCAGAAAAGCAAATAGGTTACACCTGCATGCTGCTTTTATTAAATTTATTCACCCGGGCTCCAGACAGGAAATCTCTTTTCAAATCCCGTCGGATTTTTAGCAGCACTGACTATATCGTTACAAAAGTCAATAAATAGTGGGCTGGAAAATCATCGTGAAGTCAAAATGTGGAGGTTAAATTATTGATCTAAATCAATAATTTAAGACAAACCGCTAAAAAACAACTATTTAAACCTTAAAAGACGGAACTACGTTTCTTTTATTACATTACAATAAGATTTTAATTATTCTTAATTTTTTGTTTCCTTTGTTCACTGATTTTTTGATTTTAATACTTATAAAGTCAGAAATAAAGTAAAAACAAGAAAACAATTTTGAATTTTCAAGATTATAGCAATATAATGGAAGCTAAAATAAACGCACAGACCTTCATAAACAAACTCTTTTTCTCGATAACATTCTTGCTATCAGCATCTCTTGCATTCGCGCAGACCAAAACGGTGACGGGTACGGTCAAAGATGCAAAGACAAAGGCCCCCATTGCTTACGCCACTGTTGCGGTCGTTGGCGCGCCTGCTGCTGCAGGAACCTCAACATCGACCAATGCAAATGGTGAGTTTAAGCTGGTTTTCCCGACATCTTATGTCAAAATCAGAGCAAGCTATGTTGGCTATGACAATAAAGATGCTTTCGTTACCAACGATGCTGTACAGACCAAGGAAATCCTGATGGATGCACAGGACAACATGCTGGAGGAAGTTGTTGTCAAAGCCAAAAAGAAAAAATACAGCAACAAAGACAATCCTGCCGTTGCCCTGATACGTAAGGTGATTGAAAATAAAGATAAAAACCGTCTGTCGGGACAACAATATGCTGAATTTGATCAATACGAGAAAATGTCTTTGGGATTGAGCAATCTTTCAGAAAAATTCGTCAACAAAAAGATCTTTAAGAACTATCAATTTCTTTTCGAAACCGATGACTCGGCTAAAACCGCCAATAAATATGTTTTGCCGGCTTTTATCGAAGAGAAAATATCCAAAGTGTACTACCGTAAAGATCCGAGCAAAACCAAACAATATATTTTGGGGGATCAACGCGCGCAGTTTGACCCTAAATTTATAGATAATGATGGTCTGGCAGCCTATTTTAATAAACTCTACGAACAAGTTGATATCTATGACAACAACATTTCATTGGTAACCAACCAGTTTTTGAGTCCGATTGCGAACTCTGCACCGACATTTTATAAATTTTTCATTACCGATACCATCAAAACTTCTCAGCCTTGGCTGGTCGAATTGAGCTTCGTTCCCCGCAATAAAGCAGATATGTTGTTTAAAGGGCAACTATATGTTACGCTGGATGGCAATTATGCCGTTCAAGGAGCGAATATGACTGTTGCGGATGATATCAACCTAAATTTTGTACGCGACCTTCAGGTTCAGCTCAAATTCGAAAAAGACAATAAGAGCAGATTCTACCTGAAGACAAGTACATTGGGAATTGATTTTTCATTAACTGAAAAAGGAATGGGTATCCGCGGAAGCCGAACGGTCGATTACAACAACTATAAAGTCGGTGTGCAACAACCCGATAGCATTTACGATGGTCCATCAACGGTAATAGCTTACAATGTCGAGAATAAAAAAGCGACAAAGTCCTTATTTGAAACACAACGTCCGTTGGCTTTGGCACAGAATGAACTGAATATCTACCACAATATAGATACGCTACAGAAAATTCCTTCTTTCAGAACCTTCATGGATATCGCAGCCCTGCTTCTTTCGGGTTACAAGCAAGCCGGTCCGGTGGAAATTGGTCCGGTAAATACATTCTACAGTTTCAACCCTGTTGAAGGCTTTCGCTTGCGTGTGGGTGGTCGTACGACCGAATCATTGAGCAAACGTTTCTATGCAGAGAGCTATGCGGCTTATGGATTCAAGGATCAGAAATGGAAGTACTTTTTCAGTGGGACTTATGCCTTTAACAACAAATCGGTATACTCCTTCCCTATGCACTATATCAGGGCCTCTTATAAAAAAGATACGAAGATTCCGGGACAAAAGCTCGAATTCGTTCAGGAAGATAACTTTTTGTTATCTTTCAAACGTGGTGATAACGACCGTTATATCTACGAAACCAACTACGGACTGGAATATAAAAAAGAATTCTTGAACCATTTGGCTATTGGTGCTGGATTTAACATTAACAAACAAACTCCCGCGGGTAGTCTAACCTATCAAATGCTGGATGAAAATGGACAAAACAAATTGTTCAACGAATTAAATACAACAGAATTATCGGTCAACTTTAGATACGCTCCGCACGAAGAATTTTACCAAGGTAAAATCTATCGTACGCCGATCTTCAATCAATATCCCATATTCACATTCAATTATACAGCAGGTATTAAAGGTCTGGCAAAAGGGGAATATAATTACCATAGTTTTAACGTGGGCGCATTCAAGCGTTTTTACCTAAGTCAATTTGGTTACGCCGATGTGACTGCAGAGGGAAATTACATCGCTGGAAAAGAGATTCCATTTCCTTTCCTGACAATCCACCGGGCCAACCAGACCTATGCGTATCAGTTAAACTCGTATAACTTGATGAACTTCCTGGAATTTGTCAGTGATCACAACGCCTCTATCAATCTGCAGTATTATATGAATGGATTCCTGTTGAATAAGATCCCATTGATCAAAAAGCTCAAGCTACGCGAGGTATTTAGTTTCAAAGGCGTATATGGTGGTCTTCGTAAAGAAAACGATCCTGACGATCCGAATTACGGTTCAAAAGTCTTTGCATGGCAACGCAATGCACAAGATATCCAAAGTTCATATACCTTCGGCTCTGAACCTTATATGGAAGCCAGTATCGGTCTGTCCAACATCTTTAAAATTTTGCGTGTGGACTACGTCAAACGTTTGAATTACCTTGACCATGTGGATGCTCCGGCTTGGGGGATCCGTGCCCGCGTCAAATTTGACTTCTAATAGTTTCCGTAAATTTATATTATAATTTGAGGCCCTGTCAATCGAGAGAATGACAGGGCCTTTTTTCTTATTTACAGCGTCTCCCATTTGATCCTTATCCCGCGGTATTTCCCCATCTTTCTTTGTCGATTTATCCGATTGCGGTTCGGCTTGGCGAAAAACCCCAAAAACTTTAACCCTCACTGACTCCAAGTTCGGGGAGTTATTCGGGGCATATTTGTATCTGATTCGGGACAGATTTGGGACAGATTCGCCTCTGCTACCAGGTGTGAGCGTGTTTACTACGCCATGAGTATCTGATAAATGCGTCCTAGACTCGGACTCAACACGGACTCATCATGGACTCAATACGGATTCACCCCGACTTTAGGGTGAAGTAGATACGACACTGTGCCGAAGCGTTGGCGAAGCGAACTCGATGGTGACCGAAAGAATCCCTAGAAAAGTATGATATTAAGAAGCATTGCATGGTCGAAAAACTAAGGTTTACACAAAAAAAATCCCCCTTGCAAACAGCAAGGAGGATAAAATTAGAATATGACGATGGTTAGTTTTTCTTTTTGAATGCATCTACACCGCTCTGTAGAAATGCTTTGTATTCTTCAACATTGTAATTTGCCCCACTTTGAGGAACCAGCACCAGACCGTTCGGATCAACAATTACATACAATGGCTGCGAATTACTATTGAATGCGGAAGCTTGAAAATCGCTGTTTTTGTTTCCGATAGTCTTTATTTTTTTATTGCTGTATGTAGAAACTATCTGCTCATTGACAGGCAGTTCAGTTTTATCATCCACAAATAACTCGGCCATTACAAACTCTTCTTTCAACAACTTGGCTACCGCAGGATCTGTCCATACATTTGCCTCCATTTTACGGCAGTTAACACAATTCCAGCCCGTAAAATCAATCAAAACAGGTTTATTAAGCTCTTTAGCCGTTGCTAAAGCCTGATCGTAATCATAATAGGGATCAAAGCCTTTTGGTGTACCACGCTCGTGAAAAATTTCAGCATATTTTTTGACTTTTCCATCTGTATGCGCAGCAGGACCACCGCCAACTCCAGTGGATAAATCAAAATCCTGGGTTGCCGATGGCGGCAAAAAGGCTGAAATAGACTTTAAGGGAGCGCCCCATAAACCGGGAATCATATACACCACGAAGGAAAAAACAACAATAGCGAGTATTGTTCTCGGAACAGACAGAAATTTGAGGTCGCTATCGTGGGAAAACTTAATTTTACCGATCAGATAAAGCCCCATCAAACCAAATACAGCGATCCATAAGGAGAGGAATACTTCTCTGTCCAACCAGTTCCAATGGTAAGCCAAATCTACATTCGACAAAAATTTCAATGCCAAAGCCAGCTCCAAAAAACCAAGCACCACTTTTACACTGTTCAACCAGCCACCTGATTTTGGCAGCGATTTAAGCATCGATGGGAACATAGCGAATAGGCCAAATGGAATGGCCAGAGCAATGGAGAATCCCAACATACCTATGGCAGGCCCCAATCGTTCACCTTTTGATGCAGCTTCCACCAGGAGCGTTCCGATAATCGGCCCCGTACAGGAAAACGACACCAACGACAGGCTGAATGCCATAAAAAATAGCCCTACAAGTCCACCTTTATCGGACTTGGCATCCATTTTATTCACAAAAGAGCTCGGCAAGGTAATTTCAAATGCACCGAAGAATGAGGCCGCAAATACCACCAACAGCAAAAAGAAAATAAAATTAAAAATCCCATTGGTCGAAAGGGCATTGAGTGCATCAGAACCAAATGCAATGGTAATAATCATTCCCAAAGCGACATAGATCACAATGATGAATAATCCGTACAATAAAGCCTTACTAATGCCACTGGCGCGGCTACCGGACTGCTTAGTGAAGAAGCTTACGGTCAAAGGAAGCATCGGAAATATACAAGGCATCAACAAGGCCGCGAAGCCTCCGACCAAGCCTGCGATAAAAATGCTCCAAAGTGACTTTTTTCCACCTTCTGCCGAACCACCTGCTTTAGCTGTGGCAGCCACCGTTGTCTTACTGGAGTCTGCTTGAGCTGTAACCGTGTCAGGTGACTCTTCAAAAGATAGAGAATCCGGGCTAACCGTACTGTCCTGCTGCGCAAACATAGCAAGAGGAAAGATGAGCAGGAATAAAAGGGTTAATAGTTTAAAATTAGTTTTCATCAGAATATCGTGTGTTTTTCATAATTTATTTTGCTTTGAGACCTGTTCATTTGTTCTTGTGTAAATAAAACCCGAGGAGCAATACACTCCCCGAGTTCACTATAAACATATGAAACTGAATCTTACTATGCTCCAAATACAGGATTTGGCAGCCTACAAATTGGTTGAAAACCCAGAAAATCAACATCGCTGGATAAATAGCCCGGTTTAACAGGCTCTTCTTTCACCAAATCCGTACTTAAATATTTTTTATTGTCATCACATAGTAGCGTGACGACAACTGCTTCGTCCCCTAACTCCTGTTGTAACTTAATTGCTCCAATAACATTGGCTCCCGAGGAAATTCCAACGGCAAGCCCCAATTGCCTTGACAGCTTCTGGGCCATAATGATCGAATCGCCATCGTTGGCACAAACAACGCGATCCAGTTCATCCAAATTCACTATTGCCGGAATAAATTCATCGGATATACCCTGAATGCGGTGTGAACCGACTTTATGTCCTGTTGTTAATGTTGGACTTTCCGCCGGTTCCAAGGGATGTACACGAACATTTGGATTAGCCTTCCGCAAGCTACGCCCTACCCCCATGACGGTCCCACCTGTTCCCACTCCCGCCACAAAGGCGTCAGCGATCAAACCCTGTTCTTCCAGTTGCTTCACAATTTCATAACCGGTCGTTTTCTCGTGTGCTTCAGCGTTATATTGATTTTCAAACTGTCGTGGAAGAAAAACACCACCAGCGGCAGCAAGCTCTTCGCTCAAACGAATGCTCCCCAAAAAACCACCTTCTTCTTTGCTGATCAGCTGAATATCAGCCCCCATGCTTCTGATAATATCGGTACGCTCTTTACTCAACCAATTTGGCATGATGATCTTTACCTGATGGCCTAAAGCTTTACCAATGGCCGAAAAAGCAATTCCTGTATTTCCGCTCGTAGCTTCAATAACAACATCCGTCGGTCTAATCTGGCAATTCATATATGCTTTATACAGGATATATAAAGCCATTCTGTCTTTGATACTACCTGTTAAATTATAATTCTCACATTTCACGAACACCCGGCCTGGCTTACCTTTGTAGGTATACTGCAATTCCAACATTGGCGTATTACCGACCAATCTCCACAAATGCTTAAATCTTTTGTCCAATGCAGGCGATAAACATGCACTTAGTAATTCTTGTTCAGCCATTTTTATATAAATGATTATTCTGTTGCAAAATTGGATAATAACAAGATATTATTCAATACAAAACTATAATTTCAATAAAAATTCAATAAAAAGACATAACTAACAATAAATTATTCATTACAACATTGTAATTTTGCAACAACACCGAAAATATTCATATTATGGAATTGGACGATATCGATCTAAAATTATTGCGCTTATTA
This sequence comes from Sphingobacterium sp. GW821-FHT03E03, assembly GCF_059420745.1. Classification (NCBI taxonomy): domain Bacteria; kingdom Pseudomonadati; phylum Bacteroidota; class Sphingobacteriia; order Sphingobacteriales; family Sphingobacteriaceae; genus Sphingobacterium; species Sphingobacterium sp. GW821-FHT03E03. Next base: position 478,656 of record NZ_JBWKUH010000001.1, read on the forward strand.
CAGCACGATGCTTCATTAAGTAATAAGGAACTCTCCTTTGAATTGAATAAATCAATCGCAGCAGTGCACGAAAGGGTAAAAAAATTAAAAAGACTGGGGTATATCAAAAAAACGGTAGCGATCCTGGATCGGCACAAAATCGGGATTGGACTGATTTCATTTTCGCAGGTATTCCTGAAAGCACATACCTTTGAGGTTTTGAACGAATTTGAAAAAGAAGTGGCGAAGTTTCCCGAAGTTATGGAATGCTATCAGATGGCTGGATCTTATGATTTCATGTTGCGTATTGCTACCAAAGACATGGACGCTTATCACATCTTTTTAAGACACCGTCTGGCGGTGCTCCCGCAGGTCAATACCGTACAGACTTATTTTGTATTATCGGAAACAAAGAGTGAAACTGCTTATCCACTATAATACCTAGGGACAGGCCAAGTACCCCCTAAAAAAAGTATGAGGTATTGATTTCAATAAGATCAATACCTCACCTGTATCATTCAGTCTAATCGAACAGTAAGGTCCCGGTGACGTTCCAGCTGCTGAAACTTGTTCCCTCCGGAGCGCCTTGTGGGATCTGAACCTGCAATTTGTAATCACCAGCTTTTAAATCACCTAAATCGATGTAAATCGGAGGAGTAACCGTTCCCGGACACCAATTGGAACGACTTAAATCGGACGAAGATAATCCCGTGGCAAAATTACCCGAAGCGGGATTGGACAGACGGTAAGAACCGCAATCGTTACGCCAGGGTGTATATTTAAACAGTAGGGCATCGTTTAGAAAAATACGGTTTTCTTTGGGTACAAATTCATCGCCATTTCCCCAACCACCATGACCGGTTGTGATATAGCGTAATTGTACATTTTTAGCGTCCTGATCCAAACGAAACGAGAGCGTCAGCCCTTTATCCTGATCAAACATAGATCCATACTCCTGACCGCCCATTTCCATCACATTGGTCGTCGTAAATAAGGACATGGTCTTTTTTAATTCTCCTTCCGATCCAGCTTCAAAACCAGGGTGAATGGTGAGCTCGACGCTAACTTCATGACCATTCTTATCATAGTTGCCAATAAAGGCCCCCACATACACTTCCTGTTCGCTCAACATCCCAGCGAACTCCGACACATCCTGCCTGTAAAGTACTGAATCCTGCCAAACCTTATCCTTTAACTGAAGATAGTTAAACTGCTTAACACCAAAGGGAGTAAAAAACCGCATCAATTCAACGATAGGTTCGAAAGTGGCGGTCCTTATCACACCTTGGTAGCTTTTCCCATTACCATTTTCATACTTCGGCAAGGTCGACATCCCGCTTTTCATCCCATCCAAAAAGCTCTGTGCTTTATTGGCAGGGATAATAAAAACAGATCCGGTGCGGTCATAGGCATCACCTTTTGATTGCTCCACAAGCTGAACAAACACATTATCGCTAAGTTTGATTTTCGGTATTTTCACCTTCTTGACAATGACTGTACCATTCGCAAAACGCAGGATTGAATCAGATTTGACATCCTCGGAAAAACGAATGCGCTCTTTTTGAAAGATAGGAAGCCGGATAAAACGATTTTTCCAAATAAGGTCTTTATAGGAAAGTTCATCATAGCGCTTTTCGCTTCCTTTTAGCTTCAATTGATCAGGGATTGTATTGACTTTCTCTACTTTCGTTGCGAAAGTCCTTGTATTGCCATTTCTGATTACTTCCAATACTAACCCCAGATCCTGCCCTAGTTCGCTCGGGGCTCCCTTTACCCCTAGTTTATCCGTATACCATAGCTCAATCTTATTGGAATTGATACTGGTTTCCACTTTTTTACAGGGATAGCCCAAAATGGTCTTAGTCTCATTGGTCGGTGTAAATTTCTGCTTGGAAAGCGCCTGAGCATCCCCTGTTAGGATGAGGGAACCATCTTTCAGTTTCGCAATTTTAAGCAGGTTATTTCCGGCTGACCACTCCACCAACACACGCTCGTAGGGCGGCGATAATTGTCCTTTTAGATCTTTCTCCGAGCTGACATACGTTTCATTCACATTGGCATAGACCACTACCCCATTCTGATTGGCAGGTGTATTGCCATTAAAACTTTGATTATACTGGATCACATAGCTCGTTAGCTTCTGGGCATAAGAGGACAATGACAGAGATAACATTGAAACAAAAAGGATATTTTTCTTCATCGTATACATATTGGATTAGACACAAAAATAAGAAAGGCTTTAGGAATTCCTAAAGCCTTTCTTATTTTATGCTAAAACGTTTATTTTATCAACCAGATATCCAAAAGATAAAAGACCGCAAAGATGACGGAAGCGTAACCATTGGTGGTCATAAAATCGCGGTTTACGCGACTTAGATTTGTCGACGAAAACAGCGTATGCTGATAGATCAACAACCCACCATAGAAAACCACACCTAAATAATAAATCCAGCCGACGGGCATTAAAAAAGCTGGTATTAAAACAAATATAAAAGATAGCACATGTAAACATTCGGATACCCGCATCGCTCCTTTTGTTCCCAACCATACCGGAATGGAGTTCAGCTTATTCGCCCGGTCAAAGGCCTCATCCTGCAATGCGTAAATAATATCAAAGCCACTCACCCAGGTCAATACAGCAAAGCCATACAAAACAGGGACAGTTGCAAATTGTCCCGTTATCACCATATAGGCCCCTATTGGTGCTAAACCCAGTCCCGCACCAAGGACCAAATGGCACAACGGTGTAATGCGTTTGGTGTAAGAATAAAAAAGCACAACGAAGAGTGCAATGGGCGACAGCATAAAACACAGGGAATTTATAAAATAAGTCGCCATGACAAAAAGTAAGCAATTGACTATGGTAAAGATCAGTGCATTCCGGGCCGAAATCTTCCCTGCCGGAATATCACGCATTGCCGTCCTGGGATTAATGGCATCAATGTCCCGATCCAAATACCGATTGAAGGCCATGGCTGCATTCCGGGCCGTTACCATGCACAATAACATCAATAGCAACAGTTTCCAGGAAAAGGTATATTCAGTGGTATGCAGGGCCAAAAAGAAGCCTATAAGGGCAAATGGCAATGCAAATACACTGTGTGCAAACAAAACTAAAGAAAGATACTTCTTCATGCGGTGATCTTAATGGATTTTAAAACGTTTTCCAAACTCTGGGCAATGATCAGGTTGACCAGGCCATGATGTTAACTAATTTTAATTTTTTGAACTACTTAAAACGGCATTCTTTCTTCCGGCTCAGGCCCCACAAATCGGCGATTGACGTCATCAATGGTTTCCAGAATCGGCTCATGACCGACTTTCTTCTCAGCCGAGGTCAAAAAGATCGGCGGCACCTCCTCAAACCATTGCAACAGCTCTTTTTTAAATTTTGCAATATTCGCATCAGATTTTACTGCTGATTGTTTGTCTGCTTTGGTAAAGACCAACATAAAGGGTAAACCGCATTCACCCAACCAATAACAGAAATCAAGGTCGATCTTCTGTGGTTCGAGACGACTGTCTACCAAAACAAATACACATTGTAAATTGTCTCTATGCGTGAGGTATCTGCGAATGAATTTTTCCCATTCATTACGACTTGTTTTGGACGCCTTAGCGAATCCATAACCGGGTAAATCGACCAGATACCAGGTGTCATCTATAATAAAATGATTGATCAACTGAGTCTTACCGGGTTTTTGAGAGGTTTTGGCAAGCCCCTTCTTATTTGTCATTGCATTGATCAAAGAAGATTTACCTACATTAGAACGGCCTATAAAGGCGTACTCAGGCAAATTTGGCGCAGGTAATTTGTCAACTCTCGTGTTGCTACACACGAATTCGGCTTTTTTTACTTCCATGGAACAAAGGTACATTAAATGAATCCGTTTGGCAAGGTTTCACCCGGCTATGCGGTAAAAAACTGAACGGCCAATCTGTAACATTTTAGGGTGGCCGCATACTAATAGTCAAAATAAACAAGCGTATATTTGATAACAAACGCTATATGCTATATTTTTCGCCATACTGAATTTAATTAAACCCTAAAAAGATGTTACTAGAAATCAATCATGTCACTAAGGATTACGCCAATCATCGTGCATTGGACGATGTTTCCATTCAGATTCCAAAAGGTAAAATTTTTGGGTTATTGGGACCGAATGGAGCCGGCAAAACATCCCTTATCCGGATTATCAATCAGATTACCGCTCCCGATTCCGGCCAAATCCTCTTTAACGGCGAAGCTTTGGGACCACAGCATATTTCCCAAATCGGGTATTTGCCCGAAGAACGGGGGCTCTACAAAAAAATGAAAATAGGTGATCAGATGCTTTATCTGGCGCAGTTGAAAGGGCTTTCCAAAAAAGAAGCTTTACATCGGATACACGACTGGTGCGAACGTCTTGATATATCCTCATGGTTGGACAAGAAGATCGAAGACCTCAGTAAGGGTATGCAACAAAAAGTACAGTTTGTCGCCACTGTTATTCACCAGCCCCAATTGATTATCCTGGATGAGCCTTTTTCGGGATTTGATCCGGTCAATGCCAATATCATCAAGGAGCAGATTTTACGATTGAATAAGGAAGGGGCCACCATTATCTTTTCGACACACCGCATGGAAACGGTCGAAGAACTTTGTGATAATATTGCGCTCATCAACCGATCAAAGAAAATACTGGATGGCTCTGTTCAAGCGATAAAAAAAGAATACCGGAATCAGACCTACAAATTGGAATATACAGCAACCGAAGATAATTTTCTTCTGTCAAACGACGCTCTCTTCGAGGTCATAACGTCTACAAGGACTGAAAAAACATACATAACTATAATTCAGTTAAATAGCAATATTCATATAAATGATGTATTAATGCATTTTCTACCACAAATACAGCTAAATCAATTGATAGAAATCGTCCCTTCCATGGCGGATATTTTCATCCAAAAAGTTACTGAGGTCTCACCTAAAGCCAACGATCATGCATAAAATATTACTTATTATTCAACGGGAATATTTGTCCCGCGTCAAGAAAAAATCTTTTATTGTGATGACCTTTGCCGTGCCCCTATTCTTTTTTGCATTGTATGCGGGCATGTTTTACCTGACTAAAAAAAGCTTCAAAGATGCCCACACCGAGGTCTTTGTGATTGATGAGCTGGGTGAATTTGCAGGGAAACTCCAAAGCAATAAAAACGTAAGCTATACAATCAGCAAGTTAGATCTAAAGGAGCAAAAAAAGCAGCTCACAGAGAGCGAAGGAAAACAATCGATCTTGTACATTCCCAAGGATATTCTTAGCAGCCAGAAGGCCGAACTGATTACCAGTGGCAAAACAAGTTTTGTCACGCAGGAGATCATTGGCGGACAACTGGAAGAAATCATCCGCGAAAAAGAGTATAAAGCTAAGGGAATAGACTTGCAGATTATCCAGTCCATTAAACCCAAAGTCGCTATCGATGCCAAAGAGATCACGGCTGACGGTGAAGAGAAAAACAGTAATACGGCGATTGCTATGGGACTTGGTGTCGCACTGGCTATCCTGGTTTATCTCTCCCTGTTTCTGTATGGCGCACAGGTGATGCGTGGTATCATCGAAGAGAAGAGCAACCGTATTATCGAAGTTATTATTTCCTCCGTCAAGCCTTTTCAGCTTATGATGGGTAAAATTGTTGGGATTGGGATGGTCGGGCTCACTCAATTTGTGATGTGGCTGCTACTTACAGGAGGCCTTTTTATAACGGCAACACTGTTGTTTGTCAATCCGCAGGATATGCAGGAGGTTGCTGCCAGTCAGCCCGCAGCTGGCAATATGGGAACGGTATCCAAAGCAATCGGACAAGGCGGATCTGCCTCCATTCTCGCCTCCATCCAAAGCTTTAATTTTACCGAAGTCATCATCTTTTTCTTTCTGTTTTTTATTGCCGGCTACCTACTGTATAGCGCTATTTTTGCCGCTGCTGGTTCCGCTGTAGACAATGAAACAGAAGCCAATCAGTTTTCCATGCCCATTACCATGCCCCTATTGTTAACATATATCCTTTCATTTGGTGTCATTATCAACGATCCCAATGGGCCAATTGCCACTTGGTTGAGCTTTATTCCGTTCACATCACCTATTGCCATGTTGGTTCGGATACCTTTTGGCGTGCCGATGTGGCAGATATTAACCTCATTGACCTTGTTGATCCTGACATTCTTATTGATCACTTGGGTGGCTGCCCGAATCTATCGTGTTGGCATCCTGATCTATGGTAAAAAGGCAAGCCTTAAGGAAATCATCAAATGGTTCAATTATAAAAATTGATCGGGTTGATCACGATAACGAGTCAAAAAAATAAATAGAAAAGGCCAGATCGCATTGTGCAATCTGGCCTTTCTGATATCATGTATAGGATAGAATCTTCTCTTATTTTGCTACAAAAGCATGTTTTCCTAGTAAGACACCCATCCTATAGAACGTTTAATACCGAATATTGAACTTCTGAAATACAAAATGCCATAACCATATCGGGCCAATGAGCAGGAATTGCAGAAACTGTTTTCCGCTTATTGCTTTTTTCTCTTTTCCTTTACCAACGTACAACGCCGCAAGTGCGAGCAAAGCAATCGCAAGGCATACCCATATCACTGCAGGGCCACCATTTTTTTGCACATATTCCAATTGCACAATAAAATAGCTCATTACCCCGATCGAGAATAAAATTGCATAAGACAGGGTTGCAGATAGCTTAAGGTAAAAATAGATAACAACCGCAATAAAGAAAGAACCCCAATTCAAAAAAGTATGCCAATTGAGCTTTACTAAGAATTCAAACTGTGGAAAAGGAATCATCCAAATACAGCCCATCACACCGAAGAATAACAGCGGCAAAAAGATGATCTGAATAATACGATTGGTTGGATCTTGAAAATTAGCATCCAATTCCTCAAAATAGGTATCTACTGGACGTTTCGGTTCTACTTCCTGAACTTTCTTCTTTTGTTTCATTCGGCAAATTTAATAAATATTGATCTGCATAAACCGTCGAGCGGAATAATATTCTCATTTTTTTGGTCTGTCACTTGTCATTATATGCTTTCTTCGACCTTTAACTGGCAATCTCCTCTCCAATTACGTAATATTGCAACATGAAGTCTTACAAACATATCTTATTTGATCTCGATGGTACGCTGACAGACCCTGCTGAAGGCATCACCAAATGCATTGCGTATGCACTCGAAGCAAAAGGAGTACATACGCCTGATTTAAATAGTCTGAAGCCATTAATTGGCCCTCCGTTGAAAGATACCTTCATGCATACCTATGGATTTGAAGAAAAGGAAGCTTTGGCTTGTGTGGACAAATACCGTGAACGCTTTGCGACCCAGGGTTTATATGAGAATCTGCTCTTTGATGGCATCCCCGAATTACTGGAAGGACTAAAATCGAAAGACTATAAGGTATACTTAGCGACCTCCAAACCCGAAATTTTTGCACATAAGATTTTACAGCATTTTGCAATCGACAGTTACTTCGATTTTGCTGGCGGAAGTGCATTGGACGATTCTAGACCGACCAAGACAAGTGTCATTCAGTATGTATTGGACAAGGCCAACTTGGTTGATCCACAGCACTGTATTATGATTGGCGACCGCAAGCATGATTTAATTGGCGCCCGAGAAACGGGCATGGATGCCATCGCTGTGCTTTATGGTTATGGCAGTGAGGAAGAACTTATGAAGGAAAAGCCAACCTATCTGCTGCATAGTGTGGATGATTTAATGGAGTTTTTTGGCACATAAACAGATTTTCAGAAGAAATAACTATGTTCGCTCAAGTGGACCGCCGAAAACTTCCCCGCGTCAAAATATACAGCAAAAAAACGCCCCAATAAATGATTGAGGCGTTTTTATTATTCGTTTACCAAAGATCCTGTATTGTTTTTCAGGACTCTTCCATACGTTATTTCGCGTAAGATACGGATCTTGTCTCCCGGATGACAGTCACTTTAATCTGACCTGGATAAGTCATTTCAGTCTGTATACGGTTTGAGATATCAGCTGCTAATATTTCTGATTGCGCATCCGATACTTTTTCACTCTCAACGATGACACGTAATTCACGACCTGCCTGTATCGCAAAAGTTTTCTCAACACCAGGGTAAGAAAGTGCTAAATCTTCAAGTTCTTTCAAACGTTTGATGTAGCTTTCAACAACTTCACGACGTGCTCCAGGGCGTGCTCCTGAGATAGCATCACAGGCTTGTACCACAGGAGAAATTAAGGCTGTCATCTCAATTTCATCGTGGTGAGCGCCAATGGCATTACAAACATCTGGATGCTCCTTATATTTTTCAGCCAATTGCATACCTAGAATTGCGTGCGGCAATTCAGGGTTATCATCAGGCACTTTACCAATATCATGCAATAGTCCAGCACGTTTGGCATGTTTTACATTCAATCCCAACTCAGCAGCCATTGTTGCTGCAAAATTGGCAACCTCACGGGAGTGCTGTAAAAGGTTCTGACCATAGGAAGAACGGTAACGCATACGTCCCACCATACGGATCAGTTCAGGATGCAATCCGTGAATACCCAGATCAATGGCAGTACGTTCACCAATCTCAACAATCTCGTCTTCAATCTGTGTACGTGTTTTTGCTACAACCTCTTCAATACGAGCTGGGTGGATACGGCCATCCGTAACAAGACGGTGTAAAGCCAAACGGGCGATCTCACGACGTACTGGATCGAAACCAGAAAGGATAATTGCCTCCGGTGTATCATCCACGATGATCTCTACACCTGTTGCAGCTTCCAATGCACGGATATTACGGCCCTCACGACCAATAATACGACCTTTGATCTCATCATTTTCGATATTGAAAATGGAAACGGTATTTTCGATTGCAGATTCAGTAGCTGTACGTTGGATCGTTTGGATAACGACTTTTTTCGCTTCTTTCGTCGCGGTTAATTTCGCTTCGTCTACAATATCCTTGATCTGAATCATAGCTTGGGAACGAGCTTCCTCGCGCAATGAATCCACCAGTTGGTTTTTAGCTTCGTCAGCTGTAACACCAGCGATGCTCTCCAATTGTTTGATCTGTTGTAATTTTAAAGCCTCAACTTCTTCGGATTTCTTTTCATTAAGTTCAACCAATTTATCCAATTGCTTCTTTTTGGTATCCACATCCTGCTTATCGCGATTGATGCTTTCAAGCTTTTGGTTAATAGATTGTTCTTTCTGTCTCAACGTATTTTCCTTTTGGTTGATGGTGTTGTTACGTTGATTCACCTCCTTTTCATGTTCGGATTTTAATTGAAGGAATTTTTCTTTAGCCTCTAAAAGGCGTTTCTTTTTAATGTGTTCTCCTTCTTGCTCTGCATCTTTTAGTATGCTATTTACCTTATCTTTGGCTTCCTGTTCTTGTTTTTTGAATAACAGAACCAGCAGATAACGACCTATAACTACACCAACAATCAGAGGAATTATGATATAAATTGCGACGTCCATGTATGTATAATTGTATTATATATGTTTGTTTTTATTAATTATTAAATTTCAATAGAATAAATATCTTCGCCATTTTTTGAACTGGACACAAGCTGATTTAACGCCATTGGTATCCAGATATACTTTTTTCAGGAATACCAGCGATTGAATCAGACAGGGTTTACATTGTATGCAAACAGGTCCAACGCATGATGGTTTCAAAACAAAAAAAAACCGCAATTAAATTTAAACAGGTCTCATGTATTATTAAACTTCGTGATTACATAATTAGGCTTAGATTATGACCCAGATGGCTTTCGCAAAATGGCCTATATCTTTTTGCGCCTGTAATATTGAAGCGTTAAGTTTAAAATAGTGACAACCCGAATTTAATTGCGGCAAATTCGTCGTTTTAAGCTCTAAATATAAAGAACGTAAATTTATTTGTTAAAGAAATCCGTCAACAACTGATCAAGCTCCTGTACTGAATTCTCCAGCCCCACTTCGTGGTTCTGGGACTGTCGCTCCGCATTTAACATTCGCGTAGCGAACTGCAATACACACATGGATAACAAATCCTGTTTATCTCTAACAGTATAGTTTTCCTGCAATTCCTTTACTTTTTCATTTATCAATTTCGCAGCATGTCGAATCACTTCTTCCTCCGCGCTTTCCACCCGAAGGGGATAAACACGATCTGCGATATTTATTTTTATGGAAATCTCTCCCATTTCTTTGAGCTTTTTAACGTTGTATTAGTTTAAATTCCGATAATCTCCAAATTCCAACTACTTCAACAAACTAATACACTTGTCTATTTCTCGCACAAAATCGTTAATTTTTTGTTTTGTGTCAAGTATTTTTTCATTAATTGCTTCCTTATCCGTTTCTGAATCCAAGGTTCGGGCTACTGCCAGCGCCTTGACTTTCTCTTCCAACTGCTTGCTTTTATCGTTGCTCGCGTCGAAAGCCACTTTTAAGGATTGTACCTCTAATTTAAGCAAATCATTTTCTTCTTGCAAGACTTCGCACATTTGAATTAAGTTTTTCGTTTTCTCAACGATCAGATTCATTTGTGAAGACAATGTTGCCATAGCGTAAATCGAATATTACCAATTAATGTTATATATCTAATTAACCACGCACCTCTGCGCTTAGTTCCTTCTCAAAATTAACAATTAATTTTTGAACTATCGCATCAATTTGTTTATCGGTCAATGTTTTTTCTTCGTCTTGCAAGATAAAGCTCAGAGCATAAGACTTTTTCCCTTCCGGAATTTTATCACCTTTATACACATCAAACACATTTACCTCCTTTAAAAGCTTGCGTTCGGTCTTTTGAGCGACAAATTGAAGCTTATCGAAGCTCACATTTTCGTCAATCAACAGGGATAAATCACGACGTACAGCAGGGAATTTCGACACTTCCTTATATTGAATACTATTCTTGCGAATGATTTTCATTAAGACATCCCAGTCAAAATCTGCAAAGAAAACCTGCCCCTCAACATCTGCTTTTTTCAAGTTGGCATTAGCTACCGCACCGAAAGAAACCAGACATTTCTGACCTTTCATATAACTCAATCCGTAGGCAAAATGATTGCTCGGTGCATCTTGTATTTGTATGCCCTCAATCTTTAGACGTTTGACAATGGTATCAACTGCAGCTTTAAGGTTATAGAAATTGACATTACCTTTTTTGCTATTCCACTGTTCAGCTTCCTCTCTGCCTGTTATTGCAAAAGTCAAATGCTGCGTTTCTTTATATCCCTCACCGTCCAACGCATAAGTTTTACCGAATTCAAAAAATTTCAGATCAAAATTTCTACGCTTCTGATTATATTCAATGGCATTCAACACGGAGAATAACATGTTTTGACGCATGGTATCCAAGTCCGAGCTCAAGGGATTGAACAATCTGACAGCAGTTTCACTGTCGTCTGCATAATCAAGCTTTGTCAACGAATTTGCCAATATTTCACGGAATCCATTACCGATCAATAAGTCCGCAAGCTGATTTAAGACGACTTCTTTATCTGGTTTTTCGACCGTGTTTAAGGAAGCCTTAATTTGGGATTTTAGTTCAATGTTATTGTAGCCGTAAATCCGTAATACCTCTTCCACCACATCCACTTCGCGGGTTACATCGACACGATAAGCAGGCACTAAAACATCTAGTCCCGCAGCTGTCTCCGAAGCAATCTCAATACCAAGGGCAACGATAATGGCTCTAATTTCCTCATGTGGGATTGCTTGCCCAATTAAACGTACCACGTTCGCATAGCTCACATGGAATGAGAATGGTTTAATTTCGACAGGATATACATCTTTCAGGGTCGAAGATATCTTCCCCCCAGCAATTTCCTGAATCAACAATGCCGCACGTTTTAACGCTTCTACAGTAATGTTAGGATCTGTACCACGTTCGAAACGGAATGAAGCGTCTGTTTTCAGACCATGTCTTTTAGAGGTCTTACGCACTGATACAGCATTAAAATAAGCCGATTCCAAAAACACATTGGTTGTTTCTGTCGAAACACCTGAATGTGCACCACCAAAAACACCAGCGATACACATTGGTTTTTCAGCATCAGCAATCACAAGGTCTTCAGCAGAAAGCGTCCGTTCCACAGCATCTAGGGTCACAAACTTCTCCCCTTCTTTTGCTGTACGGACAAGCACCTTGTTACCAGCAATTTTATCCGCATCAAACGCATGCAATGGTTGGCCAAGGTCATGCAATATATAATTGGTGATATCGACAATATTATTGATTGGACGTACACCGATCACATTTAATTTTTCTTTCAACCAATCAGGCGATTCTGCAACCTGAACACCGGAAATATTGATCCCGCTATAACGTGGACAAGCTGCAGTGTCTTCGACGACAACAGCTGTACCAGCTTCCTCAGCCGCTTGAAAGGCCGAAACATCCGCTTTTAGGATATTCGTACGGAAATAAGCAGCGATATCGCGTGCTACACCTAAATGGGATGCCGCATCCGCACGATTCGGTGTAAGGCCTATTTCGTAACGGTAATCATCCTGAATATTGAAATGATCTTTCACCAATGTCCCTACCGCAACATCAGCTGGCAATTCAACAATACCGGCATGCGATGTACCTAAACCGATTTCATCCTCACCACATAACATACCTTCGGATACTTCGCCACGAATTTTAGATTTGGTAATCTTAAAGGGTTCTCCGCTCAAGGGGTGACATGTTGTACCTACTGTTGCCACAATTACTTTCAATCCAGTACGGCAATTTGGCGCCCCACATACGATATTTAGTAATTCAGAAGTGCCTACATCAACTGTAGTAATGCGCAATTTATCAGCATTCGGGTGTTGCTCACAAGTTTTTACTTCGCCAACGACCAAACCATCCAATCCACCGGGGATACTCTGTACAACGTCCAGTGCCTCTACTTCCAATCCTGTGTTTGTCAAGATCAAAGATAATTCCTCCGGCGTCGAATCTATATTAACGTGTTGTTTTAACCAATTATATGAAATGTTCATCTCGAATTTGATTTGATGCACAAACTTAGATAAATTTGACTTTGTATGCAATTATAATTGCGTAGTATATCAATTTATCCCTGTCAATATATGCATTTTCCCAGGCGCTCGCCCTACTATAGTCTTACTGTTACTCGCATTCTTTGCAATCTGCTATATCCTGATTGCCACCCACCTTGCTCGTTATAATGCACTGAGAAAACAGGATTTTTAAAGATTGAAAAAAATCGAATAGAAGATGACTATGAAGTTGGTTGATCGACAGCCTAATTCAATCTTTGCCTTGGGATGCGCATTAGATCTACATCCCAAGGCTCGATCATGTTATACTCATAGGGAATAGGGTTTACGAATCTACCACCTACAAGCGACCTATCCTAACAGCGGGTAGAATGATAACATTTATTTACACGAATTAACACAACTTTACATTTATTTACATAAGAACCGCTATTTCACTGTTTTTAAACCGAATAGTAACCGCTATTTTTTAATCAAAATTCAATCATTTCCATAAAAATAATATGTAACTTTGTGCTTTAATTTGAAGAACGTTCAAAACAAACATTTATAATGATTCATTTCTTTGAGAACCCATCGAACACCGTATATGGTGTTCAAAGCGTAAACTCTTTATCACAAGAAGACATTACTAAACTCAACTGGCTATTCGGCAACGCCAAAAAACTCGACGACCAAACCCTTAACCATTACTTTGTAGGCCCCCGCGCAGCGATGGTCACTCCTTGGAGTACCAATGCAGTAGAAATCACACAGAACATGGGTATTGAAGGAATTGTTCGTATCGAAGAATTTCAACCGGTACCAGCAGATTTCAATGATTTCGATCCAATGATTTCGCAAAAGTTCAGTACGTTGACGCAGAATATATACACGGTCAACATCACGCCAGAACCTATCTTGGAAATTGAAGACATTGATGCCTACAACAAATCCGAAGGATTGGCATTAAATCCGGAAGAAGTGGCCTACCTAAACAATCTTGCCACCAAATTGGGCCGTCTTTTAACAGACTCCGAGGTCTTTGCTTTTTCACAAGCCAATTCTGAGCACTGTAGACATAAGATTTTCAATGGTACATTTATCATTGATGGTGAAGAACAGCCTACTTCCCTATTTAAATTAATCAAGAAAACTTCCGAAACAAATCCAAATGAGATTGTTTCTGCGTATAAAGACAACGTAGCCTTTATTAAAGGCCCACGGGTCACCCAGTTTGCACCTAAATCCGCTGACAAGCCTGACTTTTACGAGGAAAAATCTTTCGATTCTGTTTTATCCGTAAAAGCCGAAACCCACAATTTCCCAACGACTGTAGAGCCTTTCTCTGGAGCGGCGACAGGATCTGGTGGTGAAATTCGTGACCGTATGGCCGGTGGTCAAGGCGCGATTCCTTTGGCGGGTACCGCGGTCTATATGACAGCCTATTCACGTCTATTGCAAGATCGTCCTTGGGAGAAAGCAATGCCAGAACGCCAATGGCTTTACCAAACACCAGTGGATATCCTCATCAAAGCTTCCAATGGAGCTTCTGACTTCGGGAATAAATTTGGACAACCCTTGATTACGGGATCTGTACTGACCTTCGAACATGAAGAAGAAGGCCGTAAGCTTGGTTATGACAAAGTCATCATGCAAGCTGGTGGTGTCGGTTATGGAAAATTGGATCAAGCCAAAAAACATACCCCAAAAATAGGTGATAAAATCGTCATCTTAGGCGGTGAAAATTACCGTATCGGTATGGGCGGTGCAGCGGTATCCTCTGCTGATACAGGCGCTTTCGGGTCAGGTATTGAATTGAATGCCATTCAACGCTCAAATCCGGAAATGCAAAAACGTGCGGCTAATGCTGTACGAAGCTTAGTTGAAGCAGATCATAACCCAATTGTTTCTATTCATGACCATGGCGCTGGTGGACACCTCAACTGTCTATCCGAATTGGTAGAGGAAACAGGCGGTTTAATTGATCTTGATGCACTTCCGGTAGGTGACCCTACTCTTTCAGCAAAAGAAATCATCGGTAATGAGTCTCAGGAAAGAATGGGCCTGGTGATTGCTGAAGATGATATTGCAATCCTAAAGCGTGTTGCTGATCGTGAACGTGCACCAATGTACACCGTAGGTGACGTCACCGGAGATCACCGCTTCACATTTGCATCAAAAAGCAATGGTGCCAAACCAATGGATTATGCCTTAGAGGATTTCTTTGGTTCATCACCAAAGACCTTTATGCGTGATAAAATAGTTGCTCGTAATTATGCGGATCTTACCTATGATTCCGCGAATATCCCAAGCTATTTAAATCAGGTACTACAATTGGAGGCTGTGGCTTCCAAAGATTGGTTGACCAATAAAGTGGACCGTTGTGTGGGTGGCCGTGTTGCCAAACAACAATGTGCAGGTCCATTACAGTTACCTTTAAATAACGTTGGTGTCATGGCTCTTGACTACAAAGGAAAAGAGGGTATCGCAACAACGATAGGACACTCCCCTGTCGCAGCATTAATTGATCCGGCAGCGGCTAGTAAAACTGCTATCGCAGAATCATTATCAAATATCGTATTTGCACCGATTATAAATGGTCTTGCAGGCATCTCATTGTCAGCCAACTGGATGTGGGCAGCAAATAACGAAGGTGAAGATGCTCGACTTTATCAGGCTGTCAAAGCTTGTTCGGATTTTGCAATCGCATTAGGAATCAATATCCCTACAGGAAAAGACTCCTTGTCGATGAAGCAAAAATATCCAAATGGTGAGAATGTAATTGCTCCTGGTACATTGATTATTTCAGCAGCTGGAAATTGTACGGATATTACCAAAGTAGTTGAACCTGTCTTAAACAAAAATGCAGGATCCATTTACTACATCAATCTATCAAAAGACAACTTCAAATTAGGTGGTTCGTCTTTCGCTCAGATTGTCAACAAATTAGGTACAGAAGTTCCTACAATCCAAGATGCGAACTATTTCAAAACAGCATTCAATACCATTCAGCAATTAATCAACGATAACCAAATCGAAGCCGGTCATGATATCGGATCCGGTGGTTTGATCACGACCCTTTTGGAAATGACATTTGCAGATGTGAATTTGGCTGCAAATTATGACCTTTCGGGATTAAATGAGTCTGATGCTGTAAAAGTATTGTTCAGTGAAAATATTGGACTTGTACTTCAAGCTAAAAATGATACTGTTTTCGAGCAAGCTGTTAAAGAAGCTGGCGTAGATGCCATAAAAATTGGCCATGCAGTAGCAGGAAGCACCGTTACCATCAAAAACGGAGAAGAGAACTTCAGCTTTGATGTTGCGGCAACACGTGATGTTTGGTCGACCACTTCATTCCTATTGGATTCGAAACAATCGAAAAACGGAACTGCACAACAACGTTTCGATAACTACAAAAATCAACCTTTAACATTTACCTTCCCAAGTCAGTTCAACGGCAAAAAACCGGTGATCGACGGAAGTAAAGCACGTCCAAAAGCGGCAATTCTTCGGGAAAAGGGCTCCAACTCGGAACGCGAGATGGCAAATGCGATGTTCTTAGCAGGTTTTGATGTGAAGGATGTTCATATGACTGACTTGATTTCAGGCCGTGAGACTTTGGAAGACATTCAATTTATAGGTGCTGTTGGTGGATTCTCCAACTCGGATGTACTGGGTTCGGCAAAAGGATGGGCCGGAGCATTTCTCTACAATGAGAAAGCGAAAAAGGCATTGACCGATTTCTTTGCACGCCCAGACACGCTTTCGGTTGGTATCTGTAATGGATGCCAGTTGTTTATGGAATTGGAAATGATTAATCCGGAGCACGAGGTTCATGGTAAAATGTTGCACAACACTTCGGGCAAACACGAATCAAATTTCATTTCCGTGAAAGTTCAGGAAAATAACTCCGTTATGCTTTCCACATTAGCAGGAAGTACATTGGGTGTTTGGATTTCACATGGTGAAGGAAAATTCAATCTACCGTATGCAGAGGAACAATACAATATTGTTGCGAAATACGGTTATGAGCAATATCCACACAATCCAAATGGCTCGGATTACAATACAGCGATGATCTGCGATAAAACTGGTCGCCATTTGGCCACAATGCCGCATATCGAGCGCTCAATTTTCCAATGGCATTGGGCAAACTATCCAAAAGGACGTCAGGATGAAGTTTCTCCTTGGTTAGAAGCTTTCGTCAATGCACGCAATTGGATTGACAATCAAAGCAAGTAATAAGTACAACATAAAAGCTCCTTCATCTATGAAGGAGCCTCTTTTTTAGATATCCCTTTTATATCCTGGTTTGTTCATCATATTGTCAAGGGAATATTTTCCAGATCCCATGACCATAAAAAAGATCAACAAAAAGAATACGACTATAGAAAGCCACAATTCGGAATTCACATAACTAAAACCATTGGTGATATTAACAAAAAATACAGCTCCCACCAAGACTGGCAACAATAACAAAGAAGCTAAACGAGTTTGAAAACCCAAAATAAGGAATAACCCGCCAACCAAATGCGTAAATACCACATAGTGAACAGCTCCCCAAATCGAAAGATGAAAGCTACTTTGTTCGATCATGTGCTCAACCACTTGCCTATCATTTACAAAAGTTATACCCTTGGCCAAGATCATTATGCCCAAGGCAATTCTTAGGTAATCAATCCATTGTGGATGATGGACATTTCCCCAATGTTCAATTCTATGTATCAGGTTCATAATATACCTCCTTTATAGATGGTTATAATGCTATAACAACTGAATAACAAAAAAGTTGTTGTCACTATCATTTTAATACACAAGGCATTGTCTCCCACCTGGAATCGAAGCTCTTCAAAAAGTTGAGCTAAACATTAGCCAATCACAAACCGGATCACAAGATCCCATAAGGCCGTTGTTATTAGCCCTATTACAATACTAAAACCGATAACAAGATTCACCAATTTTGCATTGAGATGATATTGTTCAGCGATGATCCCGGAGGTGACCAAGGTAGGCATGGCAGCTTCGAAAATACTGATTCGCGCCACAGGTCCTTTTACTCCAAGTAACAATGCAAATAGCAAAACCAATGTGGGAGCCAAAATCAATTTATAGATCATAGCTGTACTTATCTGTGCGAACTGTTGGCGCCAACCCTCGAATTTCAACTGTAAACCAATAGAAAATAGTGCCAATGGTCCTACTGTCGCCACGAGTTTATCAAAAAAAGGTTCGGCAACACTAAAATCAATAAACTGAGATAAAGTCAATGCAAGAAGACAACCGATCAATGGCGGAAAAGTAATCAGTTTCCTGATCATAAATTTAGCGTCAATGGATTGCCCTTCCTGAAGATTCGCTTTAAGCGCATTGATGATACCAGTAGTAGCTAATAGTATAAATGTCGTCTGGTCACAAATTATAGCAATCGGTAGTTGTGCCTCGCCAAAATAAGCCATAATCAATGGAAATCCGATGAAGGATGTATTGCTATAGCCTGCCGCCAATTCCAGACTGCTCCTGGAACGCTGCTTATACGATTTTCGCTTACAATACCATTCCATAAATAACCAGCTTCCGGCCCAGACCAAAACTGCCGAAAAGATCGGAAACAACAACTGTGACGACCATACGATCTTTGGAATATATTTAAACGAAACCGCTGGAAGAGCAAAATAAAGTATCCAGGTATTGATTCCTTTATGCGCCTCACCGTGGATTAAATTTGTCCTTCGCAAAAGCATACCAGCAGCAATACAAAACGCAATAATTATAAAATTAACCATGTTTTCTCTACAATTTTATACGACACAAAAGTGCAATAGTATGCTTAGTAAAAACATGTATAAATACATTATTTTTATGTACATTTAATACGACATACAAAAAATCATGCGAAAGAAACAATTCGAGCCATTATTGATCAGTGAGTTTGTGGAAGACACTTTCCACCTGCCTATGCATGAGCAAAATTATTATGAACTTGTTTATATACGCAGCGGACAGGGGAAGCATATCATCAATAAATTTGAATTGGATTATGAACGCGGTGATATTTTTCTTGTTAGCCCAGCAGATAAACATTACTTTAATATTCACGAAAAAACACATTTTCTATTCATTCTTTTTACGGATAGCTATTTTATGCAAAATCGGCGTCAGCAAAAACTATACGCCTGGATTATGGAATTAATGAACGACAGAGGATTGCGAGAAAGTAAATTGCACATGACCGATCACGATCGTTTGATCTATTCCCATATCATGGAAGCTGTTCGGTTATACTGTATTGCCGCTATCAATCAGACATCACAATGGCTGTTTGATCAACTGGTTGCTATCTTCGGTCGCTATAAGGAAATATCCGAAATACAACGCTTGCCACAGGCACATACACTTCACATGGATAGCTCTATTTCAGCTTATATCCATCAGCATATCTTTACCCCACAGTATCTGCAGGTAAAAACAATTGCTCAGAAATTTAATATCTCCCCAACGTATTTTGGTATTTATTTCAAGAAAAATTTTGGTAGTAGCCTAAGAGACTACATCAATATCTACCGAACCGAATTAATCGAACATCGGCTTAAATCTACGGCATATACACTCAAACAGATAGCCGAAGAACTGGGCTTTGTCGACGAGAGCCACTTATCCCATTTCTACAAGCGCACAAAGGGTTACAGCCCCAAAGCCTATCGGCAACAACAGTCAAAATAATCCTATGATGTACAGCAGATATACAACAGACAAAAGATGCGAGTTGCCTATCAAGATTTGGGAGGCAATACACTATAGAATTTCAGTCCCTTTTCCTCAAACTGTTTATAGAGGACAACTAACACATCATTTTTCAGAGATGAAGCATTCGCCGCGAAATTCACCCAGCAGAAAACACTTAAATAAATCATTTCTTCGCTGATGTCTTGCACGCTGATACCGCTATCTCTTTCCTTAACGAAATGTGGACTCGCCGCTATAGCTGCATTAATCCATTGTTTGGCTTCGTCAAGGTCCGTCTTCCGATCGATATGTAGGACAAAACTTGTCCGACTGTATTCTTGAGATAATGTCCAATTGACTAATCTACCCGATAGCAAATCACCGTTTGGAATAATTACATCAGCACCATCGGCAGTTTTCAATACACTCGCACGAATACCGATCTCCTTGACACGCCCCTTTTTATCGGCGAGTTCAATCTGGTCTCCCACGCGGAAAGGTTTATCAAAAACGAGAATAATCCCAGATACAAAGTTGTTGATGATATTTTGCATCCCCAAACCTATCCCCACACTCAGCGCCCCGATAACGACGGTAAGTTTATCCAAGCTCATCCCCAAAGCGGAAATAGCGATAAAAAAACCAATCAGAATAATCGCTAAACGGAATAACGGAAACAGCGTCATTTTTTGATTATAGGCCTGATTTAACTGACCATCTTCACCACCGAGTACGATGAGACTGATGTTCTTTTGAAACCAATTGGCGACCAGCAAGAGCAAAACCGCAACAACAAGGTTCCCCAAGGTGAACGATATACTGCCGATACTACGCACCTTTCCAAAGAATGTTTCACTAAGCGCCAATAAGGTTTCGATAAACTGAAGATTATTGGCCAAAACAATAATTGCCAACAGGATACATACAATCCGAAGGATCTCTGTTATAATAGTCAACGTGCGCTGTTCATTAAAGCGCATCCAAAATCCCGCCACCAAACGGTCTTTTTTGAATTGGTTACGGACATCCAATTTGATCATGTCCGTAAAATATTGTAGGGTAAATGACTGCACCAAACCCACCGCACAGGCTATACTGAAACTGCGCGAATGCTCCACATGCCCAATGACATTCAACGTGATCGCCGTGATATTTAATATCGCAAATACCACATAGATAAAATTACTGATATAACCCGGACTTTCTGAATTCTTTATACGTCGTTTAGTATAGCTTACCAATCCCAATGCGATTAGATTAAAACCAATACAAACAATACGTAAAAAGAGATCATCACTCACAATCATATTGACAAAGACATCCAATAGGTAAAAGATGATCAGAATCAGCGCGATCTTACGCTGCTGTCCAGTCATTTTATGTCTTAGCAAATACATAAAAATCAACATGATCACCAATTGAGACGCTTGTAAGATGAAAGTTGGCGTGAAGAAATTGACAAAGGGCAATAAGGTTAGCAGAAAAATAATCGTTTTTCCAACAATAGCATCAATGGCTATCTTATTGGATGGATCATTTTGTTTTAGCACATAGGCAACCCGCACAATCCAATACGAATAGGCCAGTCCCAGCACAATCAACAGAATCCGGCTCGCCCAATCTGTACGATTGACATATTTATCAATGGATTTATTGTTACTATAATTACTGCGAATATTGTCGAGAAGTACATCTTTTGAAATACTTGTCGTATTTGCCTTCCAGATCGAGCTTTTACTTGGAGCCGAATCCGACTTCTTTACAGCAGCTTTTGTTTCAGGGACAAGGTCTAAGCGATTAAGATGCCGGTGATCTTTCAGAATAAGCTCATCGATTGTCCGATTGATCATTTCCAACGAATCCATCTTTGCGCTCAACCTCTGTTCAGCACTATTCAGGTATTGATGAGCGCGTGCGTGATTATTGGCACTGATAGCATAGCGATTGACTATATTCTTGATCTGCTCTTGTGTGCTACTCAAGCTGCTGGAATAATTAGCGATACTCCCTTTGATAGATTTAAGCTGTTTAATCTCTTCAGCAATCGCATTTTTTAGAACTGCAACAGAGTCTTTTGCGGAATTAGCGCTTGTGGCCGCATACCCATTGGATTTTTCATTTAGCTGGGCGACAAACTCAGCCATAGACGCTGTACGGATATTGGACAAAAATGTCAAATTTACCTTACGCAGGTCATTCCGCAGCGAATCATTCCCTACTCTTGTCGAATCGGAACCAGATCTTCTATTTAAACCAGTATGCGGCTGCGATCTATCGGTACTAACACTTCTTCTTACCTGAACCGAATCTTGTCCAATAGCGTACAGATGCAATGCCAATAGACTTATTATAAAAACAATGAAATGCTTCATGCTACTCAATTTCATACGCCCAATTTGTTAATCTCTCTAAATAATAATCTATGTCTCACAGGAGAACTCCGCAAAACGAAGTTTCAGGAAAGCGGATGATGTTTATTATTTTTCCGACAAAAATAGCTTATCTAAGCTTAAAATCGTATAGCATCCGATAATTTAAGTTCCTCCAAACGCTTGACTTTGTCATCACGGTAAAACAGATTCATCGTCTCAAAGGGGATTAACTTTAAATCTTTATTGACAATATGTACGCAGGATTTTTTGACCGCACGGACATCGAAGTCGTAAGCATCCATAAAATTCATGATAATGATGCGGAAAAGATTATCATAATCCAGCTCAGGAGCACACACATCAGGCAGGCAACAAAGCAATTGATTGACCTTTGGTTTTACTTTATCCACCGAAATACCGGTACTAAAAATATCCAGCAACTGCATCTGAACACCAGTGTCCTGTTCGTACACAATGGTATTGCGTGACTGATTATTCAAGAGTACAGCTGGGTCAATATGCCGTGTTAGCGGAATTCTTTCATCACCAATCTTAAGCACATAGCCCATAGCCAAAGCGTCTGGATTGCAAGGTACCGGAATGATATCATGCGAATGCAAGAGCGGGTACTGATCTAAGATTTCCTGTCTGACCTCAGTGAGGGTCATCTTATGCTGCTGTGCATTCTCCGCATTTCTACCGGCAATTTCTACAGGCTGAAAGGTTACACCACGAACACAACGCTGGTTCAAAGCATAATCCAATATCGCTCCAATCTCATCATCGTTGGTTCCTTTTTCCAGGACAACGACAAGTGTCGTACTTAGGTTTAACGCATTGAGCTTGTCAATCGCCTTTTTCCGCACATCAGTCAAATCCTTTCCTCTAAATTTCTCCAGCACAGCCGGGCGGAAAGAATCAAATTGGAGGTAAATTTCAAATTCCGGAGCGTAGGTGGCGAGCTGTTCGGCAAATCCAGGGTCATTCGCAATCCGAATACCATTCGTATTCAGCATCAAATGCTTAATTGGTTTCGTTTTAGCGATATCCAAAATCTTAAAAAACTCCGGATGAATAGTTGGTTCTCCGCCACTGATCTGAACGACATCAGGCTCCCCTTCGTTTTCGACAATCTTATCAAACATGCGTTCGATTTCCTCCAGTGAACGATGCCGCCCATAATGAGGTGAAGACATGGCGTAGCAGGTCGGACATGTCAGGTTGCAACGATCGGTCACCTCAACGATAGACAGGCAACTGTGTTGTTCATGATCGACACAGAGGCCACAATCATACGGGCAGCCAAAATGAACCTCGTTCTCAAATTTCAATGGCGTCTCAGACGCTTTGTTATAATTTCGGATATTTTTATAGTATTCAACATCTGTGGCGATCAGGGTTTTGAAAAAACCATGATCAGGGCAATTTTTGGTCATAAACACCTTTTCATCTTCGATGATAATTTTTGCCCCTACACGCGAAAGACAGGTTGGACACAAACTAATGGTATAATCGTAATAGGTATAATTTCTAACTGGCATATATCTTATCGTTATTAACTTAATGCTATTCCACAGGCAACTCCACCTGCGATCATCGCTCCAACACCACCCAAAAGCACTTTAAGCCAAAGGTTGACATTAAATGTAGACTCTTTATTATTGGATTTCATAATCGAACCAATAATAATAACCAAAAGCGCTATTCCGATGACTATAGCTCCTCCAAACAGTAAAAACAAGCCCAATACAGCTGTGTTTTCCGAACCAAATGACCCTTCGAGTAAATACATAATTTAGACCTTCCTTTCTATATGCGTATTATTCAATAAATAAATATAATAAATTATCACGACAAGACAGGTAATTTGTATTGTACTCATTCCGAAAAGAATAACTACCCTTGGCTTGATAAAATCCAATAAAAAACGAAAGCTGAAATAGCTAAGCATGAAAAACTGAAACAGTACGCCATTTTGGAATATAAATCTCCGTTTAAACCATTGTAGGGAAATAAATAGCAGAATCAAAAATGCAATTTCGTATAAGGCAACGGGATGTCTTCGATAAGCATCACCAAGGTACATCCCTAATGGACATTCCGTAGGCAGGCCATAGGTCTGCTCAAATACCCCAGTGTAAAAACAACCTATCCGCCCGATCATAATCGCAACAATCAGCGGAAAAACCATGCGGTCCCCCGTGCTCTCTTGCTTGCGCATGATTTTTTTCATCAGTTCCACCCCGACCAGTCCACCCGCCAGACCACCTACAATCGTATTATTTAGCCAGATATAACGCCATTTACTTAGGGCACTAAACAATTCCGCCGGGCGCTCAAGCGATCCGATCACATGAGATCCGATCAAGGCTCCTACAGCAGCTGCAATGACAATTAAAAGTGAGTTGGTATGACCTAAGCTCTCCTTATCTTTCCATTTCAGGAGCTGATAATAACGCATGCCCATAAACATCCCCAAACCTTCCATAAAGAGATGCAATAGAAAGGTCTTTCCAAATAAATCAATGGTAACAGGAAATTCGATTGCAGTTAGCATAAGCAAGTATACAAAAGACAATTCAGATATCTATCACCAAAAAACAAAAGCCGGTTCACAAATGAACCGGCTTTATCTCCTTATCTTCGTCTAGGATAGCTACCTACAATTGATCGCTGTAGACAAATCTGATTTCTTCTCTCAAATTATAGCGGGAAGCCATAACTTCACCATAAGCTCCTGCAGAACGAATAGCGATCAAGTCACCACGTTTTGACACCGGCAAAGGTACTTCCTTTCCAAAACAATCCGAGGATTCACAGATTGGCCCTACGACATCGTAGTTTAATGCTTCTGTAGCACTGCCTTCACTAATATTTTCTATTTTATGGTAAGCTTGATACAAGGCTGGTCGCATCAATTCAGTCATCCCTGCATCCAGTACCAAAAAGTTTTTCTTGACACCATTCTTAACATATAATACACGGCTCACCAAGCTTCCGCATTGAGCAACCAAAGCTCTGCCCAGTTCAAAATGAACTTCCTGATGCGGCTTACGCTCTAGGAAACGATCAAAAATGTCAAAATAAGCTTCAAAATCTGGAACTGGATTACCGTCTGGATTTTTATAATCTATCCCAAGGCCCCCACCGACGTTCAACACACGAATCTGTGTTCCACGCTCCTCAAACCAGTTTTTCCACTCATTAACTTTAACACACAAACTTTTGAATACCGTCATATCGGTAATCTGAGATCCGACGTGGAAGTGTAAGCCTACCAATTCTATAAAATCACATTTCTTAAGAACAGCGGCACATTTCTCCAAATCCGCATTTGGAATACCAAATTTGTTTTCGTCGAGTCCTGTTGTAATATAATGGTGTGTATGCGCATCCACATTCGGGTTTATTCGCAATGCAACATTCGCTTTTACACCTTGTTTTGATGCCAATTCGTTAATAACCTCAAGCTCCTGAATAGACTCTACGTTGAATGCAAAGATATTTTGTTGTAATGCATAATTGATCTCCTTATCCGATTTCCCAACGCCAGCGAAGGTAATATTCTGAGGTGCAAAACCACACTCAATAGCTTTTTTCACTTCATTTCCGCTCACACAGTCCGCACCGAAGCCGATCTGTTGCATAGCTTTTAACAACACATCGTTAAAATTAGCTTTCAATGCATAATGAACATGGAATCCCCTTTTGTGGGAAGCTACGTAAGCCGCTTCCAAGGTTTTGTTTAACACGGCCAAGTCATAGTAATAAAACGGCGTTTCTTTCTCTGCAAATTTTGCCGCAATAGCTGTATTTATCATATAAAACCTAATTCTTAAAATAAACGATTATGCAATGAACGTAAAGCCTCTGTTTTATGATCCGAATTCAATAAAATGGATACGTTAAAATCCGAACCACCGTATGAAATCATACGGACCGGAAGATGTTTTACAGCATCAAGTACACGTGCAGCATAGCCATGGCTATTCAAACCAAAGTCACCGACTACACAGACAATTGTCTGATCGCCATCTACGGTAACAGATCCAAAATCTTCTACTTCTTTAATGATATCGGCTAAATTTGTTGTATCATCTATGGTCAACGAAACCGCTACTTCTGAGGTAGTGATCATATCGATCGGTGTTTTATAGCGTTCGAAAATCTCGAAAACACGACGCAAGAAACCGTAAGCAAGCAACATTCTTGAGGAATGAATATGAATTGCGGTGATACCATCTTTTGCCGCGATTGCCCGGATACAACCTTTTTGTGCACCATCTTTGCTAATTAATGTTCCTTTAGCATTTGGCTCCATCGTATTTAACAGACGTACTGGCACATTATATTTTTGCGCAGGAAATACCGATTGTGGGTGTAATATCTTCGCCCCAAAATAAGCTAATTCTGCCGCCTCATCGAAGCTAAGATGCGCAATTGGTGTTGTCCCTTTTACGACACGCGGGTCATTGTTGTGCATACCGTCAATGTCTGTCCAGATCTGAACCTCATCCGCACGGATAGCGGCGCCAATCAATGAAGCTGTATAATCCGATCCGCCACGGCGCAAGTTATCAATTTCACCAAAAGAATTTCTACAGATAAATCCTTGTGTAATAAACAAGGTATTTTCGGGATGTTGAGCAAGAATAGTACTCAATTTATCACCGATGTATTCCACCATTGGCTCATTGTCCTCGTCGATTTTCATAAAATCCAGCGCCGGCAATAAGACAGACTGAATTCCGATTTCATTGAGGTAAAAATGCCATAATGCTGTGGACATCAATTCACCTTGCGCTAAAATAATTTTTTCTTCTATCGACGTAAACAGCTCGTTCGCCAAGCTAGAGATCAGGTTAAAATGATAGTCGATTAATTCCTTCCCGTTTTTATAACCGGCTTCAGTATTAAAAAGTTCCTCAATAAGGTCTTCGTACTTATCCTTGTGCTTCTTGATCAAATCCTTAGCCTCGTCCTTCTTACCTGCTGTGTAAGCTTGACCAATTTCTACTAAAGCATTTGTCGTTCCAGCTACCGCGGACAACACAACGATTTGACGTTCCGAAGGGTTTACAATATCCAACAACCCTTTGATACGTACTGCACTTCCTACTGAAGTACCACCAAATTTTAAAACTTTCATACTAAAGTTACAATTATTAAATTTCTGTGCGCCAATATAGGCAATTCATGAATGTATATTAAAAAAAATGCGGCACAAAATCATGAAAGTTTTGTGCCGCATATATTTGTTCTATGCGGAAGAATTACTTCTTCAAGTTTTCGATCAGTAAACCGGCCAATTCTTCGCCGATTCTTTCTTGTGCTTCATTTGTCGCTGCGCCAATATGTGGTGTCAACGAAATCTTTGGATGTTTTAAAATTTCCTCACGTGGTGTAGGTTCGTTGTCGAACACATCTAAACCTGCAAATGCTACTTTACCTGCATCTAATGCCTTCACTAATTCCAACTCATCAATAACACCGCCTCTAGAAGCGTTGACCAGTCCAACACCATCTTTTAACAGCGGAAACTCTGCTGCGCCAATTGCTGGTTTGTCCAAAAATGGTACGTGTAAGGAAATAAAATCAGAAACTTTCAATAATTCTTCCATTTCCACCTGTTTGATCGGAACCTCAACCTGAATACCACCAGAAAGTTCAATCGTTAAGCCTTTGGGTCCTTCAAATAGGTCTGTATAGACTACATCCATTCCCAGACCGATCGCGATTTTAGCTACTTCACGACCGATACGGCCAAAACCAACAATACCGATTGTTTTACCGCGAAGCTCAGTTCCGGCACCATAGGCTTTTTTCAAAGCACCGAATTTGGTATTTCCTTCAACAGGCATCTTGCGGTTGGAGTCATATAAAAAGCGTACACCGTTTAAAAGGTGCGCAAAAACCAATTCAGCCACCGATAAAGAAGATGCAGCAGGAGTATTGACAACAGCAATACCTTTTGAACGTGCGTATTCCACGTCAATATTATCCATTCCTACACCACCACGACCGATTACTTTCAAATTTGGGCAGCCATCAATTAATTCCTGACGAACTTTAGTTGCGCTACGTACAGTGATTGCATCATAAGCAAGCAGCTTTTCAGCTAACTCCTCTTGTGGTATATGATTTGTATCTACAGTATGACCAGCATCTTCCAACATTTTCTTTCCTAGTGGATCGATACCGTCATTTGCTAATATTTTCATCCTTTATATTTATTTATGAATGTCGATTTTTCATTCTATACATGAATCTGTGACACCCTGATTGTTTATTTAAGCGATGAAGCAATCAGATTCATTCGGACAGCGACGTGAACGGAATAAATCCGATGATTTCATCAAAATACTTTTGACTGAATAGACTATTTGCGTGTGTCTTCAAATTCCTTCATGGCATCAATCAACGCATTTATACTGCTCAAAGGCAATGCATTGTAGATAGAAGCTCTAAAGCCACCTACCGAACGGTGTCCTTTGATACCAATCAGATTACGTTCTTTTGCCAAAGCTAAGAATTCCGCTTCCAATTCAGGAGTATCCATCACGAAAGTCACGTTCATGCGCGAGCGGTCTTCAACAGCAGCAGTGCCTTTAAATAAAGGGTTGCGGTCGATCTCATCGTATAAAGCACGTGCTTTAATAATATTCTCTTGCTCTAAAACAGGCACACCACCTTTTGCTTTTAACCAACGTAGGTTCAACATGGAAACAAAGATCGAGTATACCGGAGGAGTATTATACATGGAACCGCCATCGATATGCAATTTATAATCTAACATCGAAGGTAGAACACGTCCTGATTTACCTAAAATATCATCCTTCACAATAACTAGTGTTACGCCAGCAGGACCCATATTTTTTTGTGCTCCAGCATAGATCAAATCGTAATCTGCGACATTGATCTCGCGGGAAAAAATATCTGAAGACATATCTACAACCACTGGTAATTCCGTCGCTGGTTTTTCAAACACCTCAGTACCGTAAATCGT
Source organism: Sphingobacterium sp. GW821-FHT03E03 (assembly GCF_059420745.1). Classification (NCBI taxonomy): domain Bacteria; kingdom Pseudomonadati; phylum Bacteroidota; class Sphingobacteriia; order Sphingobacteriales; family Sphingobacteriaceae; genus Sphingobacterium; species Sphingobacterium sp. GW821-FHT03E03. Next base: position 507,752 of record NZ_JBWKUH010000001.1, read on the forward strand.
ATTATTTGAAGTATAGTGAAAATAGGCAGCATCCGAAGGGATTGAATACCCTTTAGGTATATAAGAATAGTTTTTATCAATCGACGAAGCTACAACATCTACTGTTCCGAATTTCTTCGCTTCTTTTAAGGCCTTTGTTGCCCATACACCTGTATCCAAATAAGCAGCTTTACCGCCTTCAGGTAAAAGATTAAGTGGTGCCATCGCAAATTGCAGACTCGCTCCACCTTGCAAGAAAAGAATCGAATATCCTTGTGGTACGGCTAATAATTCTCTTACTAACTGAGTCGCCTCATCTATCACTGCTTCAAACTCTTTGGAACGGTGAGAGATCTCTAAAATTGATAAACCTGTGTTGTTAAAATCAATTACAGCTTCTGAGGCTTGTTGAAATACTTCCTTTGGCAGAATACATGGACCTGCTCCAAAATTATGTTTCATTGATGTTATTTTTGTTTGATTGCTCATTCAGAACCCTAGTAAAGCAATCTGTTGTTTTAAAAATCAAAGGTAAAATAAAATTATATATTTTTCAACTATTCTGTTTTTTTATTGAAAATTTACAAAATTCTGAATCATTTCAATAAAAATATTACACAAGTAGATCCCTATTGGTTATTAAAACAATCACAGAAGAATCACTTTCCAAGCCATATCTAATTGATTATCTTGCAAATACTCCTTTGCTTTAAGCTGAAGATGGACGTTACGGGAGGATTGGTCTCCAATAAAGGCATTTAACAATTCGTAAATTTCTGGCAAGGACGTAATCTCATCCACCTCTAACGGTGTAGGCAGTCGGTCTAACTTTGCCAGATTAATTTTATCTTCCGTACTAAAAACGGTGGATTCCTTTACAAAAGGAGGAAGTTGGTCGTAGTCCATAAAAAAGAAAATCCTTATAATTTTTCGATGATCCGATCAGCAAACTCACTGGTTTTCACTAAGGTCGCATCATCCATCAGATTGTAAAAATCAACAGTGACCGTTTTCGCAATAATGGTTTCCCCCAATGCACGCACAATTGCCGCCGCTACTTCTGTCCAACCCAGGTATTCAAACATCATCACACCACTGAGGATAACGGATGAAGGATTCATGGTATTGGTATTCGCAAACCGAGGTGCTGTACCATGGGTCGCTTCAAAAACAGCGTGACCGGTTTTAAAGTTGATATTGGCCCCCGGTGCAATTCCTATACCGCCTACCATGGCTGCCAAAGCATCCGAGATATAATCCCCGTTTAGATTTAAGGTTGCCACCACAGAAAAGTCGCGCGGATTAAGCAAGATTTGTTGCAGGAAGTTGTCTGCGATAATATCCTTAATCAAGATTTTACCTGAAGCCAAGGCTTCCTTTTGTTCCTGGTTGGCCGCGGCCTCACCTTGCGCTGCTTTGGTACGTTCCCATTGCCCCCAAGTATAGGTCTTATCCGCAAATTCTGTTTCTGCAACCTCGAAACCCCAGATTTTAAAGGCACCTTCTGTATATTTCATAATATTACCCTTGTGCACTATAGTCACCGAGTGTAATGCATAATGAATAGCATGTTCAATCGCTGCTCGAACCAAGCGTTTGGATCCTTCTTCAGAAACCAGCTTGACCCCTACCCCCGTGGTACTCGAAAAGTTATAGTCAATATCAAGTTCGTCATGTAAAAAATCCTGTAGTTTATTGGCTTCTGCACTTCCCGCCTGAAACTCTATCCCAGCATAGATATCTTCGGTATTCTCTCGAAATATGACCATATCCACATATTCTGGATGTCTGACCGGAGATGGCACACCTTGGAACCACTTCGTCGGTCGCTGGCAGACATAGAGATCCAAATCCTTCCTTAAGGCAACATTCAAGGAGCGTATGCCACCACCTACGGGTGTGGTCAAAGGCCCTTTTATACCAACCAGGTATTCGCGCAATAGATCCAATGTCGCTTTGGGCAACCACTCTCCGGTTTCATCAAATGCTTTCTCTCCTGCCAAAACTTCCTTCCAACTGACTTTTCGTTGTCCGTTATAGGACTTCTCCACGGCTTTATCAAAAACACGCGCGGCGGCATGCCATAGGTCAGGACCTATACCATCACCTATGATAAAAGGAATCGTTGGGGAATCTGGAACTTGTAGTGTTCCATCGTTGGACATTGTAATCTTATTTGACATAATCAGCGTTTTTTGCGGATAGCAACTATCCTTTATTAAACATATTTCCAATCTCTTTACTAATCTTTCGGAATATCGGAGCAGCCTCAACATCCTCGTATTCGTCGATGTGCGCATTCTCTACCCTACTAGGAAACACCAAAACAAGGTTTTCGTTTGCATAGATCCGATCTAATTTTTTTGCCACACCATCCAACGAATCGCGATATGAAACCTCTCCATTTCGTGCAGACACAAAAATGAACATGGACTCTTCGTCCTTAAACGCTTTTAATCCCTGTAAATTATCCCAGTCATCGTAGTGTTTAAAAGTAACTGGCACAGAGTTCTTTATTTCGACCAGGTGCGCCTCAATTGCAGATGTGGAGCGCGTATCCACAACAAAAGAGATTGGAACCGATAGTTCCTGTGCAAGTTTAATAACCTTCTCCAACCAATACTCGAAACCAAACTCTGCCTCACACATTGGCGGTGCAAATACAACGATAGCTTTATTGGAAATAAAAGGTTTTCTAAAATGGCAGAGCATCACATTAGCCGATGTTCTGTTGAGGATACTTTCTGTTTTTTCACCAACAAATTTATCCATAAAATTTGCTGCGCTTGGCCAACCAAGCACAATACAATTTGCAGAAACTTCTTTCGCTGACCGAGCTACACCGCTTGCAATATTTAAATCTATCGTTGCACTGATATTAACATTGGTCTCCGAACCAGAAGCATAACGCACCATATTGTCCAAATTTTTGCGGGCTTTACTCATATTCAGCTGTGCCTGTTCATTATCTTTTACCACGGATACAATATTCACAGGCTGAGTGCATTTTTTACTCTTGATGTAAGTGGAAAAGTCAAGGATAGGTTCCATATTGTCCATATTTGCAATAGAGATCAATATATTTTCGTCTTTCTCCTTCACCACGTCAGTATGCTCTTCATCTTGATCCCCATCCATAACCACTTTCCGGGAAGCATTCCCTGTCACAATAGTGGCAACAATACAAGTTACCAAGATCAACAAAATCGTACCATTCAAGACATTTTCATCAATGATGCCATTTTTATAACCGACCATAATAACAGCCAAAGTCGCTGCAGCATGAGCGCTGCTCAAGCCAAAAATCAAGTTGCGCTGCCCACGACTATATTTAAATGTTTTCTGTGTCAGCCAAGCAGCGGCATATTTCCCCACGATTGCAACGACGGTCAAGGTACCCGCTATAATTAATGCCTGAGGTCCTTTTAAAATGACACTCACATCCACGATCATACCGACTGATATGAGGAAAAAAGGAATAAAAATAGCATTCCCGATAAACTCAATTCGATTCATCAGAGCCGAAGAATGCGGAATCAATTTATTCAAGGCCAAACCAGCTACAAAGGCCCCGATAATCGGTTCCAGTCCCGCAATTTCCGCTAAGAATGCCGCAAAAAATACTACGGAAAGTACAAAAATATAGTTTGATGTCTTTTCGCTGCCCAACCGCTCAAAAAACCATTTTGCGATCCGCGGGATAATACCGAACATGATAAAGAGGAATATGGCGAAGGAAATCCCAAGTGTAACCCAAAATTCGTTTCCAATATTACCCTGTGAAACTCCGGTAATAACAGCCAATATAATCAGTACTGCCGTATCGGTCAGGATGGTACCACCAATCGTAATCGCCACAGCTTCCATCTTGGAAATACCATAACTATTCACAATGGGATAAGATACCAAGGTGTGCGTCGCAAACATACTCGAGATCAAAAGACTCGCCAGTACATCGTACCCCAACAACAAATGACAAACAGGATAACCTATGCTTATAGGCACAATAAATGTAAAAAAACCAAACAGCAAACTTTTGTTCTTGGTCTTTTTAAATTCATTCATATCCAATTCCAGACCGGCAATAAACATAATATACAAAAGCCCTATCGTGGAAAACAGATTAATTGCAGAGTTTTTTTCCAGCCAATTTAATCCATGGGGTCCAATAATAACACCGGATATGATCAAACCAATAATGCCCGGCACCTTGATCGGTCTGAGGATAATGGGTGAAAGTAGGATAATAAAGAGTACCAGTGAAAAAATAAGTACGGGATTCTGTAGGGGCGCTTCGAAAGCGTGGGAAATATGCTCGAAAGTTTTATTCATATGTGCTCGTATGCTATGGGTAAAATGTGTCAACTTATTTTTCGTTACCAGCCGCAAAATAGCTAACAGCTCTAAAAATACAATTTTTCCAACAAAACGACGCCTAAAAAAGGGCTTACTTAAAAGAAATTGCTTTTATCGGACTAATCTTAGTGATTAACATCGAAGGAATAAACAAGGAAACCATGCCAATAAATACCACCGCAAGATTGACCAAAATAACGTCGGACCAATAGAGTTTTACGGCAACATAAGAAATGTAGTAGGTCTGCTGATCCAGTTTGAAAAAATGGGTATAATCCTGTAGAAAATAAAAGCTTAATCCGATAAGATTTCCAATCAACAGACCAAGCCCAATGAGATACAGGGCACTATACATAAAGACCCGGCGTATACCGGCATTATGGTAACCCAAAGCCTTTAATATACCAATCATGGATGTGCGCTCAAGGATGGTGATCAATAAAGCTGAAATCATATTGATAATAGCTACCACAGTCATTAAAATAAAGATAATTTTGGTGTTCATATCCAATAAATCCAACCACTGGAAAATATCGGGCACCTGGTCTTTAATATTGATTGCCTGCATATCAATAGGCAGCATATCTTCTATTTTTTGTGTCGTCTGTTGGAGTTGGCTGAAATCCTTGATTCGAATCTCATAGCCACCGACCTCATTATCATCAAGATTGCTCAGCTTCCTAATGACATTCAAAGATCCGATTACGTAAACTTTATCAAGCTCCTCCGACCCGGTATTAAATATTCCCTTGATGACAAACTTTCGCTTACGGATCGGCTCCTGGACAAAATACATAATAAAATCGTCGCCTACTTTCAACAACAATCTGTCTGCCAGATATTTAGAAATTAAGATCTGATTATCGGTGTTCTCGGATTTAAAATCTATCGTACTCCCTTCGAGCAGCATATTTTTTATAGGCTGCTGATCGTACAGCGAATCAATACCTTTCAAAACCACGCCTTCCACTTCGTCGTTCACATTGATAATTCCAGCTTTGGTTGCAAATGGATTAATGGAATATACTTCAGGGTCTGCTAATATAGACTTATGGAGTTGAGGCGTAAGTGAGATGGGTGAATTTTCATACGATTTATTGAGATCATAACGTAGCACCAATACATCCGCAAAAAAACCACGTTGCTTGCTGATGATCTCCCCCTTAAATCCCCGCAAAACCGCAATAGATATGATAATGGCAGCAATGGCTAGCGCAATTGCACCGATCGTAACCCGAACGATCAATTTTGAGAACGTCCGTTTACCTGAAAATGCTATTCGATTTGCTAAAAAATAAGGAAAATTCAAGCTTTCAATATATTTATGTAACTTCGCAAAGTTATAAAAATTTGTTATTTACAAAACTTTAATAGCAAATTATTAGCGTTTTCGCAGATGATTTCTATCATCCCAACGATTTTATTGATTTTAAGGATTTTACAAAAAACACAGCTCTTATGCGTATTATTTTCATGGGCACTCCTGACTTTGCCGTTGCTTCACTTGATGCACTCATTCAATCTGGCGAACAAGTGGTTGCTGTAGTTACAGTACCGGACAAACCGGCAGGTCGTGGGCAAAAGATACATGAATCAGCCGTTAAAGTATACGCTACCCAACACCATATCCCCGTCCTTCAACCAGTCAAACTTCGGGATGAGGCCTTTCTTGCCGAACTCAAAAACTATCAAGCCGACCTTCAGGTTGTGGTGGCATTCCGTATGCTGCCTGAAGTTGTCTGGAATATGCCGAAACATGGAACCATTAACGTCCATGCCTCTTTGCTCCCCCAATACCGAGGTGCAGCTCCAATCAATCATGCCATTATGAATGGGGAGAAAGAATCCGGAGTGACTACATTCTTATTGCAACATGAGATTGATACTGGAAATATACTTTTAGCCGAAAAAGTTACAATAAATGAAACTGACACAGCTGGAGATCTTCACGACAACCTGATGGTTGCGGGAGCCAGAACACTCCTTCAAACAATACAACAGCTGAAAGCGGGAAATTTACAGCCGAAAAGCCAAGACGATATCCTCCAAACAGAAACGTTGAAACACGCACCGAAAATTTTTAAAGAAGATTGTAAAATAAATTGGGATCAATCTACTGATGTTATTTATAATTTTATACGCGGACTTAGTCCATATCCAACGGCATTTACTGTACTCAATGACAAGGTATTAAAAATATATAAAACAGAAAAAGAGCAAACAGCTACTACTGCTGCACCGGGAACAATAGAGACAGACCAAAAAAGCTATTTAAAGTTTGCGACACAAGATGGCTATATCATGGTATCGGAACTTCAACTGGAAGGCAAGAAGAAAATGAATGTGGTAGACTTTTTAAAAGGCTATAGATTCTAGTTTTTCTCGTCATCTCCATCATAGTATTGCAACAAATCACCAGGCTGACAGTCTAGCGCTTTGCATATTGCTTCAAGTGTATCTAATCGCAGGGCCTTAGCCTTTTGATTTTTTATGATTGAAAGATTAGAAAGTGTAATCCCTACACTGTCACTCAATTGGTTAAGTGACATTTTTTTCTCTTTCATTATTTTATCCAAATGAATTAAGATTGGCATATTATAATTTTTATTCTTTTAAATTTATTTAATGTCTCTTGTAAAACAAAACATATATCTTTTTGTTTTATCATAAAATTATCATTTTAAAATAAATTCAAAGAATACGTTTTACGTAACATATCTGATATCATTAGATAAATTACTTGAGAATAGAAAAAAATAAAATTTGTTAGCGCTTTAAATATCAATCAGTTGAATATTACAGCCACAATTGAGAAAGAAAAACAATTTTAAATGGAATAGTTTTTGATAGTGTAAAATGAAGATTTACAAAATCATAACTCATTATAGATGAGAGGTTAGATAATCCATTTTCCATTAATAATTCAAAAATTTTTCGTATTTTCGCAAACATTTCTTAGAGAGGAGAATTAATAAAAATTAATGAGACAGCTCAAAATTACACAATCTATCACCAATCGTGAGTCCCAGTCTTTGGACAAATACTTACACGAAATTGGTAAAGTAGACTTAATTACAGCAGAAGAAGAAGTAGAATTAGCACAGCGCATCCGCGAAGGCGACCAAGTTGCCTTGGAAAAATTGACTAAAACCAACCTTCGTTTCGTAGTATCAGTAGCAAAACAATATCAAAATCAAGGATTGACCTTAGGTGATTTAATCAATGAAGGCAACCTGGGCTTAATTAAAGCGGCTAAACGTTTTGACGAAACAAAGGGTTTTAAATTTATTTCTTATGCCGTTTGGTGGATTCGCCAATCTATTCTTCAAGCAATTGCTGAACAATCACGTATCGTACGTCTGCCATTGAACCAAGTAGGTTCTCTAAGCAAAATCAGTAAAGCTTTCTCAAAACTAGAACAAGAATACGAGCGGGAACCATCTCCAGAAGAATTGGCGGATATCCTTGAAACCACAGTTGACAAGGTTTCGGATACCCTAAGTAATTCTGGACGTCATGTGTCTATGGATGCACCTTTCGTTCAAGGTGAAGAAAACACACTCTTGGATGTATTGGAAAACCATGACCCAGACACCGATAGTTCTCTAATTGATGAATCTCTATCAGAAGAAATCAAGCGATCATTGGCAACTTTAACAGAAAGAGAACGTGAAATCATCGTTCTATTCTTTGGATTAGGTTCCAACCACCAACTGTCGCTCGAAGAAATCGGTGAGAAATTCAATTTGACACGTGAACGCGTCCGTCAAATTAAGGACAAGGCTCTTCAACGTTTGAGACACACTTCAAGAAGCAAAATCTTAAAATCTTATTTAGGTTAAAAGAGATATTTATTGAAATTTTTGGTAATCCCAATCAGAAATGATTGGGATTTTTTTGTGTAATAAAGTTTTTTGTACAACAAAGGCTGCTTGCTTTTAGCAAACAGCCTCTACCCTACATCGATATTGGATCAATGCTATTCTTTATTTAGAATCTGGCATTAAAATGAATTCGAAAAGCCGATCTTTCTTCAGGTATTTTCCAGCTACATCTTGTATTGATTTTGGCGTAACTTTATTCAGGTTCTCCATCCGACGTTTATATCTAGTGATATCCAAATCATTTTGATAAGAACTCGAAATGTAATTCAGCCAGTAGCCATTTTCACGTAAACTCAATTCATTCTGTCTTTTTTGTTCAGCCACGAATTTTTCAATATCCACTTTATCCGCACCTTGATCCTGTATCTTTTTCACTTCATCCAAAGCAGAAGCAATCAAAGCATCCGCTTTATCCACTGCCGAACCAAAACCAATTGAAAAGGCATAGCGTGCTTTAGGTAATTTACCGAAGCTGGCACGGGCACCAACACCGTAAACACCACCTTCTTTCTCGCGCAATCGCTCAAGCAATTTGATTGTCAATACACTTTCTAAAGCTTCCATATTGACATTCTCACTTTCACTATAATTATAGTCTCCGTAATAAGCCAATTGGGTACTTGCTTTTTCTTCCTTGCCTTTATGAACAACCACTCGTTCCCCTTTATTCGGTTCCAGAATATTTAAGTCTTTGTAATTCTCTCCTCGTTTGACCGCAGGTAGGGAAGCAAGATAAGTCTCAATGAACGGTTTAATCTGTGCTTCATCAAATGAGCCTACAATGGTAAATACAAAATCTGAAGCATCTGCAAATCGCTCTTTATAAATTGCCAATGCACGATCACGGTCGATTTTTGTTAGCGTCTCCACAGTAGCATTTTGTCGGCGAATGTTATTCCCATAGAGCACCGCCTTCACTTTATCTGAAAAAACATTATTTGGATCGCTCAATCTATTTTCTAGCGATCCTTTTGCTCTTGTCATTGTACTTTGGAAAACGTCATTATCCAGACGAGGTTCTGTAAAATAGCCATAAATGAGCTCAAAAGCATTTTTCAAGCCTTCTTTGTCTGTGCTACCTGAAAGACCCTCATATCGTTCCGAGATATATGGCGAAATCGACACTTCTTTTCCGGCAAGATATTTAGTCAGCTCCACGTTGCTCATTTGTCCGACGCCGCTCGCATCGACTAATGATGAGGCATTTGAAGCGGAGAAATAATCAGCATCAGCATACAACGACGTTCCTCCAGGACTATAGGCCATAATCTGGATTTCGTCATTTTTAAAATCTGTAGGTTTTAAAATCACCTTCACGCCATTGCTCAAAACCAATTCTTTAGCTTGGACAGCAGTGACATCCTTTGAGGACACGATTGTACCCTTAATAGGTTCTTTGGAAAGCAAGGGAAGATTGGAGACCTTATCCTCATAGGCAGAAACCGGACTGTCTTCGACCGCCTTCACCCATCCCAAAACAGCTTGTTCTGTAGGCAGGTTCGCCTTTTCCTTTTCTGGTCCCATAATTAATATATCACGATTTAAATCCGTGTAATACTTTTTGACCAGGCCATTCACCTCTTCGAGTTTCAATGTAGGCAATAACTGTTTCGTTAAGCTATAAGAAGCTTCATTGCTCAAGGCCGGCTCATTGTCGATGAAATAGTTCAGGTAACGGTTGACATAGCTATCGGATTTCTTCTTATCCCGCTCGATATATGCCATTTCATTTCCTTTCTTCATATCGGCGAGCGCACGATCCAATTCGGTCTGCGTGAAACCATATTTTTGAATGCGTTCAAATTCAGTCAGCATGGCCTTAAATCCAGACTCCAGTTCACCCGGTTTAGGTACAACCAATAAAGAGAAGGTATTTAAATTCGCAACAAAATCACCAATACTACCACCAGCTTGCATAAAAGGTGGATTCGGTTGCTGCATCAGTTCAGAAAAACGACCAGCAATCATCTGATTGAAAATATTTTTGAGTAATTCATTACGGTAGTCTCCGACAGTCACAACCTTGTCTTTCTCATTTTTGATTAAGATCTGAGCGACAGTATAAGGCAATTCCGGATCCGAAATAGTCAAAAATTGGTTTTTATTCAGTAAATCGACCTTGTATTCTTTGCGTGGAAGCACCTTTTTCGGCATTGTCATATCCGAAAATAATACTTTCACTTTTTCCTCGATTGCTTTGGGATCAATATCACCTACAATAATGAGCGCCTGTAAATCTGGTCGATACCAATCCTGATGAAATTTGCGTATTTCAGTATACGGAAAAGTCTTTAAAATTTCTTCGGTACCAATAGGTAGACGTTTTGAATAGAGGGAGCCATTAAGCACCATAGGAAAATACTGATCTTGCAGACGTTGCTGCACACCTCTTCCACCACGTTTCTCTTCCAAAATAACACCACGTTCTTTATCAATTTCTTCGCCGTCCAATAAGGCATCCTGTGCCCAATCGCGCATGACCTGTAGTCCATTTTTCAGCAATTCCGGATCATCAGATGGGATAGGTAATTGATAGACGGTCTGATCAAAGCTTGTGTAGGCATTCAGGTCCGAGCCAAATCGTACACCAGCTTTCTGAAGGTAATTGACAAGTTCATTTTTCGGAAAATGCTTCAAGCCATTAAAGTTCATGTGCTCTAAAAAGTGCGCCAATCCAAGCTGTTTTTCGTTTTCTAGGATTGAACCCGCTTTCATACCCAAATACATGGTAACACGCCCCTTAGGCTCAGTATTTTTGCGGATAAAATATGTAAATCCATTTTTCAATTTACCAGTGACAACTTCATTGTCGAAAGGTAACTTTTGGTTTAAGGCCAGACTATCCTGCGATAGAATAGCCCTGGCATGTGCCGTTAAAGTAGTTGGCATTTTTGCCTCTACGCCGTAAAATGTAGCCGGAAGTAAAAAGGCTAATGCAAGTGGTTTAATGAATTTCATACAAAAAAATCTCTTTTTTTTAGTCAGTTATTTTTTGCTAATTGTTTATATTAGGGTAAACGGAACTGGAGACCAATTGTCCCGATAAATAGTAAAATACAGATAAATAATATTTATTAATATCCCTTATGGGATGGAGCGTATCATTGCTATAGCATATGGTTTGTAAAAAACACGTTTAAAAATACAGAATATCTTTCGAAAAGAACAATAGTTAATTGTAATTTTGTTGCAAATGGATTTTAGCAACTGGCAGGTCATTAAAAAAGAATTCGAGCAATTTCTAAAGTTCGAACGGGGTTTGAGTATTAATTCGATCGAGGCTTACCTCAACGATGTCTCCAAATTCCAAATCTATTGTGAGGACAACGGACTCCTTTTAAACAAAATCTTCAGGAAGGATATTCAGGATTTTCTACACTGGTTACAGGAGTTCAATATCTCACCGTTCACACAATCCCGTTTGATATCCGGACTAAAAACCTTTTTTAGTTTTCTGATCATTGAACATGAACTAGATAATAATCCAACAGAATTGCTACAGGCTCCACGTCTTGCGAGGAAACTCCCTAGTGTACTGAGTATTCATGAGATCGATCAACTGATAGCTGCCATCGATCTTTCTTCCACGGAGGGGCAACGCAATAAAACAATTATTGAAGTTTTATATGGTTGTGGATTGCGTGTGTCCGAGCTCGTCAATCTCAAGATCTCCAATTTGTTTCTCGACGTAGAATTTATCAAAGTGGAAGGTAAAGGTAGCAAAGAACGACTGATTCCGATTGGCCAACAAGCGATCAAACATCTCAGGCTTTATTTGGATTCCATTAGATCACATATTAAGATCAAGAATGGAAATGAGGATATTGTATTTCTGAACAGAAGAGGTTCGGCTTTGTCTAGGGTGATGATCTTTCTGATCATTAAGGAGCTTGCTCAGAAAATTGGACTACAAAAGATAATCAGTCCCCATACCTTTAGGCATAGTTTCGCCTCCCACCTCGTTGAAGGTGGTGCAGATCTAAGGGCTGTACAAGATATGCTGGGGCATGAGAGTATTACGACAACCGAAATATATACCCATATTGATCGAGATTACCTCCATTCCATCATCACACAATACCACCCTAGATCGTAATCAGTTAACATGTTTATGCAAGTCATTGTATTCGCTATTCTTTGCCCCTGGGACAATTCATGAACTTTAGTTATCGATTTAACGACAAGATTCTCTACCCTACTTTTGCTGAAACAAGATTCGATTATATTTATTTCAGTTTGAATCCCAAAAGGAATTTGAGTTCAGAATAAAGCCAGCGAATAAATATCGTAGTATACAACAAGGGCTCACTTGAATACATATTGCTTATAGACAAAAAGTTAGCGCAGAAAAGCGGAATGACGCAAATTATAAAAGCAGAGAGGTCAAAAACCACTAGAGATGTACATCGTAAATTCCCAGTTCAAAAGTTTAAATTTTATAGCAAAGATTATTTGTAAGATCTAGAAAATAGTATATCTTTGCGACACGTCCCCGTAGTTCAATGGATAGAATTTCAGATTCCGGTTCTGACGATATGAGTTCGAATCTCGTCGGGGACACTTCCTATTTAACAATAAAAAAGACGATCAATTGATCGTCTTTTTTATTTAACAATCATAACTCCAAAATTGTCAGAAATCTCCAGTTAAAATTCTACTGCAGATCCAGATCCAGCCTAACGTTTAGGACAAATTCTTTTGCAGTAATTTATGCTGAGATGCCGTAAATATATTCCGAAACAAAATATTGATTTCATTGTCAGTGGCAGCGCCCGAAATCCCAGTATGGGGATAGAGTTTAATCACATTGGACAGAATAATCTCCACAAAGTCTCTACTTTCTATTGCTATACACTCATATAACGTGGTATTATCAACCTTATTTTTGAGATTCTCCCAAGAACGAGTCGCAAGCTCCAGGATACTATTTTCCCTAGCTGTGTAGTCCTGCTGCATTTCATCCAATTTCCGGAAAGCAGCTTTACTTTCCATTTGCTCCCATTTCCCCTGATTGGACTTCAATACAAATAACTTCTCGATCAGATCCAAAAACCGACCGTACATCCCCATAAAATTCACCAATAAGGTCAACTCCGCAAATGGCATAAAAGGGTATTGATAGAGCAGCTCAGGTCGTGTACTTTTTGAGGCATCGATAAGAAAAGACTGGTTGTCGTCTACCTGTATATTATCTAGTGAAAAAGAATGCGATGCTGTCGCCTCAAGCCCGAAAGTATCCCAATCGTAATGAATCAATGCAAATTCACGCGCGACAAAGAAAGATTTTACAAGTGGATTTCCATCCTGATCCAACAGTTGTTGTCCATCCGCCTGGATATAGGCGTTCAAGGTAAAATGTGTCAGGTGGGGTGCTCCAGTGGCATATTTCCAAAGCCCTTTCAAGTGATAAGACTTGCCCTCACGCTCAGCGATGCCTGCAATCTGTCCACTTCCTCCAAAACATACCTGTTTTGAAGTGAAAATATCCTGCCCAACTTCGGAGTCAATAAAACCAACAAAAAGATTCGCTCCCGCACATAAAGTTACCGTCCACGCCAATCCCCCATCCCAGTAGGCTAGCTCCTTCAACAGGGAAAGCCCACTAACCAGATCCAGCCCCAAGCCATTCAGAGATTCTGGTACCCAGATTTTAAACCACTTGTTCAGGTATATCAGTTCAAGCTGCTCATCAGACAAACTCTTTTGCTGAATTGCTTTCCGTTGCTGATCTTTTAGAACAGCAATAGCTGCATCAGTCAGCTGCATATTTTTTTTCATCACTTAATATTCTCCGCCAATTAAAATAGCCACTAAAAGCCATCACAAATAAAAATAAGGTTAAACCAGCATAAAGGAATAGACCTTTGTGTATAAGCAAGGGAATTGCCATCAGGTTACTGATGTTCAATAAAATCCAATTTTCAAGCTTACGCTTTGCCAATAGCCACATCCCTGCCCAGGCTGTACAGGAAACAAAAGAGTCCCATAACGGAACATCGGAATCAGTTAAATGCACCAGGCCAAAATAGAACAATAGGAATCCGGCTACACAGATAAAACCAACAATCTGCCAATCTCTGCCTGTACTACGACTGATCGGTACGATCGTATCACTGCTATATTTCCAATAGATCCAGCCATAGATGCTCATCACCAAATAATAGAGATGCAACAAGATTTCAGCATATAATTTTGCGTGGAATAATACATATACAGATATGATAATGCCTATTATCCCAAAGAGGTAATTGATCGATTTATTTTGCCTTGAAAACCAAACCTGCAAGATACCAAAACATACCCCCAGCCATTCCGCTATGGTGGCTTGCTGCATTTGTTGAATAAAAGCCTCGAAAATTGTATCAGAAGTCATTCAATTGTTTATTAGTTCGTGGAATTACATAATAAACTTATGAGCGGAAAAAACGGATGTTTTTATTGAAATTAAAATCCCTACGCCAGCATTATCCGGATCAGGTATATAAAAGCGATTGCACAAGGTCGTACAATCGCTTTTATTGGGTATAATCTCAGCCCAGATGACATTGTCATTTCCGAGCACCCCATAAGTATATTGTTTATTGAAATTAATCTATGTCAATTAATTTCAACGCTTTATGCGTACGGATACGCGTCTCTCTACAAAGCTCAGCATCATCATTTAACGATTTACCATGCGAAGGAATCATCTCGCGTAGTTTCTTGCGGTATTCATCTGATTTAGCACGCTCAGGGAAACATTTCTTCAATAGACTGATCATGATTGCCACCGAAGTTGATGCACCTGGAGAAGCTCCCAATAGCGCGGCGATAGAACCGTCTGCACTTGAAACCACTTCTGTACCAAACTCCAAAATTCCACCTTTCTTCTCATCCTTTTTAATCACCTGAACACGTTGACCGGCTTTCTCAATAACCCAATCTTCCAATTTAGCTGTTGGCATAAATTGTTTCAGCGATTCCAATTTATCTTTAGGAGATTTCATCACTTCCGTGATCAGATACTTCGTCAACGGCAAATTGTCAAGTCCTGCCGATAACATCGGACGGATATTGGATAATTTGATCGATGCAGGTAAATCAAAATAAGAACCTTGCTTCAAGAATTTGGTTGAGAAACCAGCATACGGACCGAAAAGTAAGGCTTGTTTTCCATCGATATAACGGGTATCTAAGTGCGGTACAGACATCGGTGGCGCGCCAACAGATGCTTTACCATAGACTTTAGCATGGTGCGTATTGATAATTTCTTCGTTTACGCATCTCAACCATTGCCCTCCTACAGGGAATCCACCGTAACCTTTTGCTTCTGGAATACCAGATTTCTCCAGCAATAACAAGGAGTGACCTCCAGCGCCGATAAACACAAACTTCGCTTTTAGCTCCCTCTTTACCCCTGTTTTCAAATCTTTCACTTCGATTTCCCAACGGCCATCGTCTTCACGATCGATGTCGACAACTTCGTGGTTTAATGAAATTGAAATATTTTCTTTGTTTGCTAGGTTATTAATCAAATCACGTGTCAATGAACCGAAATTCACATCGGTACCTAGATCCATTTTGGTTGCAGCAATTTTCTCACTTGCATCCCGCCCTTCCATCATCAAAGGAATCCATGACTTCAATAGCGTTGCATCTTCGGTATATTCCATGCCTTTGAACAAGGTCTGGGTGTTCATTGTTTCCCATCTTGTCTTCAGGAATTTCACATCTTTTTCACCAAAAACCGCACTCATATGGGGAATGCTGCGGATAAAGTTCTCCGGTTGGGCAATAATACCCTTATCAACCAAGTACGACCAAAACTGCTTAGAAACCTCAAATTGCTCAGCAATTTTAACAGCTTTATCAACTTTTACCGAACCATCTTTTTGTTCCGGTGTATAATTCAATTCGCACAAGGCCGAGTGACCTGTACCAGCATTATTCCAAGCGTCAGAACTCTCAGCCGCCACAACATCCAAACGCTCGAGAATTTCAATATTAACGTCTGGGCTTAATTCATTGATTAGAGTACCCAAAGTAGCACTCATAATCCCGGCGCCGATTAGAACAACGTCAACTTCTTTATTTGATTTTTTGCTCATGTTTTTGTGATTGATGCAAATTTAATATAGTTTTTGGTAAACCCCCAAGTCTTTTGTCAAAAAACTGTACTTTTTAGAAACACTTATTCAAAAATACCATTGATTTATTAAAATAATCCTAAGCATAATTGAAATTCCACTTTTTCCAGTTTTCTAAGGTCATACATGGGATATCGTTCATCGATACGGCAATAAATAATTCGAAATAAGACAAAGGCTCATTGCTTTTTGAACCGTTATTTATCGAAAGATTTTGTGTTATAATATAGTTTTAACATTTTTGCAAAAACATCAACGAATAACATTACACTCTTATATGAAACTACTTGAAGGAAAAATTGCTTTGGTAACTGGAGCATCAAAAGGAATTGGAAGAAAAATTGCGGAAGTGTTTGCACAACACGGCGCCCATGTTGCTTTCACTTACCTTTCGTCTGTAGAAAAGGGACAAGCGCTAGAAAAAGAGCTTCAAGCCTACGGAACAAAAGTAATCGGCTACCGTTCTGATGCTTCAAAATTTGAAGAAGCAGAACAATTAATCAATGCAATCGTTGCAGATTTTGGAAGCCTGGATATCGTAGTCAATAATGCCGGCATCACAAAAGATGGTCTGCTCATGCGTATGACGGAAGAAAACTGGGATGACGTCTTAAACGTCAACTTGAAATCCGTATTTAATGTTACAAAAGCTGCTTCAAAAATAATGATGAAAAACCGTAAAGGTTCTTTCATCAATATGTCTTCCGTTGTTGGCGTCCAAGGGAATTCTGGTCAATCAAATTATGCCGCTTCCAAAGCTGGTATCATAGGATTCACCAAATCCGTTGCTAAAGAATTGGGTTCACGTAACATCCGTGCAAACGTTGTTGCCCCTGGATTTATCCGTACAGAAATGACAGATATATTGGATCCTAAAGTGATCGCGACATGGGAAGCAGGAATTCCTTTGAAACGTGCTGGATCTCCAGAAGATGTAGCCAATGCCTGTCTTTACCTTGCATCTGATTTATCCGCATACGTCACTGGACAGGTTCTTCCTGTTGATGGTGGTATGTTGTAAAATATATCAAATACTGGTGTCCTAAAGTCGACACCAGTGTTTTTCTATAATTATTCCGAATACCAAAATTCGCCCGCAGACGGTTTTACATTATTGCGACTCTCCAGCTTTGGCTTTGCTACCCAATATTTCTAAATTTTAGCTAATTTTGTCCATCAAAATTTAAATGCTATGACGAATTGGACGGATTTTTTTGCAATTCAAACAGAGGACGACTTTAATCAACATTGTATAGAAACTTATCACTTCCAACTGCAGCATTGTCAGGTTTACCGAGACTATGTTTCGCTGATAGGTAAAGAAAAAAATCAAGTCAAGCATTATAGCGAGATCCCCTTCCTGCCGATAGAATTTTTCAAAACACAAAAAGTTCTGGCTGCCGGAATGGACCCCCAAATTGTGTTTTCAAGCTCAGGCACAACAGGTATGGTCACATCCAAACATCTTGTTGCCGATGTATCCATCTATGAGCAAACTTTTCGACGTATATTCGAAGACTTCTATGGACCGATTACGGATATCGCTGTTTTGGCCCTACTCCCATCCTATCTGGAAAGAAGTGGTTCGTCCCTGATCTACATGATCGATGATTTGATGAAACAGAGTAAACAAACGGAGAGTAATTATTTCCTCTACAATCATCAGGAGTTATACGATACACTTGTTCAATTAAAAGATAACGGAACTAAAACCATCCTTTTTGGTGTCACCTATGCCTTGCTTGATTTCATTGAGCAATATGCTTTTGAATTTCCGGAACTGATTATCATGGAAACTGGCGGAATGAAAGGTAAACGCAAAGAAATGGTGAAACAGGAAATTCACCAACTGCTTGAGGATGCTTTTAAGGTCAGTGGGATCCACTCAGAATATGGCATGACCGAATTATTGTCACAGGGGTACTCTTCGGGTCAAGGGATTTTCCATTTGCCCAAATGGATGAAAGTATTAATTCGTGATACAAATGACCCGTTGAGTTTAATTTCCTCCGACAGAACCGGAGGCATTAATGTCATCGACTTAGCCAACCGCTACTCTTGTTCATTTATAGCAACACAGGATCTCGGAAAAGTGTATCAGGATGGTTCATTTGAGATACTGGGGCGTTTTGACCAAAGCGATATTCGAGGCTGTAATTTATTGGTTCAATAAAAAGCCCCATAAAAATTTATAGGGCTTATCTTTACCATACTACAATTGGTAGCACTTATGGAATCTGTTCTTACTATCTCAGACTTGGATCTTCAAACGTATTTCCGGCGCGCATGTCTCCTGAGTCATATCCTTTCTTAAACCAGGCCATTCGTTGCGCTGAGGTTCCATGTGTAAAAGATTCTGGAACAGCATAGCCTTGCGCAGCCGTCTGCAATTTATCATCCCCTACCGCTTCTGCGGCTTTCATACCATCCACGATATCGTTATAATCTATTTTTATATCCGTGTATTCATTGAGGTAATGCGCCCACACACCGGCATAGAAATCTGCCTGAAGTTCAGTCATGACCGAAATCTTGTTGTTTTCACGTTCACTCAGTTTCCCACGGGCTTGATTGGTTTTGGGTAATAATCCAACCAGCTGTTGAATATGATGCCCTACCTCGTGTGCAATAACATAAGCCATCGCAAATTCCCCCTTGGCACCAAATTTATCGGAGAGTTCGCGGTTAAAGGTCAGGTCCAAATAGATTTTCTGATCTCCAGGGCAATAAAATGGCCCATACGAAGCCTGTCCCATCCCACAACCGTCTGTCTGCGTACCACCATCATAAAAAACCAGGGTAGTTGGCGTAAAATTTTGCTGCATTTGCTCTTTAAATAGCTTAGCCCAGACATCTTCTGTACTCTGAAGTACAGTCAACGAAAACTCAGTCAACCTCTTTTCCTCAGGATTTAGTTCGCGCGGTTGCCCAGACTGCTCCGTTTGCCCACCCATATTTTGCGCCTGTTGCAACAACTGCATGGGATCGCCCCCCATCAGAAAACCAATAACCAAGACGATGATCCCCCCTATACCTCCCAATGCTAGCTTTCCACCACCGGACATACCTCTACGATCCTCAAAATTGCCACTTTGTTTACCTCCTTGCCATTTCATATGATTTGTATATTTATTTCAGTTAATAATCTTTTCCAACTTCGTTAGCGTACAAATTCAGTACCAATATAACAGCTCATCCTATTTTTTTTTAGAGAAAGACCAGCTTTATTTTAGCAACGACAACTTACTACAATTTATATTCTTATTTTTGGGCTTTTATAGAAACAGATATGAAATTAGAAGAACAATTACTAGCGCGAGCTGGCGGAAAATGTGAGCTGACAGACACTGTAACGGACTTAATAACCTATACATTACCTCCGGAAACCAGTTCAACTTTGGATAACACCCTACTGATTTCAGCAACATTGGCCAACCAGCTCAACAAAACAGAGCAATTAAATCCCGAAGACTGGAAATTTCTACCAAATGCCATGTGGTCAGAAATCCCTGCTGTACAGATTGTCTGCTGGCGCATGTTAAATCGTCTGAAAAATGAAGGCTGGGCTTCCGAAGCACTCGATATCCTCTACCTTGATGATGAAACATTAGCCGAGGCAAAGAAAACCGGAGATCATGAAAACGACGGTTACGTTTCTTTTCATGAAGATAGCATCGGACAGCGATTATTAGAAGGCGATACTGTTGTGCTGACAAAAACACTGGATGTAAAAGGCTCTTCGCTCAAAGCAACCTTAGGTACTGTGGTTAAAAATATCCGATTAGTAGCTGATAATATTGAGCAGATCGAAGGAAAAATTGAAGGCCAGACAATTGTCATATTGACAAAATATCTACGCAAACAAAACTAAGGAGAGGAATTCTTCCGCTATAAAAATTTAGCCCTAAACCAGTAATCTTATACTACTGATTTAGGGCTAAATTATATTGATTGTGGAAATTCCCTATTGTGGATAATTGCGCATAAACTCAAAGCGATAGTTTGGATGTTGTTTAAGACTATCAATTAAATCTGACAGTAATTTCTGGCCTTTTTTCGTTTGGTACATATTATCATGGGTCAACAGGACAACATTATTTTTTGTGTAGGATGTACCTTTACGAAGCAAGTTCTTCATCTGTGTATACAACTGGTTAACCGATAAATCCGGCTTACCTGTCACACCATTAATCTTCCATTCGCAATCCCAACCCATAATTTTATAACCGTTTTCGTGTAGTAGCTCTGCGGTAGAAGCGCCGCTTTTTAGATCAACCTTTTTACGGTCACCCACATACCAGATATTTCTTCCGGGGAGTCTCACGATTTTGTGCTCCAGGCCCAGAGATTGTTCTGCCAATTCAAAATCTTCAAATGCCGTCTGTGGATTTGAATAAAATGTACTATACTTATTATGCGCATGCCAATAACTATGATTGTAGCAATCGACCAGTGGATTATTTTTATACCGTTCTGTATAGCCGTGCAATTTTTTGCTCATCTTATCATGTTCGCCAATCAAAAATGCATTGATCTTGATACCCTTCGCTGTTGCGATAGAATCCAAATACTGGCTACCATTAAGCGGGCCGTCATCAAAAGTAAGGTAAATATATCGCGGCGAAACAGAGTCCGTCAATAAAACTGTGGTATCTTTGGCACCACTATAGGAAACATTCGCCTCCATTTTGGTAATGGAATCCTTGCGCAGCGAATCCACTTTTGTAATAGAATCCTGCACAACAATTAGACTATCTTTCTTGTGCTGTACAGAATCTACAGTAACACCCTTTTCTTCCTTTTTACCGCTGTTTTGATTACAAGACTGTAATCCTAAACTAGCTATTCCCAAGCCCATCAATACAAAGCTTGATTTAATTACTTTTCCCATTACATAAATTAACTTACACGCCACATGCTATCTTTTGCACACAAAATGCCCTACTTTATTAAAGTCTCTTCGTATGCTCGTGTCGCAAAATTAAGATAATTTTCATGAATCAACGCTTTATATCCTGTGATTTATTCCTTACACTTTATTTTATTGAATATATCGTTATAAAATTTTAGCATCTATCTAGAGATTACACTATACAAAAGACTAACTCAACCAAAATCAATGCTATAAAAAAGGGGCCTGTCTTACGACAAGTCCCTTTCCTATTAAACGATTAAGATACTCAAACTAGACACATCCAATTAATCTCAATGTCTCCCTCTGTGTCCGTGCTCGTGCCGGTCATTATCTCTATCTCCGTATCCGCGCCCACGCCCTCTTCCTCTATCGTTATGTCTTCTATTGCTCTCACCCCAGGAATGATCTCGTCTTACACTACGTTCACTCGCAAAGGAATATCCACTACGTCCATGGTGACTATCCCGGATAGAAACCTGTCTGCCCCGTGAGTGGCCATATCTGCTTCTATAACGGTCATGGTGATGCCAAGGTGTGCGATCATTGATCACTACTTTATGCGCCCTATAAAAATCATAATGCCGATATCTTCTTGGTAAACTCGCCCTTCTTATCCAACCTCCATTGTCATAGTAAACATAACATCTCGCAGGTACATCATAATACATATTGTATTCAGGCATGTAATAATAACGGGCATAATCATAACCCACCGGTCCCCAACTTGGCTGACTTCCGATATTTACGCTGATACTTACCTGTGCATCAGCCGTCCCGGCCACAAAAAGACCTGCAACGATAGCAGCGGTGTAAAACATTTTTTTCATAAGTAGCTCCTCCCTTAGTTTTGTAATTTATTCTTTACAATACGACAACAAACTGTATGCAAAAGATTAAATGATAAATGTTAATTTTTGTTAACAAAAACTTAATCTATTCAGCACAAACAACTTAGTTTTATTTTTACATTCAAAAACAGGGAAACTTTTTAGGGAGCAAATTGTTCAACCAATAATACTTTTAATACTTTAATTGAACTTCAGTATGAATACTTACAGCATTGGAATCATCGTCGGCAGTTTAAGGAAACAATCCTATAATAGAAAGATAGCTGATTTTATTCTTGAACAAACACCTAACAAGTTTAACTATCGTATTCTTGAAATTGGTGATCTCCCCTTATACAACCAGGATTTTGACGACGAAGGCAATCCGCCCGAAAGTTATATCCGGTTTCGTAAAGAGGTCGCAGCATTGGATGCTATTCTGTTCATTACCCCCGAGTATAATCGCTCGGTACCTGCTGTACTAAAAAATGCAATAGATGTAGGATCCCGGCCATACGGGAAGAATAAATGGGATGGCAAACCGGGAGCCATCATCTCCTCTTCAACAGGAGCTTATGGTGGTTTCGGTGCAAACCATCATATCCGACAGTCCTTGGTATTTGTCAATATCTTTCCGATGCAGCAACCCGAAGCTTATCTTGGTAATATAAAAGATTGTATCGGCGAGAGCGGAAAAGTTGAATTACAAAAAACAAAAGACTTCCTGCTTGACTTCAAAAAGGCTTTTGAGCACTGGATTATCAGAATAGTACATACAAAAAGCCAAGATTAATTTTGGCTTTTGTATGTTTATCAATTATTTCTCCCAAACTTAGCTTTGCTCCTCATTTGAATCATAATTCCAGCTCAGCAACTTTTCTTGCAATATCCGTGATATTTTATTGAAATAGCGTTTCTGCTTGTAGCCCATGACCCATTGCACCCCTTGTACCGCATTGGTACAAAAAATCTCATCCGCTCTTTTCATGATTTCAGCGCTAATTTGTGCCTCAACAACTTCAATCCCTTCAGACCGAGCCATATCCATCACTACCCGTCGCATGACACCTTCGATACATCCCTCGGATAGCGCAGGCGTATATAATATTTTTTCGTAATACACGAAGATATTTGAGGTCAGGGACTCACAAAGGTAACCTTCCTGATTTAAGATCAATACATCATCAAAAGCCATCTTTTTCTTATAGATACCCGCCAGTACATAAATTTGCGAATTGAGCGATTTTAGTTTTGACAAATCACTATAAGGCTTTTTGAACTCACTATATAAGCCCACGATCAGACCGACTTTCTTATCTCGTAGATTGGGTTCTAAGCGCTGTACCTGCAAGACAAATCCCGGTTTATTTGTGGTTGGACTATACAATCCTCCACCCATCCGAAATACAATCAATCGAATACGTACCTGCTGTCCCAACATGTTATTCTTACGAATCAGCTCCTCCGATCTTGAACGGATAAAAAATTCATCAAAAAGATTCGCATCATCAAGGTGTATCAATTCCATCCCCTGTTGCAAGCGCGCTACATGAAAATTCAGAAAACGAATATCACCATCCTTATACAACATGGTTTCAAACAATCCATCACCATAGCGAAAGCCTCTATTTTCTACGTTAAATATTTCCTGTTCTTCCGGCACTACATTGCCGTTAAAATTGATATAGTTTGTCGGCATCTTTATTTGTTTTCTAAATTTTAATCATTTTCTACAGCCATGGAATTTGCGGCGTAACCACGCCACTTTTCTAAAGCTAAACGAAAATCTTCAGGATATGGTACCTCAAAATAGATATTTTCTTTTGAAGTCGGATGAATAAATCCCAATACCTGTGCGTGAAGCGCCTGCCGTGGAAGCAGGTTAAAGCAATTGTCCACAAATTGTTTATATTTTGAGAAGACAGTTCCTTTTAATATTTTATCCCCGCCGTACATTGCGTCATTAAACAATGGATGACCAATGGATTGCATGTGCGTACGAATTTGATGTGTACGCCCCGTCTCCAACTGGCATTCGATCAAAGTCACATAACCCAATCGTTCCAGTACTTTGTAATGCGTCACTGACCATCTTCCTTTGTCCTCAC
The DNA here is from genome assembly GCF_059420745.1 of Sphingobacterium sp. GW821-FHT03E03. Taxonomy (NCBI): domain Bacteria; kingdom Pseudomonadati; phylum Bacteroidota; class Sphingobacteriia; order Sphingobacteriales; family Sphingobacteriaceae; genus Sphingobacterium; species Sphingobacterium sp. GW821-FHT03E03. The sequence continues at coordinate 531,947 of NZ_JBWKUH010000001.1, forward strand.
TTTCGTACATGGCCATAATACGCCTATCTTTCAGATGACGACCAATGTAACCAGTAATCGTTCCATCCTCTTTCAAATCACCCCATACCAAGGCAATATATTTACGGGTAATGCTATGATCGAAAAATTGCTTAGCCAAAAATGCCATCGATTTTTCGTTCTTAGCAATCACCAACAATCCGGAAGTATCTTTATCTATTCGGTGTACCAGACCGGGACGGTCTGAATTTCCCGGCAACTGTGGCAGCTGCTGTATATGATAAGTCAATGCATTGACCAATGTACCTGTATAATTATTATAACCTGGGTGAACTACCATCCCAGCTTCTTTATTTACAATAAGGACATCGTCATCTTCGTATTTTATGTCTAAGGGAATATTTTCGGGGTAAACCTCATTATCGCGTGGTGGATCTGGTAATACCAACGTAATGACATCCTCTGGTCTGACTTTATAGCTCGCCTTGATCTCTTTTCCGTTAACCATGACAGAACCTGCTTCAATGGCATGCTGAATTTTGCTTCTTGTCGCATTTTCCACCCTATTCATCAGATATTTATCAATACGGAGTAAAGCTTGCCCCTTATCCACTTCAATGCGTAGATGTTCAAATAACTCTTGTTCTTCTTGATCTTGCGATCCCATTTGTTCTGTCATTCTACAAAAATAAACCAAATGAAACAATTTTCGTTAAATTTGTTTTCATTTAATGTTATGTTGCCATTCAAAATCCATAGCCCCGAAACAGAAGTCACATTACCTTTATGGGAAAAAAAGCACATCAAGGTAACACTGAAGCGGGACGACCTGATCCATCCTTTTATTTCGGGCAACAAATGGCGAAAATTAAAGTACAATCTTCAGGAGGCATTGCAGCTCCAAAAAAATCATATCGTTACTTTTGGTGGTGCATGGAGCAATCATTTACTAGCGACCGCTTGTGCAGGAGCAACATTCCGGCTCAAAACGACAGCTTTCGTCAGAGGTGACGAACAGGTTAATAATCCGGTTCTGACCATGTGTCAATTATTCGGGATGCACCTTATTTATGTGGACCGGGATTCCTATAGGGACAAAGAAAAGCTCTATAGCGACTATTTCGGTCAGGATCCAACGGCCTTCTATGTCCATGAAGGAGGCTATGGCCTCTTGGGAGCCAAAGGCTGCGCCGAACTTGTCGATGAGCTCCAACAGGACTACCAACATATCTTTACTGCCTGTGGTACTGGAACTACGCTTGCCGGAATTGCCAACGCAATTGACAAAAAAGATCTTTTCACTCAGATACACGGGGTACCCGTACTCAAAAACGGCAGCTTTATCAATGATGAAGTTGCTCAACTCTACCCCCATCTTGCCGCACCTATCTTACATCTGGACTATCATTTTGGAGGGTATGCTAAGACTACACCTGAACTCCTTGCATTCACACAGCATTTTATCAGCAGTACAGGGATTATGATCGAGCCTACTTATACCGGAAAATTGCTTTATGCTGTAGATGATCTCATCAAAAAAGATTATTTCACACCAGCAGATCAGCTACTGGTTGTTCATACAGGTGGGCTCACCGGACTACTCGGGATGTACGAACGCTTTGCATTTCATTGACCTAGGTCAATAAATAGGCTATTATGCCCCTAGCAGACATTTTGCTGACATTTTTTTTGTGATTATGTTGTAAGTTTGACCAGTTTAAAAATTAAAACGTACACAGATGAAAATATTAGCATTTGCAGGAACAAGTAATAAGAATTCTATCAATAAAACTTTTGTAACAAGTACTTCCAAATATTACAAAGAAGCTGATGATAGTGTAGAGCTTCTTGACCTCAATCATTTTGAAATGCCTATCTATTCTTATGATAAGGAAGTAGAATTAGGCATTCCACAATTAGCGCATGATTTTGCAGCAAAAATGGATGCCGCGGATTTCTTGCTTATTTCACTGGCGGAACATAATGGCTCCTATACTTCAGCTTACAAAAACATTGTTGACTGGGTATCACGGATTCCGAATCGCAAAACCTTCAATGGTAAGCCTGTTTTCTTATTAGCTACTTCTCCCGGTCCAATGGGTGGCTCAACTGTACTGAATGCAGCAGTCAATAGAATTACCTGGGATGGTGCTGATATCCTGGACTCATTCTCCCTACCTGAATTTCATAAAAATTTTGAGGAAGGAAAAGGTATTACCAATCCTACTTTAAAAAGCCAGCTCGAGGCTAAAGTACGTAAGACTAAACGTGCTCTTGCAGAAAAATTAACGGTTCAAGGTTAACAAAAGATTAACAAATAACCATTGTAAAAACCTCTTTTAATATGTAAATTCAGAACCTACTAAAAGAGGTTTTTGATATGGCAAAAAAAATATTATTACTTGTTGGAGACTTTGTAGAAGACTACGAAGCGATGGTTCCATTTCAAGCGATGGGATCAATAGGAATAGCAGTTGATGCCATTGCCCCTGACCGAAAAAAGGGCGATGTGGTGCCTACCGCGGTACATGATTTTACAGGTGATCAAACCTATAAGGAATTACGGGGTCATAATTTCGCGATCAATAAGGATTTTGATCAGGTCACCCCTGAAGAATATGATGGACTCTATATTGCAGGTGGCCGTTCGGCGGAATATATCCGTCTTAACCAACGTGTATTAGAAATTACCAGACATTTCTTTGAAAAAAATAAGCCTGTTGCGGCAATATGCCACGGGATTCAGGTATTGACAGCAGCAAAGGTTCTGACCGGGCGTACATTGACAGCCTATGTCGCCGTAGGGCCGGATATTGAATTGGCGGGTGGTATCTGGAAAAATATTCCCGCTGATCAGGCTGTTGTAGATGGAAACCTGGTCACATCTCCTGCTTGGCCCGGACATCAGGCTATCTTAAAAGAATTTTATAAATTATTGGATATAAACATTACTATTTAAGCGTATTTTAATGAAGAAGAATAAAAAGGTATGGCTTTTGGTCATCCCGGTTTTAGTGTTGTTGGGTTTTATTTTAAAAGATACTTTCAATCAAAAAAGTATCGAAGATCTTCCTGGCGGATTTAAGGAAGTTGCTTTTGTTAGGAATGAGCAAAATAAAGGTGGCATTATCCGTATCTATGCTGTCACAGTAGGCGACCTATTGAATGCAGATTATACAGCCTGTCTGGAGCTCCTGCCAGTCAACGATTATGGCAGTACGACCACCGTATATTTTTTCGATCGTACAGCTCCTTACCCTACGACATTGGCAATTGATGCCCCGCATTTTGATGGCACCAAGTACAAAGCGGTCCAGATTTCAAAAAAATACGGAAAAAAGAAATAACAACACAGTCAACGATATTGTTCGCCCCAAAAGGTCTTGCACTTTTTGGGGTATTTTTTTGGAAGTAGATGAAGAAAAAATAAATTAATAATTCTTTAACACGAAAAAGTTCGTTTATCGCGCCTAGAGCTATAGTTTTGCTTCTTAAATTTATGTATATTTAGTTATGGTGAAAAAATTTATTCCTAGAGATATCAGTTGGTTGAGCTTTAATGGCAGGGTATTACAAGAGGCTGCAGATGAAACTGTACCGTTACCCCTAAGGATCAAATTTTTAGGTATATTTTCCAATAATCTGGATGAATTTTTTCGTGTACGTGTGGCAGGGCTCAAACGTGCCATAGACCTCAAGGACAAAAGTGCCAATCAATCCTTTTATGAAGATCCGCAATTAATTTTAGAAGAACTCAATATTCGGGTAATCAAACAACAAAAGAAATTTGATAACACCTGGAACCGGATCCAAAAAGATATGGCCAAGCAAAACGTCTTTATCAAGACGAGTGAGGAGCTTAGTCCGGAGCAACAGCAGTTTGTCAGTGAGTATTATCAGGATGATGTGGAGTCGAATGTCATTCCGTTAATTCTAGATGATGTTCGCCCAATGCCGTATATCCGTGACAAGAGCCTCTATTTAGGTATCGCCATGGGAAAAAGCGAATGGCAATACGAAACTAAGTTTGCACTAATTGAAATTCCCACTAGCCAGAACGGACGCTTCGTCCAATTGCCGGCACCAAAGGATGAAAAACATATTATTCTTCTCGAAGATGTCATTAAGTTCAATCTTCCATTGATATTTTCGTATTTCGGTTTCGATGTATTCCATGCACATGTGTTTAAGGTCACGAAAGATGCAGAATTCGATATCGATAACGACATCAATACAACACTGGTTGAGAAGATAAGCAAAGGCGTCAAAAATAGACGGAAAGGTAAACCGACCCGTTTTATCTTTGATCAGGAGATGGATCCAAAACTCGTCGAGTTTCTGATCAAAAAACTCAACCTATCCAAAAAAGATAGTATCATACCTGGACAAAAGATCCATAATTTCAAGCATTTTATGGACTTCCCAAATGTGTTTAAGTCCTATCACCAACCACAGGAGAGAACTTCATTTCCACATCCCTATTTTCAAAATTATGAACGTGTCACCGATACAGTTTTGAAGAAAGATGTTCTGCTCTCCTTTCCTTATCATGAGTTTCGGCCTATCATTGACCTGCTACGTGAAGCCGCAATGGATCCGGATGTGAAAACGATACAGATTACAGCCTATCGCTTAGCTTCGAATTCCAAAGTCGCCAATGCATTGATAAATGCTGCCCGGAATGGTAAGGAAGTAACGGTCATGCTTGAACTGCGGGCACGATTTGATGAGGAGAATAATCTGGACTGGAAAGAAAAACTTGAATTGGAAGGCATCAAGGTCCTAACGGGAATTCCCAATAAAAAAGTACATGCCAAATTATGTGTCATCAAAAAGCGGACTGGTGCAAAAACAATTCAATATGGCTTTGTCAGCACCGGTAATATCAATGAAAAAACGGCCAAATTATATGGGGACTACTGCCTGTTGACGAGCAATAGAGATGTCATTGCGGATATCAATAAAGTCTTCAATTACCTCAGAAGACCAAAATCAGACCCCGCTGAGATGATCAAAAACTGTAAAAGCTTATTGATCTGTCCAATTGATATGCGCAGGGAATTGCTGCATTTTATCGATCTGGAAATCGCAGAAGCTAAGGCTGGTCGAAAAGCAGCGATCATTGTCAAAGTAAACTCGCTGAGTGATAAAGATATGATTAAAAAGCTTTATGATGCTGCAACAGCTGGAGTTAAAATAGACCTTATCATCCGTGGGATCTATTGTGCGACGAACCAGAAAACATTTAAATCTCCGATGAATGCAATTTCAATTGTCGACGAATATCTAGAACATGCCCGAGTCATGTATTTTTACAATGCCGGTAAAGAATTAATGTATATCTCCTCGGCGGATTGGATGACCCGAAATTTAGATCATCGTATTGAAGCTGCTGTAAAAATCACCAGTAAAAAAATCAAGGAAGATTTAAAGGAAATGCTTTACATTCAACTAACCGATAATGTTAAAGCTCGCATTCTGAACAACTCCCTAAGCAACCACTACGTCGAAAATAAAAAGGAGCCTTGCCGCTCGCAGATTGAGATCTACAACTATTTAAAAAGAAAAATAACAGATCATTAAGTCTGATTTCTGACAAGCCTCAGGCATTCATTTCCTGAGGCTTTTCTTATTCATCTTCTTGTTATTGTTTGCATTACGTTTTAAGCGCATAGCCGAATGCTAGAATTGAGCATCAAATTTGTATCTTCATCCTATGAAACTCAACTTCTGTCTATCCATTTGTCTTGCTTTTTTTGCCTTCCAAACGAAAGCCCAACAAAAGATGCCAGCAAACTTCGTTTACGTAAAAGAATTCATCCCGACAATTACCCTCGAAATACGTTATTTTGGAAGCCACAATTTTACAGGAAAACCTATCCGTGGCTACGAAAAACCTGTTGCGATCCTGACGAAGCGTGCCGCATTGGCCTTACAGCAAGTTGAACAACATCTAAACAATCAAGGCTTGGCATTAAAAATTTTTGATGCCTATCGCCCGCAACGCGCAGTTGATCATTTTAAAGCCTGGTCACTGGCCACCCAAGATACGATCGCTAAGCGGGAGTTCTATCCAGAGCTAGATAAGAAAAACTTATTTAAACTCGGTTTTATTGCGACCAAATCAGGACATAGTCGCGGTAGTACAGTCGATTTAACATTGGTCAGTCTTAAAGATCACAAAGAAATAGATATGGGCGGTCCTTTTGATTTCTTTGGTGCCGTCTCTCATCATAACTATACCAAACTAACTGCAAAACAAAAAGAAAACCGCAGGATACTACGTGAGGCTATGGCTAAATTTGGGTTTAAGGCCTACGATAAGGAATGGTGGCACTATACCTTAAAGGATGAACCCTATCGTAAAACATATTTTGATTTTATTGTAAAGTAAGCATGTCCTCTATCGATAAACTCATTGACAACAGAGATTTTTTCGCTTTTCACATCAAGGGAAACAAATCCAAACCGGTCTTCAGCCCACAGCAACAGCATATATTGGCGAACAAGAGCCTTTATTCACTCTGCCTAATAAAAAAGGGGGAAACCTCTTTTATTATAAATGACGAACGGGTACAAGTTGGACAGCATCATCTGCTCTTGACTCATCCCTCGTCGAAAGTCAATGGAGCATCTGTCACCAAATCTTGGGACTGTGAAGTCTATCTGATTTTCTTTAGTATAGATTTTACGTTTAAATTGGAATTTCAAAAAGACTTTTTTGACTTCACAAAAAAGTCGCTCGCATTGGATAGCAATCACATTTTTTCACTTTCGGCACCAGATGCCGCAAACTTGTCTAACCTATTCAAGCAGTTTATTCATTACGACAAGCAAGGTGGGGACTATATTTTCAAGCCACAGATTATCAAGTCGCTGACGGAAGTGCTGTTTTGTGAGATCGCGCGTTTAGCCAGCCAAAACATAAAAAATATTCCCGTGGTACCTTCACGGAAAAGGGAAATATTGGCCAATTTCTACTTGCTATTAAAACAATCTTTCCGTCGGGAACATATGGTACAGTTTTACGCTTCAGAATTAGGTATTAAACCCAAACACCTCTCGGTGATCACGAAAGAACTCACCGGAAAGCCGGCAATAGAATTGATTCAGAATGTTTTGGTGGAAGAGGCTAAATGTTTGCTCCGTCAAGGGCTATCGATCGGAGAAATCGCGAAACAGTTACATTTCTCAGATCAGTCTTTTTTTGGAAAATTCTTTAAGCGAAATGTAGGCATATCGCCTAAAGAATTTAGGCAAAAAGCCTGATTAAACAAAATCCTTGAGATCAAAGATGGTACTAAATTGTTTATCTGCGGCAGAAGTATCCTGTAGTTTATCTTCTCCCCAAGTCTGTCCTTTCAGCCATAGCGTCTGACAACCGACAGCCTTTGCTGGAGCCATATCCTTACTATAGGAATCACCCACGACTAAGATCTCAGCAGCAGGCAAACCCATCGCCTCGACACCAAGTGCATAAATTGCAGGATCTGGTTTACGTACTCCCACTACCGCAGACTCAACAACCGCTTTAAAATAGGATAAAATTCCAAAATCAGCCAATACAGCTTTTAGATTTCCATAGAAGTTGGATACCATCACAATGGGATATTGATCGCCCATAACGGCCAATAATGGCTTTACCTGTGCAACAGTATCTTTGGCAAGAGAATAACCGTCAAATGCGATTTTATCAGCCAATTGCATATCCAGATCATAGCCGGCGGCAATAAGATATTCAAACTGTACTTTCAATTTCGCTTCAAGTACTTCAAGGAAATTAAAATCTGGTTTGATAATCGGCTGAATCGCCATTTGACGTTCGGCGTAGGCGTAGGCTTCTTGAAAGGAATTCAGGTTAACCGGAACTTGATATTTTTCGTAACCGGACCATATCACTGCCCCCCAATGTCCCCCATTCGTATCTAATGTACCTCCGTAATCAAAAATGATTCCCTTAATTATAAACTTATCCATTGCTATTTCTTTTTAACTAAACTCATCCAACCTAAACCAATCATAATCCAAACAATCTCTCTGATCCTTGTCACAATCCCCATAAAAATACCGACCGAAGCAGGCAGGCCTATGCTCATCACAGCCATCGCCAAACCACCTTCACGAGTCCCTAATTGCATTGGGAAGAAAAACACCAAATTAGCAAATAGCGAGGATCCGGAACTAATGATCATCGCATCAATAAAATCAATGTTGATATCCAGTGCCAGGCCGATAAAATAGATTTCAAAACAGCCGACTACCCGGGCAACAAATTCCCAGAGGAGAGCTGTATAAAATCGGTCTCTACGATTTTGAAATAGATTCTTCACCTGTTGGTCAACATCGTTCAATGTTTCGAACTTTGCCTCCAGCAGATTATTGATTTTCTTTCCAACTAAGGGCAAGCGCGACAGGGTCTTTAATAAAGAAACTGTAATTCCTTTTTTATAGAATTTTGTAAATAACCAGGTACATACAATAGCCATAACAAAAATTACGGCACAGGCAACATCAACCAGGGTACTCGCCGGTACAAACCATAGAATCAGGAAAACGGATACCACCCAAAATAAAATATGGGATAGAATGTGCATAACACCATATAACAGAACGGATGAACCGGCTTTTGAACCGCCAACATAATTTTTCAGTTCGATAATGCGGTAAGGTTCTCCCCCTAGCGCCACAAATGGCGTAATGTAATTAATGGCATAACCAGACACCGTTAATTGCAAAACTTTCCAGAAAGGAACATTGGTCTGCGGCAATTGCGGCTCCTGAATAATCGCTTTAAAAGCCATGGCATTCATCCAGTAAAGAACAGCCCAGCTACCCAATACCGGCAAAAACCACCAACCAATTTTCTCCAGATTCGTCCAAATCTCCTGACCCCCCATTGCATGAATCATATAGGCCAAGGTGCCTATACCAATCAGCATAAAGAGTACTTTATAGATTTTACTCCCCATAAGTTGGATCGTTTGTTAATTTATCAACAAAATAACCACTTACCTTTTCCTGTCTATTACACATATAGATTAAGATCGGGTTTAAAACAAACATATCAAAGAAAAAGTAAATCCACGGTTGACCGATAAACAACCAAACAAAAAGGAAGATTACCCGTGTATTGAACTGCACAATGTTGGTGTACTTCATCAATGGTTTATTTTTCATTCTGAAATCAACCATCAATTGTTGGGGCAAATCATCTTTGTATCGGGATTTGACGATATGCAATAACTTCTGCAATTTTGGGGATAGCTTTTCCTGATTTCGGGTGTAGCCCATATAACCATTCAACACAAACTTGCTAAAAAAGTTCTTCCGCCAGGATAAGGCATCGTAATCGACTTTCAAATCACGCGTATTATCCAATTCGCTTCCTGCCTTACCTTTGATAAAAAAGAGGTGGACATTGCGGTAATAGTCAGCCATTGCAGATTGCAACATATGGGACACCCCAGCAAGGATACAAAATACCCACAACCATTCCGGCCAGCCTTCATTGATACTGCGCAAACAGATGGCAATATGGATGGAAGCAAACCAAAAATCGCCCGCAAAGCCGTCCAAAATGCGACCAAAGCGACTTTTATTATCTGTCATCCGGGCCAACTGTCCATCTGCACTATCCAAAGAGTTTGCAAAGACCAACAACAGCATTCCGATCACATTAATCCATAGTTCTTGGTAATAAAATAAAATACCGGCCGCAACACCAAAGAAAATACTTATGATTGTTACAGCATTGGGTGTAATCCCAATTTTAGCACATACCTGTGCAATACGAAAACCAATTGGTCTATAAAACCAAATATCTATTTTCTCTTCTGTATCGTTGGATTTTAAAGATTGTTCGAATGCACTCAAATTCTCTTCTTCGATTACATTAACTTGTTCTCTCTGCATTGTGGTTCTTTTCAATAAATTTATGGTAAACCATTTGCGCAATGGCTTCAGCTGCTTCTGCCCGACAAGGAGCAAAACTGGGCCAATCATTTAGATCAATAATATGAAAATCTCCATTTGCATCAATAATCACATCACCGCCATAGATATGGACATCCAGTACTTCCGCTGCACGATTGGCTACTTGCTTTAAATTAGCCAAATCAAATGGAAAATGGACAACTTCATCATTGATCTGTTCGTACAAATCGTACTTATGATGATTATGTTCATAGGGATAAAAGTAGAAAAAGAAATCGGTATCCCTAACCGCATAAAACTTTAATAGATCTCCTGCCAGATGCTCGGAGATAACGGCTTCCTTAATCCCCCGGAGCGCATATTCGTTTAGAATATGCTGTGCTTCTTTGAGACTGGCGGCAAAAGTGACATCTTCCTTATGGATTGCATGGAAGTCACCACGTTTGATCCAGACACCCTTTCCTTTCAGTTTCTCAAAAATAGCCTGTATGTCTGCGACCGTTGAAATGACGATACTCTTCGGATAGGGAATCCCCCCTTCCAGCAACTTAAGCGTCATATTTTTCCGAAAACAGCTTTCAATACCGAAACCTGAATTCAATACATTAACACCATTATTTTGAAGGGATTGCAGCTTCTTAACCAAAGTCTTTGTTCTTCCCATTGTCAGAACATTCTTCTGTTTGATAGCATCCAAAGCTAAGAACTCGTCTTCATTACAAATTTCAACTGACGCACCTTGCTCGGTCAATTTTAGCACAACTTCATTAAATATTGCAGCGTCATTCCCCACATGATTGGGAGAAAAACGGTTTTTACGCGTCACGCCTAAAATAGAAATCATTTCGCTCATTTTACTAACTAACTTCCTCACTCAAAAACTGTTCCGCTACAACACGGTCTTTCAAGTGATCGATATCGACTACTTTTTCAAACACAAATGCCTCAACATGCAAATCGTTTTCCAAAAGCGCACGTTGAAAGTTACGCATTCTGGAATTTCCTGCCGCAACGGAACTTAATGCACAGCTCATTGCCGCTTTACGAAAGCAATAAATACCCCCTGAAACAAATTTTGTTTCCGCTGTAGCCTGATCTAAAAATGCTTCCACCTTTAGCTCCTGATCTGTGTTCACATAAAGCGGGCTCTCGTCATCGACAAATGGTGTGACAGCCATAAAAGCGTCTGCATTTTCCTTTTGTTGGAAAGCTGTTAGGTATTCGTGAAATTCATGGGGTCTAAAAACAGTATCTGTGGTTGTCAGACAACAGGAGGTCCAATCTGGATTGCTTTCGACCAATAAGGCAAAACTATGTAGGGAGCTTGGTGTATCCTCCTCGATCAGGACGATAGGAAGCTCGAATGCTGTATGCGTTAAAAATGTCTTCAATTCAGGTGATTGTCTGTTGATAATAACGTGCACTTTTTGCGCACCTTCTTTAGCAAAGACACGAATCAATCGTTCAATTAATGGAACACCATGTAAAGGTAGCAGGGGCTTAGGCAAATTAAAGCCTTCTTTTCGCAATCGAGATCCTTCTCCCGCCGCAATGATAGCAAATTCCATTCCTTCTAATTGCAAAATAAAATCATTCATTAAAAAAGTAAAACCCCTGTCACGATCTTAACGTTTGCAAACGCAAAAATTTACAGCGGGTTATTTCCGGACAATTGCTTGATAGCCCCCTCCATCATCTCTAAATAGAGCGGGTTATACAAGTTCATGTAATAATTGTCCCGAAGAAAAAGGGGAAGAACTGCCCGAAGCAATTATTCCCCTTTTTATAAAGGTAATTTATTGAATACTGTCTACTAACTCTTGATAATAATCTAATCCCAAGTGCGTAATCAAATCCTCGCCCATAATATGACGCAAGGTATTTTGCAACTTCATTAATTGTTTGAAGATATCATGCTCAGGAGGTAAACCTGGTGCAGTTTGTGGGGATTTCAAGTAGAATGATAACCACTCTTGGATACCTGACATGCCAGCACGTTGCGCCAAATCAATAAATAATGCCAAATCCAATGCAACCGGAGCCGCTAAAATTGAATCCCTACATAAGAAATTAATCTTAATTTGCATTTTGTAACCTAACCAACCAAAGATATCGATGTTATCCCAAGATTCTTTGTTGTCCCCGTGAGGTGGATAGTAATTGATACGTACTTTATGGTATAGATCACCATATAGTTCAGGATTCTTTTTCGCATCCAAGATTTCTTCCAATACAGATAATTTAGAAACTTCTTTAGTTTTGAAGTTTTCAGGATCATCCAATACCAATCCATCACGGTTACCTAAAATATTTGTTGAGAACCAACCTTCAACGCCCAGTGCTCTTGCCTGAAGACCAGGAGCAACAATTGTTTTCATCAATGTTTGACCAGTTTTGAAGTCTTTTCCAGCAATTGCAACACCATATTCATGAGCTAACTCAACGATCGCAGGAACGTCACATGTCAAGTTTGGTGCACCATTAACATAAGGAGCGCCTTCTTTTATAGCCGCATAACAATAGATCATGCTTGGCGGAATGCGTTGATCGTCATTATCCAAAGCCTCTTCTAATTTTGCAATTGTTGAGAAAGCTTCGTTTGTTTCAATATAGCGTTCAGTAGAACCACACCATACTAATACGACACGGTCTAAGCCGTTTTTTTCTTTAAATTCGCGGATATCACGTTGTACGGCATCAGCCAATTCGCGACGTGTTTTCTCTGATTTGATGTGCGTGCCGTCCAAATTTTTAACAAAATTGCGATCAAACACAGCTTTCATTGGTTGAATTGCTTCCAATTCAGCTTTTACAGCATCAAGTTGGCCTTGTTCTAACACCTGTGCTTTTGAAGCAGCTTCATATACGTTATCTTCATATACGTCCCAACCACCAAAAACCACATCTTCCAACTTTGCCAAAGGGACGAAATCCTTGATTAAAGGATTTCTATTCTCCGTGCGCTTACCTAAACGGATTCTGCTCAATTGAGAAACAGATCCTATTGGTTTTGAAAAACCTTTGTTTATAGATGCCACACCAGCGATCAATGTTGTAGCCACAGCACCCAATCCCGGAATAAGAATCCCCAATTTACCATTGGCATCTTTCACTTGTTGTCCCATATTAATTCTATATACTTAAATTGTTATTTAATTGATGTTTTATGATAAAATAATTCTTAAAATTAGCTTAAAAAAACATATTTCATATCCATCGTCACTTTATTTATAAAATCATGACAATTGCTGTTTCGATGCCTATTCGAAGGCAAAAGAAACGAGATGAAATGAATAAGCAGCCCGAGCTTATATCGTCCATCTCACTGAAATATAAGGTATTTGATCATACTTGCGAAAACAAAATATAATCATAACTAATTTAACTCAATATATTAACATTAAAAAACTAATCCAAATACAATTCGAAAAAAGTTATTCTTTCTAAAAAATTGGTCAATTTTTCTTTTTCTATTCTATATAAATATGACAATAAAATTGGAAAATGACTTCGGGAACGTTACCTTTAGGCTGATAATTGATGAAACCGTCGTGAGTTTAGGCTAAACGACTGTAAGATGTTTATGTAAACCATGAAAAATCAACATTCCTAAATAATTATTTCAATGAAAACTACCATTTCGTTTCTGGCTTTAGCATTGTTAACCGGGAGCCAGCTCCATGCACAGACTGCCACAGATTCCGCTTATGTTCGGGATTATTATGAGAAAACCGAAGTAACGGTTCCGATGCGAGATGGCAAGAAATTGTTTACCGTAATCTACAGCCCCAAAGATAAATCCAAGAAATATCCAATTTTATTAAACCGAACACCTTATACCGTGGGGCCTTATGGCCAAAATGAGTACAAGAAAAGTTTGGGCAACTTCCCATCGATGATGCGGGACGGCTATATCTTTGTCTATCAGGATGTCCGTGGAAAATGGATGAGTGAAGGTGATTTTGAAGATGTTCGACCAACAAACCTGAGTAAAGATAAAAAAGCGATCGACGAGAGCACAGACACCTATGACGCTCTCGAATGGCTACAGAAAAATGTGAAGAACTACAATGGAAAAGCGGGTCTCTATGGGATTTCCTACCCGGGTTTCTACTCCACAGTGGGGCTAGTCAAGACCCATCCCAGCCTCAAAGCGGTCTCGCCACAGGCTCCGGTGACCGATTGGTTTATTGGGGATGATTTTCACCACAATGGTGTATTATTCCTGCAGGATGCTTTCACATTTATGTCAACATTTGGTGTGCCACGTCCAAAACCGATAACCCCCGATCAATTCAAAAGTAACATTCAGATCAACGAGGTCGATAAATATAATTTTTTCCTTGAAGGCGGAACCGCCAAAGAGCTCAAAGAAAAGTATTTTGGCGATTCGGTCAAATTCTGGAACGACCTCTTTAAGCATCCCAACTACGATGAGTTTTGGAAATCACGTGTCATCACCAATTATCTACAAGATGTCAAACCAGCTGTGATGGTTGTTGGCGGTTTTTTTGATGCCGAAGATGCCTATGGTACATTTAAAACCTATCAATCTATTGAAGAAAAAAGCAAAACAAATAATTCGATTTTGGTTGCGGGTCCCTGGTATCACGGTGGATGGGTTCGCGCAGCAGGAGATCATTTGGGCGACATTCAATTTGAGAAAAAAACAAGTATCACCTATCAGGAAAAATTTGAACAGCCCTTTTTCAGTCACTACTTAAAAGAAGAAGGTAGCTTCTCTGCTGCCGAGGCCAATATCTTTATTTCGGGGAGTAATGAATGGAAGCAATTCGAACAATGGCCACCGAAAAATGTCGAGACAAAAAAACTTTATTTTCAGCCACAGGGCAAACTTGGTTTTGAGAAAGTCCAACGCACGGATTCATGGGATGAATATGTAACGGACCCTAACAAACCTGTTCCGCATCAAGGCGGACTCATCCAAAACCGTACACGCGAGTACATGGTCGATGATCAACGTTTTGCAGCCAATCGCCCCGATGTCATGGTCTACCAAACAGCAGCTTTGACCGAAGACATTACCATTGTCGGCCCGATCAAAAACTTCCTTAAAGTATCATCAACAGGTACCGATGCGGATTATGTTGTTAAACTCATCGACGTTTATCCCAATGATGCCCCCAGTTTTGAAGGAAAAACAATGGCGGGATACCAAATGATGGTTAGAGGCGAAATCATGGCTGGAAAATACAGAAACGGCTTTGACAAACCACAGGCATTGACTCCCGGTCTCGTGGAAAAAGTAGATTTTGTGATGCCGGATGTTGCGCACACCTTTAAAAAAGGACATCGTATCATGGTTCAGGTACAAAATTCCTGGTTCCCATTGGCGGAACGGAATCCACAGGTATTTATGGAACCCTATACTGCGACCAAAGCCGACTTCCGTAAAGCAACACAGCGCATTTTCCATGATGTCAATAATGCGACCTATATCGAATTTGACATCTTAAAAGATTAAATCGAGGTGAACCAACTTGACAATATCAACAAGTGGTTCATGAGTAAGCTATCCACATAGACAGCAGCCCCATTATTTTAAAATAATGGGGCTGCTAGCATTTACCAAATGTTGTTTACGCGATTATGATTCTTCCACGAATTTATTTTCTGCCGCTTTTATTCCTGTCAATAACAACAGGACAATACTAGCCGCAAGAAAATAAAAGGAGTAGTTCCAGGATGGGTCTATCTCATGCAATTTTCCAAAAATCGGTGGACCGAATGCAGCAATCATATACCCGACTGATTGCGCCATTCCCGAAATTTTGATTGCATTCGCTGTCGATTT
Source organism: Sphingobacterium sp. GW821-FHT03E03 (assembly GCF_059420745.1). Classification (NCBI taxonomy): domain Bacteria; kingdom Pseudomonadati; phylum Bacteroidota; class Sphingobacteriia; order Sphingobacteriales; family Sphingobacteriaceae; genus Sphingobacterium; species Sphingobacterium sp. GW821-FHT03E03. The sequence continues at coordinate 547,674 of NZ_JBWKUH010000001.1, forward strand.
TGCCCTTAAACTAAAAAAGAGAATAGAAAGGCTAAACGACAGGCCATTGGAAAGCCCTAATAATATGGCTGCAACATAGATCCCATCTAGCTTATATAAAAAGAAAATCAAAATGCTGCCCAACATACCCACCGCAACAGCAACAGCCATCAGTCGCTGATCTTTCATTCGGTGCGCAATAATAGGCCCGACAAACATAATGGGGATCATTGCAATCTGGATCAAAAACAACAACCAACCGGTGTCTTTTGCAGCCATCCCATAATCGACCAATACCTTGGGCAACCAGGAAATCAAACTATAATAAACCAATGATTGAATTCCCATAAATATACTGATATACCAAGCCAATCTGGATTTAAAAATATGCCCAATCCCAGTCTGTACTTGCTTTTTATGCTCCGGAATAACATCCTTCTGCCTACGTAACTGATCAAAAAAAACAGCAATAATAGATCCTATCGCCAAGACCACCCAAACACCCAGGGAACCTCTCCATCCAAAGCCAGTCCAGTCACCCAGACGTAGACTAAAGCCTGATGCGAATGCTGCTGTTAAATTCATTGCTACAGCAAAAATGCCAGTCATCAGTCCGATGTTATTGGGAAAACTGGTTTTAATATACCCTGGAGCTACAACATTACCCACACAGATTCCTAAGCCGATCATGACGGATCCCACAAACAAAGAGGCTGTACCGCCCCCTACCCGCACAATGATGCCCACAGCAAGGACAATCAATCCAAACAACAAAAAACGATGCATACCCTGAACGTGGGAATACTTACTCACCAGGACCGAACAACTTGCAAACATAAAAAGTGGAATTGCCGTCAATAAACTACTTTGAAAGCTATCTAATGTAAGATAGTCACTGATCTGCCCCAAAACAGGCCCCACAGCCGTAATCGGCGATCTCAGATTCGTTGAAACTAAAATAACAACCAATACAGACAACCAGCTCCAGGATGCAGTGTTTGATTTTTGCATATTATTATTCATATAAATTATTTATTTCTTGGGTGTAATAGCTAATGTCTAGCGGATGGATCCTTCCACTAGTATACGGTATTACCGCATGATGAATACACCTACAAGATGATTTGTTGCAAAGATATATTCAGTTATTTAATTAAATTTGCCATTGATTTAATTTATAACGACATGGGCTGTTCCAATCATATTGATACAATTGATAATATAAAAAAATCTAATTTTGTCTGGTTCGAAGAAAATTGGGTTCACGACGATGCGTTACATACCCATCGTAAGGCGCAGTTGATTTATGTCGAGCAAGGTTTTCAATACCTCACCGTTGAGGGAAAAATGTACCTCCTCCCCCAGAATCATGTGGCGTGGGTTCCCTCAAATGCTTTACATAAGACCAATTCACATTCCGAGAGTATCAAGTTAATGATCGTCTTTTTTGATATCGAACAGGAAGATCCATTTTTCGAAAAGGTTCAAATATTCGCTGCTCCGAAGGTGTTAAGAGAGATGATCCTATATGCCGAAAAATGGTCAAAATTGACCGAAGAAAATGAACATGAAACAATTTTCCTTCGTGCACTCCTTAACGAACTCCCCGTCTTCGGATCCCGCATATTGCATCTAGAAATTACGCTGCCGAGTGAAAATAGATTACAGATAGTCTTAAATCACCTACACGACCACTATACCCATCCTATTAAGATGGAAGAAATTGCGTTATTATCCAATCTTTCCCTGCGCACGATCGAACGATTATTTAAAAAGGAAACGGGAATGACACTGGTTAAATACCAGCAATTGTTGCGGATAATTAAAAGTCTTGAATTATTAAGCACAGGTGAACTGACCATATCCCAGATTGCCTACAAAGTTGGGTACCAAAGTGTACAGGCTTTTACAAATAGTTTTTATGCTGTCATGGGCTACCGGCCCTCCGCTTTTATTGAGCTTTAACGGCATAACAAGAAAGTGTTTGTAGTTTTTTAGCTACAAAATTTAAGCGATTCATCAAAAATAATAAACAACATTTGCATATGTGTAAAATACACACTATCTTTGTTGCATCATAATTTAGGTTTATAATTGGTTATTTAAGGTTTTCATTCTCCCCGTTTGAAAACCTTTTTTTTGTCCCTATACTTCCTATTAAATTCTATTTTACGTACCTTTTATGGCTGATCCTGTTATAATCTCATGTATAAAATAGGGCAGGAAATCTTACTAAATAGCAGCCTTCAGATAATCATCATTCAAATTAAATTCTTAAAAAATTCAATAATTCTTCAACAATAGTGTATTTTTAACCATATGTTCAAAATAGGAGAATCCTATTCGTAACATAAACATACAAATACATCGAAAATATAAATAAACACATATGGCAGAGCATGGGGATTTACAAATCGCAATATTAATCGATGCGGATAATGTTTCTTATCGAAAGATCGAAGAGATTCTGAACGAAGTCAAACGCTACGGTATCCCGACGATCAAACGGATCTACGGTGACTGGACCAATCCTTATGTCGAAAAATGGAAGGATAAGCTCCTCACCCATGCGATAACCCCCATCCAGCAGTATAGCTATACCCAAGGTAAAAACTCCACCGATTCAGCTCTTATTATCGACGCGATGGACATCCTACATTCCGACAGGGTCGATGGCTTCTGTATTGTATCGAGCGACAGCGATTTTACAAGATTGGCAACCCGTTTAAGAGAATCGGGTAAGTTGGTGATCGGTATTGGAGAGAAAAAAACGCCGAAACCTTTCATCGCTTCTTGCGACAAATTTATTTATGTTGAGATCTTTGAAAAGAATCCAAAAAAGGAACCTAACACAAAGAAAAAACAGCAGAATCAGCCCAAAGCGGCACCTGTAGACAATCCAACCAGCATAGCAGTGCTTGACGAAGAGACACTGGAATTATTAAAAGACACCGTTGATGACACCGCAGATGAAAATGGATGGGCATTTTTAGGGGAAATTGGTAGTCTTTTCAATAAAAGAAAACCAGATTTTGATGCGCGAAATTATGGTTACGATAAAATGTCTCACCTTTTTAAAGCCTATACAGAGGATTTTGAAATCGAAGAACGTAACACGGATAAATCGCGAATAAAACATTATTACATTCGAAATATTATCAAACGACCTTTATCTGCTGTCAGCTCATCACCAACAAATGCAGACAAAAAAACAGTAGCAACCACTGACGCAAAATCACAGGAAGTTACGGCAAAACCTACCAATCAAAATGCACGAAAAAAAGGTCGCCAAAATAAAAAGCCGCAAGATGCAGTGGTAGCGGAAAATCCTTCCAAAGAGCTTCCAGCAGTTCAACAGAAAGAGGAACAACAAGCAGTAGAAAATATCGTTCAAAATGATTCTCCCAATCATATGTTATTTCCAGCAGCAGGAAATAAAATTACGGCGGATGATACAAAAAAAGCGCAAATCAGAATTACGAAAGATTTTAAGCCTCTATTTCCAACGAAATCACAAAAGCTCCGGATCGTTATTGATTCCAATGAGTATGAGTGCAATTTCACGTACCGTGGTCGTGGATTCCATGTCCTTAAACTAGGAAAAGAGGCCGCAACCCAACTTGGACTAGCGGAAGGTATCCAGCTAGAAATTACGAAACTCAACGAGCATACCTATACACTCCAAAATCAATCCCGCTAATTTTAGCGCCGGATGGACTGAAAAAAACACTTGAAGTACAGATTGAACCCAAGATAATTGTTCAATCTGTACTTCAAATGATACAAGATCTTGCACGTTCTCATGTACCTATTGCATCAGCAGCGTCTGATCCAGCAGCAGATTAAAATTCCCTGAAAACAAGGAGTATATCATCACTATTTTCCAGCTATATTTGTTTATATTCAGAATGACCTTAGACATTATTTAAGGATGATGACCCTGATAAAAAAATCCAAGGCAGACTAAATATCGGAACTGATGTACCGACAAATAAGATCATTCATTCTTGTTTAATACAATGGAGATAAAAAAGGCTTTCAATTATATATGGGTACTAAGCAGTACCCTCATAGTTCTCGCATGTGGGCAACGTGGCGCCGCAGATTCAGCGCAACCGTCGACTAGTGAAAATAATCACACGGACGTTCTGCCTTATGATTCCACAACGCGTACAATTCATGTACTTGTCGCATTATGTGATAATACTTATCAGGGAATCGTACCTGTTCCCAAAGCAATCGGTAACGGTCAAGATCCGGCCAACAATCTTTATTGGGGCTGCGAATATGGTATAAAAACTTATTTCAATCGCAGTAAAGATTGGAAATTTGTAAAAAAGTATAAAGCAAAAGGTGCAATCCTCGAGCGTTTGGTCTATAAACACAGATCTGAAAACTATTACCTTGTTGCGGATGCCTATGATGGCAAAGAGATCAAGCTGTGTACAGTTGATTTTCTCCGAGGCCTTCATGGCCAGCTAAAAGATACACTACAGGTAGACAACAAGATTATCGGAATAGCAGGCAATGCAAAACTCAATGCTTATATCGGACATGATGGCCTTATGGATTTCCAACTAGACCAGCGTTTCAAAAACACCGACCGCCAAAAGCGGAATGCGATTATCCTCGCTTGTTATAGTAAAAAGTATTTTGCACCTCATATCGATAAGGAAACTGTAAACCCCATTCTCTGGACAAGCCATTTGATGTGTCCAGAAGCCTACAGTCTCCATGATGCGCTAACAGGGTATATAAACGGAGAAAGCAACGAACAAATTCAGGAAAGAGCAGCAAAAGCCTATTCCAAATATCAGAAATGTAGTCTCCGTGCGGCAAAGAACCTGTTGATCATCAACTGGTAACAGGTTTATCTTCCACCGGCAAACTCCATTGTGAAATGGTAGTTTTCGTCAATAGGCACTACTTTTCTATCAACCTTGCGCAAATCACGCGCTTCTTCTGTCCATAGAAAAGGATAGAATGAAAACACCTGATTTCCATCCAATTTTTGTACATCTTCAGCCCATTCCTTCCATTTAAATGTTTCATAAAATTGACGGATGTCACCCTTCAATGTCCAATAAATAAAATCAGAATAGCCGCACTCCAAACTTTCCCATTGCAAGGTGTCCTGTGCAAAATAATAGACCTGTCCTATGCCCTCACCCAAAGCTCCAGCATTAATCGCGAAATATCCGCCCAAAACATCATCGGCAATTAACAAAAAACCACCTTTCTCCCCTTCTTTGTCAAAGCTTTTCCCTTTGTTCCACTCCATGATACCTCGATTCAATTTAATCGAACCAGAGCCGAGGATCCGTAGCCATCCGCCATCGATGAGTATTCCACCGGTTTGATGAATAATAGCACCCATAGGTGATTTTGTGGTCATCTGAGCTCGTAGTAACTCCTCATCTGCCCGTTTTGGATTTCTGGGCAGTACCTCATAAGAATTGCTTGCTCCCTTCATCCATTCTTCGACCAGACCCCATCCTGAATCTGTCGGATTAATCAACTCATTTAGACTCTTCATTCCTTGTCTTTTATATTCAAAACAAACCATACTTACTTCCCTTACGACTTCATCTGCCGTAGAAAGAAGAATAAAGCGACGCATCTTGAATTGCCGAAATTACCACAATTCTTCCTGTCATCCAAATCACATAAGTTCATTAACTAAAGTCCAAAACAGGATTTAACCGTTACTTTACGCACAAAACATAAGAACATTGAAGCAATTTTCGTTAAATTTAAACCATGCAACATGAATTAGAAAAACTTAGGTATCCCATAGGCCGCTTTGCCGTACCAGATCATATAGACAAGCAACTACTGAATGATTGGATAAAAACAATCGCAGATTTCCCCGCGCGACTCAAATCCGAAGTCAGCGACCTGCCAGATATCGCTTTGGAGAAACGATATCGTCCAGACGGTTGGACCATCAGACAGGTGGTGCATCACTGCGCTGATAGCCACATGAATAGCTTTGTCCGTTTTAAGTTAGCGCTGACAGAAGATGACCCTACGATAAAACTCTATGAAGAAAACCTGTGGGCCGAACTTCCGGATTCAAAACACAATCCAATCGAAAGCTCCCTTAAATTATTAGAAGGCTTACACCAACGTTGGGAAATCTTGCTTAAGAGCCTGAGTGATGAGCAGCTTGAACGAGCCTTTATTCATCCGGTTACAAAACGGTATATTTCCCTTAAAGTAAATATAGGTCTCTATGCCTGGCATTGTAATCACCATTTGATGCATATCGTCAACGCAAAAAATAGATCGGTCTAACGATAAAGTCTTATTTTCAGGTAACTGCCAAAAAAATCTATGCGCCCCCTTGAGAATTACCTATTCCTAGGCCATCAGCGACAGCGTGATAATAAAGGCACCAAAGGCTCCCAAAGCAAGGCCTACGATACCGGCGATCAAAAATGTCCGCAGATAATAGCCAAACGTTTTGGTCTTTTTCTGGACGATATGGATAATCCCCACAATCAGGGAATAACCTGCACCTACGCCAAAAAATAGCATAAAGGCTAGGTCGATCAGCATACCTGTGAAATCTAAATTCGCAGAAGATAACATCGTGCAGGTTATTTTTTCTTTTTAAACAGTTTACTAAAAAAGGATGAACTACTATTTTCTGTAGGTTCGTCCTTTGCTTCTACTCCCCCACTTTTCTCATTCGCCCAAATCAACAATTCGGGTTCAATATCCAATTCGTGTTGTCGGGCAAAGTTCGACCAGTAGGCATGTTTTTCCTGATCCATAAAGTCGGGATCATTTTTATAATAACCCAATAAGCTTTCTGTAGCAGACTCATAAACACCATAATGATTTGCCCGCTCAAAATAATGAACGGCTTTTTTACTGTCCTTTTTAAATTTTAACCCCGCATCATACATCAAACCGTAATAAATATTGGAATAGCTATCCGCTTTATCTTTCTTCAGATAAACAAGTAGACGGTCATAGTCATCTAAACTATAATAAATCGAAGCAATATTGCGATTATTTTCAACCAGCTTCAATTCCGCTTTTTTGTAGTAATCCAATGCTTTTTCTAGATCTTCCTCTACATAGGTCCCACTAAAATAGAAATAACCCAAATTGGATAATGCATAGCCATTCCCAAGGTCAGCCCCTTTGTTATAGGCCTCAAAAGCTTTTTTTAGATCCGAAGTATAACCTATTCCATGCTGATAAAGATAACCGATGCTATTCCAAGAAGCTGCATACCCCTTTCCGGCGGAACGCTCATAGTATGCAATTCCTTTTTTCAGGTCCAGAAAACGTTTATCTTCATTATCGGTATCCGTATAGATATTACCAAGTTCATACATACTGCTTTCATTGTCCTGATCAGCTGAAAATGTAAAGTAACGGATAGCACTTTCGACGTCTCCATTTCTGCAGCAATCCATGGCCATGTGATACAAGGTATAACTATCATAAGCGGATTCAAAATCTACGCCCCGATCCGCTTTCCACTGGGTAAAAAAATGATCAAAAACCTCGAGCTCCTTCCCTTCCAGCTTGTCCAATGCCTTGATATAATATCCATACTGATCTTGGGGCACCTCTTCCAATCCCTCATATCCTTTATTGAACAGTTTGCGGTCGCGCAACATCATTAGATCTTGATAATGCCGTACACTACCACAGATGAAATCGAAGGATTCACTCAGTTCTTTGCTATCAGTATCGTAGTAATAATATCCGCCCACCTGATCTTGCAGGATAAAATAGTCCATCAGCGCATAGCTGATTGTGGCATAATATGCTGACAATGGTAGCAGCCAGCTTTTAGTCTCTGTGTGATAGATTCCTCTTTCCGATTCGGTTTCGATGATATAACAATTATAGGCACCATTACCAAAATCGGCACCTCCCTGTATAGATTTAATCGTCAGATCTTGCAGAAGAAAACCCTTGCTAGCGAGGTCATACAGAAAATATTTGCCTTCCGAAAGGTAATATAATGCGCTGAGCCCATTCATGGCATTTAGCACAGCCACATCTTTTACCAAAAGGGAGCCGTCTGCTGCATGGACTGATTTCTTTTTTTTATTGTTTAAATTGACCGCGTAAAAATCAAACAACAATTCGTTCAAAACCCCTTCTGGATATTTGCCCAATAGAACACCTTGATTGGAATAATATTTACGTAGTTTGCTGTTTGCTATCGGCTGATAAATAAAACCCTCGTAGTCTATTTCAAAAGGTTCATCAGAACCTTCCGTATGAAAGCCCTTACCTTCGGCATCGATAATGTCATATTTTCCGTTCCGCTGTCCCTGGTAGAATCCATAAGCAAAATCGTCCAAAACCGCATAGTTCAAGGGAATAATTGTAGCGCCAGTCTCCACGTCCACCAAGCCATGCTTGCCCGCTAAACTCACTTTTCCTACAATGGTACCACGGCCGCTCTGTACAGGCTCAGCAGAGGCGTACATACAAGGGATGGTCTCTTCGCCCTTTCTATTTAAATAACCAAACAAACCTTCTTTCGCAACAACTGCAAAGCCATTGTAATCAAAGACTCCGATCTCGTCATAGCGGGGTTCAACTTTCACCTCAGCCTTCGCATTCTGGATTCCCCAGCGTCCATTTTCTTCAAAAAACTGGTTATCAAGGCTATCAATCGCTTCCGTATTCCACCAGCCCAATCCATAGTTGCTCCACTCAGCTTCTAACATCGCTAAAAAGGAATCATAGCCTGAACGGCTCAAAATAGGATAAAGCTCTGATAACGACTGCTTCTCTATTGCTTTTTCGTAATACAGGTTCTTCTCATGAATTTCAAAAGCAAAATCCTTCGCTTGTTGGCTATGTTTCACCTCAGACATATTAAAAACATCACGCGCATTGATCTGGAAGCATTCAAATGGAAGTCCATGCAGAAAATCGAACATTTTTTCGATGGTCAATAGGACAGCAGCATTGGATATCAAGTTATACTCTTGAATAAGCAGATCATAGAATTTCCTTAATCTTAAAACACCCGCTTCTTTTTCAGCATATACCAAGGTACCTTTTGCTTTTGGATTTGCGGCAAACAGGGGCAGCAACAAATCTGGAATAACATAGTTCCATTCACCCAAATAAGCATGGAAATACTCCTGATCTTTTTTATCTGTGTTATAAATATAAATTCGATGTGCCATATTCTTTTTTATTCTTCAATATCAACGTCATTGTTTTTAGCAAAATCCAACCAAAAGTTGTATTTAGCTGCATCTGCAAACGCTCCATTTTTATAGTAATACAAGAGACGATTGACGGCATAAGCATAGGCAGCGTTTTCGTTTGCCTGTTCGTAGTAACGCAGTGCCTTCACCATACTCTGTTTTACGCCCCAACCTTCCTCATACAAAATACCATAATAAATCGCAGCATACTGTCCGTCTTTATCCTTTTTCAGATAAGGTAATAAATTGGCGTAATCTTTCTGTTGGTAATAAATTTCGGCTACCTGGGCATCGTTAGTGATGCCGTCTTTTTCAGCCTGTTTAAAGTAGTGTAGGGCCTGCACATAATCCTGTTCCAGATGTTCCCCTTCATAATACCAGTGACCAAGGTTACTCATTGCCTGCCCTTCCCCCAGTGCCGCGGCTTTTTGGTATGCCGCTAAGGCTTTGGGAATATCAAGCGGAAGACCGAGGCCCGTAGCATAGATGAACCCTAAGTTCGTCCAAGCTTGTGCATGATCCTGTGCGATAGCCTGCTTGTAGAAGCCGATTGCTTTAGGAATATCCAGAAAATCTTCATGATCTGTATCGCAATAGATATTGCCAAGAAGGTATTGACAGTCAGCGCTACCCCGGGAGGCACCGATAGTCAACAAAGGTATAGCCTCGGCTATCTTACCGGCCCAATTTAGTTTCCGCGCTTTTTCGTATAACGTCTCGTTATCAAGATAAGATTCGTACCCCGCCCCCTTTCGTTTTGTCCATGCTTGATAAAATTGTACAAAGTAGCTTTGGTCAGCTCCCTGCAAATTATATTTTTCGGCATACAAACGGCCAAATGCTGTTTCAGGAAATTCAGCGACATTTCGTTTTAGATCTACATAAAACACCCTTTCTCCTTTAAATAAAAGTAAGAATTCACCTTCGCTTCGTTCCGGATGTGGATCATGAATCGGCGCACTGACATAATCGTAAAGTTCGCTACAGAAATTTACTTTTGTATCAAAATAGCGCATTCCTTCGGATTGTTGGATACGCATAAAGTCCATATAGCAATATTCGATTTTTAGATAAGCCGGATCAGGTTCGAGTAGCCATTGATCAAGATAAGCTTCATATATCCCCTGCCCTTCAGCACAGGCGACAACAAAGACATCTTTTCGGAAGTTTTTAATGCTATCGACCAAGATTTTAGCAATAGATCGATCGACTAAGCGGAATAGATCATGCGCAAGTGCGTAAATCTGCCATTGTTTATTTTTCAGGTATGCGATGCTACGATAATCATCAAGGACGATGATACGGTCAATCTCTTCATCCAGCACAGTACCGTCAGGCTTGATGATTGAAATCTTGCGCTGCAACTTATTGGGTTTGATCCAGAAATAGGCATTGGGAAGAGCCTGTAGGCTATCTTCCAGAAAACTGCCCAAATAGTGACCATCCATACGAAAGTATTTCCGCTTCATGGTCCCTTTTTGCCGCTTATAAAAAAGCTTACTGTAATCGTATCCAAAAGGTTCATCCGCCGATTCGGTAATAACCTGTGTTCCATCAGCGGCAAAAAGAAAATAGTTATCACCTTGCTTTGCATTCAAAAAACCACGGGCAAACCAGTCCAGATCATCATAGGCAGCAGGTAATGAAAGTTGTTTGCTATCAATATTCAATATACCACGTTTCCCTTCGATTTCAACCTCAGCATAATTAACCCCATCGATAACATGCGCGTCAAATGCTTCAACGTACTGACAGGATATGATCTCCTCTCCCCGCTCATTGATGTAACCAAATAGATGGTCCAGTTCAACCAATGCAATCCCCGCTTCATTGAACTCAAATAGTTCATCATATTTCGCAGCGACCAGAATATTACCAAGAGCATCCTTTAATCCTTGTTTTCCATTTTCTTCAAAGACTTCGGTTCCCTCCTGCTGAAAAGCATGTTCTTCCCACAAACCCAAACCATAGTTAATCCAGTCTGTCTCGAGCATTTCCAGAAAAGTATCATAGCCTGATAATTGCAAGATCTTCTGAAGAGGATCCAAACGCTGCTGCTCAAGGGCCTGTGTGTATAAAGCTCCCGTCGTCCTGATCTCATCTACCCAGTCACTTGCCTGTGCTGTATGTTTTTCTACATTCATATTGAAGACATCCCGTCCATCGATTTGAAAGGTATCGAATGGCAAACTTTCCAAAAATTCAAACATCTTGTTGACCGGTTCTGCATACTTCTTTTTGTAATGCAATTGATAAACATCAGCAAGCAGCGCATAAAAATAGCGTAACCTTGCAATACCGTCTTCCTTATTGGCATAGAGCTGTGTTCCTTGGGAACGGATACCCGAAGAAAATAGCGGGAACATCAGAGCTGGAATTTCATAATTCCATTCGGCCAGATGTGCTTCAAATGTTTCTTTTGTTTTAGGATTTACGTTATATATATAAATGCGATGCGCCATAACCTTATTGCCCGATAGTCTTAAAATAGATCGCGCTTACCTCAATAGATGAAAACGGCAAGCACTGTACCTGATGCAGTAAAAATACAGCTATTATTAAATATTCTGCTTAGCGGAAAACAGGGATTTTTCCTTTTGCTAATTCCTACTTGCAAGGGCAGTTTGCCAGGAAAAGCAATTTGAGATTCGATGCATCCCTATTGATGACATCAATTTTCGGAAATAATATCCAGTCTATAGAAACCCGCTCGCTTATCGTGCGGTGCCCCATAGAAAAAATTCCGAAAGTATAGCTGCTGATCTCCTTTCCAAAAGATCTCTTTTAGGGTACATAGTTCAAAGTTATCATTCCAGTCCAGGGGAGTCTGCGCATAGGTCAGATAGACCTCATTTTCCTTTTTTTGCAAAAAGTAACTGGAACATTCCTGCCCGTTAAACATGCCATTCAATCTATATTTCTTATGCTTAGAGAAATAGACATAGTCTAAATTGCCGATTTCTTCGATATCCCATTTCCCCTGACGCAAATCAAGTGCCTGATCTGTCGTATGTCCTCCTTCCAACAACAAAATCTCTTCAGATGGAAAATATTTTACAAACATATTCTCCAACAGATCAATGGCACCTTCTGTTTTTCCGGCCGTTAGTAAGCGACCATCATTAAGTCGTACCTGAGCAATTACATCCCCCTCCACCAATGTATCAATTTCCATGGCCTTACCTGGAATATAGTCTCCAAATACGACACGGCCCTGCAATAGCTTTTTCGCGACTTTTACATCGCTGATCGAAGCGATGGTATCTCTCCTATAATCCGTATTTTGCTGTTCCTTAAAAAAGCTGATGGAATCTATCTTATAAATTCTGATCATTTTATCCTGAAAGACAAGCGAATCGACCGCTGGCTTTTCGCTTACAATAGCCTCCTTTATTGGAGGGGAAACAGGATTTTTTACCTTGTTTTGTTGACATGCCATACATAGCGACAAAACAAGACCAGCGCAATAAAGTACTTTTTTCATACAACAGATAATTCACCATTAAGATATTTCAATCTAATATCGTATTTCAATCACATAATAGGAAAGGTAAGTCAATTTAAGCGCTGTGACAATCGATATTCGACTTGTAAACGCTAAATATTGAAATGGATAAAGGCTCATGTTGTTTCATGAGCCTGATGGATAAGGTAAATTGTCAGATTTCGAAGTAAAATCCTGTTTCTTTGAGTTCTTCGTATTTTTCTTTATCAAAACTATAGATTTTTGCTGCTCTGGCATGTCTATCCTTTTGCATGTCGCTATGGTCGATCAACAGATCCATGCTCAGTATCTTTTTGCGAAAATTACCGCGATCTATCGAACGCTGCAGAATTGTTTCATACAATTTGTGCAGGTCAGGTAAGGTAAACTGTGCCGGCAGCAGTTCAAATCCGATGGGCTGGTAACGGATTTTACCTTTGAGGCGTTCGACCGCAACAGACAAGATCTGCTGATGATCGAAAGCCAAATCAGCTACCTCCTCCAAACTAAACCATTGCACCGCATCGATATCAAGTCCAGCCTCCAGGATATATTCGTTAGGTTTAACTAAGGCATAATAGGCAATACTGATGACCCGTCCCCGGGGATCACGGTTTAAATCCGAAAAGGTATAGAGCTGCTCAAGAAAGATATTGCTGAGTCCAGCTTCTTCGGACAATTTACGTAGCGCACATTCATCCGCAGTTTCATCCTCCTGAATAAAGCCACCGGGAAATGCCCATTTCCCTAAGTAAGGTTCTATCGCCCGTTTGGTTAATAACAGTTTAAGTTGATTTTTTTCAAAACCAAAGATTACACAATCGACTGTAACGACGGGTCTGGGGTATTCGTAGTTATATGTTTTTGGAGTACTGACCATCTTGTTATAAAATTACGTCTGTGGACTTTTTGATCTGTATGCCGTATTTTTCATGCAGTGAATCAAAAGCCTGCTGTGTAGATTCTTCGAAACCAGCAATAGGTGACATACAGTCTATCAGTAGGGTAATGCGGGACGTAATCGCTTTATCCTCCGCAAAATATTCCAATATCTGCATTGCAGATGCCAATACACAGTGACTTGATGCCTGTCCAGCGATATAAATGGCATCGTAGGCCTGGATAGCCTCGAGCACGGCATGATTGACAAATTTATTGTCATCGTATTCGGCTTTGATGATACCGTACATTTCAGTGTAGGGATCCTGTCCTTTATAAACCAATAGGGGTTTGACTTGACGTACAGCGCTGTGAAAATAGAGCATATTGGTAAATTGACTTTCCAATTGCGCCCCCGAGCTGCCCTCTAAACAATGATAGGGCCAGATGCAAAGCTCCTTTTTCCCTTCGGTTTCTAAATTTTTAAGATACGCTAGAGATTGTTCAGCTGTGTCCGCATTGGCGACAGTCCATGTTCCATCGATAAGATCCTTGTGACGGATGACCGTAAAAGGTTTGGGCTGATTTCCTTGCTTATCCACCCACCAGTCTGCATGGAAAATCTGCAGCAGTGAATGACAGTCAAGGCTGCACATGACCTGTGTCAGAGAATCCATGTTGTTGTACATCCATTGGGTCAGCCGTTGTACATCAGCACGCGAACCAGCTACCGGTAGACTGCCAATGGATTCCATAAAATCGTTCTGTACATCAATCGCCAAAAGCAGTGTACGCTTTTTATCCAATGCAGCAGGCAGGATTTGCTCCTGCCCAACCAATGACAATATGGACGGAATATGATCCCTTTTTTCGGATGCGATCTCTCTTACATCAACAATCTGTTCATATCTTGTTTTCATCTTCAATAATTATGTATTGTATGTGTCCTAAACCTAACCTTTTCCTATCAGCTCTACTTTTATTAGCCTTTGAAAGTTGGAATCGCAGCAAACTTATGAGCAGATTGTTGTTGACGTCTACGGATCAGTTCATCTATCGTCGGCTCACCGGATGTTCCGGTCAGAATAAATCCGTCAATCTGTGCATAGCTCATGCCCAATTCTTCTTCATCTGTCTGTCCTTCCCATAGACCTGCTGAAGGACTCTTATATTGAATGGATTCGGGGACACCTAGGTATTTTGCCAGTGTATATACTTCTTGCTTGGTCACCATAGCCAAGGGATTAAGATCATAAGCGCCATCTCCCCATTTGGTAAAGTAACCTACGGTCGCTTCGGCCATATTGCCGGTACCGATCACAAAACGGCTTCCCAATTGTGCAAATTGGTAGAGGTAAGTCATGCGGACCCGTGGCCGGATATTGGCTAAGCTCAAGACACGGTTGGATTCGCTTGAAGCTGCAATATAGGCTTCGTTATTGATCGTCAGCGCATCCACCGCTGGTTTGATATCAAAGATATGGTAGGGAAAATCAAATTTTTCAATAAGCTCCATCCCATGTGCATGACTCTTGCTATTGTTCATGTCACTACCATAGGGCATCATCACTAAATGGACATCTACTTTCGCCAAGTGGCATAGACAAGCAACCACACTACAGTCAATCCCGCCGCTCATGCCCAGTACCAAACCTTGACGGTTTGCCGCATTCACTTGTCCCGCAATCCATGATGCCATTTGTTGTGCATACTGTCCAACGTTTTCATCATTGATGAAAAACGGTTTTCTTAGGTTATTTTCCATATACTCTTATTGATTCTGTTTGTAATCTATTTCTTATTTCCTTAAAGCTAGCTGTGCTGACAAAGGCCCCATCCACAAAACATTCTTTGAGCAGGTTGCTATCATTCAATTGTTCGATGGTCGTTGGATTGAGATCGTCTATCAAGCGAAAATCATTGTTTTCAAATACAACGGCAACCATACCTTTTTGGGATTTCTTAAAATTACCGGTGTCTGTGGCCGGTCTTTTTTGAATAGCTTTAAACTGACCGTCCACAATTTCGGCCGTTCCCTTTAAAGCGAAGCCAAAGGTATCTCTTGTGACATACTGATAGGTATAGGATCCTATTCCAAGTATTGTGTTGGTCGAGGCAAAACCTTTCGCCATCAAACCTTCGCAGATCTTAGTTGCCCGTTCCACAGTGATGGAGTCGCCATATACAACACCAATATGTGGATCAAGTTCTTTGAAGCCTTTCGCATTGACCGTCCCTCCAAAGAGTTCAAATAAACGGTCGACAATCCCTTTTTGAATTGTTTCGTGATCAGCTTCCGGATCACCACAAATAATTTTAACAGGATCGCCACTGTCTGGTCGAATGACAACTTTTCCTTCCCGTCCCATGATCAGGTCTTTCAATTGTGGCAATACGTGATCCACAACATTCCATAGGTCATAGGTATCGGACACAATAGAAATGTTTCCGCTGGGGTAAACCTCCGTAATCAAATGTTGGAAGGCTTCAACCTCCTGTTCACCGTAAGAACACATCACACTATGCTCTGTTGAAGGGGTGTACATCATGACATCACTTGTAGCTCCGTAATAGGTTTTGAGGTATTCCCGAACAGAGAGTGTTGCGGAAACGCCAAAGCTTAGTAAATGTCCGCCGGCAGTGCGATAAGCGGTTTCAGGCGATCCCATACCACGCATTGAGAAGTCTCCAGCTTGGGTGAATACTTTATTGATATCGCCTGTTTTTTCAGCAAAACCTGTCAACAATCGCTTGTATTGATCGGCGATAGTCGCCGCGGTCATTGGCGACCAGATATAAGCAGAGAGTTGCGTTTCAAGATAACCTGGCAACCAGAAGAAATCTGGATGGGTATTCTCGATCGTAAACATCGGCACGCCTATCGGCACAAGACTCCCCTCTTTCAAAGCTTTCACCTTAATCGGAAGATAGCCCAAACGATGTAAATCGCGTATATGTTGTGACTGATGTGTGCTCGCAAAATTGCTATTGGTCATCGCGAAAACTTCACGAATGGCTTCTTCATACTGCGCAACAACTGTATCCTCAGGTTGGGTGAAAAAATATTCATCGAAAGAATTACTGATCTCCGCCAGAGCACCTTGCAATCCAAAGAAGGCAACATGGCTTATTCCTGCGATCCGGGACATCCGGGGAGTCCAGGTTTCGTATACCCATTCTGTATGTGCTGGATATTGATCCTTGTGACACAATTTGTAACCGTCGGTCCAGAGAATCGGATTTTTGCTCATTGCTCTAAACATAGCTTTCAGTTGTTAAGTTGATATAATTTAATTTCGGATGCATGGTATTCATCATAGAATCTGTTGTGAAAACAAGGTCGATCGGTGAATCTTCCTCCAACAAAGTACCTTTGAAAATCCTTGGCTCACAATGGGTCACCAACAGGTAGATTTCATTTGCCCCCATCTCCTTTAGAATTTTTCCGGCCCAGAGAAATGTTCCACCTGCAGAACATAAATCATCGACAATTATGCATTTGGCACCTTTTACAATGTTACCTGTTTTTAATTCCATCGCTTCAATACGTCCTGTTTGTGGGTTGCGTTGCTTTTCAAAGACACAGGCATCTTCGTAGCCACTATTTAGATAGCGTGCTGCTGCCCCTTTATCCGGAAATACAATTCGGTCATTATCTGAAAATTCGAGTTTTTCCATTAGTTTCGGCAACCAATCTAGCGCAGGATAAATCGCTACACTATTTTCCAACAATGTAAGGGTTGTTTCGGAATGTGGCTCTACAACATATACTTTATCAAACTGCAGGCTATTGATAAATGCAGCGACATATTTTAGGGTAAACAGGTCGCCCTCAATTTTGCGATCCATACGACTATAGGGCATATAACGAATCCATAATTGACATCTCGCCCCTTCTTCCTCAAGTCGCTTCTTGACAAAAAACAAACGGATCAAATCGCCATCTTCCTGATAGGTAAATTCGAGCAGATTATCCGCTTTGATCCACTGATCAAAATCCTTCACTTTCGTTTCTCCATTTGGAAACTGTTCGGTGATGAGCTGATGTTTATTTAATATAATCATTTTTCTTTTTTTACAACCACTCTAGTTGAGTACTTTTTACTCAACAAATATGCGTATTATTTTCACTTTGACAAAACTTATTGAGTATTTTTTACTCAACGAATCAAAATTAAGATACAATCAGCTAAATATCAATTAAATAAATTTTATTAAAAACACTTTATTTATTAATAACGCACAATATAAAATCACAGTTTTACTTTCTTTGGCATCTAAGCATACACAAACAAACGCTAAAATTCGCTTGAAAATGAGAAATACAAAACGACCAAGAGGCCATATAAAATTAGCTGAATACAGGGATAGTACCTTTCGCTGAAAATCGGATCTTTGTCTTTAAGACAAATAAGTCAAGCGAATTGATCGCAACATTGACTGCCAAAAGAACAAAATATTCGCATGAACAAAGAAAATTTAATCAATAAGGATATTGAAGCTATTTTACAAACTGAATATCAGGACATCACGCAGTTGGTCGAAGATTATCAGGACGTTCCGGTCAGTGAGGAAAATCAGGAAGCCTTATACGCTTATAACCTGCTTTACATGAATATACATTCCTTATCGGAACAGGAATATCTTGATGCGTTCAATCAATTAGGTGAAAAATACCCCAATTACGGTCTAGCGGCTGAAAATGACCACAACATAACGATTGCCGAACTGGAGCGATTGAAACAGGCGTTCAACCAACTATGCCTACAAACCGAGCAAGGGCAATATTTGCTTCAACTCAAACTCAGGAGTATTGATCTGGACATTCAAGTATATCGAAAACTGATGCAGTTGCCGATTACTCCGGCCATTCAAGCAGAAATTGATCTGCTGGAATCAGACTCCTATAAACTTATAGATGAGATCGAAGCAATTTTAACGCAATATGTTGATGAATAAACTGTATTTCATTCGAGCATTGCTTTTGCGGATATCAACGTATATATGCTGTTTATTTATCAGTCTAAGCACACTCTTATTGCCGCAGGAGACTTGGGCAGCTTCTCCCGATCAACTCCAGCAGCAGCTGTTCAGTCCCTATTCGATCAGTGACGACGGCTATTTACACTATAATCTACAGGTAAATGACAGCAGCTATCTTGCTATAGTATTGAATCTGAATACCCTATTCCCAGGCACAAACGCCGAGAATCTTAGGCTGAAACAATATGAGTTAACTGACTCAGAACTTAAAATCAGTAGTTATCAGGGGGCTCCGATGTCCGTTAATTATCGAGTTACTGACAACGAACTCAACATATTAAGAACAAGCAATTTGCCATCCGAACCCAGGTTAGACAACCATTTGTTTTCCTTAGAATTCATTGAAGAGCTGACAGCACTGTTTGCGGCAAACGATTTGGAACAATTAAAGCGACTCAACTGGGGGACCGTCCCCAAAGAAAACATACTCTTGTTTTTAAGCCATTTGAACGATTTCTCAAACACAGCAGAATTTGGTTACAATGCGATCCACAATATGTTAGCCAATAAAAACTACGCTGTGGCAAAGTTCTTTTACAACTCATTTTTGACAAAGAATAAGAATTTCAATGACTTTGAATTGCTTAAAATAGCGATCGAACAGGACGACATGGATTTTATCAAAAAAACATCCTTAAACAGTTTAGACATCTTGGGTATAGATGAGGTCAAATTCGACTACAGTTTTACACAATGCACCTTGCTCGGTAAAGCAATACAACAAAAAAACAAGGTTATCGCACGCTATCTTTTGGATCATGGTGCTTCAACAGAAAAGGTATACAAATATGAAACAGAAGTACTTAATGCAATCCAACTCGCAGAGCAGGTGAAAGCAAAAAAGCTATCTGATCTTTTTAAATAAAACAACACTTATCACACATCAAACTATCTATCACCCTAATAACTAAACTTAAAAACAATTCATAACCATAAGATAAGGACAACAACTTATGCTATGCACTACTTCTGGTAGTATAGGGATTGAATAAAAGCATAGCTATTTAAGGGAATAACAAGATTGAAAAAGCAATTCATAATCAGCGCATACTAACAACAGCTAAAATAACGTTACCAAAATAAGGTCATACAGATAAATCTATAAATTATGCCAATACGTTTCGTATCTTACTGGAATAAAAGATAATAGCAGATGATATGATCCTATTTAAAAAACTACACAGATGAAAAAAATAGCTTTATTTGTCTTGTTGCTCATTTGCACGCTACTGATCGGGCGATCTTATTTCCAGATTAATGCAACGAAAGCTCAAAACGGATCTTTAGATAAAAAAGTTAACAGTAGCGCGATGCTACCCCTGTTAAAAGATGGCGATATGATCTTTCAGTCATCCGTCTCGCCGCAGTGTAAAGCTGTGCAACTAGCCACAGGTTCTCCTTACTCTCACTGTGGTCTTATTTTTCATGAGGATGGAAAACCTTACGTGCTGGAGGCTGTTCAACCCGTCACAGTGACCAGCATGACGGATTGGATCGCTCGAGGAAAAAACAAACATTATGTCATCAAACGACTTAAAGAGGCAGACAAAGTACTATCGGCAGAAGTTTTAGCTAAAATGAAGGGAATCGGTAAAGAATTTTTGGGTAAAAACTACGATGCCACATTCGAATGGTCGGATAACCGAATTTATTGTTCGGAACTAATCTGGAAAATCTATCAACGCGGTGCTGGAATCGAAGTGGGCAAACTGGAAAAACTCAAAGATTTTGATCTTAGTAGCTTCGAGGTCAAAAGCAAACTCAAAGAACGCTACGGCAATCGAATCCCTTTAGAGGAAACAGTCATTTCCCCTGCATCTATTTTCAATAGTAAGCTTTTGACAACGGTAGCAAGCAATTAATTTAAGACTCGTTCAAGAGGGACAGTGCAGCATTTACAAAAACTGAAATTCCTATTTTAAACGCCTTTTCGTCGAGGTTGAACTGAGGATTATGAAGCCCATGTTGAGTCGCATTATCGTTATTATTCGTCCCTACCAACATAAACAAAGCCGGATATTGATAAGAGTAATAAGCAAAATCTTCTGCTGCCATCCAAATTTCCAAATCCTGTACCACATCATTTCCCATGGTTGTCTGTATGATATTTTTCACCTGCTGGGTCAATTCAGGGTTGTTGTTCAACGCAGGATAGCCATGTCGAACCTCGACATCCACTGTCGCTCCCAAAGCTACAGGTAATGTTTGCGAAATTTCGGCAACTGTTTCCAACGCTTCTTTACGCCAGGCTTCGTCCATTGTCCGGAAGGTTCCGGCCAATTTTACTTCTTCAGGGATAACATTAGCTGCCCCCTCACCGATAAAACGACCAAAAGTAAGGACGGATGGGATATCCGGATTCGCCTTACGGCTGACCACTTGCTGTAAAGTCGTGAGCAGCTGCGCAGCGATCATAATTGGATCTATGGCCCGATGTGGCTCAGCAGCATGGCCACCACGCCCTTTGATCGTCATGTAAAATTCATCACTCGAAGCCATAAACCTCCCTGGTCGTAAGCCTATTTTTCCCAACGGAACACGTGGACTTACGTGCATTCCCAAAATAGCTTTAATCTTTCCACCAAAAGATTCCAATATACCGGATTCCAAAATCTGGATTGCCCCACCGGGAATTTTTTCCTCCGCAGGCTGAAACAGTAATACAATTCTTCCTGAAAATTCAGCTTTATACCCCTTTAAGACTGAAGCTACACCCAATAGATTTGCTGTATGAAAATCATGTCCACAAGCGTGCATGACACCTTCATTTTTAGATTTATAGAACACATCATTCTGCTCATGAATCGGTAACGCATCAATGTCAGCCCTTAAAACCACAATAGTATCACTAGGCGATTTTTCGCCCTCCAATAGGGCAACTACGCCTGTATTGGCCACAAGTTTAAATGGGATATCGAGTGCGGTTAATTGTTGCTGGATATAGGCACTCGTCTCATATTCCTGAAAAGACAGTTCAGGATGCTGATGGATATGCCGACGGATAGCAACAATCTTCGGGAAAATAGCATCAATTTCAGCGTTCAAGTCTTTCATTATCGAGATATTAGTTAAAAACGATATTTCTATTATGATAATCTTATATAAATCGTCCAACAAGTTAAGTTAAAAATATTGTATGCCAAAGCCAGGGGAAGAAATACCAAGTCTATTAGGCGAACCCGCACAGCGTCATAATCGCGTCAATATTTTTGCTTTGGGGGCATTGTGATCAGGCTGTTTGATTTTCACAATAATTTGTTTGAATTCTATATATTTTGTATCCATCAATGGAATTATTTTTGTCGACAAATTATCACGATGGAAAAAAACACTAAACCCAGACAATCTTTTGTTCCAACGATACTGGCTTTTGCACTTGTTCCAATTACAGGTCTTGCTACTGATATCTATCTTCCTTCGATGCCTCAAATGGCCTTGGAGTTTGGTCTCAGTGAAAGCCGTATCCAGTTAACACTATCATTGTTTCTAATCAGCTACGGTGTAGCTCAATTCTTCACGGGCGCACTCGTGGATGCGTGGGGAAGATATAGAATCAACCTAATTTCACTCTTTCTCTTTATCCTTAGTTTTTGGATAACCGCAACTACTGATGATATCTGGATTATTTACGGCATGCGTATTCTTCAGGGAATTCTTTCTGCGTTCGTCGTCATTTCCAAACGGGCTTACTTTGTCGATGTGTACGAGGGCGAGCAACGCAAGCACTATCTCAGTATCATGACCATCGTCTGGTCTATCGGACCTATTATAGCCCCCTTTATTGGTGGATACTTACAAACGCAGTTTGGATGGCGTTCAAATTTTATGGTCCTCGCAGTTTATAGTGCAATACTTTTTGTCCTGGAATTTATCTTCTCTGGCGAGACAATTAAACAAAGAAAACCGTTACATGTCAACTATCTTATCGGCGAATTTAAAATGATGTTAAAGACAAACGATTTTACTTTTGGCGTGTTGATGTGCGGAATATCTTACGGATTAGTCATGTTTTATAACCTTAGTGGCCCATTTTTTATCGAGCATCAATTGGGTTACGGAGCAATCACGACAGGCTACACCTCACTTATCATGGGATTAGCTTGGATGTGCGGTGGTTTTATTGGAAAAGCGCTGATCAAAAGAGCCTTAATACCTAAATTGCGTATCGCTAATTTTATCCAGATTATCCTGGTACTATTGATGATTGTGGTATCCCCTTATCAAACAAATTTATATACACTGACGTTCTTCGCATTTGCGGTACATTGTTCCGCCGGATTTATATTCAATAATTATTTCAGTTATTGTTTGGGGCGATTCCCATTGTCAGCAGGAATAGCGGGCGGATTGGTCGGTGGAATTACTTACCTGTTAACGTCCTCCCTGAGTTACGGTACAGTCAGTTTAATCAATCCCTCTTCTCAACTTGAAATCGGATTGGGATACGCCGTATTTGCGGCTTTGGGGCTGCTCACACTTTTTTTTATTAGTAAGCTAGCTAAAACGAATAGGCTATAGCTAAAACACATAAAAGACTTTGTCGATTTTAAGCTACACAATCCAATAAGGTTGCTAATTTATTTTCAGGACAAGTTTAAAACAGCTATATTTGTACTATCATAATTTAGGTTTATAATTGGTTATTAAAGGTTTTCATTCTCCCCGTTTGAAAACCTTTTTTTTATTGTCTATTTTATTGATTCGTTTTTCATTAAGCATCGATGAACTCGCTACGCTCGGTTTATTAGCCAGAAAGAACCTTCAGTTGATTTTCACTGCTGTTGGTGCTTGTGAGAGCTTAATTATTTTTAACACTAAATTTCTCGATATAGGTACGTGGACTTTCTTTATAGAATTTCTTAAAGGTCTTACTAAAATATTTTGGATCATTGAAGCCTACTTGATAAGCAACTTCGCTAATACTCAATTCACTATTATTCAACAGTATTTGTGCAGCTTTTTTCAGACGTACCATATTGATAAATTCAACCAGATTCAAACCAGTTTGCTGTTTTATCTTACGGTATAAAACTGATCGGCTAACGCCTATTGCCTTCGTCAGCTCCTGTACACCGAAATCCTCGCAGCCTAGATTTTCCTCCACAATACGCAATACCTGATCCAAAAAGCGCGTTCTTTCGGTTGTCTCTGTCCCCTGTCCTCCCAAAAGATAATTTTGAACAAATTTTTCCTCCAAACGTTTTCTCGTCTGTATGATGTTTGATATTTTCTGGATCAAATGTGGCATACTGAATGGTTTGGTGATATAATCATCAGTTCCCACTTCAAAAGCTTCAGTGATATATGGATCCGCCGTTCGGGCAGTCAATAAAATAACTGGAATGTGATTAGTGCTATTATCGTTCTTTATTTGTTGCAACAGTGTTATACCATCACAGTTTGGCATCGTCACATCTGAAATAATAATATCCGGCTGTTTGGCGTGAACCAGTGCCAGCGCTTCGTTTCCATCGTTGGCTTCTAAAACCACATATTTCTTGCGTAAGTTTTCGCAAAGAAAACATCTCAGCTCCACATTATCTTCGGCAACAAGAATAACCGGTTTCTCATCCGCTATGCGCTCCGCTTCAATATCGTTTTTTTCGTGCTCATTCACCTGTTGATCCGTGTGTACGGTCACGTCGGATTCAGCCATATCCGTTAAAAGATCCGTGGTACTTGAGGCATCCATACCCAAATTCTGCTGCGGCAGACTAATCCGGAAAACAGTATTGTACGCCAGAGCTTCTTTCGCCATATTACTTTCAACAGTTAACAAGCCTCCATGTAAATGTATGATGGATCTTGACAATGCAAGTCCTATCCCGCTACTTGTGGCGACAAAACCCTCGGTGTTTGCCTGATAGAACTGTTCAAATACAAAGGGGATATCTTTTGTAGGGATACCTCTACCGGAATCCCAGACGGAAACAAGTAATTTAGCTGCATCGCCATTGCCCTCGAGTTCAACTTGTACTTTTATCCGTCCCCCCTTATCGGTAAATTTAAAGGCATTGTAAATGAGGTTGACAAGCACTTTCTCAAACTGCTCAGGGTCAAAATATGCCTGGTAATCGGTGGAAATATTATTTTCAAGAAAAAACTGGATATTATTCTTCTCTGCTATAAAATGGAAGTTTAATAAAACGCTTTTAAGGTATTCGGCGACCAGGACTTTCTGATAATTCAGTTTCATTTTTCCACCTTCCTGTTTTCGAAAATCAAGCAGCTGGTTAACCAGATTCATTAAGCGGTCAGCATTCCGTGTGGCATATCCCAAATGTTCTTTTGCGTACTCCGATAGGGAATGATCCGTTTTCAACTGGTTCAAGGGACCTATAATCAATGACAAAGGTGTACGGAACTCATGTGAGATATTTGTAAAGAAATTCAGTTTAGCTTCGTGCAATTCTTCTTGTTTTTCTGAAGCGAGCTTCCTAATCAAAAGGTCGCGTTTTAGTTTATTTCGACCATAAAAAAAACGAATAATCAAAAATACAACAAAGCCTAAAATCAAAAAATAACCGGTATAGGCCCACCATGTTTTCCATGGCGCAGGGAGAATTCTTATTTTTAAAACCCGCGCCTTTTCGTTCCAGATACCATCATTATTTGACCCTTTTATCCAGAGTTCATAATTCCCCGGATCCAAGTTCGTATAGGTGGCGACTGGATTGGTTACATAATTCCATTCCTGATCAAAACCTTTTAAATAATAGGCATAGTTATTTTTTTCAGGATGAACATAATTTAACACACTGAATTCAAGACTAAATACATTCTGATTGTGATCTAATACCAATTCATCCATCATGGATATATCCTTGGGGATTACACCATCAATTCCGGGTCTAACGGTACGATTAAACAATTTAAGATCTGTAAACTGTATTGGCGGAACATAGCTATTGACGCTAAGACTGTCTGGATTGAATAGGGTAAAACCAGAAAAGCTACCAAAAGCGAATTTTCCGTCCCGCAGTATGGCGGCAGCATTTTGAATATATTCATTACCAGGCAAACCATCCACTTTTGTATAACTTCTAACACTCCCCGCTTGCGGATCGAAACAGGTAATCCCTGTGTTTGTGCTTAGCCACAATTTGTTCTTTAGATCACTCAGAATACCAAAAACATTATTGACTGGAAGGCCATTTTGTTCATTGAAACGTTTAAAGGCTTTCTTTTCGGGCAGATAGCGATTTAAACCTCCCATATAGGTTCCAATCCAGATTTGTCCTTTTCTATCTTCATGAATACTAATAATATCATTACCACTGATTGAAAGTGAGTCATTTTTGTGATTCAAAAACGATATGAATTTATCGGTACCTGCTATTTTAAGATTTAGTCCATTAGAAGTGCCGATCCATAAATTACCGCTGGAATCCTCCATGAGTGCTCTGACCATATTTGAGCTCAACTGTTTACCGGCAACGTTGAAGGTCTGGAAATAACCGGGTTTTTGATTTTTCCGTTGTACCTGCAAACCGCCACCAAATGTTCCGATCCAAATATCGCCCTGGCGATCCTCCAGTAGTGCATACACGTTATTGTTTGCCAGTCCATTGATGACATTTGGATCAAAACGAAAATGTTCGTAAACCTGTTGTCCTTTACGTCTTAAATTTAATCCACCATCATAAGTGCCGACCCACAAATTACCCTCCCGATCGCGACAGATAGATTTTACATTATTATGGCTTAGGCTTCCCGCACTACTTTTATCATGTCGCTCGTTAAAAAATGAATTGGTATATCGGTTGAAATAATTCAATCCACCACCTTCTGTCCCAATAACCAGCTCACCATTTGGATTCTCCAAAAAAGCACTGACAACATTGTAGCTCAAGCTATTTCGTCGAGATTGATGGGTGAAATTTTGAAAATTCGGGATATCTTTATCGTAGATATTAATCCCGCCAAAATAAGTACCGATCCAGATAGACCCCCTTTTATCCTGAAATATTGGTCGAATAGAGTTATTACTCAAACTATTGGGATTGTTATCATCGGCCTGTATAAATAATATTTTCCCGTTTCGGTATAAATAAAGGCCATTAAATGTTCCAATCCAGATGCTCCCATCGTAAGCCTTCTTCAAAGAACGTACATCCTGATTTGCCAAATTTGCAGTAGGACTGTCATCTGTATTCAAAGAAGATACCTCTCCTGTATTTTCATTGATTATTTTTATTCCATTGTATTTTGTTCCTACCCAAAAAACACCGGGAGCAAATTCCAGAACAGCCTGAAATCGTTGATTTACTTTATTAACCAATCCTTTCTGATTGAAATAGGTCCGCAACACTTTCAATCTATTGCCATCCCTGGAAGCGGACTGCATCAGTACGATTGCATCATCTGTACAAAACCACAATCTTTTCTTGCCATCCTCGTATATTGTTCTAAAATTTCTAAAATACGAGCGGCCATTGCTCCCTTCAACCGTAATTTCATTGAAAACAAGCTCCGCCTCCAAATGAGCACCTTCTTTTATCCGATATAATCCAACATTCGTAGCAATCCAAATTACACCATTTGAATCTTGGAAAATTTGATGCACATTCACTTCTATTTTCCCACTTGTGCTCTCAACGACTGGCAAAGGAATACGCGTAAAATTATCTGCATTCCGATTGTATAAATTAAGACCACCTGTTGTCCCTACCCAAAGTCGCTGTTTCTTGTCCTGGGTAATTGCTTGTATAAAATTATGTTCCAGGGAAAGGCTATCCTGCGGATTGCTTCTATAAATTGTAAACTTACGTGCATCATATTTATTCAGGCCATCACGGGTACCAATCCACATAAAGCCCAGGTGATCTTGTTCGATAGCAAAAACACTACCTTGTGATAAACCTTCGTTTACATCAAGATGTAAAAAACGATAGTTCTTCTCCTGTGCATTAGAAATAGAAAGGACAAACAGCGTACTAAAAACCCAAAGTATACAAATACGTAATGGCATCATGAGGAATATAATTGAAATTGGATACGATAAAAATAATCATTCCATTCTATAAACACCAATAGTTATTTATTTAATCTATCGTTCAATTGTTGCTCATAAAGTGACTCTAAGAGCAATTTTTTATTTTGATTTTCCCAAAGACCGGCAGTCCTGTCTTTAAACCGACCATGATTGTTTTCGCCATTCACCCCTATTGCAAAATTTTGCCCGGAAGCCCAAGGTTGTTGTACGGCTGCACTCTTGACTTTACAATTCCACAATACCTGTGTCACTCCGGCCCAACCGTGTCCACTCCCCCAGTTACCGCGATCCTGAACATTAATCTCGCCATCAGTTGTAATCTGATCGTACAAGGTGCCTACAGCCCAACGATGATGTGGTCCAATATCTGCATGGGTATTCGTTGCAGTGGACAAACTAAAAACATTTGGTCCCAAAGTTCTTGCTCCCGTGACATAGTCATGTCGTCCTTCTGTGGTATATAATTGTCTAAATAAATTGAGTTGACCATTGTTATTGAATGAATACCTACGTCCCCCTATAATTTGAGATTTAGGATCCAGACATTTCGAATTGATAACGGATGTTTGTTTTGCGAAGGCTCCCAAGCTTACTGCCGCATAACCGAAATAGCGTGCGGTAATGTTGCGTACCCATGCATTCTCAATTTTATCAAGCTCAATAGCTATTCAAGCATGGTTTTCGTCTGTTTCGTTGACAAATTCGGATTCAAAACGTAGATTTTCAACCCCCACTTCCTGAATACGTCCCGCAAACTTAAAAGGTATGACAGAGACTTTACCAAACCTCGGATCTATGGCCATGACAACTGGATTATCTAAAAACAGCGTGTCTCCACTAATGGAAGAAATAACACGTTCAAATTTTAGTTTATATTCCTTAGTTGTCCATTGTTTTGTTCCTTCCCTTGCTATAATTTGATCCATTTTGACCGCTTTAATCCACGCCGCATTGAGTTCATAAGAAAGGAGTACTGATGCCCCTTTCTGAAAATCACGACTATCATCGACAACGACATACTTACTTCCGACAGGTATATATATTGCTTCAAGCACTTGCGCTTTAGCCTGATCTTCGACATAGTTTCCGTCACCAGAAATTTTCAATAAGCTACGTTGTTGCTTTCCCGTGGCACGCAATAACGTTTCACCTTCGGCAGCCCCCTCTCCTCTCAACACAATACCACTCGATTTGATCAGTAGACTTCCAGGTATATTGTAAATTCCTTTTTTCAGCGTTATCGCCCCTCTATATCCGTTTTTATCAAGGGGTTTGTTTGAGATTTCATCGATGGCACGTTGTATCATCTGCTGATCAGTTCCATCTGCTGTAGGATGCAATGAAATAGTGCTGGCTACAGCTGGGAGCGGTCGATTTCCTTGGTGATAACCAACCCGACTGAAATCAGGGACCATATTTCCCTTATCATCCGGAAAATAGATGAGTTTACCTTCGGGGTCTTTTCGAACCAGGCTTGACTGTGCCCGTCCCGAACGCAAGTTTTCCTCCCGAAGCAAGGCTTCTAAAAAATAGTAATCTGCGTAACTTAATGGCTTATCTACTTCGGTATTGGAGGGTTTTGACCCGGTACTATGCAGTAATATAAACCCTTTATTTTTATTTGGAGGGGACATATAGTGGTCAATCAGATTAGACATTATTGTCCGCGCTTTGCTCAAATAGTCTTTCCCCTGATTGCTAAATGTACTCAGCTCAAATAGTCCCGACGCGATCACGGTGGCAGCTGAAACATCCCTCGGTTCATTCGGAATATGAGGTGCATCGAAATCCCAATAAGGGATTAAATCCTTGGGCATACGTGGATGGTCAAAAAGCCAATGCGCGACCTTTTCAGCTTGCTGCAGGTATTTTGGATCACCGGTCTCACGATAGCACATGGTATAACCATAGAGTGCCCATGCTTCTCCCCGAGCCCAGGTAGACTCATCACTAAATCCTTGATGTGTATTTTTGTGCTGTACTTCACCTGTCGCAGGATTATAGTCAATTACATGGTAAGTGCTATAGTCCGATCTAAAATGATTCTTCATCGTTGTGTTTGCATGACTTACAGCGATATGATAATAGCTAGAGTCCCCGGTCAATTTTGTTGCTTCAAAAAGCAATTCCAGATTGAGCATGTTATCAATAATGACCGGAAAATCCCAACGATGGCTATTATGATCCCAAGAACGGATGCATCCAACCTTAGGATTAAAGCGTGTTGCCAAAGTTTTAGCGGATTGGATAATGACATCGCGATAATGTGCATTGGCCGTAAGACGATAACCGTTACCAACACTACAGAAAATCTTAAAGCCCATATCATGGGTTTTCCCGTTATACTGTTCGTCTTCGATAGCTCCGGTCAATTCACCCGCCAGTTCTTTCCATTTATGTTTTCCGGATTTCTCGTATAAATACCATAAAACCCCAGGATAAAAACCACTTGTCCAATCGCCACGTTTAACGGCCACCAACTCGTTATTTTCGGAGAGTGTACGTGGAGATGCTAATGTAGAATCAGCTTTTTTTAGCACCTGTAGTTCTTTATAGAGCAATTGCGACTGTCGATCCGCAAGATCCCAAGCTTTTTTCAATTGGTTTGCGCTCTGCGCTTTTGTTTCCTGAATGCCACAAAGGATAGTTGTCAAACTCAGTATCGAAACAATAAATCGTCTTTTTCGGATAAAACGATTCGAAACATCGACATGTTTTGACAGCAGTATATTCATATTGAAAATCATATTACATTTAGGTTTGTTTAAATAAAAGGTTAATTGGTAAGATTTATGGCTGGATAAAATTGGTATCCCAGCATTACAACCATATTAAAGGATTACGGATGGGCAAGTTACGAATGACCTCTTCCTCTTTGGGATTATGATCGAGCTCAACCCAAAGTTTCAAATAGCTGCCGTCTTGGTAAGCGGTTGCAGCAAAGATAAGAGCAGGTTGAGCAATAGGCCATTGCTCCCAGTACATCACGTCTTTTTGATAAGGCCATTTGTTCTTATCACTAATATAAGGTATCATAAAATCCACCCCTTTTTTGATTGTACGTCCATCGGGTAACGTATATTGCCACAACGGTTCATTTGTTGTAGACAGGATATGGCAAATCATGGTCATGGCATCTAGATTAAAGAGGGAATATCCAAAAGGCTTGGTCCGTTGGAGCTCCCGGGGAAAGCTACCATCTTTTTCCATCTGGCTGGGTAATAAAATTTGCTGGTAGCGTTCAGCACACATCTTGAGCAAAGCTGTATCCTGCACTAAACTGGCAAAGGATGCGACCTGCATAACCCAACAGGTGCCATGATTGTTTGCTGCATTCATTTCGTCTTTACCATATTGGTGCTCAGTCAACCAGCGCAGATATGTTGCAAACCAACGATGTATGGCATCTTTGGTTGACTGTGGAAAGTTTGGATCATTTTCGAGCACTTTTACGCCCTGCGCCACTTCCATTAAATGAATAGTATCAATAATGCCGATACCGCGACCTGTAAATCGTCCTTGTACTGCTTGGGCATACAGCAGGTTTGGATTCATCATCGTCTCCGAGTCGACAAACCAAGCTTGCAAATGAACCAACGCCTGCTGCACATATTTTTTATCCGGATTCAAACGGTAGGCCGAAGCTAGGGCGCCGATAATTCGACTAAAACGGATCATGGCTTTTCGATGGTCAACAAAGTTGGCTGGATTGCTCATACCATCCCGTTGGACATAGGGGGCGCCCGCATCCATTGGATCTGGCCACCAATAGTCGCCTTCCGAGTAAAAGTCATGGATACCACCGCTACTTCGAACTGCAGGGTAAGCCGTCACGGTCAAGGGCTTTTGCTTCATGGCCCATTTTGATTGCTTTTTTATAATAGGACGCAAAACCGTCATGATTTTACTCTTGAAAGATCCATTGGGTTCATTCGCCCCAGCGAACAGGGGGAGCAGCACAATCCCAATAAATGTGCAGGCTAGTCTGAAGATTGATTTTAAATTCATTTCCTTAGATTTTTATGAGCTATATCGGGATAATGCGGTACTCCTTGCCCTCGACTGTTTGAAATTCAATTTCAAAAGTTTCTTTGGTTGATAAAGGCGATAATTTTTCGCGGTCAAGGACATGGTATTTCAATGAACTTGGCTTGTATAGCAATTCATTTTCAGCCCCATTGACTTTATTCCCATTCGTTCCAATTACTTTCACTGGCATAGAGGTCCGCAACTTGCATATTCCACCTATATTGGAAACGATGCGTGTCTGTTGCAATTTATTATCCTTCCAATCGATGTCTACCGTAAAGTTTCCCCTGGCTTTAATTCCCTTAATATGCCCTGTCGACCACTCATCGGGCAGTGCTGGCAATAGATGAATAGCACCATCGTGACTTTGCAAAAGCATTTCAGTCATTCCAGCTGTTGCGCCAAAATTGCCGTCGATCTGAAAAGGGGGATGTGCATCAAATAAGTTCGGATAAGCACCACCACCGCTCATCTGAGCGCGATCCAGTTTGGGATCAATAAAGTTCAGCGCATCCTTAAGAATTTTATAAGCGTGGTTTCCATCCTGTAATCTTGCCCACCAATTTGTTTTCCATGCCATCGACCAACCTGTACTCACATCACCACGCAAAAGCAGTGATTTTTTTGCCGCAGCGGCCAATTCACTATTTTCTGTAACGCTAATCTGGTTACCAGGATAGAGTCCAAAAAGATGCGAAATATGTCTATGCTGATCTTTGGGATCATCCCAATCTTTAAACCATTCTTGCAGTTGACCATACTGTCCAACCTGATAAGGATATAATTTTGCACTCGCCTGTTCTAATGTCGATTTAAACTCAGGGTCGATCTGCAGTACATCGCAAGAGCGAATAACCGCAGTAAATAGCTCGCGGATAATGGCCATATCCATCGTGGATGCCATGGTCAATTGATATTCCTTTCCTGCTATTTTAATTGTATTTTCAGGTGATGTAGAAGGGTTTGTTATCAAATATTTATTTTCAGGATCAGCGATCAGCCAATGTAACATAAACTGAGCAGCCCCCTTCATCAGTGGATAGGCTTTATTTTGGAGAAAATATTTATCTCCTGTAAAACGATAATGCTCCCACAGATGTGTGCTGAACCAAGCAGCGGCCATTGGCCATGCAGACCATCGTGGCATACCTTTAGGATCCCAGTCATACCCTCCCGGAGGAGAGGTCTTGGCCCACAGATCCGAATTATGGTGAACTACCCAGCCTTCCTTTATATTGTAATTGACAGCTGCAGTTTGGGCTCCATTGATCGCCAGTTCCTCCATAAAATCAAATAGGGGCTGATGGCATTCGGACAAGTTGGTATTTTCTGCCAGCCAATAATTCATTTCGGTATTGATATTCGTGGTGTAATTACTTCCCCAAGGCGGCTGTACATGATCATTCCAAATCCCCTGTAAATTGGCAGGTCTTCCACCTTGTCTCGAGCTTGCGATCAGCAGGTAACGTCCAAAATGATAATACAAAGTCAGTAAATCCAGATCTGTAGGACCTTTTGAAAATTGCATAATCCGCTGGTCGGTCGGCAAATTTCCATGTGTTGAAATTCCAGCCAGTTCAAAATCTACCCTGTTAAACAGCGATCTATAATCCTTCTGATGATCAGCAAGCAGTGTTGTAAAGTTTTTTACCGCGACCTGTTTCATTAAACTGCTAACTGTCGCTTTTACATCTTTTCCAGCTTGGCTCGGCGATTTGTCAAAACCATTAAAGCTGGTCGCTTCTGTCAGTAACAATAGCACCTCATCAGCACCATTGATACGAAGCTTATCCTTTTCTTGCTGTACCTTCCCTCCTTTTGCCTGTACTTTAACACGCATTTCGAAAGTCATCCCCTTTCCCTCAATGCTATCGTAAACCACCTGTTTAGGTTCGTAATCCCGATTGGCCACAAAACTGGGAGCTTTACCCAAAAGGCTTAGTACATCATTGCCGAGTGCCGAAACGGTACTTTTCAGTTTGCTGGTCATGGACAGATCCAAAGTGATCGATTTAGCTTTATTTGCTTTTAAGCGAATGACCAAAGCTTTGTCGGGGTAGCTGACAAAGCTTTCTCTTTGATATTGAACACCTTTATACGTATAACTTACGGTACTCACCGCCCCTTCCAAATCCAAATCCCGCCGGTAAGCTTTCACCTCTTTCTCCTCTTGATGAAAATCCAGCCATAGGTCACCCATGGGTAAATAACGTGCTGAATAAGGGCCTTGCATTTTCTTCCAGAGCACAGCAGCCTCTTCATATTTCCCAGCTAAAATAGCTTCACGTACTGATGGTAAAATTTGCGGACCATTGGGGTTGTTTCCAGCCTCAGGTTCGCCCGACCACAGGGTATTATCATTAATCTGAAAACGATCCCTGTTCACCCCGCCAAAAACCATGGCTCCTGTCGTACCGTTACCCAATGGTAGTGCCTCCTCCCAATATGCAGCAGGTTTATCGTACCATAGTTGGCGCTTCTTTTGTTTATGTTGTGCATGACCACACGTAACAGTGACCATTATCCCGAGCAAAAGAAAAAAGCTCAAATTAGTGCTTAATTTTATCATCTCCCTATTTTTCAATTGTCAACAAAGTACTTTTTGATTCGTCCATCCGTCCGGACACAACTGCTTTTCCTGTAGATAAGCGAAGCCGTATCAAGGCTCTTCCATTGTATGCTTGTACTTTTCTCGCCCCTATGGATGTTCCCTGATCAATGATCAGCTCACCATCTCCTGTAGCATCAAAATAGATCCAGTTTTTGGCATCCAGACAAAGAATACCATCTTTATCCAATACCTTGGCCTGCACCGTTATGATATCATCTTCCTGTGCAATTTCTTCAACCTGTAATTTCGCAGGTTTGCCCCAACGCTGTGTCTGATACACTTGTTCAATTTGATCTATCATAAGCTCCTTACCATTTTTGGTAACAGCTTTGATCTGATTTTTTCCCTCACGTAACTTCACCATCCAACGCAATCCGGCAGCGGGGAAATCGTGGCTATTTCTTTTCTTTATCCCCTGACTTTCGCCATTAACAAATAGTTCGACCGCCTTTGCATTGGAATATACTTTGATCATCTTTGCTTCATCCGGCTCTCCCCAACGAACAGGCCAAGAGTGTCCGTAGATATGCAACATGGGTTTTGAAGTCCAATACGATTGAAATACATAATAGGACTCCTTCTTCGTAAAATCGCGTTCGACAACACCTTTCTGGTTGACATAGGGAACCGGATTATCTGGCCGAACAGGTGTCGAAAAATCTTTGAAGGGCCAATATGCGGTACCCGTAAGCCAAGGCATGGTTTCCTGCTCCTTGAGGTGCCAATCGATCAAATTACAGATATAGCTTTCACTCCAGTCCCCATCCTTGGAAACTCTTGCAGCACCCCCCACGAGGGATGCATCGCCAGCCCGTTCATCGGTGGCACCATCACCTTCTATTTTGGCTAGTGCCCGATCCGGATCCTCTGCATGGCGGCGAGCATGGCTATCTCCGCCCCATTCCACATGAAGAAAATGTTTGACCTTTTTCATTTCCTCTGCCGAGGCCGTTTTATAGTCTGTATACACTCCACGATACCAACCAGCCCAGATAGAGGGTGAATACACATCAACAATATCTTTACAAAAGTCACAACGTCGTATGGCGGTTTTGCGACTGGGATCCAATTGGTGGGAAAGGACGTGCAATTCACGCATAAATGTTCTGATTTTCTCTTTGTCGAATTCGGGGAAATCGCCGGGCCAATCATTTTCATTACCGAGCCCCCAAATAATGATCGAAGGGTGATTATAGTGCTGCTCAATCATATTTGTCAACATCCGCTTCCCTTGTTGCTGATAGATTTCACCGCCCAAGCCACCGCGACACCAAGGGATTTCTTCCCAAACCAAAATACCAAGACTATCACAGGCTTCGAGCACCCTGCGGCTTTGTTGATAATGCCCCAACCGAATGAAATTGACGCCCATCTCTTTCATCATCGTCATTTCCTGTAAAATCTGTGCATCTGTCATTGCCGCTCCTACAGCAGCATGATCTTCATGACGATGCGTGCCCCGAAGCAAAAGTCTTTTTCCGTTTAATAAAAAGGGGCCATTATCTTTAAATTCTACATGCCGGAAACCAAAAAGGCTCTCTTCTTTAAATGTCTGTCCATTGCTTTTGACGATGGTTACCAAACGATACAAAGCGGGATGATCTGGGCTCCACAATTCAGGTTTTTTAACCGTTAATTTTCCAAAGTCAAGTGATCCTTCCACCGAACGAACAACCGGTGTTTGACTCAGTAGCAATTTACCGGAAGGGTCATAAAGCTGTGTTTCGACATCAAAATTTGAGCTGTTGGATTGTGTTAATAGACGACCACGGATTTGCAATACCCCCTGTTTTCCATCTGCATCCAATGTAGGGCTAACAAAGACTTTTTCTAAGGCTGTCTGTGGTACATATTTTAAATTCAGATGGCGATAGATACCTCCATATAGGTTAAAATCGGATAGATCTGAGGGAATCATTTCGAGGTCACGCGAGTTGTCTACCCGAATTGAAACCGGTATCTTCCCTTTAAACTGTGTTTTATAGGCTTCCGTTTTTTTAAACTGTTCGACAGCCTCAGTAATATCCACTGTCCATTCGTCATAGCCACCGACATGTTCCCCAACCTTTTGCGTATGGATATAAACCGTAGACTTTTGTCCTGCACCTTCAAAATGAAGCAATGTACGACCATTTGGATACGGATTTTCAATGGTTAATGTCTTTCTATACCAACCTGGGCCCTGATAATAATTGACAGCTGGATCAACAGCATCTAAGGCATTGTAACAATGCGGCAAACTAACTGTTTGCCATAGTGGAACGGATTCTGGGTTGCCCGCCCCGACCGGCCGTACAGCTTCCCAAATGCCCCCAAGATCGCTCTTCAGAAAGTCCCATTCCCGGTCGACTCGCTTTGATTCCTGAGCCTGGAGCTGTAAAGCTCCAAATCCCAATAACAATGCAAGTATTTTATAAAACTTATTTTCCTTTATCATTAAATATGGTTCTCTTTTCTTAATCTTTGGATTCAGATTATTCATCCAAGGCTCCGGTTTTCATTTTCTTTGCTGTGGCTGTCTTCTCTCTTTCTAGTTTTCCAGCCAACTCAATTTTGATCACAGTTGCGACAGGATCAATTGCCTGTTTGGGAACTCCAATTTTGATCGCATCAGACTGCGATTTCACTTTAAGCGTTTTACCATTCGCTAAAAAACTGGCTTTTAAAACTTTATTTTTTATTGGAAGAACGATCGTTCCATCTTGAGGCCAATCAAATATGGTCAGGTAAAGCAGGGTCTTGTCGCCCTGTTCCTTCATTGTGCATCTTCCCCACTCAAAGGGTTGCAGCGGACTGCTTTTGGTTGCGTAAATTGCTTCACTGTTTATTTTCATCCACTTGCCTATCGTCGCCAACCTATCTATGCTTTCCTGCGGAAAGCTTCCATCTGGTTTCGGGCCGACATTGAGCAAATAATTCCCGCCTTTTGATGCGATATCAACCAAATTACGGATCAATGTTTCTGCCGACTTCCATTTCTGATCAGACGTACGAAACCCCCAGGTTCCATTCATGGTCATACAGGTTTCCCAATGCTTTCCTTCCAACTCGCTCCAATCTGGGATTTTCTGTTCTGGCGTCTTTGTATCACCCGGAAAATTTGGTCTTTTCAAGCGATCATTGGTAATAATATTGGGTTGCAGGCGCAGTTGTTCCTGTAACATGCTTGCCGCTTCATCGGTCATATTTGTTGGTGTATCCCACCACAAGACGGAAATATCACCATAATTACTCAAAAGTTCCTTCACCTGTGGTACAGATACATTTTTGATATAGTCGTCAAAACTCGCAGTTTCTTGCTTTGGGTCCCAATGGCCTTTATGTGCTAAGGTATAGGCATCTATTTTGGCTGAGTCAGGATTGGGCCAGCCTTCCCGCATTACCTTTCGAGCAGCTGAACCTCCAGGGTTATTCCAATCTTGTGCTTGCGAATAATAGAAACCTAATTTGACGCCGTACTTTTTACACGCTGCAGCCAAAGGCTTTAACAGATCTTTAACATAAGGAGTCGCATCAACCATATTCCATTTGCTGGTTTTGGTTTCGAACAATGCGAAACCGTCGTGATGTTTGGCCGTAATAATGAGGTATTTCATGCCAGCATCTTTCGCCATCCGCACCCATTCGTCGGGATTATATTGTACAGGATTAAATTGGCCTGCCATTGCCTGATATTCGTCAACAGGGATTTTTGAACGGTTCATAATCCATTCCGCTCCACCCCGAGCCTGTTCATGACCACGATAGACACCGCCAAATTGTGCATATACGCCCCAATGGATAAACATCCCAAATCTGGCTTCCTCCCACCATTTCATCCGTAGACTATCAGGTAGTTTATTTTCCTGCGCTATTGAAGCGCCACTGGATATTCCTGAGACCAAGAGTATCAGGAATAGTATTTTGTACATCTTGAGTTTAGTTTTCATGCCTATAATGGTTATATTTTAGAAACCTTTTGTCTGCGTAAATTTATCATTTCCCAAACTTTTAGCAATATCTACTTCGGACTGTGGTACAGGCCATAAGGTATCCCGCTCAGCAAATAGGCGCATTGCACCATCGGGATCTTTGGTTTTGTCCATGACTTGTTTTATAAGTCCCCACCGCTTTAGATCAAAGTAACGCTGTCCTTCCAGCGCCAATTCAACACGTCGCTCGTGACGGATAATAGTGCGAAATTCTTCTTTTGTCAATCCGGAACTAAATTGCAGCAAAGGCATTTTCACATCTGCACGGGATCGTACCTGATTCAATGCATCGACAGCTGTTTGCTCAGGTCCAGCACTTTCGTTTTTTGCTTCTGCATACATCAGCAGAATATCCGCGTAACGAAGAAATACCCAATCTTGATCACTTTGTGTAGCGTAGCTGGTTGGCCATTTGGCTTCATTGATATATTTCCTGGGCAAGAAGCCCCCCTTAACATCCGCCGCGACAGGATCGAAGGCAGAGGAAACTGTCGTTCCACGCCATACCCCCTGATAGATAATAGTTGCCTTCAATCGGGGATCACGATTTTCATAAGGATTTTTCGCGTCATATTTGGCAGAAGTACTAATATCTTTGCCATCAATACAATAATAAGAATCAACCAGATACCCCAGCGGTTGTACCGTCATTAAATAGGAGTACATCATATCTGCGGGGCTATACATATTAGGTGGTAAAAAACGCGCTGAAAACATAATTTCAGGATTACTATTTTGACCAGGTTTTCTAAATAAATCCCGATAGCCACCTTGATAAATTGAAAATTTGTTTTCATCCATCACCATCTTTGCTACTTCAGCAGCTTCAGCCCATTTTTTATTTGTCAATAATACTTTTGCTTTATAACCGAGTGCGGCACCTCTGACAGCATGTCCTTTATACGCGGTGTTTGGCAACTTTTCAATGGCATAATCAAGATCTGCTAAAACAGCCTCTAAAACTTTGCTTTTTTCAGTCCTTCCCAGTCTAGCGCTGGCATCATCCAAACCCAGTGGCTCAAGTGTCAGTGGCACATCACCATAAAGATTAGTCAGTAAAAAATAATAATGCGCACGAATGAAACGGGTTTCGGCTTTATAGCGATCCCGATCCTGCTGGCTCATGCTGGTGATACGATCTATATTGGCAATCAATTTATTACAAGCCGCGATTGCCTGATAAGAGATTTCATAGCCTTCCGCTTGCATACCGCCTGTCGTTGAGGTCAATCCACCTCTAGAAATTGTATTAAAATTATTGGATGTGCTTGATATGAATGCATCATCGGACAAGCCGTCCCAGAACATGCTGGCCCCACCCCAGCCCCCTCGGGCATTGGAAGAAGATGTAGAGTTATACCCCCGACATAAGAATTCATATACGCCCGATAGCGCAAGGTCTGCATCCGCCTGAGTTTTCCAAAAAGTTGATTCAGGTATTTTATCCGTTGGGTTTTTATCTAAGAAATCTTTAGCACAACTGCCCAGCGCTGTGGTAGCCGCCAAACAAAAATATAGATATGTTTTTTTTAGTATAATTTTCATGATCTCATCAGTTAGAAGGTGATATTTGCACCAAATGCAAAAACTTTATTTTGAGGATGGGTGACATAACGTCCTGAAGTCGCCCCACCACTAGACGATACACCACGTTCTGGATCTAAACCTGGGAACTTCGAAAAAGTAACCAGATTATCTGCGGCAAAATAAACGCGTAGTCCCGAAATACCTGCCTTTGATAATGTATTCTGTGGGATACTATAACCTATTTGAATATTTTTCAATCGTAAGAAAGATCCATCTTTCAAGAAAAATGTAGAGGCCGTCCGTACATTATTTGCTGCTGGTGAATTGTCTAATCCTACAATCGGCAACGATGCATTTGGATTTTCCGGTGTCCAAGCGTCCATCCATTCTCGCGTGAAAGTCCCCCCTTGTCTAAAAGGAACAATTCCCCATTCGCTAACAAATATTTTTTGGCCTTGAGATCCAAAGAAAAATGCCGTAAAATCAAAGTTTTTCCATACTGCGGTAGCATTAAATGAATAATCAAAATCTGGAAATGCCCCAGGTACTACAACGCGGTCATTATTGTCCACCTTGTTATCGCCATCGACATCCGCAAATTTCAAATAGCCAGGTTGCGCTGGGACTTGTTGTTTTGGCGAACTTGCGATCTCTTCCTTCGAGCGAAATATCCCTACACTTTCCAGCAAGTAGAAACTACCATAGGGCAACCCCTCTCGAACAATTGTATTTCCTGAAATACGTTCGGCCCCATATTTTATTACTTTATTGCGATTCGCCTGAATATTTCCATTCAATGTTAGTGAAACCTCACCTATTTTTTCGCGGTACTGAAGCCCGAGTTCTATCCCTCGATTACGCAACGTTCCATAATTTACCGTCGGTGCAGTAAGACCGATATAGGAAGGGAATGCTGTTGATGATGACAGAATATCAGAGGTCACTTTATTGTACCAGTCAAAGGAGGCTGTCAACTTATTATTCCAGAATCCAAGATCAATTCCAAAATCCAATACTTTGGTACTTTCCCACTTGATGCGTTCATTTGCCATGGCAACCTGACGTGCTCCCTGCTGTAAGGTTTCTTCAAAGGGATAGGCAAAAGCTGAGCTGTAAACAGTTTGATAAGGATAGTTTCCGATATTCTGATTTCCGAGGGTTCCGATGGAAGCCCTAAGTTTGACTTCATTGACTGCCTCTTTAAGTCGTTCACCAAAAAAAGCTTCATCTGAGATCTTCCATCCTGCTGATACAGATGGAAAAAAGGCCCATTTTCGATTTTCGGGAAAACGTGAAGAAGCATCATAACGGGCATTTCCTTCCAACAGATACTTACCTTTGTAGTCGTAATTCAAACGTCCATAATAGGATCTTAGAGACCATTCATTCGTGATACCACTATTGGACTGTTGTCCTGCCCCGCCGCCATCCAATTCCAACAGATCCTTATTAGGGAATTGCAGTCGACTGCCAAATAATTTTTGCGTTTTGTTATATTCTGCCTGTGTACCGGCCAGTACTTTCAAATTATGGTCTCCAAATGATTTGTCGTAAGTCAGTTGGGTATATCCCACAGGATACACGTTATTATCATCAGTCACCTCCAATCCTTGTCCTCCGACATCCAATTGACGTGCTGGCAGTGCATCTGGTGTTGCCTGCCACATGTATTGATTGATCACAGGCTTGTTGGTATAGTTTTTGGTAAATCCATAGGTCAGACCACCACTGGTTTTCCATTCTAAACCCTCCAACAGTTTTACATTGACAAAAATATTACCCTGCATAAAGTAATTGTTCAGTCTTGTGAATGCATTTTCAGCAACGGCTACAGGATTTTTATTGGGTGACTGAAAAGGATATGCTCTTGAGGTATATCGCCCACTACCATCTGGAAGTACAGGACCATATAACGGAGATTGACTTATTGTTGACAGGAACTGATCTTCGGCGCCATTTCTGGGATATTTTCGATCACCGTAATTCAGCGTAATGCTTGAACCAAAACTTATTCTATCATTGATTTTTGAGTTCAGATTTAATTGGAGATTATATTTCTTAAAGGAAGTCCCGATCATAATATCGGGCTGATCAACGTAACCGAGGATAACGTTATAATTGGTTCCATTGGCACCACCGCTTAAACTTAAGTTATGTGTTTGCACCGGTACAGTTTTAAACACGGCATCCAACCAATTAAAGTCGGGATAAAGCGTTTTGTCTGTCGCATTTTTATACGCATCAATCATTTCCTGGCTGAACAGCGAATTCGCATTGGTGATCCCAGAATTTTTAGCAGCTTGATTATATAGCGTCATATAATCTACCGAATTATAGACCAAATCAGGTAATGCTGAAGCCTTTGTGATTCCGACATTGTAATCGTAACTCAGCTGTGCTTTTCCGGATTTACCCTGTTTGGTTGTCACAAGGATCACCCCGTTTGCGGCTCTTGCTCCATAGATTGCTGCTGAGGCCGCATCTTTTAATACCGTAATATTTTCAATCGCCTGTGGATTCAGGTTTTCCAGACTACCGGGAATCCCATCCACAATGACCAATGGTGCGGAAGAAGCACCATAAGAACCTAAGCCCCTAACTTGTAAATTCACATTTTCATTACCCGCCTCTCCGGATCCCTGTGTCACACGAAGTCCCGGCATACGCCCTTGAAGTAATTGTGTAGGATTAGTCGCAATTCGTTTATTCAGCACTTTTCCGTCTACTGCAGCAACTGCTCCAGTCAAATTGCTCTTTTTCTGTGTTCCATAACCTACAACGACGACTTCGTCCATTAGGCTACTTGACTCTTGTAGTACTAGATTGATATGATCTTTTTTATCAACAGCTATTTCTGTTTTTTCTCTACCAACTAGTGAAAAAATCAATACATCAATATCCTTGGCAAGAATCTGATAATTGCCGGATACATCTGTAACGGTTCCATTCTTTGCGCCTTTAATCTGTACTGTCACCCCTGCAAGTGGTTCGCCTGCAGGTGAGGTTACTTTTCCGGATATTTTTAGCTGAGACTGGGCAAACACATTTGGTGCAGCCATACTCATCAGCGAAAAAAAAAGCAAACCCTTCCCTACCGTTTTGGTTATCGGTGTTATCATAGTTCTCTTGGTTTATGTGGTTATTGTGAACTCAATAAATGAAACCAAATATCAAAAATAGTCGGTCTCTAGAGGGAGATTTTTCGTTCGAATAGGTGGAAAAAATGTCTTTTTTCTTGATTTCCAGCAGAATTAGATGGATTTTGAAGAAAATTAAATTTTCAATCGCTGTTTCATTCTTGACGATGGTATAAAAAAGTATTATCTATTCTTAAAAAGAAAATATCAACCTATTTACAAGTTGATATTTTCTTTCATTTAGCTCCAAAGAAGTCCGATATTGCTGTTCTAATACCCTGGATTTTGAGGCAGTAAATTTGTATTACGTGCGATTTCATCTTGAGGAATAGGCATCAGTGCATGAAAATCTTTTACTTTTGGCTGGCTTTCATAGGCTCCCTGCCTAGTAAATGC
This sequence comes from Sphingobacterium sp. GW821-FHT03E03, assembly GCF_059420745.1. Taxonomy (NCBI): domain Bacteria; kingdom Pseudomonadati; phylum Bacteroidota; class Sphingobacteriia; order Sphingobacteriales; family Sphingobacteriaceae; genus Sphingobacterium; species Sphingobacterium sp. GW821-FHT03E03. Next base: position 590,925 of record NZ_JBWKUH010000001.1, read on the forward strand.
ATCCACTACTTGTCCCCAACGTTTGATATCATACCATCTTTTCCATTCAAAAGCTAATTCAACACGACGTTCTTCCTGCACAGCTTTTCGAAAGTCTGTCTGCGACATACCCGTTGCCAGGTCGGCAGGATAATTCTGTACGCCCTGTGGCGTATACCTTGCTCTAGCCCGAACGGCATTTATATAGCTATAAGCCTTCTCTGTTGGTCCGCCTTTACTTTCATTTAATGCCTCAGCTGCCATTAAAAGAACTTCAGCATAGCGAAAGATAACATGTTTGATATCAGAATCCGAACCATCCGCTCCAGCATTCGTACCCGGATGCAAACACCATTTTGCGGTATGTATACGAGGCCATTTCCATTTCTGATAAGGTGTCATCACTCCTTTTATCGGTGTTTCGGTCAGAAAACTGATTTTCTTTCTGTAATCTTGATCAGAAAAGCTACCATACACACCATTTGATGGTACAATAACGCTCCATCCCAACATATCGGCATCCCGTACACCGGTCATCGGCGCCGTATAATCCTGGTTGGATGCATTTTCTCCGGTAATTCCGCCCAGAAAATCAACCACCCAGACATGTTCAGTCTGAAAACCAAGATCAGCATCCCATAGGCTATTATAATCTTTAACCAATGCATACTGGTATTTGTTTGCATCATTGATCACAGTCTCAGCCATCCTGGCGGCATCATCCCATTTTTTTAAGACCATATAGACCGAAGCCAACAACGTCTGAGCGGCTCCTTTGGATGGTCTCGCTTTGTTGTTATTGGCATAGGTATCCGGCAGATTCGCTATTGCGTATTCGCAGTCTGCGATAATATTGTCATAAACCTTTGCTGCCGGAGTTTTGCTGATTGCAATTACTTTGCTTGGATCACTGACGAATTCACCCATATAGGGGATATCTCCAAATAGCTGAACCAAGTGATAGTAATATAAAGCCCGAAGTAGCCTCGCTTCGGCAATAAGTGCGGATTTTTTAGCCTCATTCATTGTGACGGCCGGAATACCATCTATGGCGGCATTTGCCGCGCCAATACCCAAATAAGCGGTTTTCCATACCGCAAGCAGATCCTGATTGCTCGCATCATGTGTAAAACTGTTCAACTGGATCCGACTAGACTGCGTACCAATATCCGCTATATCGATGTCATCACCCAATAGTTGCAGTACCATGGTCAATCGCCGTCCATAAAAATCTGCATTGGCCAGCAGCCCATAAATTCCCATCACTGAAGCTTCTGCATCCGCTTCTGTCTTAAAATATTGCTTAGGATCCAAAATACTTACCGGTTCCTCGTTCAGTTTGGTACAGGAAAACAAGCTGGTAAAACACAGCGTTGTAAGTATAATACGATATATGGTTATCTTTTTCATTCGTATGAATTATTAACAAGTGTGTATTTCGATTTGTTAACTGAAATGATACACTCTAATTATATATTATTTTATCTTTAATTCACTCATCATTAATACCTTAAAATGTTATCCGTGCTATTAAAATCTCAGATTTAGGCCAAGTGTATACGATTTAATATTGGGGTAGCCCATGTAATCTAATCCGACATTTCGGTTAGAGTCCTGATAGCTTACCTCAGGATCAAAACCCGTATAATTGGTCCATGTCCATATATTTTGTGCACTGACATATATTCTTAAATATTTTAGATGAATTTTTTCGAGTGACTTTTCTGAAAAGTTATAGCCAAGAGCAAGATTCTTTAATCGGAGGTAAGAGCCATCTTCCACCCAGCGCGAGAAAACTTCGGGATTGTTGGTTGAGCTTGCCCTTGGTACGTCAGTATTGGTATTTTCGGGTGTCCAGCGTCGTAGTGCATCCTTTGTAGCATTTCCTTTTCCGGCCATCCAGTCCAGTTCCATTCGTGTGATGTTCAACATATCATTGCCGTAACTTCCTTGCATAAAAATATTCAGATCAAAATTCTTATACTTAAAATCATTGTTAAAACCGAAGGTGAAATCAGGATTTGGATTGCCTATAATCGTACGGTCGTCAGCATTGACAACACCATTTGCACCGGCGATCAATTGATTATTTTTATCACGCCCAAATAAATCCTTATAGCGAATATCTCCAGGTTTCTTATTTGGTTGTGCGCTAAAATCATCGCCCTGCTGATAAATTCCATCTGTCACCCATCCAAAAAATGCGCCGAGTACCTCTCCTTCACGGAGCAGCTGCGAATCCGTTGAAAGCATGTGACCAGGGATTGTATTATATCGAATCTCGCCTCCAGGAAGCTGCAAAATCTTGTTGCGATTGAAACTGATGTTAAAATCTGTTTTCCATCCAAAGGCGCCATTGAGATTGGTTGTCTGCAAACCAAATTCCCAACCTTTGTTTTGTACACTTCCTACATTCTGAAGTGCCGTAGTAAAACCCGAATAGAGCGGCAGTGGCACCTGATACAAGAGATTGATCGTTTTTTTGTAATAATAGTCTACTGATAGGTTGATTCGGCTCTTTAGAATGCCGATATCCAATCCGGCGTCTGTCTGTTTGGTCGTTTCCCAAGTCAGATTCGGGTTGGCAACATTCGTGGGACGCACTGCGTTAACTGGACTTCCGCCCATTGTTGTCAAGGTAGGTGAGAATCTAGCCAAAGATTGGTAGGAACCAATTTCCGAGTTTCCGGTTTCACCATAACTTGTTCGCAATTTTAAATTGCTCAGCCAATCGATCGATTTCATAAACGGCTCCTGGCTCACATTCCAGGCGAGTGCTCCCGAAGGAAAGAAAGCCCATTTATTATTATCTCCAAATTTGGAAGAGCCATCGTACCTTCCTGTCGCGGTAACGAAATAGCGATTCTTATAATTATAATTCAACCTACCATAAAAGGAAGACATTACCCAATCTTCAAGATTCGAAGATGCATTTTGATAATTGGAACCAGCACCTAGATTCCAATAGCTAAAGCTGTCTGAAATGAAATTTCGATTATTGGCCTGCCAGGTTTCATTTCTAGAACTCTGATAGGAATAACCAGCCATAGCATTCAGATTATGGTTTTCGTGAAAGGTTTGTGTATATGTCAGGAAGTTTTCATTGATCAAATTGGTATTTTTATGTGCCGCGATCGATCCAACTCCACCGAAATTTCTTCCTTCGACAAGTTCTTTTGAGACATAATTACCTGTACGTTGATTACTGACCTGTACACCAAAGGTGCTACGAAAGATCAGATTTTTGAGGATCCCCAACTCCACAAATCCATTCCCCTGAAACAGATCTGTAATCACCTCGTTTTTCCTTTCCATCGCAGCAGCCACCGGATTATCGTGTGGGTCACCGAACTGCTTCAAGGTGTATTTTCCTTCCTCATTGTAAACTCCCTGTGTAGGTTCAAAACGCAAGGCTGCGGAGATCACCCCTGCACCTGTCGTTCCGCTACTTCCTTCCTGTGTCCTTACACCGTTTAATTTATTGCGATTAAACAGCAGTCTTGTTCCGATTTTGATGCGATCAGAAACCTTCATTTCTAAATTTGAAGTCCCAGAGAGTCTTCTAAAATCGGAATTGATCACAGTTCCCTTTTGTCCAAAATGACTGACGGAGGTATAATACCTTATATTGTCACTGCCACCGGAAACGGAAACTTGATTATTCAACTGGTTTCCATTTCTAAAAATAAGGTCCTGCCAATCGGTTCCTTCACCCAGGGATCCCGGATCTTTAAATGGTAGATTATTGTTCCCAGCATTCGTATAGGTATCGTTAATATAGGCGGCAAATTCCGAAGCATTTAATAGCGAAAGGCGCTTTCCTACTTTCTGTGAGGCAAAGGAATTATTTAATTCAATAACAGGTTTGCCCGAGCGTCCTTTTTTCGTTGTTATCATGATCACGCCATTGGCCCCTCTGGAACCATAAATAGCTGTTGCAGAAGCGTCTTTTAATACTTCTATCGATTCAACATCTTCAGGAGCTGGAGCCGAACTGCCGGGGAAGCCGTCAACCACATACAATGGATCACTACTTGCATTGATGGAACTACCACCTCTAATCCGTACACGAGGAGCTTTACCGGGTTCTCCATTCGTACTGGTAACTGAAACCCCTGGAGCTCTTCCCTGTAAGGCTTGCGCAGTACCTGCCAAGGGGAACGCACTAATTTGATTCGCGTTAATGGAAGACACGGAACCTGTTAAATCACTTTTTCGCTGTGTTCCATACCCCACGACGACGACCTCATCCATCAATGACTCGTTCGATTGAAGGACAATTTCTATGGTCTTTTGATTTGTAGTAAGTTTAATTTCCTGCCCAGCGTAACCTATGGACGAAAAAATTAATGTTGCACGGGAGGGTGCCTTAAGTATAAATTCTCCTTTATCATTCGTTTGGGTACTCCGACCAGCGACTCCTTTTACACTTATGGAAACACCCTGCAATGCAGAATTTTCTTTGTTTAAAACCTTACCTCTGATTTCTGTTTCTTCCTGATTAATTTGATGATAGATACCTCTGTCTTCGCCTTTAGTTATCCCCAATGATAATCCAGGTGACAAAAATATTGCCATGGAAGCATAGGGAATAAGCGCACAGGGCCCTCTTCTGAAAAGCTTTGATTTCATAATTTTACTGTTTAGTGTTTTTGGGTTTACGTTTTAAATTAATGGATTCACTCCTTGAGCAATTCGTTTGAATCCAAATCTAATTTTTAAAGATTTGATCAAGTCATCGTCGTGTTTTGTTTGGTTATTTGTTTCCAAGGTAATTAAAAAACGAGTAGCCTTCAATGAATTGGGCTATTAAAAATGCGAAAACGATTTCGACTATTTAGTCAAAAAAACAAGCTTGAATGTCTATAATGACATTCATCTGCAGTAGGCATTCTCCCTTTTGCGATAAAATCTATATATTGCTTTTCAAATCAATTTAAAGTGAGGGATTCGATGATATCAAAAAAATATAGCGTTGCCTATATCTTTTGGTTTTGCGCTTTTTTTATGCTTAATATGAATACTGGCTATTGCCAGACAATCATACCTACAGGCACGCCTTTTGTAAAGCAATACAAAAAAAGCCAATACAAAGCGGGAAACCAGAATTGGTCTTTAGCAATTGATCATGAAGGACGAATCTACAGTGCCAATACAGAAGGATTATTGCGGTTTGATGGACAATACTGGCGCATGTACCCGCTCCCAAACCACTCGACTGTCCGCAGTGTAGCTGTTGATAAAACGGGAAAAGTATACACGGGTGGACGAGGAGAATTCGGATATTGGACCTCAAAGGCTTTTGGAGAGATGAGTTATCATAGCCTTTCCAAGCTGGTCAAAGACAAGACTTATTTTCCAAACGAAGAAATATGGAAAATTATCGTTGAGGATCATCGTGTATTTTTTCATACTTTCTCCAAGGCCTATATATGGGAGAATAATACAATTAGGCCGCTCACGGCTAAAGGTGAGCCTTTTTTATTTCCGCATCAACTTAACAATCAACTGTTTTTTGAACAGCTCCCAAGTGGCCTACATGAATTCAAAGCGAATAAATTAGTACCTGTACCAGGCAAAGATATCCTTAAAGACAAAAATGTTCTAGCAATATTACCATTTGATAGAAATAATTCACTTATCGCAACCGCCCATCACGGGCTCTATCTTATGGATTCCAGCGGAAACATCCGAACATGGTCAATTCCCGCTAATCCAATACTAAGTCAATCCCAAATCAATAACGGTATCTATTTATTTGGAGGGCAGTATGCGTTTGGAACCATTCAAAATGGTGTAATTATTATCAATAAAAATGGAGAAGTAGTCCAACATATCAATAAAAATAATGGACTACAGAACAATACTGTACTCAGCATTGCAAAAGATAAACAACAGAATATCTGGGTAGGGTTAGACAATGGGATTGACCGCATTGAAATCAACTCTTCTTTATCTTTTTATACCGATTTTATAGGTAAAATCGGCACGGTATATACCTCAATTATCTATCAGGGAAAAATTTACTTAGGGACAAATAAGGGCCTATTCGTTAGCGAATGGAAGGGATTAAACAATTACAACTCCTTAGATTTTGTTCAGGTTCCCAATTCAAATGGTCAGGTTTGGACATTGGCCATATTTGGTGCTGAACTAATCTGCGGTCACAATGAAGGAACCTTTAAACTGGTTGGCGGGAAACTGGAAAAGATCTCTAAAATTACGGGCGGTTGGATATTCAAACCTATATTCGGTACAAAGAATATTCTTCAAGGGAATTATACAGGATTATCAAAGTTCGTATTTGATGATATGCAGCTTCGATTTGCACAACAATTTCCCTCGATTAAGGAACCAGTTCGATTCCTCGCCCAAAAAGACAATCATTCCTTCTGGATTGGAGATTGGGGACAAGTGCAGCTGATTGATCTTGACCCAAGTTTCCTACAAGCAAAAATTCAATTTACCTCGAAGCAAGATAGTCTTGCTTCCAAAAGAAGATTTACGGGCATTTACACATTAGAAAACAATCTTGTTTTTGCGACTGATAGTGGATTCATGCAGTTTGATAATATTGTCAAACGCTTTAGTTATGCAAGCGAATTAAATAATGCCTTAGGAAGTTATAAAAATGCAAATAAGGTCATCCCAATCACTACCAACAGTTATTGGTTTATCCAGAAAACAAAAATCGCTAAAGTAGACTTTGATAGTAAAGGAAAGCTTAAAATAGATTCCAATCTGCTCAGCCCCTTGCAGGATCGCATGATGAGTAATTATGAAAACATTCTACCGATCGAAAATCATTACTATCTCATCGGATTAGATGATGGTTTTGCGATCTATAGGAATTCAGATCAAGATCGTAAATACATATTGCCTCCGCCTCAGATTGCGCAATTAATCAATCTCACAACCGGAGAAACGATTATACCGAATGGAGATCTTAGGTTGGCTTCATCCGAAAATAATCTCAGGGTGAGTTTCTCAAGTCCCTATTACTCCTCTTCACCATTACAATATCAGTATTACTTAGAGGGTTATTCGGATAAATGGTCCGACTGGAGTGAAACAGCTTATCAAGACTTCACAAACCTACCGTATGGGCATTTCGAAATCAAGATAAGAGCTAGAACGAATACGGGCCTGACTTCTGAAATACGGACAATATCTTTTACAATTAAATATCCTTGGTACCTATCATGGTGGGCAAAAATCTGCTATATCTTGATGGTTACGGGATTGATCTATCTAATTTATAACTTCAATCTTCAACGAGAAAGAAAGAGACAGTTTCAAGCAAAGCGAAAATGGCTGGAAGAAAAGAAAGTTGCCCTGGAAAGAGATGCCGAACAACAGGAGAAGGAATGGATTAAATTAAAGAACCAACAGTTAGAAGCTCAGCTCAGCCTAAAGAACAAAGAGCTGGCCAATGCTGCGCTCAATATCGTTTATAAAAATGAAATGTTGAATAATCTGCATGATGAACTCAAACAGCTCAAAGATGCGGAAGGAAACAAACTCAGTTCTGACGAATTGAAAAAAATAAATAAGTTAATCGAAGACGCGCATAATGACGATCGTGACTGGCATATTTTTGAGAAAAGCTTCAATGAATCACATGAAAATTTCTTTAAAAAATTAAAGCAAGAATTTCCAGATCTCGTTCCCAATGATCTAAAACTATGTGCTTATTTACGGCTCAATATGTCCAGTAAAGAGATTGCTTCTCTGCTCAACATCAGTACACGAGGTGTCGAGATCAGACGCTACCGATTGCGCAAAAAATTGGGTATACCAACTGACAAAAACCTGTCCGAATTTCTGTTGGAACGTTAAAATTTCGCTACAAAGACTACATCATTACCACACAAGCGCTTTAGTGTAAAAACAACACTAAAGCGTTCTTTTTTTTGTATAAAAACAAACTATAAACAACTCAATATCAAAATATTAAAACTAAACTAAAATTACATTGAGAAAGTATAAATACAGTGTAGTAGTGATGTGCAAACGTTAAATTTTGGCAAACTTGTACTACATCAACATATTTGCTGAGGGAATAACCAATTGAATTTTTAAACAAACACCAAAATTTTACGATATGAGGAATCTATCCGCATTATTTTTGACATCCATGGTCGTCTCGGTTGCCTATGGACAAACTTCTATACAAGGAGTGGTCAAAGATGGTTCCAGCATGATATCCATGCCAGGGGTCACCATTAGTATCAAGGGGAAAGCAGCATCTACCAAAACCGACGCAACGGGTAAATTTCAGATCAACGCCTCTCCTACCGACTCCTTAGTTTTCAATTTTCTAGGCTACCGTACACAAACGGTATACATCGGAAACCAAACGCAACTTAATGTTTTTCTGGAGAACGAAAATAAAGCGTTGGAAGAGGTTGTCGTAATCGGTTATGGTACACAGAAAAAGGCCGACCTCACGGGATCAATTAGCTCATTGAAATCTTCAGATATTGCCAAACAACCAGCGATGTCAGCAATGCAATCCATTCAGGGTAAAGCGGCGGGATTAAATATTATAGCCAATGAAGCTCCGGGTTCATCTCCAAATGTCATTATTAGAGGTTTGGGAACAGCTTTGGGTGGGAGAAATCCATTATATATCGTTGATGGTATTGCACAAACAGACATCAACAACATCAACCCTTCGGATATCGAATCTATGGATGTGTTGAAAGATGCTTCTTCGGCTTCTATCTATGGTTTAAGAGCTGCGAATGGCGTCATTATCGTTACAACAAAAAAAGGTAAGGCAGGCACTGTTAATATCAATTATGAAAGTTATGCTGGACTAAAAACTATTCTGAATAAAGTAAAAATGGCCAATGCATCACAATTTGCACAATATGCAAATGAATATTGGTCTTCTACAGGGGAAAAATATAGCCTAAAAACACAACAAACATATGATACAGATTGGTATGATGAATTGTTAAAAACAGGTTCTGTGTTTAATAACTCCCTCAATATTTCTGGGGGAACTGAGAAAATTGACTATTTTGTATCTGCTAACAATTTTACCGAAAATGGTATTATAGATGGTTCAAAATATGTTAGAAACACTATCCGTAATAATAATGTATACAAATTCTTAAATAATCGTCTGAAATTCAGTCAAAATCTAAATCTGACCTTAACAAACTCCACGCCAAAGCCATATAGCGCATTTAACACAGCGTATCGACAAGCTCCAATAATGCCTGTTCGTTATGATAATGGCCGTTATGCGACAGGATATTATAATCAAAGCACTGGTCTCGGGGGAATAACTGGCGGCCCCGACGATATTATTGCCAAATTAAACGATGAAGGAAACCCCTTATATGAGGTTCTCCGCCAAAATGAAAAAATAAATACACTTCGTCTACAAGGTAGTTTTGAAGGCGAATTTAAAATTACCGACTATTTAAAAGTCAATTCACGTATTGGTGGCAATAAGTTCTATTCCAAACAACGTATTTTCACTAATATTAAAGATCGTTGGCTCAACGCTAACCCGCAGAGAACAGATGCAGACTTTGCAGCAAATAAAGCGGCCTCTCCAAATGACATCCAATTTGCAAATAATAGTTTGAACTATGCTGATCTAGAACAATTCCGTTGGTCTTGGGAAAACTTCTTAACATTTAACAAAAGCTTTGATAAGCATCATATTGAAGCTGTTTTAGGGATGTCGCGTGAGAAGTATGATATCAATAGCATGACGAGTATGACAGGATATGATGTTCCGGAAAAAGAGCAATACTGGAATATTAACCTTGCTAATAACACCTCAGGCGCAGACTATAATCGGATTGCATTGCAGACCTACTATACTCCACGAGCACTGGCTTCTTACTTTGGACGTGTTCAATATAACTATGATAGTAAATACTATTTAACAGCAACATTACGACGTGACGGTTCTAGTGTATTTCGCAATACGGGAAAATACTGGGGCACCTTCCCGTCTGTTGGATTAGGATGGACAGCCACCAATGAAAGTTTCATGAAAGATATTAGCTGGATTAACTTATTGAAAATTCGTGGAAACTGGGGAAAACTTGGTAATCAAGACATTCCGTTAAACGTATCGACAATTCTACAAAGTCCAGAAAGTTCGAGTTACAATTATGTATTTGGACCTGAACAAACAATGGTATTCGGAAGTGCCTATGGAACTCCGGCGAAAAATTTAAGTTGGGAGGTTACGGAAGAAACTGGGGCTGGATTAGATTTTGCATTCTTAAACAATCAACTTTCTGGTTCGATTGACTACTATCATAAAATGAATACGAATGCCATCTTACTGGTCACTCCGACTTATACTTCTGCTTATGAGGAAAAATTTTATGATCATGGAGCCAAAATCCTAAATCAAGGAATCGAACTCGCTCTAAACTGGAACAAGTCTATTTCTCCGGATTTTAGTTATACTGTCGGTGTAAATTACTCGTATAACAAAAACACCGTTAAGGAAGTCAAAGCTGCATACGATGGAGATCAAGGGGGAAGCCTAGGCAATGGAGAATTAACAAAACAATTACGTGTTGGACAACCCATTTATGGATGGTGGATGTTCGAAACAAATGGAGTATTTCAGAATGCCGAAGATGTCAAAAATTACCCATCAAATGGGCCAGCTAGACCTGGATATTTGAAATTCAAAGATCAAAATGACGATGGTATCATTGACACACGCGATCGTGTATTCTTTGGTTCATTTTTACCATCGTCTACTTACGGTATCAATTTGGGGATTAATTACAAAATGATAGACTTTAATCTTTCGGGATATGGGGTTTCGGGCAACAAAATATACAATGGATTAAGAAGTGCACGGATGAACGCGGGTCAAAATGTTGATTTAGAAACTTTTGAAAACCGCTGGACCCCAGATAACCCTACAAATGTGCATCCAGGAGCAGATAGATCATATTTACCTTCCAATTATTACTTAGAGTCTGGAAGCTATTTCCGAATCAACAATATCACGTTAGGTTATACTTTTAATAACCTATATAGTTCAAAATCCAAATTACGTTTATATGTAACAGCTCAAAATCCGTTTATGTTCACGAATTACAGTGGTTTCTCTCCTGAATTGGCTGGCGATGGAAGCCCGAATCTAACGTCAGGAGTTGAACTTGGAGCCTACCCAACCACGCGTAACTTCCTTTTTGGACTTAATATGCAATTTTAATCTTTAAAATTACAACACCATGAAAATTAATAAACTCTATATAGCAATTCTTTTAAGTACCGGATTCGCCTTGCAATCCTGTAAAGACAATAGTTTTCTGGATGTTCCGTCAAAAGAACGCGTGGAAGCAGGAGATAGTGAAACGGTCAATACTCCAGAGCAATTCGTCAATGGTATATATGGGATGTTCACCGAGTGGGACTATGCTTTTTCCTTTTTGGGAATAACAGAAATGATTTCGGATAATGCAGATAAAGGTAGTTCCGCCACCGATGCGGGAGGTGATAAATTATTGTTGGATAACCTAACGTACACGTCAACGGCAGGGTCGTTCCAATCGATGTGGATACGCTGGTATAAATCAATTGGGCGAGCCTCTCAAGCAATAGATTATACTGAAAAATTTGGATTAACGGATGAGGCTTATAAAAATAGGCTGATCGGCGAAGCTCGTTTTCTACGTGCATTAAACTACTTCTACCTTGTACGCGGTTGGGGGGATATTCCTATTCAAGAACGTGATTTAATTAAAAGGGAACCAGCATCTGAGGTTTATGCTTATATCGAAGCTGACCTCCAGTTTGCTATTGATCACCTTCCCATTAAAACCGCTTATGCAGCTAAGGACCTAGGAAGGGCGACTAAAGGCGCTGCTCAAGGCCTGTTATCAAAAGTATATTTATATCAAAGTAAATGGCAGCAAGCAGCTGATATGGCTAAAACCGTTATCAATTCCGGAGGTTATAGTCTTGAATCGAATTATGCGACAATCTGGCGCTTAGCAGGGGAAAATGGTCCGGAATCGCTATTTGAATGGCAAGCACGAGGTACGTCCATTGCCCATGGTATACAACAATATAGCCAAGTACAGGCTCCACGTGGTGGCGCTGTCAATCTAGGCTGGGGCTTCAACATACCAAGCCAGAATTTGTTGGATGCTTTCAATGCTGAAAAAGACAATATCCGTCGCGATGCGACCATTATTTTCAGAGGTGAAACGCTTTACGATGGACGGTTGATTGACAATGGTGTTGAAAATCCAATGTATAATGAAAAAGCTTACTCTTCTGCCAATGGTGGTGCAGCTGATGGGGATAAAAACGTTCGTTATCTTCGCTTGGGTGAAATTTACCTTATCCTTGCTGAGGCTTCCAATGAAGTAGGTAATAGCAGTGAGGCGTTAAACGCGTTAAATACTATTCGCACACGTGTTAAATTACCAAACATAACCACCACAGACCAAGCACAGCTCCGTCAATTGATTTGGAAAGAAAGACGTCTTGAACTGGCCTTTGAGCACGACCGCTGGTTTGATCTTGTTCGTACTAAACAAGCAAAAACAGCTATGGCTGCAAATGGAAAAACGTTTCAGGATAAAATGTTGCTCTTTCCAATTCCAGAAAACCAACGTATTCAGACTCCGGAAATGCCGCAAAATCCAGATTGGTAACACACAAACTATAAACCGTCCAAATGGCCTATGGTCGTTTGGACATTTTTCAAGATTCTTAAAAAATATTTTATCCATGAGAAAACGAATAGCATATCCGAGCCTTACTGGTATTGCTTTGGCCCTTCTTCTCAGCAGTTCATGCCAAAACGCCTCTACCAACGGATCCGCAGATCCGTCCACAAAAGATTCTATAGGTCAAAATAAAGTAAATGAAGACTCCCTATTGACGAATATTCAGCAACAGACCTTTCAATATTTTTGGGAAGGTGCCGAACCTACATCAGGCCTAGCCCGCGAACGTATTCATATGGATGGAGTCTACCCCGAGAATGATCGTAATGTGGTGACCATCGGCGGAAGTGGTTTTGGTCTGATGGGAATGATCGTCGCCATGGAACGCGGATTTATCACGGTGGACCAAGGTACGCAAAAGCTCAACCACATTATGGATTATCTTGCCAAAATAGAGCGATTTCGTGGTGCATGGGCACATTGGTATGACGGCGAATTAGGCACAGCCAAACCTTTCAGCGAAAAAGACAATGGCGGAGATATTGTTGAAACAGCTTTCTTAGCACAGGGTCTCATCACCGTTCGTGAGTATCTGAAAGATAAAAGCGATGCCGCCAAAGTAGTCGCACAAAAAGCCGATAAACTTTGGAAAGAAATAGACTGGAATCATTATACAAATGGACAAAACGTGCTGTATTGGCATTGGAGCCCAAAATTTAATTTTCAGCAGAATCATCCCATCAAGGGTTACGATGAATGTCTAATCACTTATGTTTTAGCAGCCTCCTCTCCCTCTCATCCTATCGCTCCAAGTGTATACCATGAGGGATGGGCTAGATCTGGAGGGATTAAAAGCAATGCTAAAAAATACGATATCCCATTAGTACTTAAACACAATGCCAAAGAAGGCGAAGTGGGTCCTTTATTCTGGGAACACTATTCTTACTTGGGTCTAAGTCCGAAAGGACTAAAAGATCAGTATGCTGATTATTGGGAAGCGACACGCAATCATGTCAAAATAAACTTGGCATATGCCGGGCAAAACCCAAAAGGCTATAAAGGTTATGGTGTAGACAAAGGTTGGGGCTGGACAGCTAGTTATTCCATCAAGGGGTACGATGCGCATCATCCGGACAATGACCCCGGCGTAATCTCGCCTACGGCAGCACTGTCTTCTATGCCCTACTCGCCACATGAAAGTATTCAATTTGCACAATATCTGAATAGGCAACTGGGAGCCAAAGTTTGGGGTAAATATGGCTATTATGATGCCTATAGTGAAACCGCCAATTGGTTTCCGCAACGCTATCTAGCGATCGATCAAGGACCGATCATTGTCATGATCGAGAACTATAGAACAGGAAAAATCTGGAACTTGTTCATGCAAGCACCAGAGATTCAGCAAGGATTGAAAAAACTTGGTTTTACAAGTCCTTATTTAAAGTAGTGGTAAATTCCGGAATCATTTTCAATCCGTCACACGTTGAAAATGGTTCCATCCACGAAAACAACATTACATCCTATCAAAGAGGTTCAAGAAGCATATTGAACATTTTACATAAACTTACAATGTTGCGAGGAATACAAAATCCACACGCACACAAAAAAATAATACGATGAAAAAAGTAGTAGGTACTTTCCTTCTTGCATTTTTAGCTTGGCATACAAGCCCAGCCCAATCCAATCAGAAAATGGACCGTTTCATTGATCAGCTTATGGCTAAGATGACCGTCGAAGAAAAAATTGGACAACTTAACCTAGTCACCGGTGGGGAGGCGACAACAGGAACTACCGTTTCTACGGATGTGGAAGCCAAAATCCGAAATGGCCAGATCGGCGGCATTTTCAGTATGAGTACACCATCCAAAATTCGCAAAACTCAAGAAATTGCAATCAAGCAGTCTAGACTTAAGATTCCTATTATCTTTGGGATGGATGTTATTCATGGTTATCGTACTGTATTCCCTATTCCCTTGGGACTTGCCGCTACCTGGGATATGAACTTAATTGAACAGTCTGCCCGTATTGCTGCCGAAGAAGCTACTGCCGATGGTATTAACTGGGCATTTTCGCCAATGGTGGATATTTCCAGAGATCCGAGATGGGGGCGTATTTCTGAGGGGTCGGGTGAAGATACTTACCTAAGTTCAAAAGTTGCTGAGGCCATTGTCCATGGCTTTCAGGGGGATAATTTAGCAGCACATAACACCATGATGGCTTGTGTCAAGCACTTTGCATTATATGGCGCCGCAGAAGGCGGGCGAGACTACAACAGTACAGACATGAGTCTCCATCGGATGTACAATGAGTATTTACCCCCCTACAAAGCAGCGTTAGATGCCGGTGCAGGAAGTATCATGACCTCTTTTAACGATATCAATGGTGTACCCGCTTCGGCAAACAAATGGTTAATGACAGATGTCTTACGTGAGCAATGGGGCTTTAAAGGTTTGGTTGTAACAGACTACACAGCGGTCAACGAACTCACAGCACATGGACTTGGAGATCTACAACAAGTTTCTGCTTTGAGCCTAAATGCCGGAATTGATATGGACATGGTCGGCGAAGGTTTTCTTACCACGTTGAAAAGATCACTTGATGAAGGTAAAGTTAAAATAACTGATATTGATAGAGCTTGTCGGTTTGTACTAGAAGCGAAGTATAAACTGGGATTATTTGAAGATCCCTATCGTTATTGCGATGAGCAGCGTGCCAAAACGACAATCGGTTCTGCAGCCAATCATACCAAAGCAAGAGAAATTGCCGCTAAATCATTTGTCCTTCTTAAAAATGAAAAACAAGCACTCCCTTTAAGGAAATCCGGAACAGTTGCTGTGATTGGCCCTTTAGCCAACTCAGGTGCCAATATGCAGGGAACCTGGAGTGTGAGTGCAGAATTGGAGAAAACAGAATCATTAGTGGAAGGAATGAAAGTGGTATTAGGCAATAAAGTAAATATCCTCACACATCTGGGCAGTAATCTACTTGAAGATTCAAACTACCAGAAACATGCGACAATGTTTGGCCGTACTATAGCCAGAGATCCCCGAAAAGAAGAGGAAACTATTGCGGAAGCAGTGAAAGTCGCGCAACAGTCGGATGTCATTGTTGCTGCACTTGGAGAATCGTCGGAAATGTCAGGTGAGAGTTCCAGTCGTTCCGAACTGGATATTCCAAAAAATCAGCAGAATTTACTAAAAGCACTATTGGCAACAGGAAAACCAGTTGTACTTGTATTATTTACAGGTAGACCGCTGACACTCACCTGGGAAGACACCCATGTGCCAGCCATATTAAATGTTTGGTTTGGTGGGTCAGAAACCGGAAAGGCTGTTGCAGACGTATTGTTTGGAGATGTTGTTCCTTCTGGAAAGATTACAGCGACTTTCCCTCGTAATGTTGGACAGATCCCCATCTATTATGCACACAAAAATACGGGCAGACCTTATGGAAATTCAGGTGATTTTGAAAAATTCAAATCGAATTATCTAGACGTAAGCAATTCACCACTCTACCCTTTTGGTTATGGATTGAGTTATACGAGCTTTACCTATGGAGAGGTTCATCTTGATAAAAACACATTGGACAACAGCAGTAATATTCAAGCGAGTATTACTATTAGCAATACAGGGCATTATGACGCCGAAGAAACTGTTCAATTATATATCCAGGATTTGGTAGGTTCGGTCACCCGTCCTGTAAAAGAACTAAAAGGATTTCAAAAAATATTTTTAAAGAAAGGTGAAACGAAGACTGTTAAATTTGAGATTCGAGTTAAAGACCTCAAATTCTTTGATAACAATCTGAACTATGTAGCCGAACCGGGAGATTTCAAAGTTTACATCGGCCCCAATAGCCGTGATGTAAAGGAGGAGGATTTTAAGCTGCTTTAAAGTCGATTTACCCCGCTTATCAGGGACTTACATTACTTTTTAGACAGCTTTTACTTGTCTGCTTAGTGGTTGGGGTACAAATTAACTATTGATTAATACCAACTTCGGTATTAATAGGGTATTTACAAGGGGTTAGCAGGGGGTTAACAGGGGTATAACAGGGATAAACCCCTATTAACCCCCTGTTAAAACCTTATAAAGTATCTGCTAATAGGGTTTTACTGACGAAGATGGTGTTAACTTGGTTATACGTTAAGTACCAGCATCTGTAAACAACCTAATAAAACAAATAGGACAATTTCAAAAATAGGCCCAATACTCCTTACAGAGAAATTAGCACTGTTAGCGTAAATCCCTAATCTCTTTATTATTTCATATTCCCATCAAAGCTTTCAAACAATAAACGTAATTCCGCTGCTTTCTCGGGATAATCATTTAGAATATTGGTTCGCTCACTTGGATCCCAGGCAATATTATGCAATTCTTCTACCGCATCATATGGCTTTCCTGATATCTGGTTAACACCTGCCGGTATTCGTCTATATTTCCAATCACCAGCTCGAACAGCCTCAACATGACCATAGTTTACTAGAAATATAGGTCGATGTTGAGCCTTTAAATCTTCTGCTTTACCACTCAATAAAGCATCTATTGCCTGACCATCAATGGATCTTTTTGGAAGAGGGGCTCCTGTCCATTTTGCCACTGTCGGCAATACATCTAGATTACTGATTGCCTGTCTGATGACCTTGCCTTCCTGCGCATATCCTTTTCCGTATACAATAAATGGAACACGAACTCCACCTTCAGTCGTTTCAGCTTTCGATCCTTTAAATACACCGGCTGTGCCTACGTGCCAGTTTTTTGTCGCATGATCATCTGACATTCGTGAAGGATAAGCTATCCAAGGTCCATTGTCACTGGAGAAGATCAAAATTGTATTGTCTGCTAGTCCTTTTCTCTCTACGGTTTTCCAAAGTTCAGCAAAATTATGATCCAACTGACGCATAACGGCCCCAAGGGGGCCTGCATTCTGCTGATCGGCAAACTTATTCTTTTTGTTCGCAAAAGCCAATGGAAGATGTGGGAAGTTGTGCGCATAATATAAAAAGAATGGATGATCTTTATCTTGATTTTCGATAAAATCCACCGTTTCTTTATGATACAATGCACTTAAATCCGAATCATCAGGTGCGACGACCTCCGGTCTTCTATTTCTAAAAATTTTAATCACAGAATCCGTTTTTACGTAGGGGTCGCGATAGTCATGGCTATACAACATCCCATAGAAAAAATCAAACCCTTGTTTATTAGGGTGATGATAAGATTGTTTATCGCCTAGATGCCACTTACCAATTAATGCTGTTCGGTACCCTACCTTTTTTAACAATTCGGCAATCGTTTCTTCCTCATCCGGTAGGCCAAGATTCGATCCCGGACCGATTGGGGCAGGTAGATTATAACGGGAAGCATAACGCCCAGTCAGCAAAGATGCCCGCGAGGGGGTACAAGAGGGGGTTGACACCATAAAGTTTGTTGCCCGCACACCTTTACTGGCGATCGAATCCAAAAAAGGGGTTGATATATTTGGACTGCCATAACAACCGAGGTCACTGTACCCTAAATCATCGGTAAGAATCAGGATTATATTAGGCTTCTTATTTTGTGCATGAACAAATGTAACGAAGAGAAACATGGTCATTGCCATGAAAAATTTAGTAAATCGCATCATGATCGCATTAGTTAATTGGAAATAGTGCTGCAAGATAAGAAAATACCGACAAGTGCCAACGCCAATCGAAAACTTGTTTCTATTTTGAAGACATTGAGGGAGGCGAGCGCCTCCCCTGCTGTCAATTTGAGAAAAGATAAGGGAAATTTATCTATCACAAATATAAAAGATATTTCAATATAATCTACTAATCCTATAGATTTTATTAAAACACAAACAAAATCCGATTTACGATGAGCAAAACATCTCCGTATACACTAATTACCAACAACTTAAAAAATTAACGATTATTTATTTGAGGGACTGAAGATAATCCTTAATTAACATTATCCCCTCCTCATGAAGTATAGAGGTTCCTTTTTGAGGCATATGCATCTCACCTAGTACAGACATTCGTCCGATAATTTTTGCCTGTTTGAGCCAAATCCCAGTTTCGTTTATTGGACTTTCAAATCTAAGATCAAGCATCGTCATATAGGCAGTTCCCATCGGGTTATGACAATGCGCGCAATTCACCTCCAGATAGGCTCTTGCCCGGTGCTCGCTAGATTGACTAAGGTCATCATAGCTAGGTAACGAAGTTAGCTGTCTCGCTAGCAGGATATCTATTATACCTTTATCTTTCAGATAGGCTAACTGTTGAATTGTGTCAGTATCCCGAAACACGACCCGATTTAAATTTTTGACTTTGGGACCTATCGGGAGCATACGATTTCCCTGACGATGACATGCCATACAGTCTGTGCGTGAAGGAATGATATAATTTGTCTGTCGTTTCACTCCTTTATTATCTAAAAATGCAACAGGTACAACTGCACTATCGGCTAATAAGAAGGCCTCATCTTGGGTCGAATTCCATTGATAGGTTGCTGCATTCCACTGCCCCTCTTTGTTGATCAGGAGACGTGTTTCAAGCAGTACTAATGTAGACGCTTGTATCGTGTCTTTCTTTGGGTAAAAAAAAGATTTGGCGATAATGGTTCCATCTGGAAAATCTGGCAATCCATCATCAGAAGCCACTAATTTCTTTCCTTTTGGCAGGAAAATAACACGTTTTTTGTCGGCGTAATCTGTAAACAGTGCGGAAGCCAACTCATAAGAAACCCCTTGATCATTGGGTATGAGATTAGCTATTTTCCCTTTGAACAATCCGTAATCGGATAGTTTATCTCTAAATACGACATTGTCGGCCACTAATTTGCCTCTGTCCTTGTTGTTGAGTAGAATAAAAAGTATGGGTATTAGCAAAACACCCATTAAAATTATCACTTTTTTCATGCCACTTGTGCTCCTCTTCCCTTTCGCAATTTTCTATTGTCGGGGCGAAGATAGGACAAAAAAATTTTATATTTAAATGTCATTAACCAAAAATCGCATCCATGGAAGACATGATTCTTTACAATCGGCTTCAATTTGCCTTTACAATCACATTCCACTATTTATTTCCCCAACTGACTATGGGATTATCATTGATGATTGTTTATTTCAAATGGAAATTTTTACAAACACACAATGAAGATTACAACAATGCATCAAAGTTTTGGATGAAAATCTTTGCACTGAATTTTACAATGGGTGTTGTGACAGGTATACCCATGGAATTTCAATTTGGCACAAATTGGGCAAAATTCTCCGAACTTACAGGGGGAATCATTGGACAGACCTTAGCAATGGAAGGAATGTTTTCATTTTTCCTGGAGTCTTCCTTTTTGGGAATGTTTCTCTTCGGAGAAAAATTACTTGGTCACAAGCTACACTTTCTCTCCGGTTTGATGGTATTCATTGGATCTTGGGCCAGTGGATTTCTAATTATTGCCACGCATTCCTGGATGCAGCACCCTGTAGGTTATGAAATTCTCGAAAATGGCAAGTTTGTGCTGAACAATTTCAGTTCTTTATTTAGCAATCCATGGTTATGGCCTTCTTATCTCCACAATCAAGCTGGATCTTTGGTTACAAGTTCTTTTTTTGTTGCGTCTATAGGAGCTTTCTACCTCCTTAGCGATAGACATAGTAAATTTGGAAAAATATTCGTTAAAAGCGGCGTAATCTTTGGTGCCATTTCATCTGTCATGCTCGCATTTCCTACAGGAGATCTAGCTGCCAAAAATGTGGTAAAATATCAACCAGCATCATTCGCAGCGATGGAAGGTATCTTCAAAACAGAAAAAGGGGGATCCGAAATTATCCTGATCGGTCAACCTGATATGGAAAACAAAAAACTGGACAATAAAATTGCGGTTCCTAATGTTTTAAGCTTCCTTACCTACCAACGTTGGGATGCAGAGATAAAAGGCCTGAATGAGTTTAACGACTCATTACATCCAACGAATGTTCCGGGGCTCTATTATAGCTATCACATCATGGTTGGTTTAGGTACAATATTTATTGGAATCATGGTATTGGGCAGCTTTTTACTTTGGCGAAATAAGTTATATCAGACCAAATGGTTACTGTGGATCATTATGTTTATGATCCCTTTTCCCTACATCGCCAATACGGCAGGCTGGTATACATCCGAACTAGGACGACAACCTTGGTTGGTATACAATCTGATGCGGATGGTAGATGGGGTATCGCCCACGGTATCTTCTGGTAATACGTTATTTACTTTACTGGGATTTGTCGGACTCTATATTCTTTTGGGATTGTTGTTCCTTATGTTAGTATTGAAAATTATTAGAAAAGGCCCCGAGCCTCATATTGCTTTAAACTAATTTGTTATGGAAATATTCTGGTTTATTGTATTGACTTTCATGTTGGGCATTTATGTTGTCCTTGATGGTTACGATTTTGGAGCGGGAATTGTACATTTATTCTTCGCAAAGACCGAAGAGGAGAAAAAGGCTGTAACAAATGCAATCGGGCCTTTTTGGGACGCTAATGAAGTCTGGCTGATTGCCTCTGGTGGTGTTTTATTTTTTGCTTTCCCAACACTTTATGCGTCATCTTTTAGCGGATTCTACCTCCCTCTGATGCTCGTATTGTGGTTACTGATCTTTAGGGCGATAAGTCTTGAGCTAAGAGGACAAATACATCACCGACTTTGGGAAGCATTATGGGATAAAGCTTTTGGTTTAGCTAGCTTACTCCTAGCACTATTCTTTGGCGCTGCCTTAGGCAACGTCGTCCGTGGAGTCAATCTGGGGATGGTTGAAAACGGGGTATCCACGCAAGAACCGCATTATTTCTTCCTCGCACTCTGGAACCCAACTTTCGATCCTTTAGCTGAACATCAAGGTATCATTGACTGGTTCACAGTGATACTAGGCTTAGTAGCGGTCGTCACACTGACTATCCATGGTGCAGGATGGGTCATATTAAAAACATCCAGCACCCTAAATCAGCGACTTAAAGACATCATATTTAAATTGAATTTCGTATTACTTGTATTGGTCATTCTATCTGCTTATGTCTGGCATTATGTAAAACCAATCTCCTTAAATAATCTGCAAAATCATTATTGGCTCTGGATATTCCCGTTGATTGCAGCGATTGGCCTGCTGGGACAATTTTGGATTAGGACGTTCAAAAAAGATGGTACGGGTTTTATGTTCTCTTCCCTATTTATACTGGGAAGCTTTGCAACCACAGTGGCCTCTATGTTTCCAACCTTATTACCATCAACCAATGAGGTAAACCCCTCGCTTACCATCCAGAATGCCGCAGCACATGAATATGGCCTCTCTGTAGGTTTGGGATGGTTTATTTTTGCAGCAATTTTGGTGGTAGCTTATTTTATTATTCAATTTAGGGTCTTTAAAGGAAAACTGGATGATGTAGGCTATGGTGAGCATTAGCATAATCGCTCCGACAAGCTAGAGCCCCAGTAATTTATGAGTTAGCGCAAATTGTACCAATTCGACCATATTTTTCACTTTAAATTTGGTCAGAAGATTACGTCGGTGTGTTTCTATCGTAACGGGACTTAAAAATAGTTTCTCCGCAATCTGATTACTGGTATAGCCATCGGCAACCATCGTCAAAATCTCCTTTTCCCTTCGTGTTAAACGTGGAAGATCTTCCATGGAGGTGACAGCTCCGGCATAAAGATCCTTTGCCCTATCGCAAAGCGCTTTCTTTCCATCAAGTCCAAGCTGTACACAACGAAGGAATTCGTCATTAGAAACATCCTTTAGTATATAACCATTCCCGCCATTTCGCATAAACTGAAAAATAAGATTACGATCCGCTAAATTGCTCAATGCAACAACTGGAACCACGGGAAACAGCTTCTTCACCTGTAGACAGACGTCCAATCCGCTGGTGTTCAAAAGCTGCATATCCATAAGCACCAAATCTACTTTCGTCGTATCCAAAAATTCGATCAATGATACTTCCTCCAGAAATGAATACACTTTATACCCGAGTTGGTTATTGAGAAAAGAAGTCACCCCTTCCAATAATAAGGGATGATCGTCTAACACGGCAATAATTTTCATACATTAGTTTTTAACTAAACACTTACTCCTATTTCAATTTGCGTACCCGATCCAAGTTTGCTCTGCATAGCAATAGATCCATTGATCCATTTGATTCTGTTGACCATATTATTTAATCCCATTCCATAATTTGCCGCAGAAGAGTCAAAACCTTTTCCATTGTCTTCTATCAAAACCTGCAATATTCCCTGTGATTTACTTACTTGAACAATAATAAGGTCTGCATCTGCATATTTCAAGGCGTTTGAGATCGCCTCCTGGACGATCCGATAGATTGCCAACCCTTTTTGAAAGTCCAGACGTACGTCGTCCTCATAATTTTCAAATTGGATCTGAACCTTATTATTTCTCATCGAAAGACACAATTGTTCCAATGCTGCTATTAGACCAAATTGCCGTAATGACTCGGGCATCAGATTATGCGATATCCGTCGAACTTCACCCAAAATATCGTTCAGTTTGTGGGGCAATTCATTCGTCAAATCGAATTCACCTGCTTGCTCTCCAGCGATCTTAAATTTTAATCCTGTCAGCATGCCGCCAATACTATCGTGCAAATCTTGTGCAATACGCTGCCGTTCCTGTTCTTCCGCTTTGAGCATGGATTCGGAGATTTGCAGCTGTTTTTCCTTCGCCAATTTCTCCAAAGCAATCTCATGATTAATCTGGATCTGTCGATTCAGTTTCCGTTGTTTTCTATAGGAAAAGGTGACAAATAAAACTACAATGAAAAGCAAAATAGCAATGCCTAAAACAAGAAAAACCTTTAATTGATTGCGATCTTTCTCAGCACGCAGATTTAAAATCAATTTTTCTTTTTCTACAGTTTTGTATTTAGCCTCCATTTCGTTCATCTTCTCCAAAAGCTGGACTTTCTGAATACTATCAGAGAGCTTACTCGCTACATTGGACATCTTAAGTGCTTCTTTGTAGTCCCCCATCAATTCATTCACAGTAGCCAATTGGCTATAAACAATTTTACTGTTGTAAAGATCACGTGTCAACAATCCATTTTTTACAATTTCTTCCAATGGAAGTTTCGCTTCAGCATATTTTTTCTGCATCAAATAGACATTAAACTTTCTAAACAGCATCATCTGATAGGATTTCCAATTGTTCATTTTCTTCGACCATTCCAAACCAATATTCAACATACGTAACGCTTCATCTGTCTGTTGCTTTGTCGTAAAATAGAGCGCTTCATTGTAATAGTAATTGGGTAACTGAGAAGAGTTGGGGTTGTCTCCTAACATTACCTTGACCTTATCTAACAATTGCCGGGCCTCTTTTGATTTAACCTGGTAGCAATAGGTGCTAACAGCGTTTAAATAGGCTACCAGTAGCGGTGTGCTCTCTGGTTGTTGTTCCAGCTGTTTGATCGCTATCTGATGATACTCATCTGCTTTTGCCAATTGATTGGATGACATAAAGGCCATACCGATCATGGTGTTTATTGCGCCTTCCATGAGGGGATCGTGTGCTTTGGCATAGGGCATACATTTACCATTGAGTATATCCAGTAAATCAGCAAAACCTTTTTTCGGAAATCGAATTAACCCCAGATTATACCAAGCTTTGGCCAAAAGTCCCTGTTGAAAGGGCTGTTTGGCATCTCCAAGAATGTCTACGCACTTTTGTGCTTCAATCCCAGCACGTTTACTGTCTAAAAATTGTCCATAGTAGAAGCTTTTGTAAAGCGCTCCCATGGCGTGAAGGCTTCGAAAAGGCTTAGCTAATCGCTCTCCCTGCCGCATATTTTCCCAGAATTTCACGGTATCCCGAAAGCGGTAGTAATCTGCCAGATAAAAGTATTGTATTGCCTGTATACTGTCACTTGAGGTCGACTTCAATAGCATTTCGGCATCCGCCCGATATTTATCCTCATTTAATGGCAGAAAACTTTGGGCATTTGTACGCTGTAGAGTGAAACACAGCATACAACAGGTAATTAACTTTAACAAAACTCTACAATGTAACCTCATTAATCAGACACCTTATATAATTATGAAACAATAATAACAGTTTATTGCATTTTTTTGAGATGCAACGCTATAGATGTGCTATTCTGGGAAATTGAGTGAATACTACGAACACTTCAACACACAGTTTCTCAAAACTAAGCAATTTTGAAAACATATAAAGCACCTCAATGAATATCGAGGTGCTTTATTATTAATAATGTAACAATAATTTTTAAACTGCTTTTAAGAAAATACTATTTTCAGGAACGTGCCAACAGTGTTTAAAATACTGCTGTTCGTGTGGTTGCGATATTGATCAACAGGTCCAATTTACGTTTATAATCCGACGAGATCTCCCTTGAGTCTGTGTTTTCAAATAGTTCCCTTTTAACAATAGGTACACTAAAAGGTAAAGTCCATGCCCGTAATGATTTTGCTATTGCATCCATAGCGTTGATCCCTTGTAGGGCCTGTACACCATCCGCCCAACAAACCAGTCCGATATTTTTATCGGTGAGATATGCCGGACTGTTCTTTGCGCTTATCTCTAGCCAATCCAAACAGTTTTTCATTACCCCCGGTACACTTCCGTGATATAAAGGAGATAGCCAAAAATGCAGGTCTGCCTCCAGAAAGAGATTGTTCATGATCTTTACACTATTGGGTATCCTGCTGAGACTTGTATCAAATAGTGGTATTCCACTATCCGCAAGGTTAAAAACACTATTCTCAATACCTAGCTGATTCAATTGTTCAGCGAAATAATTAGACAATACTCCGGAAGTAGATTCTTGCCTACGCTCCAAGGCGCCATTAAATATTAATGCTTTCATTGTTTCTTATGCTCTTTTAAAAATAACCTTTGG
This sequence comes from Sphingobacterium sp. GW821-FHT03E03, assembly GCF_059420745.1. Classification (NCBI taxonomy): domain Bacteria; kingdom Pseudomonadati; phylum Bacteroidota; class Sphingobacteriia; order Sphingobacteriales; family Sphingobacteriaceae; genus Sphingobacterium; species Sphingobacterium sp. GW821-FHT03E03. The sequence continues at coordinate 616,475 of NZ_JBWKUH010000001.1, forward strand.
CATTCCGACCTCTCCGTACATCAATGTTGTAACAATCGGAATTAAGCGTGCAGCAGCTAGCATATAAAGTGATTCTGGCATATTTGGCCTTGCCCTCACAACCACCTTTTGATCCTGATACGGAGACAAATCTGCCCGCTTCAAATTTTGGGTCCATAATTCCAATTCCAATGCTTCCACACGTTTAAAATCGTAACAAGCCACATTAGGATGGAATTTATCGGCTAAAGCCATATAGATCCAGGGGGGAATGATGGCATCAACAGAACAAGTAAAAGCAACAGCTTTGCCTACAAAGGGTGTCAATTCCAATGCGGCAAGAGCCGCTTTAAACTCCTTTTCTTTGACGATCATTTCTTGGTAAAAAAGAGCTTTGATGTCAAATTCTATAATTTCAAGTGTAGTTTTGAAATCAATGAGATCGAGCGCCAATATACCCGAATTTTCAACCTTATTTACAAACATGTTATTTTATAATTAGTATACCCGCTTAATTGAATGTTCAAGGTTTTAAATCAATTTATCGATCACTTCTTCGTACTGTTTTTCGACGGCGGACCAATCTAAGACAGACCAAAACGCATCCAAATAGTCTGCTCTTTTATTCTGATATTTCAAATAATAGGCATGTTCCCATACATCAACACCCAAGATAGGCACACCCCTACTTGTCAATTGGGTATCCATCAAAGGATTATCCTGATTGGGCGTCGCTACTACATCCAAAGTACCATTGTATTTAATATAAAGCCAAGACCATCCAGAACCAAATTGTCCGAGTCCTGCATTTTTTATCCTTGTTTTCAACTCATCTAAGGAACCAAAAGTTGCATCTATTTCCTTTGCCAACTTTCCAGTAGGTACTGTTTTCGGTGTTGCAGATAAAATTTGCCAAAACAAGGAATGATTGTAGTGCCCTCCGGCATTGTTGCGAATAGCTGGGCTATATTGGCTCACCTCCGCCAGGATATCCTGCAATTCAATACCTTCAGCACCTGTACCGACTACGGCTTTATTTAAATTATCAACATAGGCCTGATGATGTTTTTGATGATGAATCGTCATTGTCTCCTGATCAAAATAAGGTTCAAGTGCCCCATAGGCATATGATAAATCTGGTAATTGAAATTTGCTCATGTTATTTTAGTTTTATTGTTTTAATAATGAATCAAAACTAACTAATAGACATCAATAAAACAACCAAATAGTTGTTTTATTGATGTCATAAAATTTATCCTCTGCTAGACAAAAACTTTAATACTATTGATTATAGCAACAATTGAAAAAATAGTATCTTTGTTCAGAAAACATTAAAACAACTTTTTAATTGTCAAATGCAGAAGGCTCCAGCAGATAGAATATTAATGTTATTAAAAATGCGAGGCGAGGTTACGGCTGCGCTTATTGCGGCAGAGTTGGGTATTACAAAAGAGGGCGCCCGCAAACACCTGCTCAATCTTGCTAATCAGGACCTAATAGAATCTTATGCGAGAAGTGAAGGCATAGGCCGACCATCCTCCTATTATTGCCTTTCACCATTAGGGCTTGCAAAATTTCCAGATAGTCATGCTGAAATTACTGTACAACTCCTGCAATCCATTAAACAGGTGCTTGGTGATAATGCCTTGGATCTATTAATCACCGACCGCGAGTCAAAAGTATATCAGAAATATATGAATGCCATATCTGATACCAGATCTATCGAAAAAAAACTTGATATTATCGCTACCAAGAGAACGGAAGAAGGATATATGGCCGAATGGAAAAAAGAAGCCGAATCTTATCTCCTCATTGAAAATCACTGTCCCATATGTGCCGCAGCAACTGAATGTCAAGGTTTTTGTCGTTCAGAACTTCGCAATTTTCAACAGCTTATCGGCCCATCATATTCGATCAGCAGAATAGAATACATTATCGAAAATGGTTCCCGTTGCACTTACCGCATAACGGAAAGAAAATAATGTAACTTTTTCAGTCGCATCCTACAGAAATTAATAATATACCGAAAAGTATTTTTTATCTTTGAAACCAAAGAACAGCGTCATCATGTCAAAAGCAGAACAGACCCGACAATTTATCATTGAGAAGACAGCCCCTATCTTTAATAAAAAAGGATACTTTGCTACTTCACTTTCAGACATCACTACAGCTACAGGTTTAACTAAAGGCAGTATCTATGGTAATTTCAAAGATAAAGATGACCTGGCACTTCATGTTTATACCTATCAAAGTAAAAAAATTGCTGATGGTGTAGATCAGCTGATTAGTCAACACAGAACTGCTTTAAAGAAGCTTTATGCATTTTTTGATTTTTACAAAGAAAATTTCAAAAACATCGCTGCATCAGGAGGATGCCCGTTGATGAATGCTGCTATTGAGGCTGATGACTCGCTCCCTTTTTTAACGCCAAAAGTCAAACGATCATTTACGCTTTGGCGGCAACGATTGATTTCTATATTAGAAGAAGGAATTACGAGTGGAGAGTTTAAACAGCATATTTCTGCTGAACACTTTGCAATTACCTTCATGGCGATGATTGAAGGTGGAATTTTACTTGCAAAAATCTCCGGACGTGGTAAAGATCTTACCATCGTAATAGACAATATGAAAGACATGGTGGATCGGGAGATAAAAATTTAATTTTCTCAATAAAACACATACCAATCGGTATATTAACGCATTAATTCTAAAAAAATAAAAAAATGAAAAGAGTTGTAATTACCGGCATGGGAACAATTAACCCACTGGGAGAGAATGTTGATACATTCTGGGATAATATCTTACGTGGTGAAAATCATACAGCTATCATTAGCCGTTTTGATGCGTCTCTGTTTCGAACGCAAATCGCAAGTGAAGTCAGGAACTTTCAACCGGAGAAATACTTGGATAGAAATGAAATCAAGAGAAGTGACCTATTTACGCAATATGCTTTGTATAGCGCCTCTCAAGCCTTAGAAGATTCCGGTTTAGACCCCAACAGCATGGACCCATTTGATATTGGGGTCATTTGGGGCGTTGGTCAGGGCGGAATGGAAACATTTGAAAATGAAGTTGAAAGTTATGTAAAAGGCAATTATATTCCACGGTTTAGTCCGTTTTTCGTTCCCAGACTTATTGTCAATATGGCTTCAGGAATGATATCGATGAAATTTGGGCTAAAGGGAATCAATTACACAACGGTATCCGCATGTGCGACCTCCAACACTGCTTTCATGGACGCATTCAATTATATTCGATTAGGAAAGGCTAAAGTTTTTATTAGCGGCGGTTCAGAAGCTCCTATTACTCCGGCTTCAGTTGGCGGCTTTTCCGCGATGAAAGCAATGTCCAGCAGACACGATGATCCTAAAACGGCAAGTAGACCATTTGATCGAGATCGTGATGGATTTGTCATGGGCGAAGGGGCTGGAGCCTTGGTATTGGAAGAATATGAGCATGCTAAGAAAAGGGGAGCAAAGATATATGCAGAGCTTGTTGGAGCTTCGATGACTGCTGATGCCTACCATATGACTTCTCCTCATCCCGAAGGCATAGGCGCAGCCAAAGCAATGTCACTGGCAATGGAAGAAGCTCAAATTAACAGTGACCAATTGGATTATCTGAATCTTCATGCCACATCTACCCCGGTTGGTGATATCGCTGAACTGAAGGCTATGCAACTTGCATTCGGCAAATCTAACAACCTCTGGGTCAGCTCAACCAAGTCAATGACAGGACATCTACTCGGTGCGGCAGGAGCAATAGAAGCAATTATCGCCATAAAGTCAATAAACAATAATGTCATTCCAGCAACTATAAATATCGAAAATATTGATCCTGCAATTCCTGAAGGTATCAATATCGTTGTCAATCAACCGTTGGAAAAGACTGTTCAAACAGCAATGAGCAATGCTTTCGGCTTTGGCGGACACAATTCAAGTATTCTGTTTAAAAAGATTTAATATTTTTTAGAAAGATCTTGACAAAGTGTAATAAACACACTATCTTTGTAGTATCATAATTTAGGTTTATAATTGGTTATTTAAGGTTTTCATTCTCCCCGTTTGAAAACCTTTTTTTTATGTCTATTCAACGTCCTTAAAGATAATAAATCTAACCTTCTTTATTTTTCCTACACAATAGACCTGATGAAAAAGTGTTTATAACTGAATGTTTTGATCGTCTCTGCTGATACGAAAACCATCGAAATATGCAGCTCCTACACGACGACAATTAGTTCCAAATACTACCTGAAATCAACAAGCTCGTTATTTTCGGATCTTCACCACAACTACCCTAGATAACAGAATATAGTGTTTGCTTATATTGTTGTACATATTCTTTTGGATTGCAGCCAATGATCTGCTTAAACACTCTATTAAAATTTGTAATACTGTTAAATCCACAACTGTATGCGATAAACGAAACACTATCTAAGTGATCTTCTGTTAATTGACTGCATACTTCCTTCACTCGAATTCTATTGAGATAAGTCACAAAGGTAACGCCGCAATGTTTTTTAAAGTATCGACAAAATGCCTGTGGTGTAAGGTTCGCATAATCAGCAACCTCTTCTAGACTAAGATCATGTTTGTGATTTTCTTTAATATAATTACAGATAACATTGATCCGATTCGAACTATGAATCGTATCTAAGATCACTTCTGCTCTTTCTGCACAGAGCGGATCCGTCTCCTTTGATATGCTCGCCAAAGACCTCAATAGATAGAAAAAATGCATCAATTTATCCATTTGGTCGGAAGATTTCAGTTGTAATACTCGTTCTGAAATTTGCTCAAAGTATTCCTTAGGAATTTTAAAACCACAGGAATTATTATAGATAAACTGATTTAATGATTCAAATTCCTCTAATGAGAACAAGAACTTGAGCTTACCATTGGGGTCAAAAAAAATCGAGATAGAACGAGACTCATTTGAAAAACCGTCCTGCGAAGACGACTTAAATACGTGTGGCTGATTGGCACCCAAAAAGAAAATATCGTTTTCTTTAAAAGGATGTAATGTATCTTCAACAATCAATATTCCTCTTCCCTTTACTATCCACATGAGTTGAGCTTCTTGATGTCGGTGAAGATGCGGATAAAAAGTTTCTAAAATATCCTCTTGTACTGTTAAACTTTGGCCTTGCATTGTCGGCACATTAAATTGGAGCGTTTTCATAGGATTTCATAGTTTATATTTGTATTTACTGCTGTTTAGTTAATATAAATATAATAACTACGAAACAAGTAAACATATTAATCATAATCCATGAAAAAACAAAAACAAAATATGTATATAATGTGATAATATTTAGCAATCCGCAAATTTTCCATTCAGCATTTGATAAAATCAGGCATTAAAACTTAATATCTTACAAAAACAAGGTTAAAATACAATTAGACTTTGATAAATTGTGATAATTAATATTCAATATAAACATAGAACTTTATTAAATTTCGATATTATTTTGTTTTCATGTATCAATTATTAAAAATAAGCAATTGTAACAACGTTAAAATATCAATCACAATACCGTTTTTGAATAAGAGTCTTCAAGATTAAAAGATTAAATTTTGCGATATTAGCTCGTATATTATTTATGTAAATAATATCGTTTTAAATCTTAATTATACGTTGCCTCTCTTAATTTTCACAAATATGTTTAAGAAAGAAATCTATACCACCCGTAGGAACGAGCTCATTTCAAAATTTTCCTCTGGAAAAATCCTTTTTTTAGGGAATATTGAGAACCCGATCAATTTTGAACACAATACCTATCCATTTCGCCAAGACAGTAGTTTTTTATATTATATTGGTATAAAAGCTCCTCGATTAGCTGCTGTAATCGATATTGATCTGGGAGAAACACTACTATTTGGAGATGAAATGACCATCGACGATATCGTCTGGATGGGACAACAACAAACCTTAGCAGAAAAAGCCGCTCTTTCAGGAATTAATAAATTACATCCTTTTGATCAGCTCTTCGACTATCTAAAAAAAAGCGATCAAAATATACTTCATTACCTTCCCCCCTATCAATCGCACAATAAAATATTGCTTGGGAAATTGTTTAATTGTCCTATTGACCAGCTTCAACCATCTATAGCTTTAATTCAAGCTGTTGCCGCACAACGAAGTATTAAATCAGTAGAGGAAATTATTGAACTGGAAAAAGCTGTAGATGTAGCTGTAGACATGCACCGTCTTGCTATCCAGATGACCAAACCCGGTCGTTATGAATATCAGATTAGCAATGCCATGCAGCATTTTGCACAGGATCAGGGCATGTCGTTTTCTTATCCACCAATCGTTACCAAAAGAGGCGAAATCTTGCACAACCATATGCAGTTCCATCAAGTTCATGAAGGCGACCTTCTTCTGAATGATTCTGGAGTTGAAACATCATTGGGATATGCTTCCGACCTAACCCGTACCTTTCCGGTTGGTAAACGTTTTACTTCTTTACAGGAGGAAATTTACCAGATCGTTTTACACGCATTTAAATCTGCTGAGCAGTTGTTAACTGCTGGAATCCGTTTTAAAGATATCCATTTAAAAGCCTGTGAAGCACTCGTAGACGGATTGATACAGGTCGGGTTTATGAAAGGCAACTCTCAGGATGCTGTTGCTAACCATGCGCACGCGTTATTCTTTCAATGTGGACTAGGTCACTTGCTCGGATTAGATGTACATGATATGGAAGATCTGGGTGAACAATACGTGGGTTACAGCATATCCGAACCTAAAGACACTAAGACCTTCGGTCTGAAATCCCTGCGATTGGGCAAGGAATTGGAAGCTGGCAATGTACTTACCGTGGAACCGGGGATCTATCTCATCCCTGAACTGACGCAGCTTTGGGAGCAGCAAAATCTGCACAGGGATTTTGTCAATTATGACTTTCTGAAGAAACATCTCGATTTGGGAGGAATTCGTATTGAAGACAATTATCTGATAGAGGAACATGGTTATCGTCGTCTCGGAAAATACCTCGAACGTGAAGTGCAAGAAATCTATCGCCTAAAAGACAATGCAATCGATTAAATACTTTGGAGATCCCAAGTAACACATCTCCTCTGGATTAAATGATAGACAAATAAATAATCACATACAAATGAATAGAATTAGACATTTTATTATCGCAAAACTGTTATTGGTTCTTTACCTATCCAATCCTCTCTTTGCGCAAAGACTCTGGACTGATATTGGTGATCAATATTATGAGTTTTCGGATAAAGGGATTGAGATCGTCAATCCAAAAAATGGAAACCGGGGAATCTTTTTATCCCAGCAATCTCTTATTCCAAAAGGCAGCAATACGGCAATAAAGGTTGAGGATTTTTCTATCTCCAAGAATAGGGAGCTAATATTAATTTACACCAATAGCAAAAAGGTTTGGCGAGAAAATACAAGAGGTGATTATTGGGTATACAACAAGAAATCCAATCAATTGACGCAATTAGGCCGCCAATTTCTATCATCCCAACTGATGTTTGCCAAATTTAATCCTCAAGCCAATAAAGTAGCTTACGTCAACAAAGCAGACCATAATATTTATGTGGAGGATCTCACAAATGGAAATATAAACGCTGTAACGAAGGATGGTACAGACCGTATGATCAATGGAACTTTCGATTGGGTTTATGAGGAAGAATTTGGTTGCAAAGATGGTTTTAGATGGTCGCCTGATGGCCTTTCTATCGCCTACTGGAAGCTTGACGCAAACAGTATCCGAAATTTTCTAATGATTAATAATACGGATAGTCTCTACTCTTTTACCATCCCAGTGGAATATCCGAAAGTAGGACAGTCTCCAAGCGCCTGTTCCATATGGACTTATGAACTTGCTAGCAAAAAAAATAGCCGCATAAATATTCCGGGAGATCCTGCACAGCATTATATTCCACGTATGGAATGGTGTATGGACAGCAAACAGCTTATTTTTCAGCAACTCAATAGGAAACAAAACGAAAGTAAGATCTACATAGCCTCCATTGCTACCCATGAAGCTCAAGCAATACATCACGAAACGAGCGATTCCTGGATAGACATCAAGGCAAGATGGAATAATAATGATCCTTCGGGCTGGGACTGGATACAGGATGGAAAAGCATTTATATGGGTATCGGAAAAAGATGGCTGGCGAAAAATCTATCAAATTGACTTAAAAGGCAATGAAAAGCTCATTACTAAAGCAGATTATGACATTATTAATCTTGATTTTCTAGATCCAAAAGGAGAAACAATCTATTTCACTGCTTCTCCCAGCAATGCGACTCAAAAATATTTGTATAGTGTCTCTACTAAAGGTGGCTCACCAAAAAGGCTCACACCAGCATCTTTCGAGGGAACTTGCGACTATGATATTTCAAAAGATGGGAAGATCGCTATCTTCAACTTTAGCAACCGTGCTGAGCTCAAACAAGACGCTATTATCGAACTCCCTACTCACCGGACAGTAGTGGATTTTGAGGTTAAACGTGAAAAGAAAGTCAGTGATGGCATAGCAGAATTTTTCAAAGTTAAAACTACTGAAGGTGTAGAACTAGATGGCTGGATGGTCAAACCGCTGAATTTCGATCCTAATAAAAAGTATCCGGTAGTCTTTATGGTATATGGTGAACCTGCTTCACAAACTGTAATCGACAACTTTAGCGCGGGTTATAACAGCTTATATAGAGGAAATATGGCCCAGGATGGATACATCTATATTTCTTTGGACAACCGTGGCACACCTGCACCTAAAGGTAGCCTATGGCGCAAAAGTATCTACCGCAACATTGGTCAGCTCAATATTCGTGATCAGGCATTAGCCACACAGGAAATATTAAAATGGTCATTTGTAGACAATTCGCGCATCGCAGTCTGGGGATGGAGTGGTGGTGGTTCGAGTACACTCAATTTGCTCGGACAATACCCACAAATCTATAAAACAGGTATAGCAATAGCCGCTGTTGCCAATCAACTACTTTATGATAATGTCTATCAAGAACGTTATATGGGACTTCCACAAGAAAATTTAGCAGACTTTGAGAATGGTTCGCCATTGAAATATGCAAAAAATATCAAAGGAAATCTACTGTATATACACGGAACAGGAGATGATAATGTTCATTATCAGAATGCGGAAGTTCTTATAGACGAATTCATAAAAAATAATGTACAATTTCAGTTAATGTCCTATCCTAACCGTAGTCATTCCATTAGTGAGGGCGAGGGCACACATGAACATTTAAAAACATTATTCACGAATTATTTAAAACTACATTGCCCTCCAGGCGGAAGATAAGCGAATGAAAAGAACACTATTATATACACTAGGTACCTGCGGTATTTTAGTCGCAGGCCTCCAGCAATCCCACGCACAACTGATGAAGGAAAAAAATGAATTCACGCGAGCGGATTCATTGCGGGGATATCTCACGCCATTACGTACTTGCTACGATATTCAATATTATCATTTGGACGTGAAAGTAGATGTAGACAATAAATTCATTTCAGGTTCCAACTTATTCCGCTTTAAGGCTACGGAAGACTTTGAGCGTCTACAATTTGATTTATTTGCGAATCTTAAAATTAATAAGGTTATCTATCAAGGGAAAGAGCTTTCATTTACAAGAGAATACAATGCTGTTTTTTTGAACTTTCCTACTAAGATCACCAAAGGTACGCAAAGTGAATTCACGGTGTATTATGAAGGTCATCCCACAGAGGCAGCCCGCGCTCCTTGGGACGGAGGCTTCGACTGGAAAAAAGACAGCAATGGTAAACCTTGGGTGGCTACAGCCTGCCAAGGCATGGGCGCTAGCGTCTGGTGGCCTAATAAAGACCATCAATACGATGAAGTCGACAGTATGATGATTTCTATTGCTGTCCCAAAAGAAGTAATGAACGTATCTAATGGGCGATTGGTAAAAGTGGAAAAAATGAAGGATGGATACAACAAATACCATTGGAAAGTTGCCAATCCGATCAACAACTACAATGTAGCCATCAATATCGGAGACTATATTCATTTTCAAGAAAAATACAAAGGTGAAAAAGGTCCTTTGGATGTTGACTACTATATCTTGCGGGAGAATGATAAAACAGAAAAAAAGGCTCATCTTCAAAAAAATGCCAGACAGACGTTAGAAGCATTTGAGCATTGGTTTGGTCCATATCCTTTTTATGAAGATGGTTACAAACTGGTCGAAACCTATCATACGGGTATGGAGCATCAAAGTGCTATTGCCTACGGCAATCACTATCAGAATGGATATCGTGGAAACGATGCTTCGGGAACAGGTTGGGGGCAAAAGTGGGATTTCATTGTAGTCCACGAATCGGGCCATGAATGGTTTGGCAATAATATCACTTCTGCCGATCTCGCGGATATGTGGATTCATGAGAGTTTCACAAATTATTCTGAGGGTTTATTTATAGACTATTTCTACGGCAAAGAAGCCAGCCAGGCATATGCGCATGGTATCCGAAGTGGCATTCACAATGACAGCCCCATGCAAGGGCCATATCACGTCAACAAAGAAGGTTCTGGTGATATGTATCCAAAGGGAGGTGTCATGCTCAATATGATCCGTACTATGATAGATAATGACGACAAATGGCGTGCTATATTACGAGGTTTGAATAGTAAATTCTATCATCAACAGGTAAATTACAGTGACATTGTGAATTATGTAAGCCAGCAGTCTGGTCTGGATCTATCAAAAGTATTTGAACAGTATGTTCAGCATACCTCTATTCCAACATTAGAAATCCAACAAGATGCTTCTGGTAGAATAATGGGTAGGTGGATTAGCGAGATCAAAGGGTTTCAGATGCCAATCCATATTGGAATAAAAGGCAAAAAGAGACAGCTCATTCAACTAGATCAACAGTTCAGAACGATAAAAATTGCGGGATTAAATAAGGGAAACATCGATGTCGATACATTCAATTATTATATAGGCCTTTTATCAGAATAACAGCTATTCAAAAGCATGCTGGAAGATACGATACGAGAAAATAGCATGATTTTGAAGACTTTGGAGACAAAAATTTAACAGTTGCCCCAAAAGCAGGTAATCCTATTTTTGGGGCAACTGTTTATAAAACGAATTGTTAACGGTCAAAACGATCTGGTTTAAATCCGACAATACTGGGCTCAATTTCTCTAGCAGCCAATAGGTCACAAACGATCTTGCCATAGGCAGGTCCCAAACTCAGCCCCATCATCCCTCCTCCTCCAGCTACAATAGCATTGCCGTATTTTTTTAATCTTCCCAAATAAGGCAATCCATCCGGTGAACAGGGTCTGTAACCATACCATATTTTGTCTTTAGGATAATCGATCTGTAGTTCGGGATAATATTTGGGTATAGATTCTACAATCCCCCTCACTCGATTTTCATAAATTTTGTCGTTTGCAGCCCCTAATTCCATGGTGCCACTAAATCTGATCTGGCCGTTCATTGGCGTGACAGCAACCTTGGCCTCAAGTAATAATGCCGCATGATTTAATTTCCTTTCTCCTTTTGTGTCGTACATAAAGGAATAACCTTTTCCGGGCAAAAGTGGTGTATGGACATGCAATTTTGACATCAATTGCGGTAAATAAGCTCCCCCTGTTAGTACAAATGCATCAGCTTCAAAATTCCCCTTGTTGCTTACGGCAGTTTTAATGGTATTTCCGATTGTAATAAATTTTTGGACTTCAGTTTTCTCAAAAAACACCACACCTGCAGTTTTCAAGTACTGAATCAACTGTTGCATTAACTTCGGGGGATATAATTTTCCATCGCAACGATAAAGTACCGCACCCAAGATATCTAGTTTGAGATTCGGTTCCAGTACTTTTACAGCGTCCGCATCTAATACTTCTACGTCTAACCCAAGATCTTGTGCGCGATGCGCCAATTCGGTTTCCTCGTGCTTCACCTCGTTAGATTTATACATCATCAGAATACCATTTTGTTCCAACTCAAAATCGAAACCATCTTCTGCATTCAATTCATCGTATAACCGACTACTGTAAAGATTGAGGTCACGGATCGCAGTTGCGTGCTGCTCAACATGTGTCCGATTTGCATGTTTAAAAAACTTCAATCCCCAATCTATCAATCGTGGATTTAACGAAGGCCGTACATAGAAGGGGCTTTTGCTATTAAACATCCATTTTATTCCTTGCGCCACCATTCCCGGTGCCGCCAATGGGGTAAAATGGCTTGGCACAATCATTCCAGCGTTGCCATAGGAACAATTATTATCAACCTCATTTTTCTCCAGGATTTTCACATCCCATCCATCTTTAACAAGATAATAGGCCGAAGCAAGCCCAGCAATTCCAGCACCTATTACGACTACTGTACCTCTTTTATGTTCTTTCACTTTATTATTATCAATTAATCTATCAAATCACTTGAAAACCGCCAAAATATGGATCTTCATCATCCAAAAAAATGGTATTGTATCCTGTTATTCTTGCCCAGCCTTCTACCGAAGGTATGATCGCTGGCTTTCCGTCGACCGTAGTCTCTCCTTCTATTTTACCAATAAATTGAGAGCCAATGTAGCTTTCGTGCACAAATTCATCACCTTTTTTCAGCCTACCTTTTGCGTACCATTGTGCCATGCGTGCTGAAGTACCCGTGCCACAGGGAGAGCGATCCAACGCATTCTCGCCGACCAAAACAGCATTCCGTCCAGAGGAGCCAATATGTACAGGCTCTCCCGTCCACTGTATGTGGCTTAATCCATGAATATTAGAGTCCTCAGGATGGGTGAATCTATATTTTTCATTAAGTAATTTTCGAATTATTTTACCATAGTGGATCAACTGACTCGCTGAATAAAATTTGATATCTTTAAAATTAGTCTGGGGGTCGATGATACCATAAAAATTTCCGCCATACGCTACATCAACAGAAATAAGGCCCAAATCTGGGCAATCGACAGTTAGGTCTTCTGCATATAAAAAAGATTTTACGTTTGTTAACTTGACACTTTTTACTTTTGATCCTTCCTGAACGTAGTCGATATGCACCAACCCAGCGGGGGTTTCCAATCTTAATTTTCCTGGTATCTTTGGTTGGATTAATCCCTCTTCTATAGCGATGGTAACTGTACCAATTGTACCATGCCCGCACATAGGCAGGCAGCCACTGGTTTCAATATAAAGAACAGCCATATCATTTTCTGTATTGAAAGGTGGATAAAGCATACTTCCACTCATCATGTCATGTCCACGGGGCTCAAACATCAATCCTTTGCGAATCCAGTCATATTCTTGCATAAAGTGCAGTCTCCGCTCCATCATTGAGTTACCCTTTAAAAGTGGGGCGCCGCCAGCAACCAATCGTACCGGGCATCCACAGGTATGCGAGTCAATACAAAAAAAAGTCTTTTTCATTTGTATAAATTATTTGTTCATCATTTATTTTTAGATTGAGATATTATTCATAAGTATTTATTTTCAATGGTATTCATGAGCTCGTTTCACACAGCTTTCGGCGGTATAAGTGTTGGTCTCATCGGTATAAATAAAGTCGTTTACTCACCAAATTGGTATTTTGAGGTATTCGTGAGCTCAATCATCCGGTTTGAATAAATCATGATAGATTTATAATCTTTTTTAGCGTTATTATTCTTTTGTCCAATGCTGATTTACCAATCGTTCTATTTGCAGCGGATTACCATCTTGCAATTCTTTCGGCAAAAACTCATTCGGCCAATTTTGAAAACTGATTGGACGGAGAAAACGTTTGATCGCATCGGGTCCTACAGAGGTAAAGCGTGAATCGGTCGTCGCTGGAAATGGCCCGCCGTGTTGCATAGCGTGTTTTACTTCAACACCAGTTGGCATACCTTGAAACAACAGTCTTCCGCATTTGTTCTGTGCAATGGTGAACAAATCCTGGTATTTCCACATATCATCGTCAGATGCTGCGAAAGTCAAGGTTATCTGACCAACCAAATGTTCCATTAAAATCTTCATTTCATGACGATCGGCACAAGAGATAACCAATCCAAATGGTCCGAAAACCTCTTCTATTAGTTCAGGATTGCGCAATACCTGTGCTGCATCTGTTTCCACCAACATCGCTTGAGCAAAACCTTCTTGCACATTATCTGTGCCTTCTGCCAATATATTGACCCCGTTACATCCAATCATCTCGCCTCTCAACTGATTATAATGATCCAATATACCTTGGTGTAACATTTTACCAGCAGCAACAGATTGTATTTCACGCTTCAGATGAGCTTTGAGTGTATCCAATTTTTCTCCCTCAAGGCCAATCAACACTCCAGGGTTGGTACAAAACTGTCCCACACCCAATGTTAATGATCCAATATATTGTTTTGAAAATGCTTCGACATTGTCTTTTAAATAGTCCGGCAAAACAAATACAGGATTTATACTACCCATCTCTGCAAAGACCGGAATGGGATCAGGTCTTGATTGCCCTAAATCAAACAGGGCCTTCCCCCCAGTAAACGATCCCGTAAAAGCCACCGCTTTTACCAACCCGTGTTTAACCAATTGCTGTCCTATTTCAAATGAATTGGACATAACATGGCTAAAGATATCAGCAGGAGCGCCGTATTTTGAAATTCCCCGATGGATGGCGTCGGCCATCAATTGAGATGTTTTGACATGTGCGGGATGAGCTTTAACAATGACGGAGCATCCAGCTCCAATGGCACTTGCAGTGTCTCCACCAGCGGTGGAAAAAGCAAATGGAAAATTGCTCGCTCCAAAGACAACCACAGGCCCTAATCCTTTATTGTATTTACGTAAATCGATCTTTCCATCGGGACTTTGGTCAATTCTAACCTCACTATACAAACCTGTATGAACCGCATTTGCATACATACGCCACTGATTCACTGTTCTTACTTTTTCACCTTCAAGTCTAGTAACAGGTAGAGCGGTCTCCAAATGAGCAGTTTCTATCAGTATACTGTCAATTGCTTCAATTTCATCAGCAATCGTATGCATCAATTTTGCTCTTTCGATCACATTTCGTTGTTGTAGAAACTGAAACCCTGCTTCAGCCTGCTTTACTACAACATCAATCTCATTTTCGTTTTGAATCATTCTTTTCTATTTTGCCAATTTAAATGTTCAGTAGAAACTTTCCAAGTCTTCGCCGTCGGAATATAACTTGAAGAAGCCCTGTTATAATAAGGGTCTTGTTGCTATTGCATCAGCAATGATCTTTTTAACCCGTTGCTCTTCCTCACCAATCAATGGTAATCTCGGAGCTCTTGTATAGGGTGTTGAAATCCCTTCCGCTGTAGCCGCCAATTTGATATATTGAACGAGCTTGGGGTGAATATCCAATTCCAATAAAGGCATAAACCAGCGGTATATCGTTAGCGCTTGCTTATACTCGCCTTTATGAGCCAGACGATACATTGTAACAGTCTCCTTTGGAAAGGCATCCACCAGTCCCGCAACCAAACCGTCAGCCCCCAACATTAAAGATTCTAAGCACAACGTATCCACTCCCGCTAGGATCTTTAAGCGATCGTCAAAGCGGTTTTTCAGACGAGTAATATTAGTTACATCTCGTGTTGACTCTTTCACGGCCTGAATATTTGGCTCCAGCAACAGTTCCTCAAACATATCCAAAGACACATAGGTACCATAATCAACAGGATTATTATAGATTAAAATTGGTAATGTTGTGCTCTGCGCAACAGCGCGAAAATAAGCAACAGTCTCCCTATCATCAGACTTATAACGCATAGGAGGCAACAACATCAATCCATCCGCGCCCAAATTTTCACTGGTTGTTGCAACTTTAATGGCATCGGCAGTCGTATTCTCCGCAATATTGAGCAAAACAGGAACACGTCCATTCACTACTTTCAATGCATGTTTTAATAACTCGTATTTTTCCTCATTACTCAAAACACTAGCTTCGCCCAATGACCCTGCAATAATTAATCCGTGGACTCCGGCCTCTACCTGTGCTTCAATGTTCTTTGCAAACATGTCAAAATCCAAATTTCCATTCTCATCAAATGGAGATAACATTGCTGGATAAATTCCTTCCCAATTCAATTGTGCCATAGTTTAATAAATTTTTTTAAATTCCTTAACACAAATCTATATGCAATAAGTTGCTCAGTCTTCTTATGAATTAATCAACTCTGACCTAATATTGACCTTTTATGAGTATCCACTGGCCAAAGACTTATAACTGGAAAATACAATTAGAATCAATATAATAAAACATCAGTTAGTAATATCATAACTGGATAACTAATATAAAATACAAAACAAGCATTTTATTTAAAAACCCTTGCAAGTGTGTACAAAACACACTACCTTTGTCTTATCATAATTTAGGTTTATAATTGGTTATTGAAGGTTTTCATTCTCCCCGTTTGAAAACCTTTTTTCGTTTTTACATTACACTAAAATTTGTGAAATATATTGTGTTGATGTATTTGATCCATTATAACAGTGAGCAAGGCAGATGCAGAAGAAACACTGGCAGTAGTAAAGGCTGCTGGAGCGGAAGCGATCCTGTTTCAAGCGGATCTTACTAAGATCGAAAATATGAGCAAGCTCTTTGATACGGCGGTGTTGCAATATGGAGGAATCGATATTGCAATTAATACGGTCGGTAAAGTATTAAAAAAACCGATCGTAGATACAACAGTGGATGAATATGACAGCATGAGTGATATTAATTCCAAAGTTGCCTACTTTTTTATCCAAGAAGCAGGCAAAAAATTGAACAACAATGGTAAAGTTTGCACGATTGTCACATCGTTACTTGCGGCATACACAGGGTTTTATTCTACATATGAAGGACTGAAAGCACCCGTTGAACATATTACGCGTGCTGCGTCCAAAGAATTTGGCGATCGAGGTATTTCGGTGACAGCAGTTGCTCCTGGTCCAATGGATACACCATTTTTTTATGGACAAGAGAGCGAGGATGCAGTAGCTTACCATAAATCCGCTTCTGCACTTGGGGGGCTGACTGACATTAAAGATATTGCTCCTCTAGTCGAATTTCTGGTGACAGATGGTTGGTGGATTACCGGACAAACCATTTTTGCCAATGGAGGGTATACAACACGATAGTGTACCATCATCAAAGGCATCTTTCTATTTAAAAGATGCCTTTGATGTTTAGTAAGTCTAACTTACCAAATCCTGCAAAAATTTCAATTCATATTGATCGTCTACAACTGTTCTAAAAAATTGAGATAATGGGGTACACTCTGTTCAACCCATTCTTCGGAAGCATGTTTTTCGATACCATAGTATGCAAAAAGTGGTTGATAATTGGCGTGAACATAGTTGAATGTAATCTCAAAAGGACTTGTCAATTGATCTAGGCTATATTTATACTTTCCATTTGCACTATATTCTACTTCGTCAATCCCAACAGAAAGGGCCAAAGCGATCTTCTTTCCTGCTAACTTGTAACCACTCGTCTTTCCATATGCCCAGCCATAGGTCAATACCTCATCCAACCACTTTTTAAAAAATGGAGGGCAGTTAAACCAATAAAATGGAAATTGAAATATGATTTTATCATGCTTTTCAATCAATTGCTGTTCCACAGTAACGTCAATTTTTTCATCTGGATATCTTTCATGCAATTGATGGATTTCATAGTTCTCCGGATGTTTTTCCAATTCCTCGATCCACCTCTTATTAATAAGTGATTCTTTAATATTTGGATGTATTACAATGACCAATGTTTTCATTATAGCTAATTATTCAATAGTTTGGATGCTAATTAACACGGCATTCGATAGCCGTAATTGTTTTATTAACTCGATTATTTTGACTCAAAAATAGCGAGATATTCCTTATTTTGGCTCACAGGTAGCCCAATGTTCGGTACTATAAAAAATGTGTGTGATGACAAAAATCAAAGAGAGTTCAACCAATTTTGCCAATAAACAAATTTTAGCGAATGATTGCCCTGAGGTATTTGCGGCTAATATTATTGGTGGCCAATGGTCTTTGGCTATTTGTTGCTATCTAATCAACGGAAGCCTCCGATACAGTGAAATCAGAAAATGCCTTCCTAATATCACCGAACGCATGTTGACTTTGCAATTACGAAAATTAGAGGAAAGTGGAGTCGTCAAACGCACGGTATATGCTGAGGTTCCTCTACGTGTAACGTATGAATTAACAGCTATTGGCTATGAGCTATCTCCTATCATTCATGAACTTGGAAAATGGGGAGAAAAATTAAAAGGTCTTTCGATGTAGGACGCTATCGTATAAAAAAAATATAAAAAAATTTGCATAGTGTAAAAAATACACTTACATTTGCAGTATCATAATTTAGGTTTATAATTGGTTATTGAAGGTTTTCATTCTCCCCGTTTGAAAACCTTTTTTCGTTTTATCTAAGTACTTATTTTCCGTTCTTCGCTCTGCTATTAGTCAGACCAAATACTTTTTAGTGTATATAAATCAGCCTGATCCAAAACCGCTTGACCATTTGAGATACTAATACCATATTGCAAATTATTGTGGTCAAAATTGTAATTTATTGGCATATAGATTTCCCCATTTTGGGCAAAAATCTCAAGGCCAGTACGATCTACGAACAATCTCAACATCAATTTTCCATCTCTTAGAGGAACAATTGCCCGCACATTGTCTACAACCATTTCTTCAGTAGCAACATTATAATTCATGATTAACCCACGCACATTGATTTGTATGTTTCTGGCACTTTTAGGCGTTATAATAAATTTGAGTTCAACAACATCGCCGCTAAAATGCTGCAAATAATTTAGCTTGCCGGGCTTTAAGCTGATTTGACCAATGTGCAACTGATCTTTTCTTAATTTTTGTAATTCAGCTACCGGTTTCCTAAATAAACGTAGACCTTTTTCTGTCGTTTTTAACTTCAATTCCATTGGTATACTCATTGATTGGTTGAAGGCTGTAGCACCGTGATTGGTATGGGTTCGCCACCATCCGATCTCGATACGACGTCCCAAAGGCTCGTTGCTAAACGTCTGTGCAGCATAGTAATCACGACCATATTGACTAAACAACCTTTCTGCCTCTGGGGTGAACTTTTTGCCATCAAAACTCCCTATAGCATATTGGCTATTGGCACCCGTTAAAATCCATTTTTTTTGTTTCGGATCATCATCCACCGCCAGTTCAAAAAATTCGGGACATTCAAATAGATACCGGTCAATTCCTTTACCACCATAAACTTTACTCGCAAACTCCCATGTTTTCATATCCTTTGAAGTAAATAAATGCATGCTATGCTGTCCATGTTCTTCCTCGACATATAAAGTTAACACCCAACGCGCCGAAGGTCCGTGCCATATCACTTTAGGATCCCGGTTACCAGTTGAAATCTTATCCAAGATATGGTTTGGCAACTTCTTAAATTCCTTTCCGTCCAAAGAATAAGCCAGTCCTTGCTTCCAAGATTGTTCAGCTGCAGTGTAAAATAAGACCATAGGAACCATTAAATTATTATTTCCTAATCCACTGCTATTTTTAGTATCTACCACTGCCCCGCCACTAAACATAACTCCCGATTCATCGGGATATAAGGCCTCTCCCAATTCTTTCCAATGGATCAAATCACTAGATACAGCATGCCCCCAGTGCATATTGCCCCAATTAGTACCATAAGGATTATGCTGAAAAAAAAGGTGATATTGTCCTTTGAAGAAAACGAGCCCGTTAGGGTCATTCAGCCACCCACGTTTTGGAGAAAAATGAATTTGCCCACGTTCCTTTTCAGTGTACACCGCATTATCATCCTGTAGATCAGCTTGCTCAAAGGAATTGAATCTGTGACTATTCCCATCAGGAGTAGTTATGCTCAGCTTAAGGGATTGCCCCTTCCATTTCTCAATATCCAAATAAGCGATCCAATCGTATACACTATCCGCTAATTCAACATCAAACCATCTTACTTTTTCATTGTTGAGCCAAAGTTCAACATTCCGTTTGGGAGCTCCATTTTTAACAGGAATTTTTAAGTACCGATTTGAGACATAAAAGGTCCGCTTTCCAGAAGTCTGGCCACTAACATGAAAGACAAATGTGAGAACACCAATAAGAAGGATAAGAGTCCTGTTCATAATTTTTATGGTTATTATCAAAATGAAATAGTAGACTTTTAAAGGTATCGACTTCCATCATCAACCAATCTCAAAGCCTCCTAACAAAAATATCTACAATACCCGATATATTTAAATCAAGATAGATCAAAATACATCTGATTTGTCTCAATTAATATAATGAATATGAACACATTGCTGGTCAGTAGCAACAATAAAAAGAATCAACTAGCTCAAGGATAAAAGTCTTAAAAATAAAAAAGCGAGGGATAAATATTAATATCCCGCGCCTTTTTTATATGGATTAAGTATTCCTTTCGGATTACATTTTATAATACTGTTCCCAGCCTCTTGCAGGCGGAGGTCCTGCCAAAAGTGCATTCGCAAATCTATCATTACTGATTTCTTTTTTCTGAGGATCAAAAATCAGTTTCGCATTTAGACGCTGTGCAATTACTCCCAAACAGAACACTTGACTTAAAGGTCCTGCAATTTCAAAAGCCGACCTTGTTTTCTCTTCTCCTTTACATGCTTTTAGGAAGTTGGCATAATGATTAGATGGTGATTTCGGAACCTCTGGAAGGCGGGATTCTAATTCCTTTGCCTTCGTTTCAGGAATAATCTGCAAAATACTTGCGTGAGAACCTCCTTTGAAAGTCAGATCCTTTCCATAGATAATTTTTCCAGGATTTAATTTCGCTGGCTCTAACTTACCTGTACTGGGTGCTGGAATGTTCGGATCCAATCCCGAAACCCCATAGCCCTCTGGGATTGGTGGCAAATTATCTAAGCCATCATACCAATTAATATCAACCGCAGGCATCTTTTTTCGCTTCGGAAAATGAAATTTCAGTGTTGAAGACATGGGAAAAAAATACGAATTATGTCCATCAAGCTTTACCGCACTTACTTCTGTTGGTAACCCAAGATCCAAAAATTCATGTGCAGTATCTAAGATGTGCGCTCCCCAATCACCAAGAGCTCCCATTCCAAAATCATACCAGCAACGCCATTGTCCGTTCACAAAATCTTTATTATAATTATGCCCCAGAGTCTGCATTTGCCACAGTTCCCAGTCTAATGTGTCTGGCGTAATTTCAGCCGCAGGAAATCCTTTCATATTCACATCCCATCCATGCCATCTGCGGGGCATATTCATATGCGCATCTATGCGCGTAATATCTTTAATTATTCCCGCATCCTTCCAGGCCTTGAATTGAAAGTAATTCGCTTCAGAGTGCCCCTGATTCCCCATCTGTGTTATAAGTTTTGGATTCTTCCTCGCTTTATTTGTCATTAATTCGACTTCGAGAAATGTCCTTGCCATTGGTTTTTCCACGTAAACATGCTTTCCAAGATCTAGGGCCAGCATCGTTATGGCAAAATGGGAGAAGTCTGGTGTACCGACACTAACCGCATCGATTTGGCTACCCATTTTATCAAACATAACTCTAAAGTCTTTAAATTTTGGTGCATCTGGAAACATGCTCAAAATTTCCTGGGTGTGTTTAGCTCCCAAGTCTACATCACAGAGTGCGACAATATTACAAAGGCCAGTTTTATAGAGTTCTTTTATAATATCCGCAGCTCTATTGCCGAGACCTACACATGCCAAATTAACCCGTTCATTCGGCGATGCTAAATTGACCTTACCAAGAACGCTATTCGATAACATGACAGCACCCGCTGCAATAACAGATTGTTTAACAAAGCTTCGACGTGATAGATAATGATTCATATGAGCTTAGTTTTGTGTATTAATCTTTATACTGCGAAATGAAACTCGATCGCCATGATCCTGTAATAGAATGGAGCCTTCTTTTGCTTCACCAAAGTTGTCCCAGTCCTTATACTTGCTAATCGCGACAAGGTCCTTAAACTCCTTCGATCCTCTTTCGTAACTCAACATCTTTATTCCATTCAGATAATGCTCAACCTTGTTATCCGCTGTAACCACTACCCGACCTCTGTTCCATTCGCCTATCGGTCTCCGGGCACGTGCATCTCTATTCGAAGTGATGAGATCATATAGTGATGCCAGGCTCCGGTTACCATCCCGACCTAACTTTGCATCAGGATGTAAGGCATCATCAAGTACCTGAAATTCTAGACCAATAGCCGATCCTTTGGACTTTTCCTTCAATGTGACAAAATATTTTACTCCGCTATTCGCTCCAGGACTAAGTTTAAATTCAAAGGAGAGGTCAAATGCGGTATATTTATCCTTCGTTATGATATCACCGCCATTGGTAGATTCTCCACCATCAGATTTCAAAACAGTTAATTGACCATCCTTAATTTCCCAACCACGATCAGGAAATTTATCTCCATGGATGCTTCGCCATCCATTATTAGTTTTACCATCAAATAGCAGCTTTACTCCTTTTTTCTTTTCGGCAGCCACTATTTCATTTGGCTTTAGATTGACGATATAAATATCCTTCGGAAAACCTTTTGTCTTCAGATCAGCGGTCTTTATTTTAACATTTTTGAAATAGACTTTCTTGCCATCTAATTCTGAAGGAATACTATGTACTTGTAATCCGATGAATCCAGTTCGATCAATTGTATCTACTACATAAGAAACAGGAATATCATTGATCCAGGTACGCAACTCATCACCGATTGCCTCTATTCTAATGTGATTATACTCTTCGGCTTTATACGCCTTCTTTGCATTTTCATTGAGATCCAACGGATAAAGCCAGCCGCGGCGAGCTTCATCATAGATACCACCTGTCCACGCCCTGGATGACGGGTCAATCTCCACTTGCCTTCCATAGACCTTGCCACGGCCATCATTTGCTTTTGGGTCAAGATGACTCCGGGTCTGGATTCCTGAATTCGTTTGACTGCCTTCGAGCTTAACATCTAGTTCCAATATGAAATCACCATATTCTTTTTCTGTGACCAAAAATGAATTGGGCGTTCCTTTAGTCATTCGTCCCACGATTGCGTCCCCCTCAATAGAATAAGGAGCTTTCCCACCAACGGTTTTCCAGCCATTCAGCGTTTTTCCGTCAAAAAGATTTGTCCAACCTTTTTCTGTGGTCTTATTCATCTGCGCATGCGATAAAATTGTATTTCCAGCCATCGCTGCCACTAAGACAAACTTAAATAATGTTTTTCTTTTCATTGTGATAATTACTTCTTGAGCTCGTATGCCCGGTTTATTTATTGAATATTGGTCTATTAATCATATTACGTGCACGCTATTTTTCAATATTGGGATATTAAAGTTATTATGCAGTTTAATCCCTTTCGATTTAGGAGATTGGTACACCTTCCTCAGCCATCGGTTATTTTTTCAATTGGCTTTCTAAAACAAGATATCAATTAATATAGGTGAAACGAATCAAATTGTATGATTTATTTACGAAAACGTTTGAAACAATAGAAAAGGCAACGTATAAAACAATAACAATGAAAATACGACAAAAAAAACTATAGTCTTTGCATAGATAGCACAAAAAATTGGGTGTTAATACACCATAAGAAAACTAAAAACCAAGGAAACAAATAGATACACCGTGGTGAAATAGCATAATTCTAAAGCGAATCTGCATCGAAAGAATAGATTCTAGGTAAAAATGAAACACTAGCGACGAGAGAAATCTAAGTCACAGAATTAACTCGTCGGACAGCCTCATCTCTACTAATACCATTCGACCAATCCTGTACCAGTGAATGTTCAGACTCATAAGGTATTAATAATGGACGATAACCATTCAATTGAGTTAAGACCTGCATATAAAGTCCAATTGTAGAAGTTTCATAATCTGCTATTTCATTACAGAGCATACCAAAATAGCTTTTTTCTTCGGCCTCCTTAGCCGCAAAAATAAGGCGATAATCCTCTATCGTTTCTTTGCTCACCGAAACCCAAACACCATAATCTAAGGTTTCGTCATGATCCAAAATAGGAATCTGCAAAACAACACGGATAAAATAGTCAATCTGATCTTTATGATTGATGACACAAAAATCATCCTCTTTTTCTGCGAGTCTCTCTTTATCGACTGGACTTAATATATCATAATGAAAAGGGGCATCAAAAGCTAAAGATGGTAATTCAGTATGTTCTACACCGCAATTTTGGCAAATAAAAGTATCCATATATATCGTATCTCAAAAAAATTATTCCAAGGTATTTCTTAATTGCAAACTTAATCAAACTTTTAAATTCTCATATTAATAAATCTCTATGAGATAATCAGGTAAATTCATGATCTCAATTCTTCTATTATAGTCGCAGGTTTTAAATTATTATAATAATATTTTTAAAAAAATTTGCTAAAGTGTACAAAGTACACTAATTTTGTAGTATCATAATTTAGGTTTATAATTGGTTATTTAAGGTTTTCATTCTCCCCGTTTGGAAACCTTTTTTTATTTCCATTTTATTGATGTCCCATACTCCTAACCTTTTTAATATAAACTATAAAAAGGATATTCCAATCATTGAGATTTTCTTCAAGTCTTCCAATCATATGACAACATCAATCTTCATTGATATCCAATTCATGTTTGGCTTAATGCTTAATCCCAATACAGTCCCCTCTCTTCTCCTTACATCGGTACATTTAAACAATCCCAGCCATTTAGAATTGTTATATAACTCTTTTGAAAGGCTATTTCTATTAAAAAAATAAAATAGTCCATAACCTAGATAATAGACACTTAATTATCTATATCAAAATTACCGGTACGTTTTCATGTACGCAGCAGTGATTGTTATGACTATAGAATTTTTGACCAGCCACTATAGTCATTTGGAAATTTCCATGGTTCTTAATAGGGTTTTCTCTTTTACTCTGAAACAAGATCACCTCTTCTATTTAATAAAATAAAAACAATCAGTAAAAAATTTGGAGAACACGAAAATTATACACAACTTTAAAGAACAAACATATATTCCAACTAGGCTACAAAGTAGACAAAGGAAATTTTTTTATTTTAAAAAGACGATTTTATCTTTGAACATCTCATTGATGAAATTTTAAATTGGTTTTTTTGCAGAAAAACTTCACTTAACTTATAGACAGTAGCATTTTAAAATATGACAACCAACTCCATTAAGGTATATACAGTAGTTTCAAAAGAGATTAAAGAAGATCCAGATGTATTCACTAACCTAGAAGGGGTTTTTTCTACTTATGAAAAAGCACAGGAATATATTGATCATTTTTTTGGCAACGCAAAATATGGCTATCGTTCTATTATACCTACTTTTTTGGATCCCTTTCAAGATGAAATCCAAAATAATGATTCCTATTATAGTATTTCCTCACAATTGATTGACAATAAATTAGAAATTGAAATCTGTAAAACTTCATTTGCCGTTGTTCTTTCCGAAGTCGGACAACTCCGTATAGATGAAGCTACTTCGGAAAAACCATTAGAGATCAACTTACATTGTTTTGCTCGATCTGAAGAAAAAGCTATTGAAAAATTCAATAATTTGATTAGGGGTTATGCAAAAGAAAACAATCTACATTTTCTGACTAGCCCTTACCGGATAACAGATTCGGACCAGTGCTATTAGTTTTCTCAGCAGTGTTTGAGGTCTCTATCGTATTTTTAGGTATTTATTTTTTTTCGAATTTCACTCAGATATTCGGGAGTAAAGCCTAAAAAAGATGCAATAAGATACTGTGGTACACGTTGCACAAACTCGGGGTATTTACGTAACATATCGCGATAAAACTCCTCTTTAGGCAATGAGAAAAGATATTTAACACGCATTTGTGCCGCTGCATAAGCTCTCTGATATACAAAACGAAAATAGCGTTCCATCAATGGAAATTCCGCCATCAATTTCTCCTGATTTTCCTGACTAATATATAAAACTTCCGATTTTTCAACAGCTTGTATATAGAATGAACTTACAAGCTTATTTTCATAAGCCATATTGTCCGTGAGCCACCAGTTTTCAATAGCAAATTCAGTGGTTTGTTCCACACCTTTTTCATTTACAAAAAACTTACGTAACATTCCTTTTAACACAAAATAGTGGTACCTGCAGATTTGGCCTTCTTCCAGCATATTTTCCTTTTTTGCAACCGAATTTATGTTAAAGTATTTTGATATCCGCTCAAATGTTACATCGTCGATCTGGATAAATTTCTCCAAATGTGCTCTAAATATTTCCAATAGCTTTCATTTTATTTTGACACCCAAAATTTCACCATCTAATGCAAGATACTATAAAAAGTTAATTCGGACAAAGCATAAATTACGCTCTAACTCCGCAATCACTGACATTTTTATCCGATGAATCTCCACTCTCCTTATATTTCAATATTCCTTCGATGGAGAATAAATTGAATCGCAAGAAATCACTATCGAATATGTACAAACTGTAAAGGAACGATCCTGAGAAATGCCAAAACTCTTTGGGCAAGGTTTGTATTTATATTATTTTTGTGATATATAGTAAGTTAAGACAATAATAGATGAAGTGTGTTTTACTTGCCAAACAATTTCCCTAAAAAGGTTTTAGTGGGTGTTTTATGTATTTGTGCAATCTTTAAATTTTCCCTTGTAGTTTTTGTATCATTATACTGCAATGCACGCGTCAGGTTATCAATGGCTTCATCATAACACTCAAGATCCAATTGTGCTACGCCCAAATGTTCATAGAGTTCGGCAATAATATCATGCGCTACTCCCCCCTGAATTTGTAGCTTCTGTAAAGCAGACTGTGCATAATAAATCGTACCTTCATTTTCCTGTAGATGGTAGGCACAGTGTGCTGCCCAATAATAACACCAAAAATCCGGATTACCTGCAGCAATACTTTGTTCAAAGCTCTCAAATGCCGTTGTTATATCATGCAGATGAGCTACCTGCATATAGCCCATATTATAAAAGGCGACCTGTACCGATCTTAACATTTCCTTTTCAGTCGCAAAATGAATTGCATATTGGTAACATTCCAGTGCTTTATCAAAATCGCCTGCATCAATAAATGTATTGGCCCTGCTGATCAGCAAGCTGGGATTATCGGGCATTTTTTCCAACAACTCGTCTGTATCTTGCGCAACAGATTCAATTTCATATTTTATTCCCAGTGCGTTTTCGGCATTAGCTTTATAAATAAAAAAATTGGTAAAACAGCGGACAACTTCTTGATCATGTGTCATTGGATCTGTTGCATCCAGAGAATAATAGACCTGTACACCAATATTGACCCATTCCAGCAGGTCCTCATACTGCTTGATCGCCATATGCGCTGCACAAAGTTTATCCACTACATTAAAATATGTCAATAAATCCAGCTCTTCCTCAAAATCATCCAGTAGTCGTTGACCATCAGCAATAGCTTCCATCGGGCGGTCAACTTCGCAAAAAGCATGAAGCCTATTTTGTAAAATATAAGGAAAAACATGATACTCCATACCTTCAGTTGTAATAGCAATCGCCCATTCATACTCCCCTTGTAGTATCGCTTCTGTGGCAAGATTATTACAACACATGGCAAATGTCAATGGATCAACATTGATCAAATCTCCATTTTGTCCAATCAGTGCGCCTCGATAAAGTGTATAAGCATGTGCATAGCACTCCTGTTTTAGGATTGTCAAACGTTGCCGCTCAGCATCAGGCATCATAACATGTCCCTCCAAAAGATAATTGAGCTCGACCCCTGCATTATAGGCTTCCATCGCTCTATCGGTCTCGATGTTAAACTGTAAACCTGAGAAATCTGGTTGTTCAACTCCCCGATTTGCCATATTAAACAACCGTATTTTCAATACTGGAGAAGGAACAAGTTCATCTGCCTTTTTATAATAGAGAGCTGCCGCTTCCCAGTCATCTAGCCAGTATAATGCTGATCCTGCATTTCGATAACAATGCCCATGATTAGGATCAATCTGCAATCCCTGACGGCTCCATTGTATACATTGCAAAAGTGCTTCCTCCCTATCCAAGTTAAAAACTGAATTGTCATCCAGCGCTATCAAGCCCAAGATGGCACATAGATCCGGATTGGGTTGGGCCTCATTCAGACTATTTACCTGTACAAAAAGATCCGTTAACTGTTTCCTTTCCTGAGGAAGGCCATTGCCTTCAATATAGTTTTTAGCAGCCAATGTATAATCGCCCTGCTGCAAGGCTTCCTGAGCTTGGGATTGTATCATTTCTCTCATAATTATTATTTTTTTCGATATTTTTCATTTCTCCCGCTGAAAGGCAGCAAAAATATCAGGCCTGCAATAAGTTAAATATTTCGTATCGTGCTGTCAGATTAGCGGCAATTTTTTCATAAATCTGATCATCAAAAATAAGTTCATTTAAAAAAAGATCGATATGTTCAAACGGACCTTTGTAAAGAATATCAAATTCGTTCTTCTTCCCCATACATTCCAATACGATATCACGAATGTAGAAGGAGATTTTGTTACCATGTTTATCCCGTATACTTCGGTTACTGCAGATGGTATACAAAAATGACCGTAAGTACTTAATATCAGCGATCTGATTTGTCCAAAGGTGCCCCTTCAATTTCATTCCGATAAAATCCAGTAGAGTGGCCTCACTGTTTAATTGTTGTCCGTATTCTTGTTCCTGGAGTAAAAGCCATCCCTTATTGTAGAGCCATTTAATGATTGCGGAGTAGGCTCTTCTTTTAAAAGGAAAGTCTTCCTGCTGATATTTCGGATCAAAAAAAACAGCGCTAACAATTTCGCTCTGTTCAAGAATGGAAACCCAAGTTGAAGATTTTAGCGTCCCTTTGTTATCCTGATTATATTGTACAGTCAATAGGGTGTCGGCACCAATAGTCATTTCAAAAGTGGTTTGTGTGTCCATCTTTTCTGCTGGTTGCCCCATCAGATCTGCTACCTTTTGATAGGATTCCCTTGGATGCGGAATCAGATCCCAAAAGTCCTTAGGTTTGGGGTCCGGTGTTTTCACAGTATCATCAACATGATTGAACATCACAGATTTAAGGTAGGGCAAAAACTTATAGTTATCACCGGTTGGGCTAACAGGGGGTTGAAAACGTTCATTTTTAATATCATATTTGAACCAGAATGACAGATTAAGAGGTTTATATAAAACACTCTTGGTTCCTTGATTGGTGGTAATGGTTTTCGGTATTTTACCCAATTGATACTTTTCAAAAAATGCGATCAGCTTTGGATCATTTGACGGAAGGCCAATTAGGGCTATCAAATCACTTTGTTTCATTAATTCAGTAGTTGTTAAAGATTTTCCCGTTTTGCGCATTGTCCTTTTCTTTTAAACAAGATTAAAGATTTTTTAGATGTAGACATGGATAAGTTTGTATCTGGTCGATTTGGCTTTGCATTCGGTATAAGATTAGCATTTTTTGATCAAAAATGTTAACGACCTTCGTAGCTTACGTATCTTTATCCACGAATTGATTAAATTAGTCGTTCTGAACAAAATCATGAAAGGATTTTTTAGTTTTCTCATTTTCATCTTCGCCAGTAGCATTGTATGTGCTCAGGCGCCCACAGCCATTGAAAAAAAAGCCGAACAAGGTTACGCCAATAGGTTTATTGATACCCTTACCAGTTTGCATATACAATATGAAGCGCTGTCCCTCGCCCAACAAACTCATGATAGAGTCGATGAAGCGATTTGTCATGCTTATTTGGCGATGACCTATAGGCGCATGTTAAACTTGAAGGATTTTAGCAAAAACACCGAACTCGCCTACGATATCGCCAACAATACAAAAAATGAGCGTGCCATCGCCTATGGTAACTGGACCATGGGATTACTTCGCTCCTATATTGATGACAAAACAGCTGCACTGGATTATATGCTTAAGGCTTATGTTATATTTCAAAAGATTCATGAATATAGACACTGTGCCAAATTGGGGGCTGATATTTCCTATCTCTTTTCTACAGGAGTTACCACCAAATCAAAAAAATATGCTGACGAAGCCCTTACCTATGCCGTAAAATCCAATGATCCTGAGAGCATCTTACATGCGCGTCTGGCCGTAGGCAGCTACCTCTCCGATCATATAATCACTGGTCGTTGGGAAAGCTGGCAGCGTGCTGTGGATTTTTTTAAAGAAACAATTGTGTTAGCAGGGAAGGACGCTGACAGGATAATCAGCAAGAGCAATATTGGTATTGCCCATATTAACCTCGCCGAACTTTATATGAATGGTCCTAGCCCCATCGACGAACATGCCCTATTGAGCAACCTTGAAACAGCCACTGACATCGGAAAGAAATACAACCTACGTAATGTCTATCGCAGTTCGTTGGGGATACGCGGGCAGTATTTTGTTGAAAAGAAGGAATATCGAATGGCCGAACGGTTATTTAAAGAAGGGATTGCCTTCCAACAGGGTCTTCCATACAAAGATAATGACCTGTTTGCAGCTTTCTACAATTGCCTTAAAGATCTCGCAGCCCGTGAAGGTGATCATCAATCCTATTACGAGTACGACAAGCTCTTTGTCAAGTACAATCAACTGAAGTATGATGAATCGATTCAGGAAAAGCTTCAAAATACGGATGCACGATTTGAAGCCGAAAAGCGTATCGCTCGCATTACACAGCTAGAGAAGGAAAATGAACTTCAAAAAAAGAATAAACTACTCAGCTACAGTATATCGGGCATATTGTTGATTGGACTGGTTTTTGTCTATCGCTCGTACCATTACCGGAAGTGTTATTATCAAAATAGAGAAGATATTCTGCAGCAACAGCAGGCCAATGCTGCGTTGAAAGTTCAACTCATGGAAAAAGAGAGTCTAGAAACCTTATCCGAAAAAATTGCACTCGAAAGACGTTTGCTCCAATCACAAATGGATCCACATTTTATGTTCAACATACTCGGTAGTATTCAAAACATGATTCTTCAAAGTGATCGTGTCACTGCAGTCGGTTACCTAGGTAAATTTGCTAAATTGATCCGGCAGGTATTGGAACAGTCTCGAATGGAAAGCATTTGTCTAACAGATGAAATTAATACCTTAAATCATTATATCGAACTACAGCAGCTCCGTCTAAATTATAATTTCGATTATGAGATCAAATATGGCGCGAATGTCGACACTAACATCCACATCCCCCCATTACTCATCCAACCTTTCGTAGAAAACGCTATTGAACATGGTTTAAAACCTTTGACCGACAGCAGGAGAGGTCTATTGCAGATCAGTTTTACCCAAGATATCGACCGTGATGTACTGATCTGTAGCATCGTCGATAACGGTATTGGTTTAAGAAGGTCCAAATCCGATAAAACTCAGGATAGTCACCAGTCGCTATCCACTAAGATCACTGATGAACGTTTGCTACTAATGCAACAACAAAATGCATATACCAAAATGGAGATCCACGATCGAAAGTCGGAAGAGGGTGAAAAAGGTTGTATTGTCCGTTTAACCATACCAATACTATAAAAGCATGTATAAGGCCATTATTATTGAAGACGAATATCATTTACGCGAATCGCTAACCATTTTATTGGAAATCGTTGCTCCAAACACCATACAAGTGGTAGGTTTTGCCGAAGATACCGAGACAGCTGTTAAAATCATCGATCAGCTGCAACCCGATTTAGTCTTTATGGATATTATGCTAAGACGGGGTACCGGCTTTGATGTATTAAGTCAGATCAGTTACAAATCCTTTCATCTTATTTTTACAACTGCCTACGAGCAGCATGCCATACGCGCATTTAAATTCAATGCCATTGACTATCTACTCAAGCCCATCGATGCAGATGAACTCCGGCTTTCGATTCAGCGTATCGCAGACCAGCAACAACTATTTATTCAAGGCCAGCAGCTGCACAATTTCCGTCTGGATACCCAAAGCATGCCAGAGAGTATCATTCTTCCTACACAAGAAGCAATGCATGTTGTCAAGGTAAAGCATATTGTACGCTGCGAGACATCAGGTTCATATACTACTTTCGTTCTGCATAATAGTAAAAATATCATTGTTTCAAAACCCCTCAAACATTATGAAGAAATTCTCTGTCCACCCCACTTTTACCGCATACATCAGTCCCATCTCATCAACACCAAGTACGTAACAAGCTATTCCAAAGAAGGTCTGATCTCCCTACAGGACGGTAGCACAGTCCCAGTATCAAGAGCCAATAAAGAGGCGTTTTTTAAATTGATGAGAGATAATAATCGCTAAAATTTGACCACTGCAATTAATCGGGCCTATCTAGCAAAATATAATCAGGGCTACACAATAGTGTTTATGCGCAATCTATTATCGCTGAAAAGCATGTTGCTAAAACTATGGAATTTATGATCGATGAATTCAAGCATCATTTAAAATCAGGACGATGTGTGGCCATATTTCCGAATATATAGATATCCAAATAATGGAAGCGCAAGCATTTGGAAAAGAAAGATCAATAGTGAGACAAGGCCTTGAGCTTGGTTATCATTAGCTCTAACCAATAGTTGTGCGCCCAACGGTCCATTAGAAAACACCAAAATATTAACGACGTTCCAGCCTAAGTGAAAAGCTATTGGCAAATAAAGAGATTTTGTAGCATCATAAGCTTTGGCCAATACCCATCCGAAAAGTCCGGTCATCAATAATATCATCAGCATCTGTATTGGATTTCCAAAAGCACCATAGGAAAACCAATGGTAAACACCGAAAGCTCCAGCGGAGAGCAGACACCCCCATCTAGATCCCAGCTTTTTCATCACCATATAAAGTAGGGCACCTCTAAATAAAAGTTCTTCGAAAAGGACAGATTTTATGATCCACCATGTACTATTGATCAAATTAGCGCCAGATAGTTTCGGATTAAGCATCCAAAAATTGTGTACGACCACAACTTTTATATAATGATAGACAGCACATAACAGACCTGTCATAAAGAATCCTACACAAAAGTTTGCAAGCCTATTTTTCGTTGGGGTAAATCCGAGAACACTAAGATTCTTCTTTTCGACTATCCACAACAAAAGCCAAGATATAATCAATATGATTATTATACCTACCATACCAATAAATATTGTCGTATTAACATACTCCTATTGATTAAAAAAAAACTAAGTTTCGGCTATAAATTATTTTTGGCTATTCATTCAAATAAGGTAATCGTTTATCAAATGTACAAAAGATCATGAATTCTTTATTACCATTTGAATATTTCGGGTTGCAGTTGTTTTACAAAGTCATATAAGAAAGGGAGCTGTACAATATCTTTTTCATCGGCAATGCTTCCATTGAAAGTAATCACATCGAGATCGATGATTCGGGGAGCATTCTTGTTTTCGCTTCTGAGGCGTCCCATATCTAATTCGATCTGTTTTAATTCACTTTGTAATCCATCCAAAGGTAAACAGGTATGCAATAATAATGCGCCATTCAAAAAATCAGGTTGGGTTTCAAATTGAAGAGGTTTCGTATAGATAAAATCCGTTTGGTTACCCATCGTTCCCAATTTCTGAATATAATTTAAGGCTATGGTGATATTTTCTTCAGGATCGATATTAGAGCCTAACAAGATCAAAGCCGTATTGATTTGGTTGTCTTTAGATCTCTTTACATTATCCGTAGCGCACAGTGTGTATGCTTTCGTTTCGTTCATTTTTTTTATGTCCCTTTTGAACCAGTCGGCGAGCTAAACGTTCAACGCCATCAATATACAGGATCCGTGCCATAACAAAGGAGCTATCCCTCTAAAATGCAAAGCTATTTCAGAGTTAAACTTCCATTATGAAGTCCCCATCTGCCCCGTATGGTTTAAGTAAATGCTACTTATCATAATCGGATAAACTCTGTAAGCAATTTTTTTGCCAATAAATCATCCAAATGAATTAAGCAGCATTCTCTCGCTCAGTATACAAGATATAGACTAGCCTATCAACACCAAAGATCCCACTCTGAACATTTCATGCTCTAAATAAGCGTTCACTTGGTGCTGAAGTTTATCAAAACTATCTATTTTTTAAATAGATTTCTATTGCATTCGTCAAAAACAACCTGAGGTTATGGGTTATTCAACGATGTAATGCAGTTCATGTGCTTCCGTTGGTTGTGGGACTTCCAAGTTATGGAGCATTTTATCCAATACAGCATCTGGCAGCGGATGGGCCCTATCTCGATTTTGTACGCGCCATTGACGGTACGCTTTTTCGATATACACCAACTCAACATAGGCCTGATAACTGACAAAGAGGTCTATCAACTGCTTTCGCATTAAGGTCGTAATATTAGTTGCATTCCATATAAAGTCTTGCCCCTGACGTAGATAAATCTTGGCCTGTTCTTTCGCTTGTTGCACTACCCAACCATTCCGCTTTCTATCAGTCGGTTCGATACGATATTTACGACGAATATCGTCAAGACTAATGACTGGTATATCCTTATTATGGTTAGCGATATAATGATCCTTTCCCATACCCGGCAACCCAGACAGCATGATGACCGTTGATCTAAAATTATCAAAAGGAATATAATCCACATAACCATCCTCGCTGTTGAAGTAGGTAAATTGAGCATTTGGGGTCGAAAAAGATCGAGGTGACTCCCAGCAGTCAATCTCTTTTACATACAGTTCAAATAGCTCTAGCGCATCAAGCAACGCTCCTTGATCCTGACATATTCGCCCTCTGGCATCAGCCTCGGCTAGAAGTTTCAATTCAATCATATTTACCCTTAATGATGCCTCTAGCGCACTACGCATTGGATCAACTTTTTCCATCAGCCAGAGTGGCAGACCATGAAAACGAACCAAACCAACAATTTCCTCCCGTAGGGAAAAGGGAGTTTCCACATCACGAAACAATATTTCACGTGCTGTCTGTGCACCTTTTCGCGCATGGCTTGGCGAACTGATCCGTCCCTGTCCATCGACCACAGTCGTAGACCTTTTTTCGACGTCATGCAGTAATGCGGCAGCCCAAAGCAGTTCCTGTCGTTGCCTACTCAATCCCCTATAGGTATTGGATTGTTGCAACTGTTCAATCACCAGCTGGGTATGAATAGCAACATTACCTTCTGCGTGATGAATGGGATCCTGCGGAACATTCCGCATAGCTTCTACCCAGGAAAACTGCTTTTCCAATTTCAGCCAATCTGTATCTGTTGTTAATTTCCATTCCATTAGTTTCCCCCCCTTTCCCAAGTAAGTTTTGTTCTTTTCCAGGATTTAGTCCAATGTTCATCCGTCTGTACATGTCCTTTTCGCACATACTTAAAGATATTATGCTGAAATTTGGAGACGGGATAAGCCTCCGCATTTCGGCAGACCAGACCTTCTGAGATGCAGTTAATTCCTGTTCTCGGATCCAAAGATCCAAAGATCGAAGGTTGAGATGCCAGATGTTGTACAGTTTCTTCCAACTGTGATTCCGTCAGATCTCGTACACTGTCCGATCGCAATACTGGTACCATCGGCAAGTCAAACAAGTTAGCATAGAAGGTAACTTCCTCCCATGAAAGCCAGACCTCGTTGATTCGAGCCGCAAATACAAAGTAATAATGCTCCAACTGTGTATACTCTATAGAATGAACCGCATAAAGGTTTTCACCGAAAAACTCTAGGTCGCCCAAATCATTTTTCAATCGTCCCCAATGTTCCCGTAATTGTGATGTCCAGGGGGATGTCGTTGGAGCAGCATGTGACCGGGCAAATACTCCCCGTTGGGATAGACAATTGTTTTCGCCATCCAATTTTTCAGTGTAAAGTAGCTGTGAAAAGGATTGTATATCCGTCCAGTACTCATGATTAAAACGATCGTCACTGCTGGTTCCCGGTGAAAAAGGAAAATGGTAGGTACGACCATATTTTGTTGATTCCATTTTTTTAAATTAAAGTGAATAATACTGATTAAAAACACAGGTATAGGAGCAATCTAGTTGGGCATCTATCCCATCTGATTAAAATCTTCCTGCATGTTGGCACAGTATTACATGACCTTACGTTCTAAAAATGTATAACAATTATGATCTATTTCGGCAAAAATAGATAAATTTCTCTAAAAATAAAAAACCGCTATACCATCAGACATAACGGAAAACTAAAACCTATAAATAAAAGCCCCATTATGCAGGGGCCGTATGGCTGTTATATTCTAATATAAGCATCCCATCCGGCACGTGTGTAATCCTGTTGATTGTTTAAGAAAAGCTTAACATTATGTCCTCGAAGGCCTTTCCCACTTCTCAATATTTCACTAAGCTGTTCCCGCTGAATATTTTGTAACAGCATTTTCTCCATAAAGGGCTGTAATTTTAGGTCATCCGCCACACGTTTGATTGGGTATTGCACAAAGAACATATTGATCGCATAATTTTTTGATATTTTGACAATCCAGTCTTCCATCCCGATCTTCTTTAACTGATCAAAGATTGTCGGGCAATCCAATGTTGTACCATTACGTAAGATAACACATTTAGTTTCTGCGGTTGTATATACTGCGACAAGATCAACAAATCGAAGTTGCTGCAGATTGATCTGTTGTACAAATTCCCCCCGCTTATCTAACAGGTCCCCCAATAGATATACATCAATGTTATCAATATCCACTCCATAGGGTTGTTCTTTCCTCTTCATCCCACTTTCTTTTATGGTTCGCTTTTCGTTTAGAGAAATTATCGCAGGGGTCTGTTCGAACTGTTCAAATGCGGGTCTTTTTTTTATAAAAGGTCTTCTTTTTGTCACCATTGGCTGTGGAGCTGGTAATTCTTTTTCTAAACTTACATTGTGCACTATCTGCATGAGTGGCCGATTATAGATAACAGCAAGGTTCTGCCGTTGGCCAACAGAATGATAGAGTAACGACCAGTTTTCTCGCATATAGACCATTAGACTATATGAAACAAAAATAGTGGCATAACGTATTCCGTAGACCTGCATATGTAATTCAAAAAGCATCGATCTCTCCACTGACGACTGGCTGTAGACAAAGATAACAGCAACATACAAAAGTATAAATGGAAAAACAGAAACCAATAAAAGTGAGAAGAAAGCGATAAAATGTAGAACAATATCGAGTCCAGGTATGTTTTTGGCCTGTTCCCCCAGGCGCTCACGCATGTAGGGTACACTCCAGTACGTGGGCAAATTAAGTACTAATGATACTATTGTTGCCCCAATCCAAAAAACACAGAGCATGATAACAACCAAAATCCAATATTTCAACTGATCCGACCGGTCAAAAAAACCTTGCAACGATATTGTCTTTAGATTAAAAACAATAGACAGCATCAGCGAACTCAAAAAATAAATGATAGATTTCATGGCGTTTCTCCGAATTAATATCTGGTTAGGATAACTAAATTAATAATATCTACTCACAAAAGTATACTAATATAATAAATAATATCGAAGTCGCAAAACAAAACATCACGCAAACGATAATATTTATAAAAAGATAATAAAAGAATAACACTATTAAAAGCTCAAATACGATGATAAACGAACGATAATTGCTATTTTAGAAAGTCCATTGATGTATTAGAAAGGAATAACCGACCAATAACCTACATTTCACTGTCGTGTTATCATATTTTTAAGCAAAAATCAAACAATTTATGATCAAAGATTTAGATATTGTAATATAATAAATTTAAATAATGAAACAGCAATTCAATAACCATGGTGTAGCCAAGGTACAATTTAGAATCTTGGCTTTGCCAGAAAGTTTACTTGCAGTCGAGGTAAATGCTATTCGTCAAAACTTTCTATCCTGGATGGCCGCGAATTTCGCATTGACCACTAGTCAAAAATTTCAGTTGATGACTATGCCTGATGATTTACAGGAAACTTTGAGCCAAGCTATCGCTAATAGCTACGAACTTGGGCAGGCCGTTCAGTTTTTCAAAGAAACCGCTTCTAAGGATGATCAACCTGATTTGAAGGATATCGTGATCAATGGTGCCGAAACTATGGCTGAAGTCAACAGTCAAGGTCTCAGAAAAGCCGATTTCACAGGGCAGCTGGCAATCAATATTCGCTATAAAGTGAGTATGTAATTTATTGAACGATTATTTAGCCCCAAACTGGACTAACCCAATAAGCCCCTTTAACACTAATATCCGGTTTATTTTCTATCCCGAGGAATGAAAAGAAATCGGATATTAATACCAAGGATTTTCTTGACGCTATTTGTAATGAAATGAAGATATTGTATAACAAAATCAGATCACGCTTTAATATGCTATTTATCTGGCCACAGAAATTATATACCTACAGTATCATTGGCCAAGGTTTTGATACGGCTACGCAATACAACATATATCGAGCTAATATAGCCAGAAGCCTTACGCGACTATCGAGCAGACCAATTACAGTAGATAAATTCCTTTCACCCGCGGCTCACAACAAACAATGTGGCAATTCAAATGAACGGGTTCCGCTTCCCTTCAAAACATGCTACACTGTTTGCCTTTGGCAGCCTTATTTCTGGTTAACTGACACTTATTCGACTCTGATCCAAGGCAATAATCAGCTCAGTCTACTCAATGACGCCAACCTCTGTACAGCTGCAGCTCAAGCCGACATACTTTTCTTTAGTAGTGGTGGTAACTTTTCGGTTAATGACATTTTAGAGCAAATCGACCTCAGCAATAAATATGTTATTATTATCTCCACCTATAGTGAACAAGAAATACATACGAATATCAAGCACCGCATCGACCATTATCAAAATGCATACCTCATCGATTCACAAGCTGAGTTTGACCAGCTCATTGCCAATATTCTAGCTAAGGCTACCAAACCGGATTAACAGCAAGCTAAAGCTTGGAGTCCTAGACATCGTTAAAGTTTAATTATTTGTTTTTCTGAACGATCAAAATCCACATAGATACTGCTGCAGCTACTCCACCGAAGAAATAGATCGATTGATACCCGTGCCACCCAGCAATAATACCTGCAATTGGTCCGGCTATTCCTAGCGAAATATCAAAAAATGCAGCATAGGCACCCAATGCTGTTCCACGCATCTGTGGACTTACCTTCTGTATGGCCAGCACACCAAGAGCTGGGAAGATCAGTGAGAATCCAATTCCAGTGAGACTACAACCTATAATGGCCATGGCTTCCGAACTAGCGAAACCAATCAGCATCTGCCCAATCATTTCAATCGCTAAAGAGACCATAGCTACCTTATAACCCCCAAATCTATCGGGAAAAGAAGCGCAAAACACCCTTGTCAAGACATAAAAACCTCCGAAAGTTAAAAAGGCCAAGGATGGATTTACCCAGCTTTTTTCCGTAAAAAGTAGCGTGACAAAAGATGA
The DNA here is from genome assembly GCF_059420745.1 of Sphingobacterium sp. GW821-FHT03E03. Taxonomy (NCBI): domain Bacteria; kingdom Pseudomonadati; phylum Bacteroidota; class Sphingobacteriia; order Sphingobacteriales; family Sphingobacteriaceae; genus Sphingobacterium; species Sphingobacterium sp. GW821-FHT03E03. The sequence goes on from NZ_JBWKUH010000001.1 coordinate 655,759, forward strand.
TATACAGGCGAATCCTATTGAAGAAAATGCTAATGCGAGTCCTTGTTCGGAAATCATCGCAATCACCTTATAGAAAGGAGTTCGTTGGTGCGAAGGATCCACTGGCAGATTGGGTAGCTTGATCGTGCATAGCCAGCTTATGGCAGACAACAAAATCAGTATCCCAAAAACATAACTTGTACCCCATGCCCCGGATAGATAAATAGCTAATGGCGCCCCCAGGGCAATACCAGCATACATAGCGATACCATTCCAGGTCATAACTTTCCCCGATTTTTGATGTCCCACCAGTCCAATACCCCAAGTTAATGCACCAGTAATAGCTAAACTTTCAGCTATACCATGTACTATCCTGGCAGCAAAGAGCATCAATAATGCCAATAGGTGAAAATCTCGAAGATGATATACAGTCATATAGATTAGGCCCGTTAACATTGTCATAACAACACCATACTGTTTGGCGGTCTTGGCACCTTTAGTATCAGCCATTTTACCAGCAAAAGCTCTGGTTAATAAAGTGGCAATAAATTGGATCCCCACTACTGCTCCCACAATTAAAGGGCTAAAATGAAGTTCATTTTTTATCAGTGCAGGAACTGTTCCTAACGTTATACCGATGCAGAGGTATATCGCAAATACCGAAATCATAATCGGACTAATTGTCCACATCGATTGGTTTTCTACTTTCATATCTGTATATGTTGTTTAAATTTTACAGATGCAAAATTAGATAGCGATATAGTATATTACAGGTCGTTATTCATGTATATAATTGGACAAATAATGGTTATTTTGACGAAACTGCCCCGCAGTGCACCCTAAGTTTTTTTTGAAGAACCTCGAAAAGTAAGTATGGTCTTCATAGCCTAGGCAAAAAGCGATTTCTTTGATATCCATATTCGTGTAAAATAGTAGCCGCTGGGCTTCCAATAGTACTTCGTTCTTTATCCAATAACTAGCGATAAACCCTGTTATTTCCTTACTCACCTCGTTGAGATACAAAGGCGTTATATGGAGTTGTTCCGCGTAATCTTTTACTTGCTTTACTTCTTTAAATTGCTGGCTTATCAGGTTTTTAAACATTGTAACAAGTTGGTACTTGTGGCTACCGGTCTTCCTATGTATTTGACTTTGGGGCACAAAAGCTACTGTTAACTGTCCTATTAGGGCATTGACATGTGCGTGGAGAATAGATTGATAGAAGATTTTATCTCCTTGTTCGATAAAATTGTATAGGATCGCAGCCAGCGTAAATACAGGATGATCTGGTCCCAAAGTTATAACCTGTCCGTTATACATAAAAGAATCGATCATGGTTCTATATTCCATCGGGACTAGTTTAGGCTCGACAAAAAGCATCCAGCATTTGGCACCCTCATTCAATACACATTGATGAACTTGACCTGGTGCTACGAAACAAACTGACACCTCTTCGAGTGTCCATTGTTTAAAATCGATGGTCCAGCATGACCGCCCTTTTTGCTGTAGGATAAACATATAGTGGTCATCCCGATGGGGTACGGTAGGTCCTTGAGAGAGATCTTTAAAAGGAAGCATCTCTATTCCCTGTGTGGACAATTCTTTGTTATGAATGGGTATCATAGTTTTTAGTATACTCTATACCTGCTAAAGCTGCGACTGTAGACGGATCCAATTCAAGACAAAAAGTAAAATAAAGATACCGAGGATATACATTTCTACTTTATTGACTTTGGTTGCTCCAAATTTCCATACACAGATCCGATCGACAATGAGTAACAGCAGGATTGGAATCAGACCAAATATTCCGATGTATATAGCCATCAATTTATCTGGAGCAGAATGCGCCGTACCCAATATCGTAATGGTTGCTGCGACACAAACGAACCCTAATATCCCAAGGATAAAAAAGAGTGTACCTTTTACTTTTAGGAATTTTATCATCATTAGTTTTCTATTCCAATTCTACTTGAAGTAATGTTGATTTGCTGCTGTTAGGGTTGTTCAAAACTACGGATTTCAACACTTTAAAAGATAAAAAACAAGCCCCCGAAAATTCGGGGGCAAGTGGCCCAAAGCCGGTTCATTTTTCTAGTTCACTAGGGAATGTTCCGAACCTTGCAACCAAGGATAATAGCTAAGTTAGTTAATTTAAATCACACTATTACCTGTAAGCTTTTATTTAGAGTTTCAGTTCAATAAATCCAATCCATTATAGTGCGTAAAATTTTGTATTTAGTTTGTTTTCTAAATCTGATTTATCGGGGATCTCACCGTTATTCACTTGTTTAACGAGGGTAATGATCACATAAAAATTCGCACTCGAGAATCTTGGATAGTGTAAATATGGAAAAATTTGCTATCTACATTTTTGTTATATTCGACAATTAAATAACACAAATGGACAATAACATCATTGATAAGGTCGCGTTAATTCATATCTCCAATAAAAAAATCTTAAGTACTCGCTCCAAGTCTAAAGACAAACTATATTTCCCCGGTGGAAAAAGAGAACATGGTAAAACTGATTTAGCATGTTTAAAGCGAGAAATACTTGAGGAGTTAAATGTCTATATTGTTAAGGATTCCGTCAGGTTTTTTGGTATTTTTGAAGCAGTGGCTGATGGACGTGAAAAGGACAGAACGCATACAAATAATTATAAGTTTTTATTATTAAATAAATTTAACGATATTTAACCTGATACTCTTCATTCTCGAATATATTTTGTAGATCTTTACTCAAATTAACCGTATGAATAGTATAAAGACCACTGCAACCCATTTTCGCTATAAAAAGCATCCCGGAGATTTATTTAGGGACACTTCTGTTCAATTACTACCACACCCCTATAAAAATCAGTCAGAGTTTTGGGTATGGTTTCATCCTTCATACCATCGCAGTGAAGATATTGCCGATCTGAACGAGTTATATAAACAACTCCATAATTTCTCCTGCCGGGAAGAAATCATGGAAGCTAATCCGGAATTATGTTATACCGGCATACCCAAAGAACGAATTACCGAAGAGATAAAACTTCTTGAGCACAAAATATATCAGGATTGTTTCGAAAACTTCTATTTATTGATTATTGAAGGACACATTGAATTAATAGAGAACAATCAGCATGGGAAAAGTGAATCTCCATCTTAATTATTAACCATTATTATTTTAGACCATCAATTTTTAAATAATCTACGCAATTAATGTTTAGCCCTATATTACATTGGTATGCACATTAACTATCACCTGAGTATACATCTACAAAATGAGTAAAAGCTGATATTTATGAAATTCGAACTTATTCAAAAAAGTGGAAGAATAAAGATAATTGTAAAAGCATATATCATTTTAAAATGATATGTAAATTTGTCTTAAATACACGGTAACATTAATTCAATTGTTTACAACCATTTTATAACACCGATAAGATGAATGAATTTCCTAGATTAGAAACAGAAAGACTTATTCTCGACAAAATAACTGAGGAAGATATTCCGCAGATAGTAATTTACCTTCAGGACAAGATCTTTTCTGATTATACGTCAAATATTCCATACCCCTATCGGAAGGAAGATGCTGAGTTTTGGCTTAAACTATCGGCCGAGGCCTTTAAAAATCGAAAGGGTTTTACATTTGCAATTCGGGATAAAACAGGGAAATTCCTTGGGGCTATAGGTCTTCACGATGAAGGTTCGGATAAAGCGGAGTTAGGCTATTGGATAGGCATTCCAAACTGGAATAATGGCTATGTCACTGAAGCGGCAAAAGCTATTATCGATTTTGGGTTCAGAGAATTGAATTTCAATAAGATCTATGCCACTTATTTTCCTCACAATCCAGCTTCAGGGAAAGTCATGGATAAAATAGGTATGAAAAAAGAGGCCCTACTGAAACAACATCTGAAGAAAAATGGAAAATATTATGATATCCCAATGTATTCTATTTTTAAAGAAAATAGGAGATAATATTTTACGCGCTCAAGAAAACAACAATCCAGTTTTTGTTCGATCTCACTAGATTTAGTTTTGTTTTTACTTTCATCAGGCCTATTCTAGCAGATAAAATATTGGTAATGGTACTAGACTCATCTTTTCAAGCAGATATCTACCTATCACCATATAAAATAATACTACCCTACTATAACCCAATAATGAAATGGAGGGACCATTTTTATCGAAAAATTCGGTAAATTCACGGTATAGACAAACACACAAAGCACAACATGAAAGTATTTGCATTTGCTGGAAGCAATTCTTCCACCTCAATCAATAAACAATTAGTCAAGTTTGTTCTGAAAAGTTTTAGTGACCATGAAATAAACTTGATTGATCTCAAAGATTATAATATGCCTGTTTTTTCTGTCGACCTGGAAAAAAATGGTTTTCCAGAGGAAGCTCATCGTTTTCTGGATAATATTACCGAAAGCGATATCATTATCTGTTCATTGGCGGAGAATAATCGTTCGTATAGTGTTGCCTTTAAAAACGTTTTCGATTGGGCTTCCCGGATAAACGTAAAGGTATTTCAAGACAAACCCATGTTGTTAATGACTACCTCTCCTGGTGGCTATGGTGGTGGGAATGTAATGGCCGAGGCTCAAAAATTCTTCCCGCAATTTGGCGCTATAATCAAAGAAAGCTTTTCACTGCCAAAATTCTATGAAAATTTTGACCTGAACAATGGTGTCATTAACCCCGAGCATCTCAGCACACTCAACGAAAGAATAGACAACTTTAAGAAACAACTATTCTAATCATTTTTCAATTGGGTGGATGTTGACACAGAGAATTCGCTTTTTTGAGTTAAAAAAGGGGCACTGCAAATTGCAATCCCCCTTTTTAACCTTATCTAGTTAATTCTCTAAGTTTATCAGCTAGTTGCTCACCTTTTAAATTAATGCCGACAATCTTACCCTCAGGGGATATTAGATAATTTTGCGGAATAGCCTGAATACCATATAGCTGGGCAGCATTATTTTGCCAACCATTTAGATCGGATACCTGTGGCCATTTCAAACCATCTTGTTCGATGGCTTTTGTCCAATTATCTTTCTTTCCTGGTTTATCAAGTGAGATCCCCAAAATCTCAAAAGCAGGTCCTTTAAATTGCTTATAGATTTCAACTAAATGTGGGTTTTCTGCACGACAAGGACCACACCAAGAAGCCCAAAAATCCAACAATACATATTTGCCCTTGAAATCCGATAATTTCAGCAATCGACCATCTGGTGTCAATTGTCCGAAATCCGGTGCTGGTTGTCCAATCCCCAATTTCTTGGCAAGCAAGATTTCCCGTTCAAGTTTCTCTCCTATTGCTGTTTTTCGCAAGTTAGCAGATAATTTGAGAAACATAGGTTCAATCAGGCTGACATCACTTCCATACCGCGCTACCTCCTGAAGTGCCAGTAAGCTAAAATAATTATCCGGATTTTCGACAATAAATTTACGCTGTGCCTGTACACGCAGCTCTTCGATTTTCTCGATCTCTGCCGAGACCTGCCTCAGTGCTTCTTCGTTTCGATTTTTTTCCTGATATAAATCAGCACGTTTGGATTGCTGAGCGATCTGCTCCTTCTCATAGGGATGTAAATAATCTTGATATTTCCGATAAGCAGCCTGCAATTGTCCTCCTTTTACAATAGATGACTCAAAAGGATCTTTAATAGCAATTTCTGTATTGGCCTGAAGAGGGTCTACATAAAATGTAAGTCGTTGCATGGGTCTCCCCTTTCTATGGAAAAAGGAAGCACCATCTTTAGAATAAAACAATATGACCTGTGTAGGTTCATCAATTTGTCCCTTATAAGTTGCATTTGAAGATTTTAAACTGACAGAATCTATTTTCAGTTTTTGACCAACAAAATAGCGCACAAATACCTTAGCCTCTGAAGAATGGGTCTGTCCGTTGAAATCCAGCTGAAAATCTTGTTTTTGTCCAACGACAATTCCAATCATAGATAAGCTCAAAAGAGCTGATGTAAATATTTTTTTCATGTTGATTGTTAAAGTGCTTTGGCACGCTCCAATAGCGCATCTGCCAGTTTAATGATTTTTGAAGTTTCCAGCTCGGCTAAACCTCTCGCGGCTTCTGCCGCTTTGATCGCTTCTTTCTTTTTCTTCAATGCAATGCAGATATCTGCCAAGGTACCCTGATTGGAATAGCTCGATGGATTCAACTCTGCCGCCTGTTTTGCCAAGATATAACATTGTTTAAGGATAACAGGTTTAGCGACATCTCCTTTTGCATTGGCATTACGTCGGGCGATAAAACTAAGCTTCTCATCCTCGTCTTTTAGGAGCCCTTTCCGCAAGTTGTCAGTCAACGAAACAAACTCATTTTCTGTACCATGAGCTGCGACCCATTCAACCTGATACATTGCGGCCTCAATCTTGTGCTCCGGTTTATTTGACTGTTCAAAATAGGCCAGCCCCTTTCTAAATTCGTCGGCTTTGTTATCACGGATGTAACCATACATCGCATACCTCAAGAGCTGTATTTCCTTATTTTCAAATTCTGTTGCCAAGGCTATGCTTTTAAAATACGCCTTGTTTGATTCGAAAAATTTACCGTAACGGTCATCTATACGCTGTGCCATCATTTTAATCGTTTCCCAACCATTTGGACTTCGCAAGAACTCATCAGAGGCAACACTGTCCAACGCTTTTTTAGCATTATCTGTAGCCTTATTGTCCGTTTGTTCCATAACTTTTATGTAGCGCAATAGAAAGTTAGATTCACGAGTTCCCTGATCATACTGCCTGCGTAGATTCGGAATCTGATAATTAGGATCATTCGCTTGTTGCGCCTGCTTTAGGAAAAGATCAGCCTCCATACGGGACTGTGTTCTATAGATCAATGTCCCCTGTCCGTCCAGAAACAAATAGGTAGGAAAGCTTTTTATCTGATATTTTTTTGCAATGTCCACTCCCTCACCTACCTCACAATCGAACTTGGTATTAATAAATTTCGAATTAAAGTATTCCGCAACTTCGGGCTGTGAAAACACGTTGCCTTCCATCCATTTACAGGGTGCGCACCAAGAGGTAAAACCATCTAAAAAGATCAGTTTATTTTCTTTTTTTGCCAATTCCTTCGCCTCGCTAAAAGTTAGCTTTTGGAATTGTATATGTTCTTGTGCCAGCAATATTACAGACTGTACAAAGGCCAGCGATGTCAATAGTAGTTTCTTCATGAAAGTATTTTTTAAAACTTCGAACCAATCTTTGCGTATGATCGGCAAAGATTGGTTAGGTAAAAGCATTTATATTTTTTATCGTTCGTATTGTGGAATTCCTGGATTTAAGGAAAGTACTTTTGGCGGAACAGGAAGTACCATCCTAAGGTCTGTTGATTCCATCTCAAATACTTTATCGGCCAGTGGATGCTTAATTGATTTCTTATAATTGTCCGCAATAACCAAACGCTTCAGGTCGATCAATCTATCAGAAGCCGTAAAAGGCATCTCACGGCGTCTTTCTTCTAGAACCAACTGTAGCACCACTTTCGGATCACTAGCTGTCAATGCCCTATTATTTTCAATACGACTATTTCTTAGCGTATTCAAGAAATCTAAAGCCTCTACAGTGTTTCCACTACGCGCTGCTGCTTCCGCTGCGATCAAAAATAATTCTGGCGTATTAAATCCTGTGCTGAATTCAACATATGGGGCATAAAGCACACGTCCAGGAAATTTGACTAAATTAGGGCCAAAGGAGGCTTGATCGCGACAGAAAAATAATTCGTAGCGCTTGTCATTCGCTCCAGCTGGAAGATCTTTGGCATAAGTATCAATCAGTTCCTTCGATGCATAAAATTCAGCATTTTGTGTCCCCAATGAACTTGTACCTAATCTTGACCATACGGCTTCAATATTGGTTCTTGAATCTGGGAATTGTACTGTATTATCCGTCTTTAAGCAAACCCTTCCCCATGTTGTTTTGTCCTTATTTGTATATAAGCTATAGTCGATCAAATTTCTATTGGTGGATAGCGCCTGCTTGACATTCTCTAAAGCCTCTTTGAATTTCCCCTGATACAGATAAACACGACTCAAAAAAGAATACCCCACAAAGCGTACTGCCTGAAATTTATTTGATTGTGTTGTGCTTAAATTAGGAAGTGCCTCATTAAGATCTTTTAATACTTGGTCATAGATAACCTGTACTGACACACGCTCATATTTTTGATTTATATCTTCTTGCAAAACCAGCGGTACACCTAAGTCCTTATCCGCACTAGCTGGGTTATAATGGGCAGCATAGATATTGACCAGGCTTAGGTACTCAAATGCCCGGCCAATTTTTGCTTCGGCCCATATCCTTTTTTTCTCACCCTCCGAGCCATCGGATGAAGTCAATACATTATTTATAATTACGTTGTAAGTAAAGATATGACTATATGCCGTTTCCCAGTAGGGGTCATACTGACCATCTTCGAATATTGCGCCATGAGCAAGACTGTATAGCTGCTTTTTGACATAATCATAGTAATCAAAACTAGCTGCGGACTGCACATCCTGTGGATCACCCGATTGGAGGTTATCCGCCAGATAGTTTGGATAAACGGGAGAGGCACGTACCAACGACTGGTCATTTAATAATAACTTGTAATCGTTAAGAGCTTCCGGAATCGTGAACCCCTTGGGTTTTATATCTAAGTACTTATTGCAGCTGTTCAAAGTCAATAAGCCAAATAACAATCCAATATATATTTTTCTCATTATGTTTTCCTTTTTTAAAATCCTACAGATACGCCTAAATTATATACCACTGGAGCCAATACTCCCCTACTTGGGCTACTTACCGAACTAAATCCAGTCCAGACTTCAGGATCGAGATTATCCTTATTTGCGGCCCAGCGCCAAGCGTTTAATATCTGCCCAGTCAGACGTATATAACTCAGCTTTGTTGGTGCAATCCATTTACCTGGAAAATTATAGGATAGTGAAACATCTCTCAACTTAATATAATCAGCCTTTTGAACAAACTTATGTGCTGCATTATAGATATCTGAGATATTTCCGGAGGCCGCTGAAATGAAAGCAGGAGCAATATCAGGGTTATTTTCATCTCCCGGTTTTTTCCAATAATTCAACCAAAGCTTATCGAAGTTACTGTTATAGTTCAGTTCGGCGTATTTGCTCAAGAACTCGGGGCGAACACCTCGCATCACATGACCCCCATTGAAAATAAACATAAAGGAAAGGGTAAAGTCTTTATATCTAAATCCATTTCTGAAAGAAATATTATACGGCGGAATTGTCGTTCCTTCATAAATGAGATCGTCAACCGTCAGTTGCTGTGTATTCTCAACCAAACTACCGTCAGCTTTTCTTGCCAAAGGCCTTCCTTTATCGTTCAAGCCAGCATAATCGATGCTATATAAACTACCCATCGGGATACCTACTCGATTTTGAGGCGTATAATAATAATAGTAAGGCGTATTTTGTTCTACAAATAGATTCGTGATCTCATTTTTATTGTAACTAAAATTCAAAGTACCGTTCCAGCTGAACTTTTCGTGTTGGATAATTTTGCCATTAAGCCCCAACTCGATCCCCTTATTGCGCATATCACCATAATTAAGCAACACCATATCCCATCCCAATGTTGGATCTAATGGAGTATTTCCCAAAAGATCTGTGGTCTTTTTGCTATAAATATCTATAGAAGAGGAAAGTCTATTATTGAATAGGGAAAGATCAAGTCCAAAGTTGAATACACTTGTCCGCTCCCACCTTAACAGGGGGTTAGGAGGCGAAGCGATATAGGCCTGCATTTCACCATTAAAATAGTTTAAACTATTACTGACCCGCGAAATCAAATAAGGCCCATTGTCCTTCGGTACATTCCCATTCACGCCATAGGTCATTCTTAGAGACCAGCGATCTAATGGCCGCCAATCTATTTTTGGCAAATGATACAACGTCCCTATAGACCATAAAGGTTTATATTGATTTTTGATATCCGTACCGAATAGGTTAGATTGATCCATCCGTATACTTCCACTTAATGTCAGCTTTTTGTTGTATGTATAAGATCCGTTCGCATAAAAAGAGACAAATCTATCAACTAAATCCTGAAAACCGGTTTCTCTTTTCGAGATAGAATAACTATTAAACAGTGCCTGTGTATTTTGAATTTGAATTCCAAACAACTCTTCGTTAATTCCTTTATAAACTAAACTGCTTTCATCATAGCCATATTTATAGATATTGGTATATCGATTATTAATTTGCCTACGTTCAGCACCTGCTATAGCAACGATTTCATGTTTATCATGGATGGTGTTCTGATAGTTGAACTGACCACGTAAGGTATAACTATTGACATCATTGCGTTGTTCTGCAAATTGCCCTCCCTGAGGAATATTGCGTTTTATTAATCCATCTTTTCCGATCTGTGTAGCATCATTAACCATAGCACTGACCAACTGTGAGGCCTTTCTATTTAATGTTCCATTATAACCTTCGGTTCTTTCACTCTGATAGGATAAGTCGAAATCCAACCCTCTAGTAATCTTAAAGTTTGCTGCAAAATTTAAATTGAGATATTTATTATAAAACTTTTCATGTACAGCAGAAACATGATTTACAGGGATATAAGTCTCATCCTCCAGGCCTAATCCATTTAAGCGATCTATCTCATATTGAGATTTTGAATTAAACCACTGGGAAGCGGAACCGTCCTCATTACGGAGAAGATAATATGAAGCTTTTCCGCCAATATAATTGTCGTAAAAATTGAAACCAATGTCTCCTTCTCTATTTTGATTTTTCCCTAGAATATTCGCTCTTAAGTTAAACCAATCCGTAAACTTTAAGTTATTTTTCAAGCTAAATCCCAGTTCTTTATTGGTAGGCTTTCCTTTGTTATAATCTCCAGGCTGGTTATAATTCAACGAATAATGATAAGTATATCGGTCTGATCCTCCAGAAACCGCTAAATTATGCTGCTGGTCAAATCGAATCGTATTTAAGAATTCATCCATCTGACTAAAACGATCCCTATTTCGATAAACATCCAACTGCTTCTCCATTTCCTCCCCTGAGATTACACCTCCTTTCTTGTTATAGAGAATTCGGTAAACGTCATTCATAGCCTTCCTGGGGTCTATCGCAGCGTAATCGCCAGAACGATAATCAAACATTTCTTTTTGAAAGTTCACCAATTCAGCACTACTCATCTTATTCAGATAATTGCGACTTGGCAGCCCGCGAAAAGACAATGTATTGCTATAGTCGACCTTAGTTTTGCCTGCTGTACCAATCTTTGTTGTAATGACGATAACTCCATTGGATGATCGTACACCATAGATTGAGGCCGCAGATGCATCTTTTAGAACAGTAAACGAAGCAATTTCATTGGGATTAATAGCAGTGAGATCTCCCTCATAAGGCATTCCATCAACGACAATTAAAGGTGCAGCCTGCGCGTTGATTGTTGAACGACCGCGTATCTCAATGCCTAAATTATTTTTGTTATTTTGCGGACTAGCGGTGTTACGAACCAAATTCAGGCCAGGAAGCAATCCATCAATTCGATCTAATAGGTTTGGTTGCAATCGTCCCTCCATATCTTTCGCAGTGACTTGCGCGATGGAACCAGCAGCTCGCTCTTTACTGATCTTTTGATACCCTGTATTTACGGTTACATTTACCTCCTGCAATTGTGCATCTATTGCATGCAGCCTAATAGTTCCAAGATTATATTTTACCGGAAGTGAAAGTGGTGAAAATCCAACCATTGTAATCTCCAACAAATTGTTTGCACTGACGCTATTGATTTCAAAATACCCATTTTGATCTGTAGTCGTACCTTGTGGTACACCTTTGACACGAATGGTCGCACCTTGTAATGGACGATTATTATCATCAACAACAAAGCCCTTGATCAGCATCTTTTGATCTGATAAACTATTGTAATTCGAAACAATTCCCCCTTGTTCGACTTTTTCACGTACAACGATTATCTTTCCCTTAATTTCAAAACTAAGATTCAGATCATTCAATAATTTTTCAAGTGTTCCATTCAGTGTTCCTTTTTCAACATTGAGCTGAACCTTCGTATTTGGATCAATAGTCTTTGCTGCCCATACGTAGGAGTAGCCCGTCTGTTTATTGATGGTCAAAAAGACTTTTCTCAACGAAACAGATTTTTCATGAATAGATACACTTTGTCCGTAAGTTTTAGCTCCTACATGAAGCAAACAACAGGACATCATAATAGTAGTAAGCGATATACGCATAATGTTTCCCCTCCAATGCGACCTTCCCCAAAAGTCTGTCCGATCGCTGTTTTTCATAATTTCCGCTTGTCCGTGTAGGGCACGACAAACTTCTGCATAATTTTTATACATTTGTTTTAGGTTAAGAATTAAAATTCAGTTACAGTTAGAATTGCTTGACCAGAAGCCCTATTTGTTGCAAGCGTTTAGGGCTTCGTCTTTTCATTTAGATTGCTTTTTATCTACATAAATTGTGTTTTCTTTAAATTTGAAATTGACTTTTCCTGTACTCTCTAGTACATTGATAATATCTTTTAAGCGGCTATTACGGGACAACATCCCTTCAAATTTTTCTGACTTTATCTCGTTATCAAGGTAAACCACATTGACGTTATACCAAACAGAAATATCCTCCATAATAACAGACAGCGGTTCAGAGTTGAATATAAAATAACCATCTTTCAATGCATTACCGATTTCAGTATCTATGGTTCTACGTTGGATATGACCAGTATTGATATATGCCTCCTCTCCAGGAGATAAAATAATCTGCCTTTCTCCCTGCTGAACCCTCACTTTTCCTTCATATAAGGTAACCCTAAAGTCACTTAGACTTTTATTTGCCTTAACATTAAAATGCGTACCTAATACCGTCACGTGAATATTTCCGGTTTGAACATTAAATGGTTTCACTTGTGATAATTCTCCTGAGAGGAAGTATCTCTTTGCTACTTCAAAATAAGCTTCGCCGACCAATCGAACCAGTCTGAGACTATCTGTTTCATAATAATCCAATTGGGTCTCAGCATTCATCCAGACCTTAGTACCATCCGGTAAGAGAACGGCCATTTTACCACCTTTGGGGGTAGAAATAAGTAAGCTATCATTCCCTTTAGTCAGGTTATTGGGTAGAGTAGCGAAAGATAATACAGTATCTTTAGGTGAAATGGCGATCGAATCTCCATTTTTCAGGTAGATTGTACCTGCGGTTTGAGCGGGGAGGATTTTTACGTCTGGATTTGCCTGATATCCAGCATCCATCAGGTAACGAACAAAAAATAATGTTAACGTACCAATTAATACTGCAGCGATTCCATACGACCAAATCCTTCTGAAAGGGAAAATAGTTTTTGGAGCACTCAGATGCTCCTGTTCAAAAGTTTCAAAGGATGCTTCCCAATCGTAAGCATATAAGCCCTTCAAATCTCTGGCCAACATCTCCTTGTTATCCAACATATCACATACTTCTCGGTTCGAAGCCGCATTGAGTCGCCAAGAATCTAGTTGCAATTGCTCCTCATAACTTAATCCCTCAAGTTTTGACTTACTCAATAAATAGATGATATGTTCGGTTGTATGCTCCATATTGCTTTATATACTTAAAACAATATTTTGATTTCGTTTCTCTAAAGAGATGGGGGATTTTCTTATAACCAACTGAAAATCAAATTTATAATTTACAACCTAATAATACAGAAGAAGTAACAGTAGACAAAAAAACTGATCAGGCCTAAGCCTTTGTCTAAGAAGTTCAATTCCTCTTTTCTTTTGATTGTATACAGTACTTGTGGTAATACCTAAGGAAATCGCAACTTCTTGCGGGCTTAAATCTTCTACGACCAGCTTGTATATTACATGTCGACACTGTTCTGGCAAGGTATCTATAGCGTCGTGAACCTCACGTAACGTTTCCAGATAGATCATTTGATGACTGATTGGCAGGTCTATCAGATCTACCTGTGTGATATAGTTATCAGCAAGCTGTTGTGATCTCTTAAGTTGTTGAATCCGATTAAGTGCCGCGTTTCTGCAACTTGTATATAAAAAACTCCGGATCGACTCAAAATGATTAAAATCGCTTCGTCTTTCCCATAGTTTTAAAAACACATCCTGGACAATTTCTTCAATAATAACTTTATCCAAGTTCATTTTTTCGAGAAAATAACACATTGGACTATAAAAGGTTTTATACAAGAACTTCAATCCTTCTCTTTCACCTTCACGAAAAGATTCGATGAAATCTTGTTTATTGTGTTCTTGATTTACCTTGTTTTTCACAATTCAATATTACCTAAATTTTAAATAAATATGAACCGTCTGGGTTTAAAATTTCATATTCCGTTAGTTATAGATATTCTTGCTATTACATTTCAGTAAAAAACAGTATATATAATCCAAAAAAAGTAAAGTACTTGTTATTTCTTATAATATCAACGGCGCAGGCTCCTCATAATATTCCTCATTCCATTTTGCTAATTGACACATAATCGGAATAAGTGCCTTTCCTTTTTCAGTCAGAGCGTATTCCACCCTAGGAGGTAACTCTTTAAATTCTTCTCTCAAAATAATGCCATCTTCCTCCAATTCTTTTAAAGAGGACGTCAGTACTTTTCTTGAAATATTTTCGATCAATGCATCGAGTTGTCCAAATCGGGCTTTTCGATCTCTTAGGGTGTATATAATAATGGGCTTCCACCTTGTTCCCAAAATTCCCATAGAGCGTTGCATCGCGCATGAACAATTCTTAAAATCATTTCTCTTCATTGCAAAAACAATTGATAGTTACACAAAGGTAACTACTTTATACTATCAATAGTTACAAAAATACACTATTTAAAATATCTTTGTAAAGAAATTCGTAAATGATATAAAAAAATGAGCATACAAACACTTTTCAGTCCATTCCAATACAAAAATCTTGTATTAAAAAACCGTTTCGTCATGGCCCCTATGACACGAGCATTTTCTATTGACGGGATCCCTGGAGATGTCGTTACAGGTTATTATGAACGGCGGGCAGCTGGAGACGTTGGTTTGATTCTAACCGAAGGAACTGTGATCGAGAGACCAGCCTCAAAAAACTTAAAGGATATTCCAAATTTTTATGGAGACCAAGCACTAAATGGTTGGAAAAACATTCTTGATGCTGTCCACGCAAAAGGAGGTAAAATAGCACCTCAAATTTGGCATGTAGGGTATACGCCAATGCAGTGGACTCCGCCGGCAGCTTTTGAAAGTCCTGATACAATGACTTTGGCGGATATAGAAAATACTATCCAAGCGTATGCTGATGCTGCAAAAGCTGCCAAAGAGCTAGGTTTCGATGCCTTTGAAATACATGCCGCACATGGTTATTTGATTGATCAATTCTTTTGGGAGGGAATGAACCACAGATCAGATGAATTCGGTGGTGAAACAATAAAGCAGCGTTCCAGATTTGCTGTCGAAGTAGTGAAAGCAATGCGAAAAGCCGTTGGACCTGACTTTGTAATTATCATCAGGCTATCACAATGGAAACAGCAAGATTATACTGCGAGATTAGCCCCTACCCCAAAGCTGATGGAAGACTGGATCTTACCATTAGTTGATGCGGGCGTGGATATTTTCCATGGAAGCCAACGACGTTATTGGGAACCAGAATTTGAGGGTAGTGATTTAAATTTCGCCGGATGGCTGAAAAAGGTCTCTGGTCAACCGACAATAACGGTAGGTTCGGTAGGACTCGACAAAGATTTTGGTGAAGTATTTACAAATTCAGAATTTAAATCGTCTCCAGCTTCACTGGATGAACTGGTACGTCGATATGAAAGAGGAGACTTCGATTTGGTTGCAGTGGGTCGGGCAATTTTGCAAGATCCAAATTGGGTAAAAAAAGTTCAAGCAGAACAATTCGAAGACTTATCTATCTTTGAGTCTAAAAGCTTAGCAACATTGTCTTAGCTAGATCAATGCGCCAAGTATTCTAATAATTCATATTAACAGTTATATGATAAAAATCCGTAAAAGACGAGCATTCACTTTTATGGATAAAACAAGATATCCATTTGTGTTTGGGTATCTTGTTTTTTTTAAAATCATATGAACTTCCTCAGCTTAATTTTTTCTGATTTTGGATATCGACACATTATTAATAAATTGCTGTTAAAATGCATTTAACCTATCATTATGTCCGATACCCATATTTATATACTTAGTGGATTAGGTGTTGACCGAAGGGTATTTGACAAAATAAATTTTGGGGGCTTAAAAGTCATACACTTGGAATGGATCCCTCCAATTTCAACAGAATCAATTTCATGCTATGCACGACGATTATCCACTAAAATTACGACTAAATGTCCCGTTCTTATTGGATTATCTTTCGGAGGTATGGTTGCCATGGAAATAGCTAAAATTATTGATGTAAAACAAGTTATTTTACTCGCATCTGCAAAACATGAAAACGAACTTCCTAAACTTTATAAACTTATCGGAACACTTAGAATCCACAGATTTATTCCTACTTCAGTTCTAAAATCACATCATATTTTATCAAATTATTTCTTTAGCATAACCTTAAAAGAAGATAAAATGATGCTTAAACAAATACTACAAGATACTGATGCTAAATTTCTGTTTTGGGCGATCAGTCAAATCGTAAAATGGAAAAACAAGACTATTCCCAACAACTTAATCCATATCCATGGCAGCAAAGACCGCATTATCCCAATTAGAAATGTAATCCCCACTTTTATCATTCGAAGGGCTGGTCATTTTATGACAGTCACTCATGCAAAAGAAATTGAAACACTCATACAGGAGATATTATATAAAGATCTGAGTCATTAATAGCTATATCTAATCTTCAACGATCTATCAGCCGAACAACTACGATAAAGAAGTTTAACGACTAACTTTGGATAAATATTAGAAACAAAAACAGGTTAATTTTCCTTCCATTTAATGGTAGCTTATATTTTCATGTTATCTTTCAACGATTGAAAATTGTCACCACCAATTATTTTAATGTCAGGAAAAAAATTATATATACTCTACTATCATCCAAAATCTTTTCTTATCCTTTCATTTATGTCTAAAAATTCATTAATTTGTTCTACCAGTACATGGAAGACGCATTAAACGAATCCAAATTATTCCTAGCTTTTCTAAGAAAAGATGAAAAAGCTTTTGAATTCCTATTTCATAGGTTTTATTCGCCCTTATGCCTATATGCGATCAAGTTCGATATAGAAAAAGAAAGTGCGGAGGAGCTTGTCCAAGATGTTCTTTTAAAAATTTGGTCAACAGACTTTCATTTTGATTCTTACGACAAGCTAAAGTCATTTCTTTACCTGAGTACAAAAAATGCGACTATCAATTACCTGGACAAGCGAAAAAGACGCTTGACTAATTATGACAATTATGCCAATCAAATAAGCAGTATTGTTGAAGACGATAGCAGGTGGATTATTTATGCAGAAACATTACAACTGATCAAAAATGTATTAGAAAAACTACCTACTCAATGTGCTACCATTATGAGATTAAATATCATAGATGGTCTAGATACGAAAGAAATTGCACAAAAATTAAATATAACTAGCAGCACTGTTTACACACAGAAAACAAAGGGGTTGGCTTTGCTAAAACAGTTATTGGACAATGGCGATTATCTTCTAGTGTTATTATTAATCGACACATTCAAAAAATAAAAACACTAACAATCAGATAATTACAAATAAAACAAAAAAAGGAATAGCAATTCTAGCTTCGAATTCTGTTATAATCATAAATACTAACCAAAGAATTTATGGAGCTGAGCCCTTTCGAAGTAAGTGAATTAATATCTGCAAAAAAGCTTGGGATCCTATCCGATGAGGGTGAGACAAAATTGAATCATTGGCGCTCCTCCTCAGCACAGCATGAAGAGTTATTTCAAACCCTGATTTCAAATAATACCTATGAACAGGATGTTGATTGGGCTTTTTCTTTACCCGTTCATGAGGTAATTGAAAAAGCAAAAAGTAAGATTACATTTGAACGACCTAATCTCTTTCATCTTTTTATTAAAAAATATGGGATTGCTATTGCTGCCTGTACAATTGCCGCGCTATTTATCCTCCTTTGGAATCTTAAGCTCGATCGTACCTCACGGAATATTGTTCCAGGTAGTTTTCGCGCTTCCATTCAACTTGAAGATGGAAAATCACTACAACTACCTGTCGAAAAAAAATATTTCAACATTTCTGAAGAATTAAAAAAAATCACGTCAAATAATCCTTTAAAACAGGAAAAAACATTGATTATAAGCACTCCCAAAGGAGGTCAATATCATATATTGCTTCCCGATGGCAGTGCAGTTAGGTTAAACGCGGCTTCCACGTTGATATTTCCGGAGGAATTTGATCATAAACAAAGGACGGTAAAGCTTATCGGGGAGGCTTTTTTTGAAATCAGCAAAATTAAAAATGGAGATGGCACCGCTGTTCCATTTTTTGTACAATGTAATGAGCAGGAAATTCAGGTACTGGGCACAAAATTTAATGTAAGTAGCTATAGTGAAGACAAATCCACAATCACAACACTCATGGAGGGATCGGTAAAAATCAATTATAATAGTACCGCCACAAAAGAAGCTATCATTTTAAAACCAAACGAACAGGCCATATCGACCGCTGGTCAAAACACTTATAAACGCGAAGTAGATAATCAATCCGATATTGCCTGGACTAAAGATCAATTCGAGTTTGTCGCTGAGCCCTTGGAAAGCGTCATGGTTAAACTTGCGCGTTGGTATGATTTCGATTTTGAATTTATAGATCAAAAACTAAGGAAAGTAAAAATTGAAGGAATTATTCCGCGTTATGCTAGTGCTGAAGATTTATTTAAGTTATTATCAAAAGCCAGTAACGCCAATTTTATTATAGAAAAATCAAAAGTCAAAATAAACTAACATTATTAATCTAATATCACTAAAAGAAAGGAGAACACACCCGCAAATTTATGTCAGATCGATTAAGGAGACGCGCCAACGTCCCCTTAATAAAGTTAAAGGATCGTAAACTACCATTATTTAAAATCAATTAACCGTAACAAATGTATCATTTTTTTACCAAAAAAGATGTTGGAGACTTCTTTTGTGTAGTCCCGACAGATGAACAAAGTACAGGTGAAAAATCTGTATCGCGTATATTTACCAATGCGCTTATGAAAATCTCTTTATCATCACTGCTACTTTTAGGGATGATCGGGGTCCAGGCCAATACCATGGCACAAAGAGTCAATATCAATAAAAAAAATGTTAGTCTGCGAAAGATACTGCAAGAAATTAACATTCAGACGGGTTACCATTATTTATGGGCAGCACCAAATATTGATCCATTGACCTGTACCTCTGTCTCATTTAACAATCTCCCTTTACAAGAGGCATTAAAAACCCTTGAAAAGAATACGCCCATTTTTTTCGAACTGGAAAAAGATATGATCATGGTTAAACAGCGTCAGTCTGAAATTGGTGGTATTCAATTAAAAGAAACAATACTACTACTTAATCTTAAAAACCAGTCCAAAATAAGAGGAAAAGTTGTTGACGAAAATGGCAATGTACTTGTCGGCGCCAACGTAATGATACAAGGAAGAAAAAAAGGTACCATCACTAATAGTAATGGAGAATTCACTTTAGATAATTCTTCCGTAGGAACAAATATCATCATATCCTATATAGGGTATGAAAGCATCACTATCCCAGTCACAAACAATCTCGGAGTCATCACACTGGCATTAAAAACGGGGACATTAAATGAGGCTACAGTAGAAGTCAATACTGGATATCAGAAACTCCCCAAAGATCGAGTCACTGGATCTTTCAGTTATGTTAGCGGTGAAAAACTGGAAAGAAAACTAGCTACAGATCTCAAAAGTGCTCTTGAAGGGCAAACAACAGGATTAACTATTGATAAGGCCGGCAAAATAGAAATTAGAGGAGTCTCGACCTTTAATGCACAAAAAACACCTTTGATTGTAATTGACGGTTATCCCGTTGAAACAACAATAGATGATATCAATCCAATGAATATAGCGAGCATAACTGTGTTAAAAGATGGTGTGGCCGCATCAATCTATGGTTCTAGAGCAGCCAATGGGGTCATTGTTGTTACTACAAAGTCTGGACAAAATAGTGAACCTAAAATAAGCTATTCAGGTTTTGTAAATATTATTCAGAAACCACAGCTAAAGTATCTGAATAAAGCGACAACATCGGACTATATTGACGCAGAGATAGACCTTTTCAACCTGAATCCAAATGGTCCCTCAACGATGGATCCATATAACATGAGCCGGGTGACCTATCTGTTGATGCAAGAGCGTGAAGGGAAGATTAGCCATCAAGATGCAATGGCTGAGATCAATGGACTTCGCGGTATCAATGCTTTAGATCAAATCCAGGATCTGTTTTTCAGAAATAAAGTAACCCATCAGCATAACATTAATATCGCTGGCGGATCGCCTAAAAGCAGTTATAATTTTTCCGTCAACTATCAACAGACCAAGGACAATCTCATTAACAATGATTCAAAACGATTAATCACCGATTTTAAAAACGAATGGCAGCTTTTTCCATTCTTAACCGCTGGAGCTGCTGCCAATTTCACGTATAATAAAGGGAATAGCACTTCATTTACATATTCTACCATCTACGGTCCAGAATTGGCAGGTGACAATTATCAATCTTTAGCTGGTTTTTCAGGAGGATCAATGATTATGCCGTATACCAATCTATTGGACGACAATGGCAATCCGGCAGCAATATGGGGTATCAGTCAATATAAGGTAAATACCTACAAAAACACCCCCGGCATGAAGTCCTGGGATTATGTTCCTTTAGAAGACATGGGAAAAATGCCCAGTTACAGCAATATCTATAATTTTAGGATGAGCGGGTTTCTAAGAGCTAATATCGTAGAAGGACTTACAGCAGAAGTCGGAGGTAATTGGGTCAAAGGAACGGCAAATGTCAAAAATATCCAACGGGCAGACTCCTATAATGCTCGTATCGCCTATAACGATGGTACCTCCAAATCAAATCCCGCTAATCATTATATTCCCGATGGAAGCATCTTGGACGAATTCAAAAATATCAATGAAACCTGGACGCTTCGTACACAGCTCAATTATAGCAAAAACTTCTCCGATAACAAACATCTGTTGCACGCCTTAATCGGAAACGAAATCAGAAAAATCACCTCTGACAACAATAGATTGGCTACCCGAGCTGGCTATAATGAAAATGCAGGTTCATTTATCCCTGTCAACATCAAAGATTTTACTGCTGGAATTTACAACGCAGATATGCTATTTCCCAATGGTGGCGTATCGCTGACCGATGGTTCACTAACTTATGGAGATAATCGCTTTGTATCCTGGTATGCCAATGGATCATACGAATATGACAATAGATTTATCCTAAGCGGAAGTATCCGACTAGATCTTACCAATTTCTTTGGTACAGATAAAAAGTACCGCTACAAACCGATGTGGTCGCTTGGAGGAACTTATAAATTAAGTAACGAGAAATGGTGGGATAAAGCTGTTTTCAGTAAACTTAATATCAGAGGTTCCTATGGTATCAATGGAAATATTTCCCTGAGAAATGGTCCGTTTTTGATTTTGAGCGTGGGCAGCTACAGTCCTACAACGGGAGGAGTTTCCTATGGAATCTCCTCGCCTCCCAATAAGCAATTGCGCTGGGAAAAAACGAATATTGCCAATGCGGGAATAGACTTTGGTTTATTCAACAATACGATAGAAGGTAGCTTTGATTATTACAACAAGAACAGTTCTGACCTCTTAGCTGCCGACGCCGCAGATCCGACTCTAGGTTTTAGCTCCCTAACAAAAAATGTAGGGAAAATGACCAATCATGGATTTGAGCTTGGGCTCAACGTCCACGCTATCAAAAATAGTAGATTTAGCTGGGATATTTTGCCCAATATCTCCTTTAACGCAAACAAAGTAAAACAC
Source organism: Sphingobacterium sp. GW821-FHT03E03 (assembly GCF_059420745.1). Lineage (NCBI taxonomy): Bacteria > Pseudomonadati > Bacteroidota > Sphingobacteriia > Sphingobacteriales > Sphingobacteriaceae > Sphingobacterium > Sphingobacterium sp. GW821-FHT03E03. The sequence continues at coordinate 677,744 of NZ_JBWKUH010000001.1, forward strand.
TACAATGTAAGCCGCCCGTACACAGGTAGTTATACTACTCCAGGAGGAATCATGGTTGCTGGATATCCTTCAGACGGGTTGTGGGGCTATCGTTTTGCAGGTCTTAATGAACTCGGTCAAACACAAGTTTATACTAGAGACAATCAGGTTGTATTGGCAAGCAATGCTGAAGTTACCGACTTGGTCTATCAGGGGACCTTTAGACCAAAATGGGATCTTGCTTTAACAAATCGCTTCAGCTATCAAAATTGGGACCTATCTTTTATGTTTATAGCAAAGCTAGGCCATAAATATAGGAAGGATACGTTTAGTGGATCCAACTATCAAAACCGACATGTAGCCGAAAGATGGCGGAAACCGGGAGACGAAAAGAATACAATATATCCCGTTTTGGAAGAATGGAATATGGATATGTTCTCCTTCCCTTTTGCGGATGTCAATGTAGGTAATGCCAGTTATGCCAAATTAAGGGACATCACACTTTCCTATAATCTCGAGAAACTGAGCAAAAGAATTGGTCTTACCAACGCAAGAATATTTGTCCAGGGCAGAAACCTATTTCGTATTACGGCCAAAGATGTGGACATAGACCCCGAAACTACAGAATTCAATGTAAGTGGTGGTACTGGGGCAGGAACAGATCAAGGATTTACCTCACTGCCTTTACCACGCGAGATATTTATTGGTTTACGATTCGGACTCTAACCTAAAAATTAATTGAAATGAAAAAAATAATATACCTTGCACTGGGCCTGGTCTCCATATCGACCTTCTCCTGCAACAAATACCTGGATGTTAAACCTATTGGACAGTTGATTCCTTCAAAAGTCGAAGATCTGGAGAATCTATTGAATAATACAAATACCATTAGCTCATTTTATGCAGACAACAACAGAGGTTGCTTCTATGCTTTTATGGGTGACAACCTAACGATCAGTGAAAATCAGGCTATATATCTATACAAAAGTACGCACCCGAATGTAGATCGTTGGGCTGCATTTAAATTTTATTACCCCTATACGAATCCGATAGATCCCCAATACACATGGGAGTGGGCTATCTATCGTGCTGCGGGCATATTCAATATTGCCATTGATGAAGTTTCAAATCTTAAGGGGGAAAATTCAGATCTGGGTAAAATAATTGTTGCACAGGCAAAAGCTGGAAGAGCTTGGTCCTATCTTGTCGGAGGACTTGGGTATGGCCCAATGTACGATCCCGAAGGTAAAAATGATCAAAAAGTGCTTCCTTACCGGACAACAGGTTCACCTAATATTCCCAATCCCGATCTCGCCAGCACAAATGAAATTATAAATCTGGCAGAAAAAGATTTGCTCGATGCATTGACCGGCGCTCCAAATACCGTTGGAAACCCAACCCGTGCAAGTAAGCCAGCAGTTAATGCCTTGTTAGCACAGCTATACATGTTCAAAAGAGATTGGACCAAAATGTCCAAATATGCAAATGATGCATGGGCGCAAGCCATTGCAGCCAAAGGTAATACTGACAATCTTATCTATAACCTAAATAAATTCAGTTATAGACAAGATCCAAATGCATCTCCACCAGCTGGTACCGATGCCGAAGTTGGTCTTGAGTTACTAGGCGAAGATAATTTACTGAAACAGACTTACAATAGGGAACAACTATTTTATCGCCCTACCCCCTACAGCTATTCTCCCTATCCTTCGGAAGAATTTATCAAGCTATTTGATAAAAATGCAGATCGGAGATACAAGCTATTTATGCTCAAAACGCTGGGCTATTCAGTGGTTGAAGGCGGTGTGAAACATGATGATGGTGTACGCCTTAAGTATTATAGAGACAACAAAATGATCGCTTCACAGGGAATGACTTATCCCGAGCTGCTATTGATAAAAGCGGAAGCAAATGCAAGGTTAAACCAAATGGGACAAGCGTTAATCGATCTTAATATCCTGCGCAAATATCGCTATTCAGGCGCAAATACAGATCTTCCAAATGGCGGGGCTTTTAGTCAGGATCAATTACTAGAGGAAATTCTGAAAGAACGTAGACGGGAAATGCAGCTTGGCACCTATCAACGGACATTCGACATCAAGAGATTGGCACTAGATAAAGGAAAACCTTGGTCGAAAACGCAGGTCATCCATACCATAGGTAACAAATCCTACAAAGCGGATATCATCAGTAAATTTTTTACATTACAGATCAATAATCCGACCATACTTGCCAATCCAAGCTGGAATTTACAGCCCAATAGCGATCCATATCTACCTGCTGGATTAAATTAATAGGTCTATCAATCGTACATTAAAATTTAAACTTTATCATGAAATCTAAAAATATAATAATAACAGTCCTTGTGGCACTATTTTTCTTCTCATTTAATACCCTATTTGCTCAGATCGATCTGAAAATAAAAGGAAAAGTGACTGGCGACACAAAAGGATTTAATAAAATATATGTATACAGCCATCAGTCTCAAGATTCTGCAGAAATCAGTTCAAATGGCGAGTATCAAATGCTTATTAAATCCGATTTTCCTGACATAAGATATATTTACCTTCAATATGACATCAAAACAAAAGGTGGTTATTCCCCATTTCCATTGTTTATCGAAAAATCAGGAACATTGAATCTTGATTTTGAACTTGGCAAAGATCTCTTTTCAGCTCAAATAAATGGCCCCGCTCGTTCAGTTGCATATTTTAATTATTCCAAAGCTAAAAAATCCGCTACTGATAAGATCGGAGAAGAAATAACAGCTAAATTTGGTGAAGATGCTCTGAAAGAAGGAGCTACCAATTATGATAATGCAATTGACTATTATTATAAGCGTCAAACACAATTAAATGACTCGCTATTTACAAAATATTTTGATCCTAATGGATCCGATGCGCCCTTTATGCTGTTAGGAGTGGTCAGCAGTCTCTCTCTCCCACAATTAGAAAGCTATTTTTCCAAATTATCTCCTCTGATCAAAGAAACTAAAGCAGCCAAACAGGTAGATGAAAAAATCAATAGCAAAAAAAGATCCAGTATAGGATCTACTGTAGCGAACTTCGTTCTTCCCGATACCACCGGAAATGATTTTTCGTTCAATAAGCTCAAAGGAAAATATGTATTGATCGACTTTTGGGCTTCTTGGTGCGGTCCATGTCGAATCTCATTTCCTAGGCTCAGATCGGTTTATCAACAGCTAAAGGGTCAGAACTTCGAAATTATCAATATCTCCATTGACGCAAAGCTTGACGACTGGAAGAAAGCGGTAAAAGAAGAAAATAATCCATGGCCACAACTACACGACAAAACAAATTTATCAAAATCGGCTTTTTTTGTCAGCGGAATTCCTACCGCATATCTAATTGATCCGGACGGAAAAATTGTATTTAGTAGCGTAGGATCCGACGAAAATGGCGGTGGACCGATGGAGGAAAAACTTGAATCCGTATTTGGCGTCAAATTAACCAAATAATGAAAATATGCCCCGCTGTAGAAAATAGCGGGGCATGTTAAAACTATATATCATTGAGGATTCGTACTGATTTGACTTCTTACTACATTGTGCAGCCACCATAAAGCGGAATATCTCTAATGCCGCCGCTTGCACCAGCCTTCTCCCCGTATTAAAAAAATCAAGTATTTCTTTTACCAAGAGACCGTAACTAGCAGAGGATCCCAACGTAGCAATACCATTTTCACCAAAAGCTATCCCCGCAATAGAATTCGCGCCTTTCCTTATCCCTCGCGGCGAACCGATACCCTAGTCTTTCCAATACCCAAATGCTAACGCCTGATCAGGATGAAAAATCTGATCCATTCTATCTGGACTAACGGGACTATCCTCCCCTTATATAATAATATCATATAAAACAATAACAGTAAAAAAGAAGTTATAAAATAGAATACTGGTTTTCACAATTCATTCAGCACCGTCATCAGATCTCAAATAAATACCAAATATGTTCAAAAGACTTTTATTTTATTTCCTATTCGCTCATCTATTATGCTCTACAATGCAAGCACAAGAAAAACTCGCTCTAGATCCGAAACTAGAAGTCGCGGCATCTTTTGGGGCCCACCGTCCCATAGGCGTCAGCGCAACTTCGACAAATAGATTATTCGTATCATTTCCTAAACAAAACAAAGATTACCGGTACGCCCTTACTGAAATCATTGATGGTAAAAGCACCCCCTATCCTAATGAAGCTTGGAATAGTCAAGGAGACGAGCGCTCACATTTTGTAAACGTTCAGGACATCTTTGTGGATGCACAGGACAACTTATGGGTATTAGACTCTAAACCATCAACCTCTGGGTCTATTTTCGGCCCAGATGGTGCATCTCCTACCGGACAATTCAAACTCCTTAAAATCGATACAAAAATTAATCAAATAGCACGTATCTATACATTTGAAGATCTTGACAAAGCGAAATCAGGTTTGAACGATGTACGCATTGACCTCGAAAAAAATCTAGCTTATCTTTCCGATCCTGGTCAGGCCGCAATAATTGTTCTTGATCTTCAATCAGGAAATAGTAGAAAAGTACTGGAAAAAAGCTCCTTCACATTAGCTGATCCGCAAGTTGTCATTTCCTATTCCGGCATAGACATGCGCTATAAGGACGGTAACCCCTTTCTCTCTCACGTTAACGGGATAGCGCTAAGTCATGACTTTAATTATTTCTATTTTAAACCAATTAATAAAAAGAACTTATACCGCATTGCTACAAAGTACCTTGCTGATGATACACTATCCCAATCAGCCCTGCAAGGAAAAGTAGAAGACATGGGAAATGTAGGCGTCACACATGGCTTACTTGCCGATCGGAACGGTAATATTTATCTGACGACCTCAATGGATTACAGTATTAAATACTTGAGTCCAGATGGACAAATTCATTTATTGACACAGGACCCCAGATTGTTATGGCCAGATTCTTTGGGTATAGATGGTAATGGTTATCTTTACTTTTCATGCGCACAACTATCCAGAGATCCGCAATGGAACAATGGCATAGACCGAGTTGAATTACCCTATCAGGTTTATAAAATAAAGTTGCCAAAGTGATGATGTATACTTAAAAAAACACATAAATGAAATCATTGATAAAACAGCTTGCTCTTGTACTGCTCAGTCTCGTCTATTCGTTATCAAACGCACAGACAGATCGCCCTGTACTGGATATTATGCTCAATAATTATCAATACCCTTATGAAGTACATTACTTAAATTTAAAGAGTCAGGGTGAAGAAATAAAAATGGCCTATATGGATGTCAGCTCGCAACAACCGAATGGTCACACCGTGTTACTACTCCACGGCAAAAATTTCAACGGAGCATACTGGAAAACAACCATTCAGGCGCTAAATTCGGCTGGGTATCGCGTTATAATACCTGATCAGATTGGATTTGGTAAATCTTCGAAACCCACAGCTTATCAGTTTACTTTTCAGCAGCTAGCGCAAAATACAAAATTGCTTTTAGACAAGTTGGGACTTGATAAGGTCGCCTTACTTGGTCACTCTATGGGTGGGATGCTTGCAACGAGATTTACATTAATGTATCCCGAAACTGTGGAAAAACTTGTTTTAGAAAATCCCATTGGGCTGGAAGACTGGAAACTTGTCGCACCTTATACTTCCATCGACCAAAATTTTCAAACGGAATTAAAAACGGGATATGAATCTGCAAAAAAGTACCAAAGCAGATTCTATTACGACAACAAATGGAAGCCGGAATACGATGAATGGGTGTACCTACTTACAGGCTGGACAAAAGCTAAGGATTATTCCATCGTTGCCATGGTAAATGCCAAAACATCAGACATGATCTTTACCCAACCTGTTGTTTATGAATTTCAGTATATAAAAACACCCACACTGCTCATCATCGGTACGCGAGATAGAACTGCGATCGGTAAAGCCAACATAAAAGATCCTAAAGTAGCCGCAAAAATGGGACTGTATCAATATTTAGGGAAGGAAACACGACAAAAAATCCAAGGATCAAAACTCGTCGAACTCGACAACGTTGGACATCTGCCCCATATTGAAGCTTTCGACCGATTTATCACACCCCTTGTTTCATTTCTGAAAGACTGATAGCATCATTTCCTCCGCCTAAGGGGACTCAACAAAAAAATCTTCTGTATATTATTGTTGAATAATGAGAAGTATTCCCGCCAAACATTATCTTTTCAAACACTTTTGCTACAAGATGTCATACGTTCGACGAAAGACAAGTAGTTGCACAAACTGCTTATTGTCCATTTAAAAACACAAACAACTACCGATCAAATAGATAAGAAAATTCTTTTTTTATCATTAAGTTTCCCGCCAATAGAAATAAAGCTAGATCGCTCTAACCCTAACCAACAATATATTTAGCAAAAAATTTAAACAAAATTTTATAAAACTAATATTTTTAGTGTATTTGAATATCAATTTTAGACAAGGTCTTTATGGAACAGGCAAAAGGATTTGACAATAAGGAATTACATGTTGGCGATATTGTTCGCTTCCACACCCCCTATCCGGATGAGGATCCCCATACAATCTTTATTGTACTTTGGTCATATTACGATCCTGAAGGTAAATCATCTAGGGCTGAAGTCGTAAAATTTGATCCAGTTCTTAAGCATTATCCTGTGATTCAAAAATGGTTTATTCGAGACTTGGAAAGAGTCCCCGAAGTTAGCCCTGAACTACTCCAACAGATTGCGTTATTTATGAAAAGTAAACTTGGTAACGCGATTATAAGTAAGCTGGTAGTTTAAATAAAGTTGATAGTCTACATAAAGTCCTACAAAAAGGTATAAAAACACGATGGAAAATAAATTCAAAGCAAACAGAGAATTCACATCACGATCTATATGGTCCGATTGGCGTGAACAACTTAAAGAAAGTGAAATAAATGGTTTACTTCAACGACTTGAAGTGATGGATCGGGAGGTACTAGTTGATTGGCTGCAATGGCATAACCCAAAAGGCAACTACACTGACAGTAAATGTATGGAAAATAGTGTAAAACCTCTTTGCAAATCAAAAGCCGTAGAGTATACCTATAGAGAGATATTGCGCAATCATACAAAAAAGCAGTTTAATAGCATTTCGAATGGTCCAATACAACTTATGTTTAACAATTAATTGCTCAAACTATGGAATCTTTCATCAAACAGATTATCGGTTATCAATTACCCAAAATCATCGCAATGGAGTCGCAACGAAAGGATTGGCGCTATCAGCTGCTAGATTTAAAAGATAAAACACTTTTTGATAGACTCTCACTTATGGAACGACAAGAATTGCTCCAGTGGCTTCAATGGAATGATTGCAACGGGATTTACACAGACTATGACTGTATCCGAAAAGGCATTCCTTTATTCACTAAGATGCAGGCTCTAGCCACAGTCTATCACCACATTATGCGTGACCATGAAAACTGGGATGGTTATATGGGGAAAGAATATATTCGTGGGAGTATCTTTTAAACAATCCATATATTATAATCTTTTAATATATTCTTCTAATGTTCTGAGATTGGCAATAGCAGCGCCGATGGTATTGTTAAAATAAACATAAACCTCTTTTCCTTCAGCTAGCCATTCTTTGATATAACCACTATATTCATATAATACGGCATCTTCATAGCTTCCCTTATAATCACCTTTTGGTCCATGAAAGCGTATATAAATCATATCACTACCGGTGTACTGTATGTTTATTCCGCCACCATCTTTATCGTGTAATACCAAATTCATACCATAAGAATTTAACAGTGCCATTGTTTCCATGCGATACCAGGACTGATGACGAAACTCAATGCATACTTGCCAATCCAAACTTCGTTTATCAGTTGCCATACATCTTAAAAGCTTATCTAAATTGGTCAATGAGGAAAATTTGGTTGATGGAGGTAATTGTATCAACAAACACCCCTTCTTCTTATCAACACTATTAATAATATCCAAAAATTTAATAACATCGCTTGGTTCAAAAATTAAATCCTTTTGATGAGTAATTCCCTTCCAAAGCTTAAAAGTAAAACGAAAGCTATCGCTTGTTTCCTGAGACCATCGTTCGACAGTCTCCTTGCGGGGTATCTTGTAAAACGTGCTATTTACCTCCAAAGAATTGAACAACAGACTATATACAGCAAGCCTGCTCCTATCCTTTAAATCTTTGGGATAATAGCTTTTGTTCCTGTAGGGCAACAGAATTCCGCTTGTACCTGAAAAATATAGAACCTTCATAACGCTATAACAATTGAAACTAGGGCAATAGTTCAGCCTTCAAATAATATTTCAACATGATGAGAAATGTAAAAATGTTATACTGCAGATTTCTTTAGAAACAAGTCTCATCACACTAACGTTTTGGCTATTAGAAAAACGCTGTCCAAATTTATCTTAAATCATTTAGTTTAGCTATATTAGAGATTCCAAGTCTACACTATGGGAATCAATTATTTGCTACATATCCAAACATTTGAAGGATACTATGATCAATGGAGTACCAAAGTATACCAATATGCGTTCAATAAAACCAGATCCTCTTATTTAGCCGAAGAAACTGTACAGCGTGTATTTATTAAGCTTTGGAAAAACTTAAATGAAAAGAATATTGACGCTACTGTAGAATCTCAGATCTTTTGTATTGCAAGGACAACAATTTTGGATCTAATCAAAGAAGAATATAATAGAAAGAAACTTCTTCAAACAGAAAATGAGCTCATTCAGCGCTATTCCCCACAAGATGATTACTATGCCAAACAGCTTGAAACTACATTACAACATATAATTAATCAATTACCCGAAAAGCGAAAACAGATCTTTATGTTGAGCCGCTATTCCAATCTATCCCATAAACAAATAGCGGATAAACTCTCCATATCATCCAAGACAGTAGAAAACCAAATTACCCTTGCCTTAAAAGCGATCAGAAAAGCATTATTGCTCTCCATACTGATGCTAAATCTTTTTTAATTTTCCTTTGGGGGATATCCTATTTTCAATCGTAATCAATATGTATGAAGATTACGAAAGAACTCGTTGAAAAATATCTCCGCGGAGAAGCAAATACCGAAGAAGTTAAAGCGGTTCAAAATGCACTGGATAATAACCAACTAAATTTGGATGATTGGCTTCCAGCAAGTGAATGGCACAATATAGAAGAACATGCAGCTTTTGAACAGCATGACTCAATCAAACAATCCCTGATCAAAAAAATTATGATAAGGGATACAAAACAACAAATCTATGCCCTACTGAAGTATGCTGCGATACTTTTACTTGTCGGAACACTAGGCTGGGAATCTTTTCAATATTGGAAGACAACAACAAATATCCCTACGATTACTTCTGCCCCAAAAAAACAAACTCCGAAATTGGAATCCCCAAGCAACTTCTATTATATTAATTCTGGCAATTCGCCGATGCAGATAGATGTTCCTGATGGATCAGAAATTGAACTTTATCCTAATTCGGAAGTTAAATTTGCAGATAATTTTTCTTCGCTGTCTACCCGTGATATTCATTTAAAAGGAAAGGCAAAGTTTGTTGTTGCCAAAGATAAGTCAAGACCGTTTAGTGTGCATACCGCTGGTTTAACAACAACCGCATTAGGTACAATATTCAGCGTAGATGAGCTAAAATCTTCACAAACAAAAGTCAAATTATTTGAAGGACGTATCCAATTAAAGAGTCTAAAAAATAAAACAGGATCCCCTCCTCTGCTCCTTGAATTTATACCAAATGAAGAAATAACCATCGATCATAGACAACTTCAAATTATCGCCGAAGAACGGATGAATTTTTCCAAATTCAACAGAAGAGGTTTTTATTCCGAAAAACAAAACACACTAATCTTCAAAAATTTAGCCCTTAAAGATCTACTACATATTATAAGTCAAAACTATAATATCAAACTTGAATTTGATTCCGAAGCTATCGAAGACAAATATTACAGTGGCACCTATGAAAATGATCCATCCGTCTTCCGAAAAATACTATCAGATATACAAGAACTCCACCACATTACTATAACTGTACAGAATTAAAATATAATTTACTTATTTAATCCATAAATTATGCACAATTATTTACCTTCCAAACATGGCCTACTAACCATGTTTATGCTAAGAACCAATATCCGTGCTGATGTAAACTGGGGTTTACGTCTTGGACTAATGGGCCTTTTGGCAACTAGTTATCAAATCGTTAATGCACAACAGCAGGCAGCGATCAACGGCGTCATTCGCGACGAAGCGGGTAAGCCCATATACTCCGCAACAGTTACTATCCAGAATGCGGGTAACAAATTCAAAAGGGCAACGACTAGCGCTGCAGATGGTACCTTTTCTTTTGATCAGATCCCAGCTGGTCAAGGATACCAGATTACCATTTCCTCCATCGGATTTAAAACCAAGGAACTGACAGACTACAACATCTCTGAAAGAGATAAGCTTGCCATCAATGTCAGTCTGGAATCGGTATCGGAAAACCTACAGGAAGTAGTTGTGACTGCACTAGGTATTAAAAAGGAGAAAAAAGCCCTTGGCTATACTGTTGCGGAGTTAAAAGGAGATGAATTGACACAAGGTAAAGAAACAAATGTTGCGAATGCACTTTCGGGAAAGGTTGCAGGTGTGCAAGTAAGCCGTGCCGCTTCCGGTGCTGGAGGATCTTCAAAAGTCGTTATTCGTGGTAACAACTCACTTGTTGGTAATAGTCAACCGCTTTACGTAGTCGATGGTGTACCGATTGATAATCAAAACATTTCAGCACCAAACCAATCCGGTGGAACAGATTATGGCGACGGTATTGGTAATATTAACCCCGAAGATATTGAGACCATGTCCGTCCTTAAAGGGCCCAATGCCGCAGCACTATACGGTCAAAGAGGCAGCAACGGTGTCATTCTGATTACAACAAAATCGGGAAAAGCCGGTAAAACACGTTTCAGCTATGGTACAGACTATTCCTTTGGAAATGGTTTAGTACTCCCCGATTTTCAAAATGAATATGGTCAAGGACTTAACGGCACATTTACTCACTTCCGAAAAGACGACGGAACCATCGTTTCCATGAGTGATGCCATAAAAAATGGTTACAGTGGTATCCCAAAAATGAGTGCAGGCCGGGACCGTACAACACGTTCCAGCTGGGGAGCCAAAATGGAGGGGCAAACGTATGAAGATGCCTATGGAAATGTACTGCAACTAACACCTAAACCTGATACCTATGCATCTTTTTTTCAAACCGAAAAACAATTTGTCAATAACTTAAGCATAGACGGCGGAAATGAAAAAATAAACTATCGTTTTTCTTTTGCCAATACAGATGTGAACGGATATATCCCCACCAATACTTTAAAAAGGAATAATTTTGGTTTACGCACACAGGCAAAAATTACGGACAAACTTCATATTGATGTAAAAGCAAATTACATCGCTCAAAAAGGAAACAATAGACCAACATTAGCTGATGCAGCCGATAATCCTGCCTATTTATTTATTAGTCAACCACGAAGCCTAGGGAATGATATCATGTCCCAATATAAGTGGACGGCACAGGAAATAAGCAGGCAGCTTGGTTTTTCCGGCTTAACGGAGGGTCTGGAAAAAACTTACGCAACGAATAGTTCCACGGCCAATCCATTTTGGACAATCCACGAAAATCACAACGAAGATCGCCGCGATCGCATCATTGGATTACTCCGCCTAAGCTATGACTTCGCTCCCTGGCTCAAAGTAGCAGCGACAGGAGGAACTGATTTCTATACCGATCAGCGATTCCGATATAGACCGATCAATACCTATCAGAGCTTAAACAGAAAAGGCGATATCAGAGAAGAAGTTATCCGATCCCGTGAAGATAATTTTGATATCCTTGCCAGCTCTAATTTCACTTTATCGGATAACATTAAGCTCAGCGCCAATATGGGGGCAAGTCATCAAAGTCGATATCTGCGAATGACAGGAAACGCTGGTAATCAGTTTATCGTACCTAATCTCTTTGTCATCAATAATACCACTACGAATACCTATATATTCGATCTTATCGAGTCAAAAATCAATTCGGTATACCTCTCAGGCCAATTTAGCTATAAAGATTATTGGTTTGTCGACTTTTCGGCGCGCAATGACTGGTCTTCTACATTATCCAAAAATAACAATTCGTTTTTCTACCCTTCGATAAGTTCCAGTTTTGTGCTATCTGATGCATTCAAATGGCAGTCAGATGCGCTGTCTTTCGCCAAGATCCGAGCTTCTTGGGCACAGGCAGGTAGCTCCGGAAACCCCTACCAATTAACGGGTGCGTATAGTCTTAATCAATATACACACGGCGGTGTACCGATGGCTTCATATACTGAAATTATCCCTGATCCCAACTTAAAGAATGAATTGACCACGTCTATAGAGGCTGGTGCAGATCTCAGGTTTTTAAAGAATAGACTTTCGCTATCCTTTACTTACTATCAGGCGAAAACAAAAAATCAGATTCTAGATGTACCGATTGCGCCATCAAGTCTTTACGTGAAAAATCGCATCAATGCCGGAGAAATCAGTAACAGAGGGATCGAATTTGTACTAGGCGCCACTCCCTTCAAAACCGAATCAGGATTTGAATGGAATACAACGTTTAACTTTAATAGAAACCGCAACAAGGTTGAATCGCTTTACCCTGGTGTAGAAAGTTTCCTTTTGGCAACGGATAGAGGAATCAACGTTGTCGCCGAAGTAGGAAAGCCATTCGGTCAGCTTATTGGGACCCAATTTGCATGGATTAAGGATGAAAATGGAAATCGATTAATTGATCCAACTACAGGGCTCCCTTTACGTACCGCCGGAAGGGTGGAAACAGATCTTGGAAATGCGCAGCCAAATTGGATAGGCGGTTTCGGCAACACATTAAAATACAAAGGGTTCAACTTATACGCGCTTGTTGATATTCGTCAAGGGGGAGTGATCTTCTCACAGTCCAATCGAGAACAAATAATTTATGGTACGAGCAAAAAAACGTTACAGGGACGTGAGGGTAGTTATGTCGCTGATGGGATGGTTGCACAACAAGATGGCGCAGGCAATTGGACAAGCACAGGAACAAAAAACAGCAAACAGGTGAATGCTCAGGATTATTGGAATATGGTAGCTAGTGACAAAGAAGTCATGGTATCTGAGGAAATGATTAATGATATGAGTTATATTGCAATGCGCGAAATCAGTCTCTCCTATTCATTCCCGAAAAATCTGATGCCACATCGCGTGATCAATTCATTGAAATTGGGTCTATACGGTAGAAACTTATTCTATTTCCAACGAAAAACAGATGGTTTTTCTCCAGAAGCTTCTGCTTTCAATGTAAACAATAGCTCCATAGGGATTGAATCCACTTCCCTACCTATGATGAGAACCTTTGGCATTAACCTTACCGTTGGTCTTTAAAACACTGAATTATGAAAACGAAAATGATAAAAAACAGATTTGTTATCGCTCTTGTCTCCATTGCAGCATTTAGCGCATGCACAAAAGACTTTGAAAAAATAAATACACCACCAACATCAGTGACAGCAATAGATCCCGCATTGCTTATGGCTAGAATCCTCCGGGATGGTACGTTTCAGGAGTCGGGAGAACTTCCAAACAATAAATTTGGCTCTTGGATCCAGCATTGGGCGGGTGGACCTGTAGTACCTGTATCGCGTTATTTTGAAGGACCAGAAAACTTGATATGGTCGCAGCATTTTACTCTGCTCAGAAACATCATTCAGATAAAAAAGGAGCTCAGTGGCAAAGAAGAAAGTCCCGAAGGTAGAAGTAAACTGGCAATAACCGAACTTTATGAAGTTTACCTATACCAACGGTTAACCGATCTATTTGGAGACATCCCCTATTCGGAAATTACAAAAGACAGCAGAGAGATCAACCGAACCCCTAAGTTTGACAAACAAGAGGATATCTATCCCGCACTGGTCATAAAAGTTGATGCAGCTTTAGCACGTCTCACCGTTGGCGATCAATCTTATGGCTCCTCCGATTTTTTCTATGGCGGTAATATTGATAAATGGAAAAAATTCGGAAACTCCTTAAAACTAAAATTGGGCATGAGAATGCGTTATGCTAACCTCTCATTAGCGCAAAAAACCGTTACAGAAGCAATGACTTCTCCAGTTGGGCTAATCTCAAGTAACAGCGATAATGCTGCAGTTCCTACATTCAATAACGCCCAAGCCGAGAATCAAAACCCTATATTACGGCAGATGACTACTGGAAGCGCAGACTTACGATACTTAGCCAACACATTGGTAAATAAATTGAAGGATTATAATGATCCCCGTTTAGGTCTACTTGCAGAGCCAGTCACTATAGGCGGTGCTATCACCTACCAAGGAATTGGAGTAGCATTAACCGATAACGAACTTTCTCAACTGATCAGAGCAAATTACTCTACGGCCAACAAGTCAACATGGTTTAGCTTGAATTTTGCTCCAATACCAAGTTATGCAATGACCTACTCAGACATATGTTTTTACAAAGCCGAGGCAGCATTATTAGGTTGGGGTGCGACAAGTACAAATGCGCAATCATTCTTTACAGATGGTGTCAAAGCTGCCTTTGCCCTTCCTCCGTACAATTTAACTTCCATCCCCTCATCTTATGAGCAAAATGTCATCAACCTAAATGGATTGACAGACGAACAAAAGATGGAGAAAATCGCTACTCAAAAATGGATTAGCTTATTTGGCAGAGATATGGAAGCATTTGCCGAATGGCGACGTACTGGTTATCCAAAATTGACACCTGGTCCAAATCCGGGATCCACCAATGGACAGATACCGCGTCGAGCTATTTACTCCAGCGAGGAGGCTGAATTAAATCAAACAAATCTCAAAGACGCTGTTTCTAGAATGCAGAACGGAGATTCCTTTTTGTCCAAAGTATGGTGGGATAAAAAACAATAAAAACAACAATAAAGGTTTGAGCCCACGAAATTATTTCGTGTCGCTCAAACCTAATTACCAAAATACGGCTGCTCCAGATTCTATTCCCCCACATATTTGGTATAGCTAATTCCAGCAACAAGGTCTTCAAGACTATTTTAGAGCAAAACAGCTTAATTGTTTTTCGCAATGAATCTTTTTCAGCAATGATTTAGGTTTATTTTGAAATTATATTTATCTTTCTTTAAGTATAAAACAAATCCCACTATCTTCAAGCTCTACAAAAATGAAAACAACTTCTTCACTATTTTTGCTAACAGTAGCATCTCTTTTTATAGGATGCGGAGAAAACGGTAAAAAAACAACATTGCCGTCTCCAGATAACTTACCAAAAAATAATCCAAGCTTTAGCTTCGAGGGGATTAAACAAGATTATACAACAAATGAAGAATTATCGTTTCAGATTACAAATACACCTAATGTAAAAATTGATTCCATCCTTTATTATATCAATGATTACCCGATTGCTAAAGTCACAGAAAACAATAAAGTAACATATAGATTATCACGAGAGAAATTTGGCAAGCAAATCATTAAGGCGGTTGTATTTAATGCTGGAAAATCCGAAGAAAACACAGTAAACATAGACTATTTGCCATCAAACCCACCTCGAATTTTAAAGTACCGAATTGTTAATACTTACCCACATGACATCAAAGCTTTCACACAAGGGTTAGAGTTCTTTGGAGAAAACTTGATGGAAAGTACGGGCAATGGCGTTGGGTTAAGTGGAAATAAAGGTAAGTCAAGTATCCGCATTGTCAATCCCACCACAGGAAAGCCAATCAAAAAGATCGAATTAGCCGATTCAATATTTGGCGAAGGTGCCACCATATTAAATGGGAAATTATATCAATTGACCTACAAAAGCAATCTTGCCTATGTCTATGATGTGGCAACATTAAAGACAATAAAAACACTACCATATTTCAAAAACATGGAAGGATGGGGGTTGACCTCGGATGGTAAAAATTTGTATATGTCAGATGGTTCAGAAAATATCTATATACTCAATCCTAATGATTTTTCCAAAATCGATTATATCCGTGTTGCCACAAATGAGAAAATCGTTAACCAGATAAACGAAATGGAATGGGTAAAAGGAAAGATTTATGCTAATTTCTTTATGGAAGATGTCATGGGTATCATAGACCCAAAAACAGGTGCTATAGAGGGGTTAGTAGATCTTTCCAAATTACGAGAAAATGTGACACAACATATTGATCTGGATGTATTAAACGGAATTGCCTACAATAAAAAATCAAACACCTTTTTTCTCACAGGAAAAAATTGGGACAAAATATTTGAAATACAGCTACTGGATTAATTAATCTCTCGTTAGCTTATGATGTACACAATCATAAAGACAGTTTATTCATTAAAGTGCTATTCCCGCTCTGGAAATAGCACTTTCTTACTTCAGTACAACAATTATTTCTTAACGATTTTCCCATCTTCATAGAGTGTATACTCTTCGCCATCGGCCTGTTGCAACACCATTTTTCCGTCGACAAAAATATTACTAAAGGTAAAAACAGGATCGGTTAATATTTTGCTGTTGTAATCCATCAATCCCCAATGCTGTGGTGATTCCATATACATGATTCTATTTTTACCCACAATATCCAAAACCTGATATTTAAAAGGAACCACAATAGCGCCGTTATAATCAATAAATCCTTGCTTTCCATCTTTCGCTACTTTGATGATCGTACTATCAATCGCCATAAGAGTGTCATCCAGAAAGATAGACTCATATTCTGGCGAAACGACCACCACACCTTTCTCATTGACCAACCCTACACGTTGTTTACTATCTTGTACTTCAAAAAAGCCAAAATGTGGTTTTGTTGTAGTACTGAAATAGTTGGGTTGTACAATAACCTTTCCTGTTTTATCAATGATGCCAATAGTTCCTAAATCTCCATTAGCATCCGTCCGATGGAAAGTCGCAAGACTTTCGCCATCAAATCGTATAAATTGCTCGTAAGCAGTATCTGGATTTTCCCAAATGTCTTCTATCGCATTATACTTTCCCTGTAATTGACCGATAGGTAAAACAGTGTCTTCAACACCTCCTTTAGCAGCTTTGGTTGTCTCCTGTCCCTGACAAGAGCCGCCTATAAGTACAATTGTTGCCACTAAGCCTACAATTTTATATGGATTGTTTATTCTCATACTATTTCAAAATTATGCTTATTTATCAAATGTTATATAAACCCTATACTTTGAACAGATACATTTTAAAAACGGAAATCTTCGACTCAACATTATTTTCTTATCTGCTACGGCATTTCCTCAAGCTTGTTAAAACCTGTTGTTATCATCTGCTGCAATTGAGGTGTAAACAATTTGGTTGAAAGTGGCATTTTCTTGGCTTCTCTATTTAATCTCCATTGTGCACGCTTCTCAAGCAAAAATTGCAATCGCTGTGCTGTTGTCAATCCCGGCAATGTATAATATATACTATTTTCACCTTCTTTTCCTTGCATTTGAATATATCGCCCTGTAGTTACCTTGAATTTATTTCTTTCCTCAAAACCTCGGATAAAAGAGCTATCCTGATCGGCGACATCCCACATCGGATCACGAGGGCAGCAGACAGAACCATAGCTTTCCTTCCAATATACTGTTAATAGGTTTTCAGGCACTATAGGTTTAGCAAAATCAATCGTTGGATTTTCTAGTCCCCCAAGCCCGACGCTATCAACTTTTACATTATCCTCTTCCCGTCTGATATAGTAATAAAAATTTGTCGTTTCTGCTTCCACGCACATTCCACTTTTTGAAGCCATTTTACTGACTTCACTGTAAAAATTCCAATCAGGGACAATAAGAATGAATTTTTGCAATTCAGGATAAAACGCCGAAGACTTCTTGAAAAGTTCTATTGGGATCTTTGCGCTCAAATAAAACACATCTATTGAATCTGCGTTAAACTGCAATGGCAGATCCAATAGATAATTGCCTTCTAATCGTGTCACCTGACGATCCTCAATCTTCATTACTCGATCATACTTATGCGCTAGCCAATCGGGTCGTACAGTTTCCTGTTGATTGGGATGCTTGATAGCTTGTTTTATGGCTTTACTTTTACAGGATACAACAAGTAGAAGTAAAACCAGCATTAAATAAAACTTATCAATTGTTAAGCAAGTTCTCATTGGCTAAAAATTATGTTTCATTGATTATCTTATTGCGCAGCAGCAGCCTTTATCCCCACCTTATTTAAAAACTCAACCTGTTTCTCCAAACAAGTATCTGCCAAGACTGCTATTTTAGCTTTTTCATCCGTAATATCTCGTAATAAGGCCTGTCTAGCACCTTTTTTCTGCTCATCCACATATTTGACCAACAACGTACCATAACCATCCGCAATTCTCGTCATGTAAGCTATTGTAGTCAAATGGAAGCCTGTAGCCGCTTCACTAGGCTTTAATGCATTGACTTCACTCTTTATTCCTTTGACATAGCTGCTCAGCGCCTGTACCTCTTTTAGCTTCATTTCGTAGGATAATTCATCCGTTTTATCTGCATCATATTCTCCTTCCAACAATTTATTGTAGCTTTCATCCAACTTTTCTTTACAACTATAGAAAAGACCGGCAATCTTCTCATTATATCCGAAGTCCAAATTACCACCACAGGATGTCAATGCGAATGTACTGATGATTAATGTCAAAATAATAATTCTCATATCTCTATTTTTTAACAAATAACGTATTTTCAAAACAGGCTCTTTAAGACAGTTAATATTCGTTGCATGTTTTTTAAGATTCGCTATCATTTGGGTACAATTTTACCGCAAACAATAGCACCGATAATTACCCGATTAGCAAATACTATAAAACTAGTCAAGGGCAACAGCTTGTTTCTTAAGGAAGAATTACGGAACTTAGAAAAAGAATATAGACTAGATTAGAAGACCGTTAATTTTAGACGAATCAAGAAAATCGATGAGGAATCAAAAACGAAAAGAACTGAATAAAACACTATGAAACAACTAGCTTTATTGATCATGTTCATCGGAATGTCGAGCATGGTTTTCGGACAAGAAATTAGCCGTTCAACCACCCAAACAATTACGCAATCCGGAATTGGACTTGGTTCTGTAATTGCCGTCGTTACTTCTTGGGATCGTAACAAGTCTATTCTCTGGGCGCTGATTCATGGCATCTTGGGCTGGCTATATGTTATTTATTTTGCATTTACACGGAGCAATAATTAATATTTCTCCAGGTCATATTTTCAATGCAATCAACAGTGTTACATCCTTCTGTAAACAGAAAATAAAAAGCAGTCAACCAAAATCGAAAGATCATGAGCATGATACAAAATTTCCTCCGGGTCAATTTGGAAACATTGAATAGTTTTCTCACTGATAGTCATTCATTAAGAAAAATGGTATATAGCAAAGAAGCTATACATTTGAACAATTTAATAGATATTGACAAAGCTTGGGAAGGTATTTTCTTTTTATTGACAGGAGAATCAATCGGCACATACGATCAAGCCGCTCCACCGTTATCCTGGCTATTAGTTGGTCCCAATGACATCGATCGCAATCAGGATATGGGATATGGCCCAGCAACCTATACAGATATAGAACAAACTAGACAGATTGATTTAGCGTTACAGGAAATTTCTATTTATGAATTAACGCAACGTTTCGACTCGGCCACCATGCTTGAAAAAGATATATACCCAGATATCTGGGATGATGAAAATGCATTAGATTATCTTCTTCAATACTTCGAAGACCTAAAAACATTTTATCATATGGCCGCCCTGCATCATGAAGCAGTAATCCTATTTCTCAATTAAAGAGCAATTATTTCACGCCAATAAAAACCATAAAATAACTATGCATATCTCTGATAAGAGAAGTATCCACATTGAAGAATTAAAGGAAGTAAATAACACAGTCGTTTCTGACTTGGTGGCATTAACATTGGATGTTGTCCAAGGAGGGGCCTCAGTGGGATTTATGCAGGCCTTAAGCGAAGAAAAAGCAAGTGAATTCTGGAACAATGTCCTGGCAAAGGTCCAGCAAGAAAAAACAGTGCTTCTTGTTGCAAAAGACGCCTCGTCGGACCAGATCGTTGGAACCGTGCAATTACAAATAGACCTTCCACAAAATCAGCCTCATCGGGCGGACGTGGCAAAAATGTTGGTGCATTCCGCTTTTCGACGTCTTGGTATAGCGGAAAATCTATTGCAACATCTTGAATTAATTGCGAAAAAAATGAGAAAATCACTACTGGTGTTAGATACTGTAACAGATAGCCCAGCTTATGCTTTGTATTTAAAACGCGGCTGGAAGGTCGTGGGAAACATTCCAAATTATGCACTTTTTCCTAATGGTGCCCCCTGTAGTACAACCTACTTTTATAAAAACATTGAATAGTATTGCTATTCACTAAAAACCTCCAATAACTGTTAACTTATTGGAGGTTTTCTCGACAAACACAATGATATCGCTTCTGACTATTTTTTGTACCACACCGGACCAGGCTTGCTTCCCATTTGGAAAACAAGGGTAGCTCCAGACATGATCTGCTCATGTGTGATATAACTTGTTTCAAGAGGCTTTCCATCCAAAGTAACCGACTGTATGTAAATATTGGTTTTATTTACGTGATTTGCCTTGATAGTAAATTTTTTCCCATTCGCAAGTTTAAATTCGCTATGTTCAAACAATGGTGTACCGATTTCATACCTTCCGCTCACTGGATCTACTGGATAAAAACCCAGCGCACTGAATACATACCAAGCAGACATCTGTCCGCAATCGTCATTCCCACTTAACCCTGACGGATTATTTAGATAGAGTTTTTCCATCACCTCAGCAGCATATTGCTGTGTTTTCCATGGTTGCCCAATCGCATTAAACAAATATATAGCGTGATGACTTGGTTCATTTCCATGCGCATATTGTCCGATCATGCCCGTACTGAAGATAGGCAGTTTACTGGTGTCTGATGGATGGAAGGTAAACATACTATCCAATTTCTGCCCAAAGCGCTCATTTCCGCCAACGAGATCAATCAATCCCGGGATATCGTGTTGAACAGACCAGAAGTATTGCCAAGCATTGCTTTCACAGATATGTGCACTGTATTCTTCTGGATCAAATGGTGTTACAAAAGCACCATGACTGTCACGGGGTTGCATAAATGATGTTGCGGAATTATAGACATTTTTATAATTTTTTGCTCTTGCAAAAAACGTAGTTGCCACCGCCTTATTCCCCATCTTATCCGCCATAACCGCAACACAATGATCATCAAATGCATATTCGAGTGTGCGTGACAAAGACCAGTTCTCCGCATTGTGTTTATCCGCAACATCATAAGGTACATAACCCAGCTTTTTATACAATCCAATACCTCTGTAGTTGTCTATGTTTGCTGTTGCTACACAAGCTTCCAGTGCTTTATTGACATCAAAATCACCTATTCCTTTCAGATAAGCATCCACAATAACTGGGATTGCATGATTGCCAATCATCATATCAGTTTCACTGCCATAGATATTCCATACCGGCAAGCGACCATGCTGTTCGTAAAATGCAATAAATGATTTCACCATATCATTTACCCGATTTGGATCAAGATAAGTAAATAGAGGATGTGAAGCACGGTAGGTATCCCAGAGCGAAAAAGTACTGTAATTGGTCCAACCTTCGGCCTGATGTATTTTTCTATCCGCGCCAAAATAAGCGCCATCTACATCTCCAAATATAGTTGGAGCCAACATCGAATGGTACAATGCTGTATAGAACTTTACTTTAGCTTCTTTATCTACAGTCTGAATAGCAATCTTACCAAGCTCTTTATTCCAGCTACTTTCAGCTTGTTTTAAATAGTGATCAAAATCATCTGTTGGCACCTCAGCTTTCAGGTTTTTGGAAGCGCCATCCATACTTACCCCCGAAAGAGCTGTACTAATCGTTACTTGTTCACCAGTAGATGTTTTAAAATCAAAACGTGCTTTGAAAGCCGTACCAATACGTTTGGTCGTTTTTGTTATGCTATCAACACTTGACTGTATTGCCGAGCTATCTATGTGAACTGCAGTAAACGGCTTTGAAAATCGGGTTTCAAAATAGACACGTTGCCCTCTGGCCCAACCTTCTGAAAACCGGTAGCCGCGTACAGTGACTGAATCGACCACCTCGATGTATGAATCTGTCGTGGCATCCCAGTTCATTGCTTTTTTTAAATCCAAAAAAATAGCCGATTGAGCGTCAGGGAATGTATAACGTTGGATACCACAACGTGGGGTTGCCGTTAGTTCTACATCGATATTATAGTCTGTCAGCTTTACTTTATAGTACCCCGCATATGCCTGTTCGTTTTGATGCGAAAACTTGGAATGAATACCCAAAGGTGCCGCGGCTTCATGATAAGGCAATGTAACTGGCATAAACGATATATCATATAGATCCCCAGCTCCCGTCCCACTTAAATGGGTATGACTAAAGCCCGAAATCGTGCTATCGGGATAAAAATAACCCGAAATACGATCCCAACCGGGCAATCCATTATCCGGACTCAATTGTACCATACCAAAGGGCGATTGTGCTCCGGGATAGGTGTTACCCGTAAAATCTGTCCCTATAAAAGGATTGACCGATTTTGCATAGGAACCTTCAGCCGAATCCTGCTGTGAGGCACAGCTCAGTATTCCCAATAAACCTGCGCATGCCAGGTATTTCATATATTTCATAATGTAGATAGCTTCTTTAATCTGTGTGATTTATCTGTCTCCGGTAACAATCAGTATATCTTTACTATTGACCAAAACTTGATGACTTATCTTAAAACCTCCTAATGGCTTTCCATCGACGATAATTTCTTTGATAAATTCTCCATTGCCCTCTTTTTGGCGTCTAATGGTCACACGATCAGACTTAGGATAATACTTTTTATCAAGTTGAATAGTTACCTTGTCAAATACCGGAGTCACGATCGTATAATCTGGTCTGCCGGGACAAAAAGGATAAATCCCCATCATATTCATTAAAGCCCAAGTCGACATTGTTCCTGTATCATCATTGCCTGGGATCCCACCGGGACTATTCGTAAAATGTTTATCCAGAATTTGCTTAACCAATTTTTGTGTACGCCATTCCTCACCTTTTATTTCCGAAAAAACATGTGGATAAAGCATGTCAGGCTCGTTGGTAACATCAAAATAACCCTTATCAAAGGTGGCCTGCAATTTGTCCACAAATTTTTTCTTACCGCCCATCAGTTGAACTAAACCAGGGATATCAAATGGTATCGCAAAACTATAATTCCAGGCATTCCCTTCATGGAATCCATGGTTAGGTTCAAAATTAGCCCCCATCAATGGATTGAAAGGTGTCAAAAACGATCCATTGGGAAGAATAGGTCTAAATGTTCCATATTCTGGAGAATAGTAATGCTTGTACCCTTGTGCTCTCTTACCAAAAGTTTGTGCATCTTTAGTTTTTCCCAACGAGTTGGCCAACTGCGCTAAATTCCAATCAGCAACATAGTACTCAATCGCATGGGAAACTGAATTGTCAAAAGAATCGCGAAGAGGAACATAACCATACTTGACATAATCGGCATTGTCCGGACGGATTCGATTCGTAGAATCCGTCGTTGTCGCCGACTTCAAAAAAGCCTCATAAGCCGTATTGATATCATAGTCCCGAATGCCTTTCATCCAAGCATCTACGATCACAGGTACTGCTGGATCACCGTCCATGGTATAGCTTTCACGGCTATAAAGCTCCCACTTAGGCATCCATCCATTTTCTTTATAAATATCAATCATGGAACGAATCATTCCAATCTGTTTATCTGGATAGACCAACGACATGAGCGGCTGTACATTTCTGTACGTATCCCATAAAGAGAATACGGTATAACGATTATGATCCGCGACAAGGGTCTTTCTATTTTCCATAGCCGGATATTCGCCGTTAACATCCTGTAAAATATTTGGATGAATCATGGCATGATACATAGCCGTATAAAATACCGTTTTTTGATCCTCGGTACCTCCTTCAACCTGAATTCTTGATAATTCATTATTCCACAAAGATGAAGCTTGCGTTCTGATCCGCTCAAATCCAAAACTAGGTTGCTCGGCCTCCAGATTTTTTCGTGCATTTTCAACGCTTACGAAAGATACCGCCAACTGTACTTCTAAGCTCTCATTTTCCTGAACGTCGAAACTCAAGAATGCCCCAAGATCGTCTCCAGACAATTGGCTCGAATAATCGGTAAAAATCTTGTATTTGCCAGCATCTTTATTCCAATCATTCTCCCATTTTTCACCGGCACGCTGAAATTTCCAATAACCTTTCTTTGCGGGCTTTTTATTCACTCGCATCACGAAGAAAATCGGATATACAGCCTGATTGTTGGTATAACAGAACGAACCTAATAATTTCGAACCTTCAAGTTCCGTATCACTGACATAACGAACTGTGGCACCAGTTTCATTCGTCAGCCCCTCGCCTAAATTGAGTAGAATATTAGCCTGCCCTTTAGGGAAAGTAAATTTAGAGACACCCACACGAGCAGTTGCGGATGTCTCTGTTTTGATACCGTATTTTTTTAACACATTACTATAATAACCCGGATGAGCCTCTTCCTGTGTATAAGTACTTCCATATTGGTGGTAGTCAACTTCTAGTTTCCCAGCGGTTGGCATCAGTAACAAGCTTCCCATATCGGGACAGCCTACACCACTCAGATTGACATGTGAAAAACCGGTAAAATAGCTATTGCTATGTTCGTAAGGTGTAGACCACCAACGTGCATCCTTATCGAAGGCATTAAGTGATGACCCCATCACATTAAAGGGAGACACATTCATTAAACCATGGGGTACCTGAGCACCGGGATTGGTCGTACCATAGTTACTGGTACCAATAAAAGGATTGACATAGTCGGTCGGTAGTTTTTGCGCAGACGCTTGCTCCCAAACAAATAATCCCAAAATAAAATAACGGATAAACTTGATCATATCATCTTGATAAAGACAATCTACTTTTTTCTGATACAGTGAGCAGTAGATTGCACATTTTTAAGTGTAGTCACAATACTACAGATAATACCAAAGATTTACAAATATCGACAGCAGTTATATCTATCATTTTACAATGTTAATAGGATTTAGCAAGACTAAAAACAGACGCAAATTCATCATGCCCCTAGGTATCTTAAAGTAAGGTAATAATATCAAAATACAGCCGCTAATGCTTGTTATATCCAAGAAGAAAGATCATTCAACAAAAAATCCTGAAGCGGGGAACTTCAGGATTTTTACTAACTAACCAATTATTAACCTAAATTATGAAAACTACATTGATAACGCCATTCCCCGAGCTTTGTTATTCTGTCCTTCTATGTTTAACCAAACTTTAACAAACAGTACTGTTCGATGCGGAAAACTGCAATCTAAAGATATCATATCCCATTAAAGTCCATCTCAGTGATACATGATTAATGCGACACGCCCCATTGCATATTCGGCTTATCCCCCATTTCCAAAACTAATTCACCTCCTTTTAGCAATTCCGCAGCGTCAAAATAGAATGTCTGCAGAGGTTTACCGTTTAAAGTTGCGCCCTGCACATACATATTCTTTTTGCTCGCATTTTTAGCTTTAATAGTGAATTGATCTCCTCGACCATATTGCCGTCCCAACTTAATTTTAATTTCTTCAAAAGATGGACTACCAATTTCATAAATTGGCTTTGTTCGCGTCCCTCCGTCTAGCTGAAATAATCCTATTGCATTCATGATATACCAAGCGCTCATCTGTCCTTGATCCTCATCACCCAGGTAAGCGTTAGAAATACCCTGTCCGTAATAGCGTTCACCGATAGACCGGCTCCATTTTTGTGTAAGCCATGGTTTGTTCAACCAGTTAAAAATATAAGCAAAATGCATAGACTGTTGATTTCCCTGAACAACCGGATAATCCCAGTATTGATCATTTGGTCCATTATACCGCCATTTTTCACTTTCTCCGAATCCCCATTCCAAACGCTTTAGAAACACATCCTCACCAATCATTTTAGCTAATGCTGGGATATCCTGAGGTACAAAGAATGTCAACTGCCATGCATTTCCTTCAACATAATGATGATTGGCTCCAGATTTAAATGGATCAAAGTCCCGGTACCATTCCCCCTTGGCATCTTTCATCCTCGCATAACCACTTTTAACATCTATCGCATTCTTCCACCAGCTACCTCTATCATTAAAATAATTGTATTCCTTTTCCTTTCCCAAGGACTTTGCAAATTGTCCTACAGTCCAATCGTCAAAACTATACTCCAGGGAATTTGAGAAACGACCAAGGTCATAAGGCACATACTTATACTTCAGATAAACATCCAGATCCCGGTTACCGGCAAAGCCACCTTCAAATTTCAGCGGACTTGTTGTCTGCATTTTCTTGATCGCTTCAAATGCCTTTGTGACATCGTAATCACGTATTCCCATTTGATAGGCCCCTACGATCAAAGGAATCTCGTGTTCAGCAACCATCACTGGAATATATTCCATCCCAGCAGGACCTTTTGCCAACCAACCGTCGGCATCATACATAGCCAATTGCGACCGCACCCATTTATTCGACCATTCCGGTGTAACCAGATTCCAGAATTGATTTAAATTCCAGAAGGTATTCCAAAATGCATCACAGCCAAGGGCAAGGTCCCCCGGATGTTTCATCGTTCTGATCGTCTCATCAGAAGACCGCCATTGCCCATTGACGTCGCTAAAAGTATTACGGCTGGCCAGGGTACGATACATATTTGTATAAAACTTCTCTTTTTCCAAATAGTCATTACTCTTTATCTCTAGGCGCCCCAATAATTCATTCCACACCCGATGTTGGTTGGCGACCACACGTTCAAAAGACCATCCAAATGGATCTGAAAGTTCTGTTTTCAAATTTTCTGCAGCATTGGCTATACTGACATAGGAAATCCCAGTCCGCAGCTGCACTTCCTTGTTTTTACGAACATCGAATTCTACATACATACCAGCGGATTGAGCACTGTCGGCAACCAGATCAGACTGATCTGTTATGCGACCATTATGCCAAGTTCCGAAATTGATAATCGGCTTATCAAATTCCATGACAAAATAGACAACATAATCTTGTTTCGCATCGGTAGACCAGACATTTTCGGACAATTGGTTACTGTAGCCAATAACCTTATAATCAGAGACCTTTTTGAGTGAGAGATCTTTGATCTTATAATCATATTCTCCGTTCACTTTAAGATCAATCATAATACGTCCAGTATCTGATTTATGATAAGTATATTTCTGGAAACTGGACCGTGTTCCTGCGGTTAGCTTTGCGTCAATATCCTGGTCAAGAAGATGAACGGAATAGTACCCCAATGGAGCCTGTTCACTTGCCTTATCTATTGCCGAACGGTAACCTGAATGCGTACTATATTGGTCTCCGACACTGGTCTTCAATTGGCCTGCTGTTGGAAATGTGCCCAGTCCAGCCATTGTCCATTCGTGTATATGGCTAAATGTACCAATAGATTCTATTGAAGGTTCATAACCAGCCTGCCAGCCAATATTCTGATTATCGGGACTAATCTTTACCATTCCAAATGGCATCCACGGTCCCGGTGCCAGCATCCATCTAGAATGCGCAGCCCCTATCATAGTGTTGACATAATCCGAAACCCCACCCAATCTTTTTGGAGATCGTTTTATAGAAGATGTTTGAATTAGTTTATCGTTGATATATATTGCATATTTACTCCGTACCTCTTTCGATGCATAAGGCATTGGAATCTCAAGTCGAGATAAGCCCTTCTCATGAGTTTTATCATAGATTTTTCTTCCATCCAGCAACACTTTTATACGTTCATCATCTTTCAATTTCAATAGATCAACGAGCATATACTGTATGCGCTCGTTTCCATTTTTCAATTCAAAATCCGACTGCCGTACCCCTTTAATTATTGAAGTGTAATCTCTCAACAATTTCACCTGTTGGGGACCCAATAGTTTAAAGGAGTCAAACTCAACCCACCCTCCCTTTATTACAGTAAGCGTAAACTGGTTAACCCCCTCCGCAATAATATGTTCGGGTAATGTTATCCGTATCGTAGAAGCCCCAGACTTTGAACCTGTACCTACTGGATCAACGGATCCGTCCCCATTCTTCAGTTCGTAATTATAAGATTTACCATTGATTGCGATTTGTAAGGTCGGTTTATTTTGAGGATCACTATTTGCTAATTTTACTTCCAGAGCCCATTTCCCATTTTCAACTTGACCACTTAATACGCTGTATAAATTCAAAAAATGGGTTCTTAGGCCAGAGGTTCCGCCAGTCCCACCCCATCCATTGGCAGGTCCGGGTAACACATAAGGCAAATCTCTTGACAACGAAGATTGCCCGACTACAAAGTAATTGTCTTCGTAGCCAAAATCATGTTCCAGAAATTTCTTATAATCATGTGGAGCCAGGGCGAATTCTCTGCTGGAGCCATCGGAACTGCCCAGTTGCCAAATGGTATTTTCTTGCCCCGAAACAAGCTGTCCTGTCATTAACAGTAAGCTGGTGAAAACGGAAATGGGGAAATGCATTTTCATAATTGATGGATTTTATAATAAAAAGTATGCTATAAATGCCTATCCAAGTATTCAGTTCTTTTACATGTTTAAATTTATCATCCCACCTCCAAATTAAAATGCATAAAGAAAAACCATCTCAAAATTATTCAAACTATCAATAATTTCAATATTGTATATACATTATAAAAAAACAATAAAGCAGCTTAAAAACAGAAGTAAAAGCACAAAAAATTAGATTAAGCATACAATATTACTATAAAAAACAATAAATACCAAGCAATAGAATATAAATGTACATACATATTATTATATACAAGAATTCTATTTAAAGTACTTGTAATACTTCATAACACAATCGAATTAAGGATCACTTAGCGTAGTCAGGTTGAATCAAAAATTGAAATAATTAGGAGAGATATTAGGAATAAGTTTTCTTCAAAGGTGTCATTGCATTACGATCTTTACTAAAATCCTACATAAAGCAAGACATACCATTGGATATTTTGAATCCAATAGACTATATTTATATAATTTTAAATTGCTTTGACAATATTAAAGATAGAAACTAAAATACTACATTTTATCAAGGGGAATGATATTCTACCCATTTGTGTAGGATATTATCCCATTATGTCATAAGGATTTAATGAAAAAATTAGGTGCTCTTTTAACCAACGCTCTAAATAGACGTAGAAAGGTCAGAAAAGCCTATTTTTCGTTAATTACTTTAGACTGGATTGTTATTTTTGTAATTTGCGAACAGAAATAATATTAGTTTAATTGGAAATTTCAAAGCGATAATAGATCATTTTTGCCATTAATACTATGAAGATTGAGATTGAAGATTTTTTTAAGCCTGTACACGTTAAAGATACCTTTAGCAAAGATGATTATGAGATCATAGATGCTTTTATTAATTTCGCGAAATCTTTAAGCAGATTAACCTATCAAAGTATATATTTAATCGACTACTCTAAAAAGAGCTTTTTGTTTGTGTCTGACAACCCCATCTTCCTATGTGGAAACTCCCCTGCCGAAGTTTTAAAGAAAGGTTATCAACATTATTTTGATAATGTACCAGAACAGGACATACATCTATTAAAAAAAATAAACGATGTCGGATTCGATTTTTTTGAAAATCTTTCGAAAGAAGAGAGATTAAAACATTCCATATCCTACGATTTCCATTTGAAACAATCGAATGGAAAACCCTTATTGATAAATCACAAACTTAAGCCAATACTTTTAGATAAATCTTCAAATCCTTGGATAGCGCTTTGTGTTGTTTCTATTTCTTCACACGCTAATGCAGGAAATATTAAATTCAAGTCCGATGAGAACGGAAAACAATTTGAGTACAATTTGGAAAAAGATCGTTGGGTCGAAGCACCGCATGTTAAACTTAAGCCCCGAGAAAAAGATATTCTTCTATTTTCTGCGCAAGGGTTAACTATGGATCAGATAGCAGATAAACTTTACGTTTCTATAGACACGATAAAATTTCACAAAAAACAAATATTTTCCAAACTAAAAGTAAAAAGTATCACTGAGGCCACAGCTTTAGCAATTGAGCAGTCTTTATTTTAATAAGACTCTATATCTTCATCTTTAGTATTCTTATGTATAGGTATTTTTTTCCCTGTGTCAAGGATTTTGTGAGCGTCTATCGTATTACTAAAACAATACTGTGCCAATTTGTTCTTTTCTATAAAAGACTCCAGCCATGTTGTTTTTATATAAATAGGTAGTGTTTCCGAATATAAATAAATAATTGGTATGCCTAGTTGGTAAGAAGGTATACCTAAATTAAATAATGTACGAACCAATTTCTTATCACATTCTGCAATAATTAATCCATTTTCAAAGTAAAATGGAGGGAAAAATGCATCAAAAAGCATCTTTTTAAGCACACTGATGCGCTGTCCAGTAATTTTTTGTGAAATAATGAAACGACCTATATGCCAAAAATGATCAATATCTGGAATCAATAGATCTTCTTTTTTTATTGCAAATAACTGTTGAATTGGCAATGTAGTTTCCCTATCCCAATAAGTAATACGAATGGAGGCTTGGATAGCATGTTTTTCTTTATCGCGTAAAACGTAATAAATTGATTTATCAAAAAAGAGCAAGTCTTCTCGAATCAGATTCTCATATTGGCGAAAGTATTCTTCATCAGGAGAACTATCCAGATTAAAGTATTCTCTTGTCGTACTTAGATAAAAATGAATAAACTCTGAAAGCTCTTTTTTCTCAAGTTTAGTAAAGTAATAATCTTCAGACGTCCAATTCATGTAGATATAAATCAAGAATTATAAAAATAAGGACTTTTATTTTAAATTATTAAATCAACAACATGTAGTGTGAAATAAGAAGAATTTATATATGTCTGCTGTTATTATTTTAGAGACAAATAGTAGGATTCAGGAAATACTTTTATTACTTTATCTGTAGCGATGTTAAACACAATATGGCAGACCATTCCAGATAATAGATATAACCCCAATGACAACTGTGGAGGTGGCGAATCCATTGCTATTTTACCATATTCTAAAAGAAAATCCTCAAGCCATTCTGTATCAATACTTTTTTCTTGTAGTCTATCAACAATATATTTCCCAACGTTCACCTCAAACGCTTGATGTTCAACATTTAAAGATCGTAAATTACGACTATCGGGTGTAATGACAGTTAAAAACCCTGCCCAACCCAAATTGTAAGGATGAATAACAGGGATATTTTTCTGCGCCATGTATTCATCAAATAAAAAAGGGATATCGGAGGAAAAATCCAGGGCGTTAATAGCCACTTTACAATTTAAATCAAGACTATACAAATTACCCTTATTTAGAAATTCAGGATAAGCTGTAATCTTTGCATCGGGATTAATGGCCACCAATCGTTCTTTTAAAGCGATAGCTTTATTTACACCGATATCTCCCGCTACATAATTCTGGCGATTAAGATTGGTCAGTTCCACAAGATCACCATCGATAATGATCAAATTTTCAAATCCCATCCGCAACAGACACTCAGCAATATAGCTACCAATACCGCAGCCCCCAATCAGTATCGGAAAATCCTTTAGAACTTGTTGCTCTTCTTCCTTTACATGAATGATGTTACGTTTGTATCTCAAACTCATTTTTTAAGACAATTTTGTATCCTATAAAGGTAAGGCTATAATTTTAAAATTATTATGTTGTCTTTACCGATTAATCTTAAAGACTATGTCCAAAAACAGTTCAAGAACTAGGCGCGACCATAAGCTCTCCGATTGTGATATTTAGTACCGTAATCGGATGATATCATTTGACAAGCCCATTAAAATCTATGCAAAAAAAATCCTATTTTAAACGACAAATCACTACAATGAAAAGTAAAATACAAATACTATATATTATCATTACGCTATTACTGGGTATAGATATGCTCGCTTACTACCTGGAAAAGATAAGTTTAATCGGCT
This sequence comes from Sphingobacterium sp. GW821-FHT03E03, assembly GCF_059420745.1. Taxonomy (NCBI): domain Bacteria; kingdom Pseudomonadati; phylum Bacteroidota; class Sphingobacteriia; order Sphingobacteriales; family Sphingobacteriaceae; genus Sphingobacterium; species Sphingobacterium sp. GW821-FHT03E03. The sequence goes on from NZ_JBWKUH010000001.1 coordinate 709,809, forward strand.
ATTATAGTGACATCATACTTTTCTGGATGTGGCTAGGACTGACTATAATTGTAATCGTAATCTTCTGGAAAAAGATCCTGGCAAAGATTATGTTGTCTGGATTAATATTGGGGTTAATTTGTAGCATCTTGCCAATGATGCTACCCTTTTACACATTGGTATTGTCCATGTCTTCTTTCGGTCTACGGATGACGAAAGATTTAAACGAAAATTATCGTGCACAAATCGTCGGATATAGTGTTTTATCCCCACCTTGGTTAGAAATAATTGAGAAAAAAGGAATAATTGAAAAAAGGGTTTTTAGCTGTACCGACAATGCATTAAATAATGACGGGACAACCATAAGAATAGGGAGTGCAAAAGACATCATTTTCAGTTCGGAAACGGATAAAACGCTTCGCATTACACTCTTTTATGGAGGTGCCAACAAAACCATTACTTTTGATAAAACAACAGGTAAAATGATATTGTAAAGAAATTTTACATTCAAAAAAATGGTAAATTAGCAAAAACCACAAACCATCATCAGTAGAAAAATGGACAATACTAGAATATATCGCATGTCATTTGCTGGAGTATATCCACATTATATACAAAAAGCAGAAAAAAAAGGTCGCACAAAAGAAGAAGTCAATGAAATCATATTTTGGTTAACAGGTTATAATACCCGGGACCTGCAACAGATCATCGCCGACAAAACCGATTTTGAACATTTTTTCAGCCAGGCACCGCATTTCAACACCAATGCAACAAAGATTACCGGTGTCATTTGCGGCTATCGTATAGAAGATATTGAAGATCCTCTCGTTCAAAAAGTCCGTTATTTAGATAAACTGATTGATGAACTGGCGAAAGGCAAGTCAATGGAAAAAATTTTAAGAAAATAAATCAACGTTCGAATAAAGCCCACAGCTGCTATTCAATGGCATAAACAGCGCCATCTGCAGCTCCAAAATAAAGTGTACTACCAGCAGCGGGGATATAATTCTGTCGATCTGGGCTCCGCGCTAACTGTTGCCCATAGAGTTGGTTTAGATTTGCGATGAGCCCCCATAAAAAAGCTACATAACAACAATAATATTTTCGATCAGACATCATTTACTTTTCAGGTTAAAGAGTAAGGTTCCGATAAACTAGTTATTGGCAACTATCACATTTGTAAGAATAATCGCAATTCCATGCAACAGCTTCCGGTGCGGATAAATAGATTACGGATAAATAAGATACTTCTTTCTCATTTCCTTATAATGCGTTAATCCAGGCTCCCAGCTTTTTCGAATTTCTTCTTCTGAAATACCTTCTGCTATCTGTCGCCGAAAGGAATCAACACCAACCAATTTTTCTATACTGCCAATCTGCTTGGAAAATGACTGATCAAAGAATTTATCTTTTTCAGGAGAATTCCGATAGAGCTCCTGCATCCAGGAGAGATTGATTTTCTTACTGTCCACCAGCTTCTGCAAATCATATTCACGTAGATCTAAGCCAAAGCATTCTTCATCCATAAAAAGTGGTGTTTCACTCATTCCTTTTTTACTCACCGGTGTAAACGAAAAACGATATGCGCCTTTATAGACTGGACTCCCAAAAACTGTAAAGGGATAATCAGTCCCCCTTCCATGATTGATCTTTACACCTTCAAAAAGACAAGTACTGGGATAGAGTAGAATACTCTGTTCGGTGTTTAAATTTGGAGAAGGATTAACCGGAAGCTTGTATAACATTTGATGATTATATCCCGCTACGGGTATGATCTTTAGCTTACATTTTTTTGTCGTTGCCATCCAGCCCTCGCCGTTAATCATCTGGGCAAACTCAGCGATTGTCATCCCATGAGCAATCGGAACCGGAAACTGACCAATACCCGATTTATGTTTCATATCCAATATAGGGCCATCAACTAAATACGCATTTGGATTTGGGCGATCTAAAATCAAGAGTTCCTTATCATTTTCGGCACAGGCCTCCATGATGTCCCGAAGTGTATTAATATTCGTGTAAAACCTCACCCCCATATCTTGCACATCAAAGATAAACACATCAATATCTTTTAGATCTTTCGCCGAAGGCTTCTTTTTATTTCCATAGAGTGAGATCACCGGAATTTTGGTTGTTGGATCTACTTCATCCCCCACTTTCGTTCCGTTGCTGGCATTTCCGCGAAATCCATGTTCAGGTCCAAATATTTTTACGATTTTAATTTCCCTGGCGAGTAGACTATCTACAAGATGTTTTTTCTTGATCACGGTAGATGGATTACCCAAAATAGCGACACGCTTACCATTGAGGTAAGGTATATATTGCTCTGTTCGCTCTGCACCGGTTTGGATGTAATCATTGCAGTATTTTATCCGGTCTTGTGCCCATACCGCTATAAAAGAAAAAAATAATAAAATAAAAACAGATACAATTTTCATACTCGCTCGGTTTATAATAAAAAAGTCGTTGAGAAACAAACGATTCAGATTTTACTAAAGATTAAAGCTAATGATAAACCTTCGTTTTCCAAAATCATTTTTTATCGATCATAACTATCGCCCAGGCCTTAAATGGTTAGAAAATCCGATTAGTTTTTTACCCTTGCATAGAGATGATCATGGAGTGTAGCTATTGGCAACAATGGCAGCATATCGTACCTATTTTTGAAAATCATCATACATTTTATATTGACAAAGCTATTTTATCCCATTACCTTTGAAATATTATCCTGATATTACGTTAAATCGGTTTGCAACGCGTAGTATTAATCGGAAAATAGGAGAATTTGATGTTTTGCAAAAACATAATGGACAATAATGGAAAAGCAGGTAAATGCGGGTGAATTTGTAGATCGATTTATGACGGGTAGTCTGGAACACCTGAGGTACCAGCAATCTCCCGTCAAGATCTTCCAGCTCAGTGAAATCGCTCCATATATTAAATTCCCTACACCGCCCATTTTCTTGGGATACAATCTCCTTGTACATATAACAGAGGGCCATTTTAAACACAAGATCGGTGCAAAAGAATATGTGGTAAAAGCACCAGCGATTCTGATTAGCAACTATGGTAATATTTCGACGATCAAATCTGTTGACAAATCGGCAAAAGGACATTGTGTACTGATCAACGATAACGCGATGACTTCGATATTTCGGGAACAGGAAATCCTGAATATCTTTAACATTTCACCACTGCTCAACTTAGCTTCACAGGATAGTACCGACCTTAACGAGCTATTCAAATTGCTGTACAATGAATTACTTTCTGAATCACCTTATAAAGAACTCTTCGAAAGTTTACTAAAATCCCTCTTACTAAAGATTATCAAGCTATCATCTTCCAATCAAGCACTCAACCGAAGGCAGGAAATCGCAATGATGTTCAAACAGCTTGTGCACAAAAACTTCAAAAAACAAAAACATATCGGCTTTTATGCTGACCGGCTCGCGGTGTCAACCAATTACCTAAACCGCTGCGTATTTTCGGTGTTCAAAAAGTCTTCCAAAGAACTAATCTTAGAAGTACTTATCATGCATAGTCAATTTCTTCTTTTTGAATCAAATAAAAGTATTGCCGATATCTGTTATGAGCTGGATTTTTCTGATCCTTCTTATTTCTCCCGTTTATTCAAAAAAATCGTAGGAATTTCCCCTACTTCTTATCGAAACAAGGCAACTTAATATTTTCAGACATGCACGATTTATCCTATCTTTTATACAGAAGTGGACAGAATAATCACAGCGATATGAATTATTTTTGTATAGCGATGGGATGTTAGGAGTAAATCACAGCTATCTTAAATAAGGGATATATCGTATACATCTACTATTGCAAATGTTTTATCATTTAATCAATATCTAGCGATGTCTAACGTTTTAGGACAAAAAAAACAGATCGAAGATTTCGATTTATATATCGGAAAATTCAAAGAGCGATTGTCAAATTTATTCCATACGGAATATGACTACAATAACCTGAGTTTAGCACGTGGTTTGCCCCCTCAGTTTTTAAGCGAAATTATGGCAATGAGACCATTGTCTGTTGCTATTCCCGAGCATCACGGTGGCCGTGGCCTACATGTAAAAGAGTGTTTAGGAGTGCTTGCGGCGGCGTCTTATGAATCACTGTCACTGTCTTTGATCTTCGGGATCAATATCGCTTTATTCTTGGAGCCTTTTGCTAAATACGGCAACACCTTACTTCAGGAAAAAGTTTTCCATCAATTTCTAGAAAATAAAGCCATGGGTGGGCTGATGATTACCGAGCAGGCCTATGGTAGTGATGCCCTCAATATGCGTACCTCCTACCAACAAAATGGAGATAAATACCGCATTAACGGAGAAAAACATTGGCAAGGTTTAACAGGTGCTGCTGACTTTTGGCTCGTTACTGCACGAAAGAAAAATGAGAATGGTGAACTTGTGCGTGATATTGATTTCTTTGTTACTGACAATTCCATCGAAGAACAAAAGATTGAAGTAACAAAAAAATACAATAGCTTAGGATTATATGCGATTCCTTATGGTATCAATAAAATAGACATCGAAGTACCCATTGACAATAGGTTAACACCAGAGAGCACTGGTATAAAACTGATGTTGGATACCTTACACCGGAGCAGACTTCAGTTTCCTGGCATGGGAATGGGATTCATAAAACGTATGCTGGATGAAGCCATGAAGCATTGTACAGAAAGACGTGTTAGTGGAATTCCATTGAACGAACTCGATTCGGTTAAGTTTCAGTTATCGCGTTTGCAGGCTGCTTTTACGATATGTTCAGCGATGTGTGCATACAGTAGTTCAATCAGTTCAATTCATAATGATCTTTCTGGTCACAGTGTAGATGCCAATAGTGTCAAGGCACTCGTGACTGACCTGATGCACGAATCTGCACAGATCTGTGTACAATTATCTGGAGCAAATGGTTATAGATTGGATCATGTTGCTGGTCGTGGTTTAGTAGATAGTAGACCTTTCCAAATTTTTGAAGGATCCAATGAGATGCTCTATTCACAAGTAGCAGAGGCAATTGCTAAAATGATGCGCAAAAGCAAAGAAAGCAATCTGCTTTCATTCCTGAAAATAAATCCGGCGACCGAATTAGCCGCTCCATTTTTCTCTTCTATTTTGAATTTCGACTTCCCGCTTCAACCTAAGCAACGCGAGATGGTCACTTTAGGGAAAATAATTGCACGTGTTGTTTGCTTCCAATATGTCCTTCAAATCAATAATGCTGGTTTTAATGATAAAATGACAGAAATTGCCCGTCAGCATGTTAGTATGGATCTGTACATGTTGGTCGGTCAACTCTCCAATAACAATAATGCCGAACCGCTTATGCACTATGACGAAAAGGCCGATTGGATGAATTTCACCTCTTTATAAAAATTGAGAGGGACTGCGTAAAGAACTTCATCGCAGTCCCTTTTCCGATTACATCTCCGCAATATCCCATTCCCAAACACTATGGTAGTGACCAAGATTTTCTGCGTAAACAATAAATTTCTGGTAGAATGAATGAATCCCTATCGTTGCACTATCACCAATGACGACCAACTTCTTTTTGGCCCTTGTCATGGCGACATTCATCCGTCGCACATCGGATAAAAACCCAATCTGTTGTTCGTTATTACTTCGCGTCAAACTGATATAAATAATATCTTTCTCCTGCCCCTGAAAACTATCAATGGTTTGTACTTTGATAATAGCAGCATACGGCCGTAATTCCTCATCCTGCTCCAACATTTCCTTTAATACAGACACTTGTTTACGGTAAGGTGCTATTATCCCAATACTAGGCCATTGTTCGATTGGAGAAGATCGTACCCAAGTTGCGATGGCTGTCTTTAAATGAGATTTCAGAAAACTGGCCTCCCCGAGATTATAGATCGCACCATCACTTTCGGTTTCCTCAAAACCTGCCCCAGCTGTGTCAATATATACAATCGGTTCCGTATCGTTTGCTATTGTCCAATGCGCAACAGAACGATCAGCTTTCAAGAGACCTCCATATAAAGCTGAGGAAGGATAATTCATAATCTGTTCGTTCATTCGATATTGGATATCAAGCAACGAAACCGCTTCGGGATAAAGATCGATGAGTTTTTCAAACAGCGTATTACTAAGTTTATTGTATATACCTTTATTTGATTTCACTGTTGGTGAGAGTTGACAATGATCCCCAGCCAATACCAATTTGTCTGCCTTTAATATCGGAATCCAACAGGCAGGCTCCAGTGCTTGAGCAGCCTCGTCAATAACAACCGTCTCATATCTTCGGTTTCGTATAACATCTTGATTTGCTCCTACTAGCGTCGCGGTTATCACCTTAGAGCAATCGAGAATATCCGCTACGATAAAATCCTGAATCTTATCAACATCTTTTCGAATTCTGTAAGCTTCGTCGAACAATGCTTTCCTTTGTTCGCGCTCGGCCTTGCCAAAATTGCGTTTATATTTCTGGGCCATATCCGTATAGGTTCGAACTTGCTTTTGCAAGGCCTTTATATCCTTATTCGCGCTATGGCGATCTATTCTGCTATCAAGGGTCAACTCCTGTAGATGTTCAGATACTTTAACCGGATTACCTATCCGAGTGACAGATATTCCTGCAGCATCTAAACGCTCAGTCAATAAATCAACTGCAGTATTGCTCGGGGCCACGACTAATATCTGCTTGTTATTGCTCTTTAACAAAGCGGCTATTGCCTTGATCAATGTTGTCGTTTTCCCAGTCCCCGGAGGGCCATGTAAAAGTGCGATATCTGTTGTAGCTAAGACCTCTTGAACAGCACTATTTTGGCTGGCATTGAGATCTGGATACTCAAAAAATGTATCTTTTTTTCCGATATATAATTGTTCCCCACCAATAAGCTTTCTGATCAATGTACCTTGTCGCGGATCAGTCGCGAGCTCCTTTGCCTGCCGCAATGCATTCGCCATTTCACGGTATGAGTGCTCGTCAAATAATAAGTCCACACCAAGTTTCCCTCTTCTACTCCAATCCGGCAGCTCATCTACACGAAATGAAATCCGCATACCTTCCTTATTAACTGAAGATATAATGCCATCTATTCTGTCCGCATTTGGGTCATGGTTTGAAAATAGAGAAACAGGCATCCCAAAACGAAACCGATGATCTACATCGAGGTGATTTGTTTTTTTTAAACTAACTGACAGATAATCTCCCCGCCCTAGTTCGCTATCCGTGATCTGAATAGGAAACCAGGTCACCCCCTGCATTCTTCTTTCATTTAAACTGCTTTTCAATAATAATGCTTCATGCTGCATCTTATCATATTGCTGTTCTTCATGTAATAACGTAATAAGTTCGTCGAAATAATTCATATCAGTACATTCGCTTTGATCAGACACAAAGTAACAGTTTTTTCAAATACTTTACCGATCAGTTCATCCATGTTCTTCTATTTTTCCTAAGAAAATCGGGATATTTTCTCACCAACGCTGTACACTTATCAAGAAGTTCTCAAGCTGAGCTACAAAAGTCGTATTTATTTCCTATCATTGGTAATAAAGATTTGTTGATTAATTTTTCAAAATAAAAGTGATTAAAATGAGTGAGATATTCCTACACGATAAAGCGCAGAGCTGGACGGATCTAGGCGATGGTGTACAACGTAAAATATTAGTCTATAATGATGAATTGATGTTAATGAAAGTACGTTTTCAAAAAGGTGCAATCGGTGCCCCACATCAACACCCACATACACAAATATCTTATGTCAGCGCCGGAAAGTTCAGGTACCACATTGATGGCACAGATGAAATTTTAACCGTAGGTGATTCCTGTATCATTTACCCAAATTTAATCCACGGCTGTGAATGTCTTGAAGAAGGCGAATTGATAGATTCTTTCACTCCACATCGGGAAGATTTCGTTACATCGTTGTAGCCAAAAAAAAGGAATTTAACAGGTCCAACTCAACAATATTCGTTCCGAACAATCGTTTATTTACTTATGTTCAAAAATACTATTTCGCTCTTCTCCGCAAAAGTAGCTACACTACTTTTCGGTCTTTCTTGCTGTGTATTGTCATCTTTGCGCGCACAGGAAAAACCATTATCCATTGAAAAGATCAATTCACAGCTATATCTTTATACGACTTACAATACCTTTGAGGGCACCAAATATGCCGCTAATGCGGTCTATCTAATCACCAAGAAGGGTGTTATTCTATTTGATACGCCTTGGGACTCGACACAATATCAACCGCTTTTGGACAGTATTAAACAAAAGCATCAACTACCTGTCATTGCGGTATATGCCACACATTGGCATGAGGATCGCGCGGGAGGGTTTGCATATTATAATCGTATCGGCATTCCAACTTATGTGACAAAAATGACCAACGACCTGCTTAAGGCAAATCATAAAGCCCAAGCTACGCATCTCGTCAAAATCAACAAGACCTATAAAGTCGGTGGTCAGTCCTTCGTTTTGAACTTTTTTGGAGCCGGGCATTCTTTGGATAATGTCGTTGTCTGGTTTCCGGACTATCAAATTCTGGATGGGGGTTGCTTTATCAAAAGCTCGGAGGCAAAAAATTTAGGTAATATTGTTGATGGTGACGTCAAAGCCTGGAAGCCTGCATTAGCCAGATTATTAGCGAAGTATCCCCATATAAAGATGGTTATTCCTGGACATGATGGATGGAAGGATAATCAGCAGATACAACGTACAGAAGAATTACTTACCGAGAAGCAATAAATAATAATACTTAAAAAAATAAAAAAGCAATTTTGTTTTTACAAAAAAGGTATTATCTTAGCGACAGAAAAAACAAAGGGGGCATTAGCTCATCTGGCTAGAGCGCTTCGCTGGCAGTGAAGAGGTGATCAGTTCGATCCTGATATGCTCCACAAACAAAAGAGGCTACTTGTGAAAAGTAGCCTCTTTTGTTTTTATACATTGCTCAGTTTCCCGAAACATCATTTCAATTTGCGGCAGTAATTCCTATTTGTAAGAATTAACTGATTTAGAAACTTTCCATGCACCGTTTTCCTTCACAAGTGTGATCAAATCGGTCTTAGAGAAACCATCAAATTGCATGGTTACTTTCGCAATAGCATAATCTGGTAATTCTTCAACGATCTGCGTTGTTGTTTTACAGTTCATTTTTATTCCTTTTTGTTTTTTCAAGAACTCGATCATCTCCGATCGGCTGTGATTTAAATCTTGTTTACCACAGATTTTCTGATTAAAATCAGAAGTGAATAGCTTATCTAAATTCGCTACCTGACCTTCGGTCATTGCGCCAACATATTCATCAATTGCCAAATCAGCTGTAATTAAATTACGTTCTTCTGGTTTAACCGAAGCCATTGAACAGGTAGAGATTGCTATCATTGCTGCCGCTACAAATGTTTTTACTAAAGTTTTCATATCTTTTCTATTTTATAATGTATTAGTATATTTTCTTATCCTATTGTCGAAGACAATCTAAATTTGTTGCACTTTTTTCTTATTTATTTTCTGATTCAAATTTAAGACAACTGATGTGTTGATTCTATTACATTTAGATTAACATTACATTAAAATCGGTAAACGCTATTTTTTTCTAGGTGAATGAAATTTGAACTTATTCCCTTTATAGCCAAAACGCGACAGAATAGATAAAATATTCTTTACAATATTGTAATTCTGTACAATTCCTCTTAGATTGCATGCGTTCATGACACACTACGACAGACAGCATCTTTTTTTATATCAGCTTGCTACTTTAACATTTTTATTGGTGATATTTCAATCTGAGCTCTATGCGCAGCGCCCTGTCAATGAAATAGAAATCACTGAGCATATCGCAGATACAAGTAAACAAAGGGACCTGATCGATATCGGAAAAGATATTCTCAAGATTAAGCCACCACAATCTGTCGATAGTACCGGAAAAAAGTTTTACTTTTCATTTCTGCCATTTTCGACAAATGTACCAGGAGGAGGACACGCTTTAATTACGAGTACCACAGCAGGGTTTTATCTTGGTGAGCGTAAAAGTACCTATATGTCTAAAGTTACTTTCACTCCATACACCAATTTTGGAAAGCGATTCGGCCTCCCCATCCGCTCCTATGTCTGGTTAAAAGATAATACTTGGGTTATCGATGGTGATATCAGGCTATTAAAATACCCACATGAGACTTGGGGAATAGGCAAAGAGCATCACGGAGACCAACAGATCAATTTGGATTATACTTATTTTAGACTATATCAACATGCGCTAAAAAGAATCCACGGCGGACTGTTTATGGGCATTGGCTATGATCTGGATTACCGCATGAATATCAAATCCACGAGTGCGATCCCACTTGACGAGTATACCTCCTACCCTTATGGCACGGATTTAAAAGATCATACTGTTTCTTCGGGCCTTAGTCTCAATCTCATTTATGATACACGTGCGAATTCTATTAATACCTGGTCTGGCAACTATGCCAATCTACAATTCCGCCTTAACCCTGTTTTCATGGGAAGCGATCAAAATTGGAAGTCCTTATTCCTTGAAATCAGGAGATACCATCGCTTGACCCAGGATGCGAATAAGCAGAATATGATTGCTGTGCGTAGCTTTTTCTGGACTGTATTCAATAGCAAAGCACCTTACCTCGATTTACCTAATTTGGGGTGGGATCCTTACAATAGTTCCGGAAGAGGGTTTCCCGTAAGTCGGTTCCGTGGCAAATCGTTGTATTATCTGGAAACAGAGTACCGCCGTGACATCAGCAGCGATGGTTTATTCGGTTTTGTGGCTTTTATAAATTTCACAACCGTCAACGGACCAAAAAATAGCATGTTTGCAGACTGGAACATCGGTACTGGTGCTGGCGCCAGAATTAAATTTAACAAGAACTCGGGCACCAACATCGGCATAGATTATGGTGTCAGCACCAATCACCGTGGAGTAAGATTGACCCTGGGTGAAGTATTTTAACACTTAACTCAAATGATAACTTTGATTTTTAAACTCCATGGAGGCATAATACCGATACTTCTTATTATCTAATGGATAATCCCAACAGCCCATTCGATGATAGATCTCACCACCAAAACCCGTTTTAAATCTATAAAGTCCGTATAATGGATGTGAAGGATCTGCCTGAGGTGATACGCCAAAGAAATCATATTCCGCACAGCCTTTCTCCTTTGCTATCTGCATGGCACGCCATTGCAAGGCATAAGTAGCCATATAATTGCGATTCTCGGAAGCGGAGGCACCATAAAGATAGGTTCCCCGATTTGCAGCAATTACTAGAAACATTGCAGCCAAAGGTTGATTGTCCACCTCGGCAACCAGTAAATAAACATCTGCTGGAGACAAAGTATCATTTGCCTTGGCAGATAGTACAATCTTGAAATAGTTGATATCATGCAAGAAAAAATTATTACGAAGCGCAGTCTGCCGATATAACTCATACCAGATCTCCAGGCTCTCTAAACCAAGAGAACGAACCTTTACGCCTTTCCTTTCAGCCAAATGAATATTGTAACGCGTCTTTGATTTCATATTGGCCAACAGAAGATCTTCCTCTTTTCTAAGGTTCATAAAAATGGTATTAGAGGGAAGAATATCTGTATTCGCTTTATGAAAATTCCAATTTTCAGTATTAAAATTAAAGCGCATTTCCTGAATACGTTTTTCAGGAACGCCTAACCAATTGCCGTAGAGGTCATAACAGTCATCATCTTTTGCCCAATGGGATTCCCAGGACAGATCATATCGTATCATAATACAATTGGGCGGCAAGTAAGAACGTAAACTCTCCGAAAGCTGCTCTAAAAACGACCCTTGATTTTCTTCTGATGGTTCTATTTCAGGACCATATGGTACATACGCGATGCTATGCTCATGATCCACTGCCTGAATAATAATCAATAGATCCCCTACAAAATAGGTATCGTCTTCCACTCCGATATAAAGATCAGAGTGCTTCGATTTGAAATTAAAAGCCTTCGATTCTATCCCCTGCATCTTTTTCACAGCAGACCAATAGGCCGTCTGTTGAATAATACCTGTCTTGTAGAGACCACTTACTTCTTTGTCATTTATATCTGCTATCATAACATTCCTATTGTTGTCGGATATTTTCAGAAAACACGATAAACCTTATCGATTTCAACACCCAAAAACGGCAAACTTAGCCAAAATACCCGGTTACGCGGGCTGTCATTTGTCACTTTGTTGTTAATTTTAAAAAACAGTGAATGATTTCGACAAAAATCATCTTTTTCACATTATTTAACGGCATTATATTATCGACTTGGTTGGTATTTTGGCTCAAAATTTAGGATATTTGTAGCCTAACAACTCACCGACAATGATGGACAATAAAGCGATCTCTAAAATTTTTAAATTGTGTAGCCAATTAATGGAACTTCACAACGAAAATCCATTCCGAACAAAGGCTATGGCTAGTGCATCTTTTAAATTGGACAAATTGCCCTTTCGTATCGATGACGCCTCGCTTGAAGAATTGAGCGCACAGCCAGGCATGGGAAAAAGTACCGCCGAAAAAGCGAAAGAGGTCGCACAAACCGGAACGTTTAAGGAACTCCAGGTCCTATTGGCGAATACTCCATCAGGAGTTGTTGAAATGTTAACCATAAAGGGTCTTGGTCCAAAAAAGGTTCAGATTATCTGGCAAGACCTTGGGATTGAAAGTGTAGGCGAACTACTGTATGCCTGCAATGAAAACCGTCTAGTTGAAGCTAAAGGATTTGGCTTAAAAACGCAGGAAGAAATAAAGAAGTCCATCGAATTTTCGATATCCAATCAGGGGTGGTTCCTATACGCCAAAGTATTGTCCCAAGCTGATACATTTTACGCTATTTTAAAAACACATTTCCCCTCGTCTCTCCTATCCTTTACCGGAGATTTTAGAAGAAAATGCGAGGTGTTAAGCACAGTAGATCTACTCATTTCCGAAAGTATAGAAGCGGTGGAGAAATTCCTAGGTGATTATACATTGGTGGAGAAAACAGAGAATTCACTGGAAATTACCGATGAATTAGGTTTTACATTCAAGGTTTTCAGTACGAATATCAATGATTTTTATCGAGACCTTATTCTCAGTACAGGATCGACCGCACACTTGGATCTCTTATTCAATATTCTTCCTGACTTACCTTCACTTTCCAGTGAAGAAGCTATCTATCGTAACTTAAGGCTTGATTATATTGAACCTGAATTGCGCGAGGGTCTTGACGAAATTGAACGCGCCCAGAACCATACTTTAACTCAATTAATCCAATTTAAAGATCTCAAAGGGACATTGCACAACCACTCAACTTATAGTGATGGTGTGCATACCTTGGAGCAAATGGCTCTTTATTGTAAAGATGCATTAGGTCTCGAATATCTCGGAATATGTGATCACTCCAGAACGGCTGTTTATGCAAATGGTCTTTCCATCGAAAGATTGGAAGAGCAATGGAAAGAAATTGCCAGCTTAAATGAAAAACTAGCACCTTTTAAAATCTTTAAAGGGATAGAATCCGATATTCTAAGCGACGGATCACTGGACTACCCCGATGAGGTACTAGCACAATTTGACTTTGTTGTCGCCTCTGTTCACTCCAACTTAAAGATGGATGAGGAAAAAGCAACCGCCAGATTGATTAAAGCAATTGAAAACCCATATACAACAATTTTGGGACATCCAACGGGCCGTCTTTTATTAAGTAGATCGGGCTATCCACTCGACTTTAAAAAAATAATTGATGCCTGCGCCGCGAATAAGGTCGTCATTGAAATTAATGCAAATCCTTTAAGGCTAGATTTAGATTGGAGATGGCATCGCTATGCTGTGGAAAAAGGTGTATTGTTATCCATTAACCCCGATGCGCATCGCACTGAGGGTCTACTGGACATGCAGTATGGTATTTTTGTTGCACAGAAAGGTGGCCTGGAAGCAAAAAATTGTCTGAATACATACTCCTTGACAGATATTACAAACTATTTTTCCAATCGTAGATCTTAATAAAGCTTATTATGTCGCATAAAACCAATGCAGTCCGCTTGTTGGATACGGCAAAAGTAAACTATGAATTAAGAGAATACGAGGTGGATGACCATGATGTCAGTGCCGAACATGTTGCCTTGTCATTGGGTCTATTACCTGAAACACTTTATAAGACTTTAGTATTGAAAGGAAATATAGACCCTTACATTGTTGCTGTAATTCCCGGAAATGCCCAACTTGACTTAAAAAAGATCGCTAAAGCATCAGGTAATAAAAATTGTGAAATGCTCCCTATGAAGGATCTCCTAGCTGTAACGGGCTATATCCGCGGTGGCTGCTCACCTATTGGCATGAAAAAACTATTTCCAACATTTATTGAGGAAGCAGCTCAATTGGAAACAGAAATTTCTGTGAGCGCGGGAAAACGAGGCCTTCAAATGATATTAAATCCCAACGATTTAGCAACGATGACCAAAGCGATCTGTTCAGATTTGATCAGCATTTAACACGAACATCCTCGCTCGATGTCAGCTCTTTCGTCCATACAACAAAATACGTTTAAACGGATATATCGCGGGGAATCTGGAAAAATACTGTTTAATACGTATCTTAAAAGCCTCAATGAAAGCAGGTCTTTTATCTTCGTCCAATCGCTCAATATAAGGGATCAATGCCGATCCGGAAATAAAGTTATAAAGTACATCCACTTCCGCGGCAATAATTGGGTATATACGAAGCGAAAGATCCAATTCCTCCAAGCCTGCATGAAATAAAATCTGTGCATAGTCATCTATACTTAGCACCGATGAAGCCCTATTCCAACCATCCAAATAACTTCGGTAAGGTTCTTCACCAGCCAGCTCAAATAGCAATTTATTTAAGACATTTTCTGGCTGGTAAGGCATCTGAATTGCCAATTGTCCGCCGCTACTCAATTTGGAAATGAGATGCGGAAAAAGCATTTGGTGATCATCCAGCCATTGCAATGCCGCATTACTGAATATCAAATCCCATGAACCCGCTGTCTTCAGAAATTTTTCAACACTACTATTTTCAAATTTCAGGTGTTCATGTTCAAGTTTACGACTCATCGATAGCATTTCCGGAGATGCATCTATTCCGAGAAATGTAGCTTGTGGAAATTTATCGCTCAAAATAGCTGTTTGCTCACCGGTTCCACATCCGAGATCCACTGCTTTCATCATTGCTTCAGAAGCTATTAATTCAGATAGATCAAAAAAGGGTTTGAAACGAATGTCTTTAAACTGATTATATACAACTGGATTCCAAGGCATAATATTTTTTATTTAAATCCCAATGGGATAATAGAACATTTGTTATTTAAATAGCTCCAAAATTTCAGCAACATCAACTTTTCCAAAATACGAAGTTAGATCTATGGCTTCCAACAGCAGCCTGATTTCTTCCAATTGATGTTTTTTTCCAACCAATAGTTGCTCCACTTCATGAATAGATTCAGAAGCAAAAAAATCCCCGAAAATCTTGGCATGCTCAATATAACCTTTATGTACATCTAAATGTAATTCTATAAAACCGGCGGGTATCTTGATTGCCTTTTTAAAATTATAATTCGGAGAGAAACCGAAATTCCAGTCCCAGGTTTCATATTTTTCCTTCACCAGATGTTCGATATTCTGGATATCAGTTGCAGAGAAATGAATGACCTTCGCATCCGGATTTTCACGCTGCATCTCTGCGATCAAGAGTTCCTTAAATTTTACCGTTGTAAAACCCTGAGGTAGATAACCGATCAGATTTGTTACTCTGGCACGGTTGGACTTGACAGCTTTATCGACAAATTTAAGCGGGTTTACCTTCAATGCATCACTCAAAATCTGCATCTGTGAATCAATTAAAATAGTACCGTGCTGAACCATTTTACCATTTTTTGCGAGCTTAGCATTTCCACTAAACTTCTTTCCATCCACCAACAGGTCATTTCTTCCCTCCAGTTTTGCCGGAATATTCAATTTGTTCAAAACAGAAACAATGGGTTGCGTGAAAGTAGAAAAATCCATAAAATCGAGATTTCCCAATAGGGTGTGGAAGGAGAAATTGAGATTCCCTAAATCATGATATACGGCACCACCGCCAGACATTCTCCTAACGACCTTAATCTTATTATCATTTACATAATCAAGGTTAATTTCAGCCAAAGTATTCTGAAATTTACCGATAATAATTGACGGATCATTCATGTACAATAAGAAAATGGGTTCTTTAGGATATTTCGTGAGCAGGTATTCCTCAGAAGCAATATTGAAATAGGCATCATGTGAAGGCGAATCAATAATAAACATCGTATTTTTATATTTTCTTAAAATTAACAAGAATTTAAATGCCTTGATTCATCTCAAACTCATAATTTTCATCAATCCCGCGTTTTGTCAGTTTCCTATTACAACAATCCTAATTACCGCCAAGAGATTTCAAATGACGCTAAAAACAACATAGTTTTCAGGATTAGGAATGCTTTTAGACAGCCCATTCAATTATTGATCTTTGCCCCCTTATTATAAAACCAATTACATATAACCGCCTTACTATACACCCGATGAATTTCTAGCAGATCCTATTTTTTCTTCAAGATTTTTGATAATCAATGCGGAAAAGTCTTCTTTTACAATCTCTTCTGTTTGGCATAAAGCTCCCGGACTAAAAACATTAATTTCCATAATACGATCGCCCACGATATCCAAACCAACAAAATACATTCCATCCTGTATCAATTTGTCTTTGATTTTATCAACCATAAGTAGCAGCTCCGGCGAGATTATCGCGGCTTGAGTTTTTGCCCCTTGATGTACATTGCTCCGGATCTCATTCCCCTGCTGAACACGATGAACAGCAGCATATTTTCCATTGATGGAGACGGGTTCACCATTCAACAGAAAAAAACGGATATCACCGGCAGCTGCTTCGGGCAGATACTCCTGTCCAATCACATAGCCATCCCTGGCAATCGCCTCCACCGTTTGCTTTAGATTCTGTTGATTATCTTTATTAATCAAAAACACATTTTTCCCACCAGACCCCTTTAAAGGTTTTAAAATAATCAGTTTATTTTGCTGCTCAAAAAACTCGACAACATCAGCATAATTTCTGGTTACAATTGTTTTGGGTCGGATAGACTCGTCAAACCCCTCGAGATACAATTTATTACTTGCCCGGCCCAAACTATCTGGATCGTTAATGACCTGTACACCTTTTTCTTTTAATAAGGAGGCGAACTGCAGCGCGGATGAAGCTGCCCAGGGTCTATTCACCATATCCAAAACAGGATCGAATCTAAGCCAAATCACATCCATCTTCTCCAATTCCATTTTTGTCTTTGCTGTAGCTCTCAACACCTCCATCAACTGTTTTGCAGAGGTAATCTGTTGTGTAGGAAGTACCTCACGCACATGGGCGGCAATATGGGCAGATTCATAATAAAAATCGGCCAGTCCGATGTAATAAATTGCATGCCCTAGCTGATGTGCCTTCAATGCGAGCAGGGTTGTTGTGAAACGTTCAGTTTCTTTATGTGTCTGATTAATAACAAATGCTATCTTCATATAGTGTCGTTAATTATTGTATCATCTGAAATATTCCTTTACTTTTCTTGAGGTTGGTTAATACATCTTTATAGGGTGAGGTCAAGTATTTGGGTGTTAACACCGGTGCATTCAATACACCCTTAAGCATTAATTCTTCGACTATTGGGATATAATCTTCCCTGATCTTGCCCATAGTCAGCAAGGTGAGATCCCGACCACTTTTTATATAATTTATCAATTCGATCAAACCACTGAGGTATAAGGCATCTTTCGTAAGCCCTCCGCTTCTAAAAACACGCATGGTCATCTGAAAAGCCGTTTCTGGCAGAAACTGA
Source organism: Sphingobacterium sp. GW821-FHT03E03 (assembly GCF_059420745.1). Taxonomy (NCBI): domain Bacteria; kingdom Pseudomonadati; phylum Bacteroidota; class Sphingobacteriia; order Sphingobacteriales; family Sphingobacteriaceae; genus Sphingobacterium; species Sphingobacterium sp. GW821-FHT03E03. Next base: position 727,665 of record NZ_JBWKUH010000001.1, read on the forward strand.
TATTTATCTACCAACAGCGCGAATGTATCTAAAAAAGTGTTTCCCTGTTGCATGTGATATACCGCTACCACCCTACCGGCTAATATGCGTAATCGATTATTCGTCAAGCCACCAACCAAGTACTCGGCGAGTACAGCCAATCCCTCCTGAAGCTTCTCATATCCTGGAACTCCTAACCTAAAAAGACTGAAGGGCTGTTGTTTGCCATTATAGTAGGTAACGATATGTGTCCCAACTTCATGCTGGATCAATGCCTGTACCCGATGTCGGGGTAGACTATATTGTTTACTGATATTTAAGACCCCTTGATTCACCATCACTCCATAGATATCATCCCGAAGCCGTACAGTCGTACCAAAATTAGGATCCTGGCTTTTTAAATAATCCAGTTCTTCCTGTGCTAGTTTCGCAAACTCTTCTGCATAGACGATATCCTCTTCCTTTGTACGATGTTCTCTGTCCGCCGCTGTAATTGTTAATATGGCTTGCGCTTTTTCCAACAGCTTTTCGTTGACGGTACCAAACACCTGCATGCTGCCGAGTAAAAATCCCTCTTTTCCCCGTTCGCTCAGCATGCTCATCATCTGATCAAGCTCTTTGCGTTTATCCCGAAACAAATAAGCGATGGAAGGGTCATAAAGGTCTTCAATATGTAAATTATAGAGATTGCGTTTAATAATATCGGGATCAATCGGCATGGGCCTATAATGAAAAACAGGAACCTTACGATAATTCCCCTTTTTGAATTGTAGCCAGGCGTCGTAGGAATTTGTCGGTGTCACCAACAGTAGAAAATCAAACCGTTGACTTTCGCGTGCCAATTTCTGGTCAATTTCCCAGGCCAAAGGGAGCATCTTTTTGGGATGACTAATTTTAAATGATGTTGGTTTTGACAAGGTATGTATGCGAATAAACTCAAAAAATGTTTTAGATAAACTTCGGGATATAGCCTCACGAAAATGGCGAAGATCAATGGGAAGTATTTGCTGGTTGGCCCCCAGCAGATACTTCGGTTTGATTTCTAATCCCATATACAAGATATTGCTATTTAATTTATCCAATTGTATGCTCGCCGGAGAGAGACTCTGTGTCGCATTGGTTTTTGAATCGGTCGCAATTTCGACTTTAGCAATAGATTCCTCCGTCTCCAATTGCTTTCCGAGATATTGTGCAATGGATTGTACATTTTTCCGGGCAATATGAATCTGAATATCTTCCTCTTGTCCCTGGCTTGCGGTCCAAGCTTCTATGATAAGACAGGCACCAAATTCTTCGACGAACTGATTAAGTATTGGTGCGATCCAGTCCGATACATTCATTTCCGGATCTTTCACCTTAAAATATGCCGGTTCGGATTTTACCAATTCCGCTAGCATCGGATCTGGACTAAAAAACTGTCGATACAAAAATAAATAAGGTACCACCTGATTGAATACCATTTTATTTTTTGGTGGTATCTGAATATGAAAAACCTCCTTATTCTTGATTTTTTTTAGAATACCCGCTAGCTGCTTCGCATTATCTTTCATAGGCAAAATAGGATTCGAGGGTGTCAATGCTTTGCATTAAAAGTTGTTTATATTCCTGTAACTTTTGGGGGTAGACCTCTCCTGTCCATTCATTCATAAAGTCCTTGCGAAACTCAATAGAGAAAACACAACCCTTATCGCCGAATTGCTCATTTAAATAAGATGACAAAAAGCCGCCCTTAAATTTAACATTCTCACGTACATCATAAGCCTGCCCATCCTTACCAGTACGAAGTACATCCATAAATGAGCTGGTCAATTCCTGCCATTTGCTGTGGTTGTTTGCTGTTCCAATATTAATCTGTGGATTGTTTACTTTGTCGATCATAGTCGACGGTCCATCTCGGAATGCATTATAACTATGAATATCATAAACAACAAAATAACCATAGCGGTCAATGGTGTTTTGAATCTGCTGCGTTATTTTGCGGTACAACATGTCATAAGATTCGTACAGTTGATCTTTTATATGTTGTGGTAAATCTGTCCTCCAGACCTGAATTCCCCAAGACTGGTCGGGCGTCAGATAGATGGCTCCCTCCTTATTCCTATTTAAATCCAATTGAAACCTCGATGTGCCACAAACAAAGCGGTTAAAGGGCAATTCTGCCAAAATTGCCGTATATGGATCCTCCTCACGTAAGCGATCTTCGGGAGAAATATGCAAATACGGTTCTAAATCCGAATCGATATGATGACCATCGTGGATAGCAAAAGCCCAAAAAGGGCTTCTCTGATTTTCGAATTGATATAGATAGGATAAGGACATGTACTTTATATTAAACAGTTTTAATGATTATTTGCTTACTCTGAATAAGTAAACGCTTACAAGCGATAAAAGGTTTGAAAAATAAAATACTAAAGCCTCGGTACAAGGAAGTACCGACGTATTAGCCATAGAAAGCGTTAAAAATCGTTAAACCTACTGATTGGTTTATGCGCTGGCATTCTTATTGAAAGTTGTTTACTAGTTTCATAAATTTAGGTTAATAATTAGTTAGTTTATAAAAAACCTGTTAGTCCCCGCTAATAGGTTTTTTATTTTCTAATACGAAAAGAATATAAATATTAGAATATTTTACTGAAAATCAATATAGAAATACTAAAAAATGTTAAAAAATCTAAAAAAGTGAAAATAGTTGAAACATTTTATATTCTCATCACGTTATACTTGTACTTTTCATAAATTTAGGTTAATAATTGGTTAGGAAAACTCCTGTTGCTCCCCGCTTCAGGAGTTTCTGTTTATCAACAGTTTATAAAAATAAAACGGTAATAACACTTGGTATATCTGCATCCTTTAACACATCCACCACCCAGGATGGATTCAATCGAGCATTAGCTTTTTAGAATTAACGACTTCAGCGATTTATCCAAAATAAGAGCGAAATTATAAGTTAACAAAAAAATGACAATTTATTCATCTTAGGTAAATAAGTTTTGGCACAGGTATTGTACTGTTTTAAGCATTCATAAATTTAGGTTAATAATTGGTTAGTTAAAACACTTGAAGTTCCCCGCTTCAAGTGTTTTTCGTTTAACGACTCCCGTAAAAGAATCAGACCAATTGTTTCAATGCGATTTCATACGCTCTCGAAGATATCTGTGTACGATCTGCGGAAGAATCCCTTATTTTTTTCAAAGCTTCAAAAATCACCTTTGAAACGTCAGAGAAGATCGCATCATCACTCATTTCTATATTTCGCTGCATTAAATACGCAAATACCCTTGCCATACCACAATTAGCGATAAAATCAGGTATCACCGCAACATGCTGATCAGCAAACTCCATCACTGGTCCATAGAATATTTCCTGATCAGCAAAAGGTACATTTGCACCAGAAGCAATGACTTCAAGCCCGTTTTCCATGAGCTGTTGGATCTGATCTTTTGAAACCAAACGTGATGCTGCTGCTGGAACAAAGATATCGGTCTTTAATCCCCATATTTCTTTCTGAATCTGCTCAAAAGACATCAAATCCGGTGAATTAAGCTCATTTCCCTTGCGATTCAGGAATAATTGTGTAATCTCCGCTTCGCTGAAACCTTCCCGATTAATTAAACCACCAGCCCGATCGATAATTCCAACAATTTTCACGCCCAGCTTAGAGAGGTAGAAAGCTGCGGCGGCGGCAACATTTCCCCAGCCTTGGATGACTGCACGTTTTCCTATACAGTCACTTCCAAAAAGTTGATAATAATGGCGGATAGATTCAGAAACTCCATAGCCTGTTATCATGTCTGCAACCTTATATTTACGCTTTAAATCCGGACTGTAGGTATTATCTTCCAACACTTTGGACACTCCATAGCGCAACTGTCCTATTTGGTGGATACGGTTGCTCTCATTTACCTTAAAATGTCCATTCAAGATACCTTCCTGTGGATGCCATAGGCCATATTCTTCAGTCAATGGAATGACATCATGGATTTCATCGATATTAAGATCCCCTCCAGTACCATAGTAATTTTTTAATAACGGTGTCACCACCTTAAACCAACGGTCTAAAACCTCATTTTTGCGTGGATCATGTGGGTCAAAGTCGATACCAGATTTGGCACCACCGATAGCGGGGCCTGAAACCGTAAACTTTACTTCCATTGTTTTAGCAAGGGACTCTACTTCATGCCGATCCAGGCCGGCGCGCATCCGTGTGCCTCCACCCGCTGCACCACCCCGCAAAGAATTGATAACAATCCATCCTTTGGCATCAGTTTCACTATCTTTCCACTCAAATACGATTTCTGGACTTCTGTGCTCAAATGCCCGCAATAATTCTTTCATACCCAACATATCCTTATAGATTACCTCTGCGTTCCTGTTCACGTTCGATTGCTTCAAAAAGTGCCTTAAAATTACCCGCACCAAAACTCTGTGCGCCTTTTCGTTGAATAATCTCGTAGAATAAGGTAGGTCTATCTTCTACAGGTTTGGTAAAAATCTGAAGGAGATACCCTTCTTCGTCGCGATCCACCAAAATACCCAGCTCTTGGATAATCCGGATTTCCTCATCTATTGCGCCAACCCTTTCCGGTAACATGTCATAATAGGCTTCTGGAGGAGCTCCTAAAAATTCAACCCCTCTGGATTTAAGTTCCCGCACCGTACGTACAATATCCTTCGTTGCCAATGCCGCATGCTGCACACCTTCACCCTCATAGAATTCAAGATATTCCTCAATTTGAGATTTCTTTTTCCCTTCTGCAGGTTCATTGATCGGAAATTTTACATAGCCATTGCCATTACTCATCACCTTACTCATCAATGCCGAATATTCGGTATTGATCTGCTTATCATCAAAGGACAGGATGTTGACAAAGCCCATCACATCCTGATACCATTGAACCGTTTCATTCATTTTATTCCAGCCTACATTGCCTACACAATGATCGACATAGAGCAAACCAGTCTCTGCTGGATTATAGTCACTTTCCCATTTTTCATATCCGGGCATAAATAAACCATTGTAGTTCTTCCGCTCCACAAAAAGGTGTACCGTTTCTCCATAAGTGTATATCCCTGCAGTCCAGACCTCCCCTTGTTCATCTTTGAGCAGTTGCGGTTCCTGATAGACTTTCGCCCCCCGTTTGGTGGTTTCCTCAAATGATTTGCGGGCATCATCAACCCATAAAGCCAGTATTTTGACGCCATCGCCATGCTTTTTGACATGCTCAGCAATAGGATGGTCTGATTTAAGCGCTGTGGTCAGCACCAGTCTTATTTTATCTTGTTTTAGGACATAAGATGCACGGTCTCTAATACCGGTCTCGGGTCCTGCATAAGCCTCCGACTGAAAACCAAAGGCAGTTTTGTAATAATGTGCGGCCTGCTTCGCATTCCCCACATAAAATTCAATGTAATCGGTTCCATTAATAGGTAGAAAATCTTGCGCTTGGGCAATCTTCTCTGCAAATGTATTTGCCATAATTTATATAAAGGTTATTCGTATTTAATTTAACTCATCCAGGATTTAAAGTAATCGGGATCTTCAATTTTTAACGCTTCTTCGGTCAGCATCAGGGGACGGAAAGGATCGATCATGACCGCTAGTTCCTCGGTTTTAACTTGCCCGATACTCTTTTCCACCGTACCAGGGTGTGGTCCATGCGGGATACCGCCCGGGTGTAATGTAATCTGTCCTTTTTCAACCGATTTCCGGCTCATAAAATCACCATCCACGTAATACAGCACTTCATCCGAGTCTACATTGCTGTGGTTATAAGGCGCAGGTACAGCTTTTGGATGATAGTCATACAGACGTGGACAAAAACTACACAACACAAAGGCATCGGTCTCAAAAGTCTGATGAACAGGTGGTGGCTGATGCAATTTTCCGGTAATTGGCATAAAGTCATGAATGGAAAATGCCCAAGGGAAATGATAGCCATCCCAACCAATAAAATCAAAAGGGTGGCTTCCATAGATGTAAGGATAAATCAATCCCTGTTTCTTGATTTTCACCTCAAAATCACCAAGCTGGTCAAAAGTTTCCAGATCCTGTGGTACACGGATATCCCGTTCAAAAAAGGGAGCATGCTCCATCAGCTGACCAAATTCATTCCGATACCGCTTTGGCGTACGTACCGGGGAAAACGATTCAACAATAAATAATCGGTTGTCAGTCTGATCAAATTCCATCTGGTAAATTGTACCCCTTGGGACAACCAGATAATCACCATACTGAAAAGAAATATTTCCGTATCCTGTCTTGAGTTTCCCTGTTCCATGGTGCACGAAAATAATCTCATCGGCCTGGCTATTTTTATAAAAATAATCCGTCATGGACTGACGGGGGGCAGCCAGCGAAATGTGTAGATCCTGGTTGACCAGAACAGGTGTGCGGCTTTCCAGATAATCATCTTTGGCCTTAACCTGAAATCCTTTTAAACTGGTATGTTTAAGATGTTTTTCACGGGCAATCTTTGGAGTAACATCATAGGGTTCACGGATCTGTTTGACCAACGTAGGCGGGTGGCAATGATACACGAGCGAATAAAGACTGGAAAAGCCATGGGTAGAAACCAATTCTTCAGCATAGAGCGTATGATCGGGCTTTCTAAAGACAGTATGTCGCTGTGTTGGAATTTGCCCTTGTTTAACATAAAATGGCATAATTCTACAATTTAAAACGGTTATAAAAAATAAATGAATATCAACGTTGCCAATAGCATCGATTGGCAAAAAATTCGAGGGGATTAGTATTGGGCAAAAATGATATCAGCTATAATTGCTCTATTAAAAGCAATATAGGGCATGGATGACGCAAAGCGATGTATTCCACGATTGATCATTTTTACTAGTTTATAATGTTATAATAAAGGTAAGAATATTTTTCTGTTTTCAAGCGAAGAAATATTTTTTTCAAAACTTATACGATATATTTGTGTCGCATTCAAAGATTGAATAACCAATAGAATATTCCGATATGAGAATTGTTACGTGCACGAAAAATGGCCAACATGAATTAGGCATTATAATCAATGACCGGGTATACACCTGCTCGGAGATAGCCCTTTCCCTTCCGACCGATATGGCTGATTTTTTGATCCGTGGAGATGAAGCCATAAACGATTTAGTGTATTATCACAGTGCATTGCTGGAGGGACGTATGTCCAGACCTTACCAGTTATTGCAAGATAGTCAGCTTGTTGCACCGATACCTCATCCGACATCAGTGCGTGATGCCTATGCTTTTCGGCAGCACGTAGCGACGTCAAGAAGAAACCGCGGACTGGATATGATTCCGGAATTCGATGAATTTCCCGTTTTTTACTTCTCCAATCATCAGGCCATACAAGGTCCCGGCCCGATACAATGTATGCCACTGCATCTTGAGCAACTGGATTTTGAACTTGAAGTGGCCATCGTAATCAATAAAACAGGTATAAATATCCCTGCCTCAGAGGCTGATAAATATATTGCCGGATACATGATCATGAATGATTTTAGCGCACGAAAACTCCAAATGGACGAGATGAAATTAAGCTTGGGGCCCGCCAAAGGAAAGGATTTTGCTACGGCAATTGGCCCATGGTTAGTCACCAAGGACGAATTGGAACCTTATAAAATTAATTCTTCAGGAGATCATATTGGTGACAGATACAATCTCGACATGTCATGCCGCGTGAATGGTCAGCAGGTTTCTTCCGGTAATTTTGCTACAATGCACTGGACATTTGCCGAAATTATCGAGCGCGTTTCCTATGGTGTACGTCTCTTTCCGGGTGATGTGATCGGTTCGGGAACAGTTGGAACGGGATGTTTTTTAGAACTCAACGGCACTGGGCGCATGGAGAATCCCGCTCATCAGGATCAATGGCTACAGGTAGGCGATCAGGTCGAGCTAGAAATAACTGGCTTGGGCAAACTTTCCAATTCCGTAGTATTATACCAACAATAAATCTATTCAAAAAATGAATTCTTCTTCTTTCGATACAGTCACTTTTGAGTCCTCGGCTGATAAAGCGATCATTGATAATTTAATCAAATATGCCGTTGCACCTCGTCCCATCTGTTTTGCGAGTACCATCGATGCGGCGGGCAATGTCAACCTGAGTCCTTTCAGCTACTTCAACCTGATGTCACACCAACCACCAATATGTGTATTCTCACCCTTGCGTCGCATGCGTGATGGCAGTACCAAGCATACACTGGACAATATTCAGGAAGTCAATGAGGTCGTCATCAACATCGTAAACTATGCGATGGTACAGCAACAGTCACTGGCCAGTACAGAGTACAGCAAGGAGGTAAATGAATTTGACAAATCTGGGTTTACACCAATCCCATCATTACATGTTCGCCCACCGCGGGTCTCGGAATCTCCGGTTCAACTGGAATGTCGTGTAAGAGAAGTGATCGCCCTGAGCGACGAACCCGGCGCAGGAAATCTCGTTATTGCAGAAGTACTCTATATGCATGTGCACAAAGAACTCTTGCACAAAAACAATACGATAAAACAAGAGGAACTAGATCTGGTCGCTCGTCTCGGCGGCGACTGGTACTGCCGTGTAACCAATGAAAACCTCTTTATTGTTCCTAAACCACTCCGCAGTCTGGGTATTGGCGTAGATCAGCTGCCCGAAAGTATTCGCCTTTCCAAAGTACTTACCGGAAACCATCTCGGATTATTGGCTAATGTCGAATCCTTACCAGTTCTAGAGCAAGCCACCCAAGAGGATAAATATTTAAACTACCTCCGGCTGAATTTTCAACAAGGTTCACCGCAATTAACACAAAAAGTACATGCTTACGCTGCGCAATTATTGGATACGGAGCAATTAGACAAAGCATGGCAGGTACTATTAAGCCTATAAAAAGTTTCGTTGCATAATACTACAAATAAGCAAACCTATAAAAATATCGGCTACGCAATACCTATAGCACACCTACAGAAATCCGGAAGCATAGACCGACAGCTATGCTTCTTTTTGACCAAGGTCAGCGAAAACCTGATCGGCTACGGTGATTCCCTGATAAAAGGCTTCCTCAAAAATAGATATACCACTTAAATCAGAATGTGCAAAATAGACTTTATCAGCAATAGGTCTTGTCAGTTCGGTACGCGCTTCGTCTGATAGAAAACCACTGACAGGGCTTATCATGCCATGTCCGTGTCGAAAGACTTCTATACTAATGACTTCATTTTCTATTCCATAATGCGCCTTCTCTAGATCTTCCAAAATAAACTCTTTCCATTGCTGGTCTGTCCACTGATATAGCTGTTTCCGGTTTCCGTTGAGGTCCCCATCTCCCAGACTATGATAATAGGTAATCACAAAAGGGCTTTGCAACTGATTTAGGCTCTGGTGTTGATCATACACATAACCCAATCCCTTTCCGTTATAAATAATATTTTCCCAAGAAAGTGTCGCACCATCTGCAAAAGGGAAACGATGCAATACAATCGTCGCTACGATCCAAGGTGCATAATGAAATTTTTTCGTCAATGCCGTACGGTTTGGCAACAGATACTGATTGACAAATTGTGGGCAGCAATTGATCACCTTCTGGGCTTTAATGGTCTTTGACAATTTCGTTTTATCATCGAAGACGGACACTTCCACAGCATCTTGCCCTACATGTATCTGATAAGCCAGATGTTGATTCAATACCCTACCATCCGCATATTTTTTCAAATGGCTGACCAATCGTCCATTCCCTTCTTGCCAGGTGAGCACCAGATCCTGGTAGGCAGACCAATCGTGCTTTCGGCTCGCAAAGTAATGTATAGCAGCAAAAGCAGAAGTGGCCGCGATACCTGTTCCATAGTCGTCACGGCAACAGTAGTTCACATAACTAAACACAGGTTCCGTCTTATACCCCTCTGATTCCATCCATGAACGCATCGTCAGGACATCTAATCTTTTGAGATCGGCCGACTGCGAAGCATTGCGCATCGGGATATCAAAGACGTACTTTCCATCGCTACCTTTCAATTGCTTAAACTGACCCATCTGTGTCATAAAACGATCTATTTCAGTCGTCTCCTGCTGGGATAACCCATAGCTGGGAACAATGCCTTCCTGCCAGATGTTATGGATAAAAAGTCGTTCCTGCGGAGCAAAGGACAATTGTTCCTCATCAAATAATGGAACACCCCCCTCCGTCCAGCCGACGATAATTTTCGATTCTTCCAAAAACCGCAGGAGTTCCCTATTGGAAGCATTCGGAATAGGAAGATAATGTGCTCCTAACGGATAACGGCTATAATCATTCTCGCCATGACGCGCATTACCCCCTACTTCAGACTCCATATCCAAAAGTAGAAAATCGTTCATTCCCTTTTGTTGCAAACGATAAGCAGCCGATAGTCCGCTAACGCCACCACCAAGAATCAGAATGGGTATTTCAACCACTGCTGTAGATTTGGGGAAATCCTGGAATCGCAGACGATGCCCCAAAATATGGTCTGTCCCCGTCAGGCGCAAAAAAATACGGTTCACCTTTTTCTTACAGGCCTGAGCAAACTGCAGGCCGATTGCCCCCAAGAATGCGAGCTTGAGAAAACCACGCCGCGAGGGATTAAATCTTACTCCATTCTTCATCAAAATACCGCACTAAAATCTGATTGTCCAAACGGTTTATTTCTACATGATCCACACGCATGTCGGCCGGAAACTCAGTCAGTTCTCTAAAATGATAATTGTAATACCGCAGCTTATCCACCCGTCGGGCAATATGCTTAAATTGTTGTGTCATATCTGCCGAAAATAGACAAAACCCCCATTCGCCAAAGGATGGCACATAGGTATGATAGGCGACAGTATTTGGAAAAACCGTGCTGATTGTCTCATGGATACACCAGTAAGATTTGGGTGCAAAATAAGGCGAAGTTGTCTGTACCGACACCATGGTATAGGGTGTCATGAGAGGTTGTAGACTTTGATAAAAACTTGTCGTATATAATTTTCCAAGACTATAGTTTGACGGATCCGGAAAATCTATAATCATGACATCGTATTTTTCCTTTGCAGATTTTGCCCAGATAAATGCATCCTGATTGATCACCTTTACTCTCGGGTCATTCAGCGAGCCCTTGTTGTGACTGACTAGTAATTCATTTGTCTGGAACAATTTGGTCATACCCTCGTCCAAATCCACCAATGTAACCTTTTTTACACCTGGATATTTAAGAACCTCCCGGACAGCAAGCCCGTCTCCACCGCCAAACACCAATACATGCGATACATCTTTGGCCATAGACATCGCCGGATGTACCAAAACCTCATGATACCGATATTCATCTTTGGTGTTGAACTGTAAATTATTGTTCAGAAACAATTGATATTCACCCTTGCTCTCCGTCAGAACAATACGTTGATAGGGTGTAGAATGTTTATAGACAATATTATTCCCATATAATTGACTTTCGGAATATTTAAGCAAATCATCGGAATAAAAAAACACAACCGAAAGCAATACCAGACAAACTATTGACTTGGCTTTAATCCAGTTGGGATTTTTAAGTCTTTTAGCGAGATAGAATGATAGAAAGACGCCTACCAAAATATTGATGATCCCAAAAAACAGTGATGTTCCCATCACGCCCAACCGCGGAATCAGCAGGATAGGAAACAGCACCGAAGCGATCAATGCGCCGATATAATCAAAAGCAAATACATTGGAAACCAAGTCCCTAAACTGAACCCTATCTTTTAGAATATTCATCAATAAGGGGATCTCCATACCACAGAGACAGCCTGTCAGAAAAACAAAGAAATAGAGTACAAATTGAAAGTGTTCGACCTGCTGAAACAGTAAAAATAAAACGACAGAACTGCAACCGCCAATGACGCCGATCAACAGTTCAATATCAATAAATCGGTCAAAAAGGTTTTTGGTGATGTACTTCGCTAAAAAAGATCCCACCCCCATCGAGAACAGGTAGGTACCGATAATAAATGAAAACTGCTTGACTGAATCTCCCAATAAATAGCTCGCCAATGCACCCGCAACCAGCTCGTAAATAAGCCCGCAAGTTGCAATGACAAATACCGCAAATAAGAGAAAAATGGGCAGATTGCTCTTTTTACCCATGTATTGCCGCAGCTATTATAATCGATATGCCTAATATAAAAGCCGCAAAAACAATCGCTAAAGCCATATTCTTGTTCTTTACGATCTCCTGCCAAGATTGTTCCGGCGTCAATCGCTCGATAAGCCAATAGGCCAATAACAATACAGCAATGCCAATAAGCGAATAAATCAATGATGCTGCAATTCCTTTATAAAACAATTCGTAATTCATTTTTATATTAATTTTTATTTATGACCTGAACCATATCCACTATAACTACCTCCGCTACCATAAAAGGATCGACGATAATGTGATCTTGATCCTGTATAAGTATGGTCTTCCAAGGTGCTCGTCCGCATTGTAGTCTTACAATCTGTAGAGGAATTTACAAATAGGTTAACAGCAACAAAAAAGACAAAAAAAGCAACTAAAGCTACACCCAGCCGATCAAATTTTAAGATATCGAAATAACCTAAACCTTCAGCCCGAGCAACAAAATCTTTATTTTTAATCGCCAGAATATTATGTCTAAAAATCCCCACAAGAACAACAATACCCACCAAACAAAGAATCAAAAAGGTATAACTGGTACCTCCGTATGTTAATTTATAGTCCTCTGTGAGTTCAAAATTAACATCCATATCAGCGGCACCATTGGTTGAAGAGGTGACAAAAACAAGGTGATAAATCCCCGGTTGTATACGACAAAAATCGACGGTCAATCCACTGGCATAATTAACGTCATTGTTCTCGTGGACAGCTGTACCAGACTCAATAATCTCATTTGTCTTTTCATTGACCAATTTGATCATCAGCTGGATGGGATGGCTTTTAGATTCCGATATTCCCTCCAGGACCAGCTTTTTGGGTTTATCGCCTTTTAATTCGAAAGAGGCGCCGACAAATTCCGAGTTTGCCTTTTTTCCGGGGAATTTTTCATCAAACTTATAAGTATCCTTACCGATCTGTCCCCAGTTTAAAACCCAGAATAGAGCTGCCAACAGCAAAACAGCGAAGACACCAATATTTCTCAGCTTCGTCCCTACAATCTCCTTTTTGGCAATATAATCGTTATAGGTGTCAAAAATTTTATAATAGCTCTCATCCTCCAGGTAAATTCCCTGATAATACTGTACATCGTTATCAATAAATTCCTGAGAAATAAAACGATCCTCATTAACTGTTTGAATGTAGGTCAGGGTCGTTGACGTCGATTCCAAGTCTTCAAATACAAAGCCCTCTGCATAGACAACAGTTTGCTCCTCCGTATACTCCAGGTCATAGTGTCTATTACCAAACTTACATGAATTGCTTTTCGGTATGAGCGTCACCTGCTCCCGATCAATGGTATGTAAGGCACAGGCATAGTCTACGCCATCGCTGAAATAAATATCGTCTTGCTTCGCATTTAACCCCACAAATTCATTTCCATATTCGCCACTTTTTGTAAAGCGCTGTATCTTGGAGATAATATAATAGCTATTTCTCTTGAATTGAACGGATTCACCCAAAGTAGCCCATTGCATGACTAAGGGAGCCGAAAATTCTTTCACATAAGTTAAGGTGTCAACTGTCGTACCTTTAAAATAACTATGACATTTTGCACAAACGAAACCTGAAAAGTCGGTTACCTCGATTTTAAACCGGTGTGCATGGCCACATTTTTTGCATATTACATCCATAAACTACCGATTAACCACAGTTTCGTTAATAACTATTGCATTAAAATAAGTTTTAAAGAGCTTACCCAAATGCAAAACTTTTTCACTGTTATCTTTTAGATAATTACAGAGATAGACATCTAATGTCAATTGTCCAAATTCCGGCCAGGTATGGATACAGATATGGGATTCCATTAAACAAATTGCAGCGGTAAATCCACCGCCCTCAAAAGAATGGGTGGAAATACCTACAATTTGTAAATTATGGATATTGATCTGCTTTTTTGTAAACTCCAAAAAAGGATCTATAGTAGTCAATAATGATGCCTCCTCTACCTGCAATGTCATCAGCAGATGTTTTCCGGGAGTATACTTTTCGTTCATCAGAAATAACTGGATAAATTAAACGTTCCAAATATAAAAAGTTTTACCAAATTTTTATACTATGGGAATCAATCATTTCACTCAGTGATTATTTAACGACTCTTCTTTTGCCACCCGCAGACCATCATCTATCAGTTTTTTCAAGCTGGGTCGAATTGTAATAATAGCTTTAAGCTTACCTTGTACACTTTCAGTTAAGTCGTAGGCATAATTCGCCCAGGCGATTTCATAAAGTTCTACCAGCGCGAGCCAGTTATCTGTTATTTCAGCAGACAACTGATCAAAGATATCCGTCCAACGCTCCGTAGCAAATGATCCTGACCGCAGTGCTCCGATCTGTGCATGCAAGACAAGCAATTTTGAGTCTTCAATCTGCGTATACGATAAAACGGATGACTTCTCCGTCCCTTCCTCAATAGACTCATAAGCATCTTTGTCAGCAGCCCCCGCAAATACTGAAATAATCTCGGTCCCTACAGCCATGTCGTAAACTCCCCATTCAGGTTTAAAATAAACTTCCCTCCGGTCATTTCGGTAGACTTCACAGTCATCAAATGAAATCAACACAACTTTACCCGCCTGACGTACAACCTTCAAAACAACGCCCTCAACTTCAACCCCTGAAGAAAAACACAAAGAACATCGCTTTCCTTGACTAATACCATAAGTGGTCAATTCTTCGTCTGAGAAATCCGCCAAATCTTTATTGCTATCTGCGAGAAGACCGACCGGAGAACCATAGCCCTCCCGATGATAATTTATCCCGTGTCCTTCTAATTGCTTCCCAGAACACGCCAATGCAGTGGGGCCTACTGTTTGTATATAGGAAATAGACTGATCTGCATTCGCCGCCTTAAAAATACCTGACACCTGCAATCCAGAACTATAAACAATCGTGCATACAGCCTGACAGTCAATCGCTTTTTCCAAACTTTGTTTTCCGCCAACCCGGAAGGCCATAGTATCTGCAAACTGATTCAGGACATCCATTAAATGTTCAAAATCGGGTGTGACAAACAATTGTGGCTGTGGCTTAGTAATATCATAGGTATATGCTACAGTATTTAAATCATAAGGTAGCTTTGGTACCGATTTTTGCATACAACTGGCACTTTCGCCAATGGAAGACAGTAGACCTGCGCCATAAATCTTGGGATCATCAAGGCTACCGATCAGACCATACTCCACAGTCCACCAATGCAACCTACTCAGCAAAGCCATTTCCGAAGGTTCGCCCATATTGTCCTGAACGGTCTTCAACTTGTTTTCAGCTTCCACCAATTCGGTTTCGGTTGTACCCGCGTGCTCTTTTAAAATTGATAAATGGCGAATAGCCTCATACAGTTCGAAATCCTTCCGGGACGACAATGCTTTTGTTCCAATTTCACCAAAGTACTGCAAATACACCGCATAATCGGGCTCACCTATGATCGGTGCATGGCCAGAAGATTCATGAATGATATCTGGTGCAGGGGTATATTCAATATGTTCCAATTGTCGGATATCTGCGGCTATAACCAATACCCGATGTGCCTGAAATTCCATAAAAGCTGCCGGTGGTATAAATCCATCGACCGTTACAGCTCCCCAACCAATTAATTTCAAACTATCGTTCATTTGTTGCAGATCCGGTATGTGCGAAATGGAAAGCCCCGCTTTCTTCAATCCTGGTATGTATGGGTAATAAGCGACATCTTTTAAAAAGGAATAATTCTGACGCATGACATAGCGCCACAAGGCTTGATCCAAAGCCGTATAACGTTCGTATTGCTGGGCGACTACATAGCGCTTTAAATGTTTGGGCAGCTGCTCCAAAACAACATTATTATATGTTTCCATTTATAATCGGTATCAAAATAAAGTGTGAGACTTTGTATGAAGGTAGAAAATATTTATTGTTTCCGAAAGGGCAACCTTACATTCTCGTGCTTTTTTACAAAATATATCAAAGGTATGACTCATAAAACCTTCCTAAACAAATCTAAAAAAACTTCTTTTTCCTAATTTAATTCTAAAACCAGTTTCCAGATCAACGGGCAGATCAGGATCCAGACATTTGTTCGAATCAATCTGTACTGCCCCCTCGGCAATGAGTCTGCGAATAGCGGACTTACTCAGATCTTTCTTTAAAAAGTGACAAAGGTCGACGAGCTTTGCAACAGAACCCAATTGCGCATTAACATGTTGCAACGAGACCTCTTCAAAACTTTTATTATCGAATGATTTTTGCTGGAACTGTTTAGCAAAAAAATCCAATGCATCCGCAGCTGCATGCGGAGCGTGGTATTGGGCCACGAGATTATGCGCAATAAGCTTTTTGACTTCCATCGGATTTTCGCCAATTTCCATCCGGGATTTTAACATCTTCTTTTCCGTTGGAGTAAAGTCTGTTGTGAGATCAATATAATCGGGGATTAAGCTGTCGGGAATAGACATCGCTTTGCCAAACATTTCATTCGGCTCATCCAACAGACCAATGGTATTGTACAGCGATTTGCTCATTTTCTCTTTACCGTCCAATCCTCTGAGCAGTGGCATACATAAGACAAGCTGAGGATCGAGATTAAAAGATTCTTGAAGCTGGCGTCCCATTGTACAATTAAACAATTGGTCTGTCCCACCCATTTCAATATCGCTTTTGATATGTACGGAATCAAAACCCTGCAATATAGGATAGATAAGTTCATGCATGGCGATCGGTTGATTGTCCGTGAAACGTTTGTGAAAATCATGCCGTTGCATAAGCTGCGCAACCGTCACTTTTGAAACAAGCTGAATAACCTCCGCAAAATCCAAGTTATCCAACCAATCACCATTAAAGACAACTTTTGTCTTTGACATATCAATGATTTTAGCTAATTGTGCGATATAGGTTGCAGCATTCTCAGCTATTTTTTCCTGATTCAAAGGTTTACGCGCTTTATTTTTGCCAGTTGGATCTCCTATCCGCGCAGTAAAACTCCCAACCAAAACGACGATTTGATGGCCCAATTCCTGAAATTGCTTAAGCTTTTTCAACACGACAGCATGCCCCAAATGAAGGTCTGGAGCCGTAGGATCAAACCCGAGTTTAATAATCAGCGGACGCCCAGTTTCTTTAGATTGTTGCAATTTGGACCTCAGCCCATCCTTTGGCAACATAATTTCAATGTTTTCTTCTAAATCTGTTAACATAATGCTATAAAAACAAAAAAGCCCGAACGTTATGTTCGGGCTTAGCTATATAAATAATTAAATTTTCTAAATTTTAATAGGCATAAGGTTCCCGAACTACTATCGGGAGATAATAATTAAAGAAAAATGGAAGACGTAATATGTTGTTCATTTTCTTCATTGCCTTAACAAAGTTAACGCTATATTTCCAAAAATCAAAAAAGCCATAATAATATAGTAATACCATCCCCTCTTATTCAATGCCACACGACATCTGACTCCAATCAGCTCTTATCAGGCGCCTAATTACACCTTATTCCCTCTTATCAAAAACTCAACTACACGTTATTCTCATCTCCCTTGTTCGATCCACTATCATTCCGTTTCTCCAGCAATTTACCCTCGGCATTATATACATATCTCTCAACTCGACCATTTCGTTTTTTCTCAACAATTTTCTTCAATAATAATTGGTTCTTAAAATATTCCCTATAACTCGAACCATTGAATTTGTACAGTCTCTCGACAAGATTATTATGCTGATATAAGTCGGTATAATTGACTTTATCTTTTTTATAGGTATGTTTAAGTAGTTGGCCGTCCCTGTTGAACGACTTCGATTCGACGACCTGACCGACACAATCCAACTTCGCTTTATAAAGTAACTTGTTATCCAGGCCATACTCTGATTTACTGTGGTCAAACTCGTTTTCAACGATATAGTAGCTGTCATAAAAAGTCTTTAATACTTTCTTCTTTCCTATATTAGGTTGATAAATCACTATCTTTTCCTGACTGATTTTACCGTTTCGAAAATCGCGCTGTACACTTGAAGTATCCGTAATCGTATACTGAAAATCCAAAGTCGCGTCAGTCTGCACGTCCATTTGCTGCATCACACCATGCCTGACCTGGACCACAGCACGCTTTCCTTCCTTTTCAATCTTAAAATTTCCATCTACTAAACCGTCTTTGTTGACCGCAATAAAGGCATTAGAGGGGCCCAAAAATTGATTTTGCTGCACAATATATTTTCCTTGCTTCAATTTAGTGACTTGTCCTTTTTCAACGATGTTAATAGTATCTTTTGGAGATTCTGATAAATGTAACTGATACCTGTTTTTATCCAAACGAACATACTCCTGAGCTACGGCTATTTGTCCCAACAAAGCAATACATGGGAACAAGAAAAATTTCAATTTCGACATATTGTAATAAGTTTGTTGCAAAACATATAGTACAATTATTACACCAAAAACCGCAAGTCTAGATGAAACTAAATTCAAATAGGGAATATAAAACGCCAAAACAACAGCATACAGATAAAAAAAGGAGAAATATCCTTAAGATAGATCTCCTTATATTTTATTTAGGGACTGATCGTATTAGACAGACTCAAGGTATTGCGCATAGCAGTACCCTTCTTCGTTATCGTTGGTCCGCACTAACCACCATTGCTCATTTGCCTTGCTGATCAATGTGATAATTTCGCCCTTTGCAGCTTTTCCTACAATAGGCTGGTCAGTTCCGGGGCCTTTTCGAATATTTAAGTTGCTATTCTCTGTGATTACCTTTACCTGGCTTCCGGGCACCTCTGTAGCCACATCAACATTTAAGACGACATCACCGGTCTGGAAGTTTGGATCTATATTTCCATAAATTTCCCACAGTTTATTTTTCACATCAGCGGTAGGCGCAGTACCCCTAATCTGAAGCACACCATCCATTTCAGCGTAATTCAGATCGTTAACTCCTGAAGATTGCGCAGTATCCAAAAGAACTTTATATTTTTCTTGTAATGACATAATTTTTACTATTTTATTTTTTGACAACAATACCACTCAAATCTACTTTTTTTGGATTTAGATTATCCAAACCTTGTTTCAATGTAACAATCTTTGCCTGTTCCAACGTTCCTGTTACCGAAATAATTCCATCTTTAACACTCGCCTGGACGGATGGAAAATCTTTCATAAACGTATTTACAGCTGCGCCGAGTGTAGCATCATTATTCGATACTGTAATCGGTGCCGGTGTTGTTGCAACAGGTGCACTCACAACGATATCATTTTGAATAGATTTGACATCCTTATCCCCTGCTGTTTTTGCGATCGATTCAATTTGTTGTTTTTCTTCCTCCGACGCTACGGTGCCGCTAAGGATTACTTTTCCTTTTTCGACCTCAACATCAACAGTTTTACGTCCCGTAAGTGCATTTTCGATCTTCTCCTCTAATTTATCATCCGATAACCCCGATTTACATGCAGAAAAAGAAAGTACTGCAGATGTTGCCATAAGGCAAAATGTTAATTTGTTAAATTTCATATTTAAATAATTATTTGTTCATCAATTATTTTCTGTTTAAAGTATTCACGAGCTTTCGGCGGTATAATCGTCTTATATCATTGCTATATCCGGACGCGATACACTCGGTTTGTTTTTTTAAAATGTCAAATGAAATATGCCAAATATTTTCACACATCTATCTGTACCCCAATCATAGGTATTTCAGCTACTCCATCTTAATTTATATTTTTCCAATACTATCCTTAACAAACTGCTTGACCAATTGTTTGTCACATAATTTTTAAACAGCAAATCACTTGTTGGATCATAATTATATCATTAATTTTAAAAGCAAAGGTCTAACAGGTCTTACATACGATATCGGGTTCCAATTGAATAAATAGTAACTATGGGGTTTTTTAATAATATTTTTGGAAAGAAAGAAAACAAAAAAGATAGCATACAGGAATTTTGGAATTGGTTTGCAAAAAATGAACAAACATTTTTTCAAATTGTAAAAAATGGGGATCAGATTGATCAGAATTTTTTCAGCAAACTCTCCCCAAAAATTGACGCGCTTCGAAAAGAACTCTATTTTTTAACTGGAATGTACAGTGATGATATTGCTGAGCTTGTTATTACTCCCGATGGGGTTGTGAAAAATATCGCGTTCGTCGAGGCCTTGATCGGCTCAGCTCCTATGCTCCCAAATTGGAAATTTACCGCCTTAAAACCGGCTATCGAAGACATGGAAAAATTCAAAATAACGATGTACGGTTTTTCCTTTGACATTAATGACATGTATTTTTACTCCATTGAACACAAATACCGTCCAGATGATGTCGATATTGTTATTGTGCACCCCAATTACACGGAAGAAAACAAAGCCAACATCGCTCATGGGGTTGAAATATTCTTAGATAATTATATCGGCGAACTAAACTCGATCATCACCATTGACAATTTAAACATTACCTCCAGCGACCTGACAGCGGGAGAACTCATTCCATTGATCAAATTAAAAGACTATTTAATATGGCGGGAAAAAGAATTTGTCGAAAAATATACGGATGTCAGGCATGAAACCGAAAATGATTCCTACACCGCTTTTGAGGGCATGATGCAAAACGATCTGCCTATTTTGGCCATAATAAATACAACACTTTTAGACTGGGACGGAAAGGTATCACACCCCTGGATCGTAACATTGCGGATCAATTACGATGGAACTTCGACCAATGGTATGCCTGACCAGACGACATACGATTTAATGGATAAATTCGAAGACGACTTAATGGCTGGCCTTCCACATGATATCGGTTATCTCAATATTGGACGTGAAACTGCGGACAACATACGGGAAGTTTACCTAGCCTGTACAGAATTCAGGAAATCATCCCAAATAATAGATCAGCTAATTGCGCAATATCAAAATAGGCTTGAAATCGACTATGCTATCTATAAAGATAAATATTGGAAATCCTTTGCACGATTTAATAAAACAATAGAATAACAACAATAGGCTATTGAAAAATAAATGTGCACACTTTGTTGAACAAAAAAGCCAACCTAATAAATGAATAAGTTCATTCTGCTCATTATCGCGATCGGGATCAGTTTGATCGCTTTCAAAGTTTCCCGAAAGCACACATTTGCTGCAAACAACACCGAAAATACTGCGGCATCAGACTCAGCACGGTATATTGACGCATTTGACCGGGTCAAAGGCCTCGTTAAAAAGGATAAAAAATACAATAAAAACATCGCTTTTCTTCTCGACATGAAGAAGCTTTCGGGAAGGAATCGCTTTTTTGTTGTTGATATCCAAAAGAACCGGATCCTGGATCAAGGTTTAGTAGCCCATGGTTCAGGTTCGGAAACCGGAAAAGCCGGCAGATTAAAATTCAGCAATCAGGACAACTCCTATGCGACCTCATTAGGCATGTACTCGATCGGTACATCTTATAACGGTCGTTTCGGAAAAGCTTATAAGTTATATGGGCTTGAAAATTCCAATAGCAACGCCTACAGCAGAAACATTGTTTTACATAAATACGACAGCATGCCCTACGATGAACAGATTGCTCCAATATGTTTAAGCCAGGGGTGCCCAATGGTAAGCGTAAAATTCTACGAAAGACTGCAGCCTATTATTGACTCCTCTCAAAAACAAATTGTCTTAAACATCTATTATTGATCCTTTTTCAGTTCCAATTTCTTAACCAAGCTCAATAAAGCCTGATAAGGGCTTTCCGATGTGACTAAGGATTTTAACCAAGCAATGAACCCCAACACAAACAAATCCTGATTTTCTGCGCGATCGGTCATCGCCTCTATATCGGCCATAAAAACATTATTTTTTACGATCGATGGATTTTGCAGGTACTTTTCAACCAGTCTTAAAAAATTAACAACCCGACCTTCCCGCACGGTTTCCAGATATTGTTTGTACCGACGTCTAAAGCTTTTCACCCGTGAAATTGCCAGATCAATATCCTCAAACTGAATATGGATCAATATCTCCAACAAGCTCTTACGAATCGTCCATAACATGCCCATTTTCTTCTCATACCAAGCATCCGTTCGAATCAACTTTCTTAATTCTGTCAATGCAAGTTTATCTTGAAATTGTGTCAGAAACATAACCAGGCATAATTGCAGGTCCGCAATATCAGTCTCGTTGGACTTCAATGTCGATTGCTGGATCCCTAAACGTAAAATAGCGAGTGCCTTTACCCCCTCTCCCATGTAATGGTAATTTAGCGCCTTGAGCAAATAATAACGTAAATGAAACTGAACCCGAAGAACACTCCCCGGAGAACAACCAGCAATCAGCTGCTCCAAATACGCTAAACTTTCGTGAAATAATCCATTCCGCAATTTGAAATTAGCGAGATAATAGAGAATATGTAGGTAGTAAAACAGGTGATGCACCGAATTTACCTTTTGCCTTGTTATAAATTCATCACTTGTTTTCAAAAACGACCGAACTAAGGCATAATTCTGATGTATCGTAGCATATTCATTGGCGATAAACAATAGCTGATATAGTGACTTAAAAGACAGCAGTTCCCGCAATGAAATATCATACTTGCCAATTGTATCGATCACCAATCGATTTAGATCAACGATCTTCCCCTTCAAATGAATATCTTGCAATTCGACCCTTAGAAATGCATAGGCAATTTGGAATTTCACCTCTTGCTGCATTTTACGTTGGTTTGTCATCAGACGATCGATCAGCAGTTCTAAATTAGGCCTGGATTCCAAATATGCATATTGTAACCTCAGTTGCAGGATTTCATTGAGCAAGCTAAACTGCTCCAGAAGTAAAGCTTTTTGTTCGGCCCGTTGAAGACATTTAAATCCAGGTTTTGTCAGATCATTCTCCAACAGAAAACGTCCAACAATAAGCAATCTCAAGGCTTCATGAGCCTCACTGTTATCCCTTTCAAATGTTTTATTTGAAATAAACAATAGTAGACTATCATGTAATCTTTTCCTTAATGCATGATAAGCATCTTTATTTTTCGAAGATCCATATAGTTTTTTTAATCTATTTATATCATCAGTTTCTAAAATTTCGAGCAACCTGATATTCTTGACATCATTACGCTTATTTTTCTTTTTTAAAAACCCTTTAAAATCTCTAATATCATCGCTATCTAACACACTAATAAGCTCTACAATTGAATCCATATCGTCAAATTTAGTGGAAAATCAAATTTAAAAAATAAAAATATATCATCAGTATTTTAAACAAATTGATTTTATATCATAGTGGATACTCCTGATATTTGAATCAACAAATAACAAAAACAACAATAAAAAATTAAAATTATGGAACCGCTAAAAAACATGATTGAAGAAAAAATTTCAAAAAAGGATTCGAACACAAGAAATCCTTTCAAACCCACAGGAGCCTTCATTGGCGCATCGTGGACAGCTCTATTGGTAGGAACTATTGGTTACTGTGTCGGATTATGGAATGCTACTATGGCTCTCAATGAAAAGGGATATTATTTTACCATTCTATTGTTTGCCCTATTTGCTGTTATTTCTGTTCAAAAAAGTGTCAGAGATAAAGTTGAAGGACTTGCTGTAACCGAACTTTACTATGGTCTAAGTTGGTTTGCAACAATTGCTGCGGTAGTATTATTGATTATAGGATTATGGAATGCTGATCTGCTACTGAGCGAAAAAGGATTCTACGCCATGTCTTTTTCTCTAAGTATATTTTCTGCGATCGCAGTTCAGAAAAATACACGAGATGCTAAACTTATTGATGATAACGAGATAAAACTTTAGCGGTTTGCCGATCCTGCGGCCGCTGGCTGACATGCCGCAGGATCTATTGAAGGTCATTGCATTTTATACTCCTCAATTTTCCGGTATAGTGTCGCTACACCAATCTCCAGCAATCGTGCGGCTTCAGCTTTATTCCCATTTGTATGTTGCAATACACGCTGAATGTGTTGACGTTCGATATTTGCCATGGAGAAACCGGAAGACAGCGCTTGTTCCGATTTCAAACTATTCATTCCAAATGGAAGGCTACTCAGATCAAGCAGTCCATCTTCACTCAATATGACACTACGTTCAATCACATTTTTCAATTCACGGATATTTCCCCGCCAAGGATTTCGTTCGAGAGCAGCAACAAATTCAGCCGTCATTTTTAGCGGTTTGAGATTCGATTTTGCCGCAAAAATATCTGCGTAATATTGAGCCAGCAATCGAATATCTTCAACACGCTCACGCAACGGTGGTAGTTGAATTGTAAATACTGACAATCTATAAAATAAATCGCTTCTAAAATGATCTGAATCTATTTCGGCTTCAAGGTCTCGATTTGTTGCAGCGATAATACGGACATCTACTTTCGTCGGCTTGGAATCACCGACCTTTAAAAATTCACCGGTCTCCAATACGCGCAGAATTTTGGCTTGAAGTTCAATCGCCATCTCACCGATCTCATCCAAAAAAATAGTTCCCAAATGAGCCTCTTCGAATAGACCGCGCTGGTCCTTTGTCGCTCCTGTAAAAGCCCCTGCTTTATGTCCAAACAGTTCATTTTCCAGTAGATCCTTTGTGAAAGCTGCACAATTAATGGCGACAAAACTACGCTGTTTGCGTGGGCTGCCCTGATGAATCGCTTGTGCAAACACCTCTTTACCAGTCCCTGTTTCTCCGGTTAACAGCACAGTCGTACCTGTTACAGATACCTTTTGCGCAAGTGCAATGGCCGATTTAATCGCAACAGAACTCCCTATAATTTTGTCAAATGAAAGCCTATTGCCTAATTGTTTCTCCAACTGTCTTACTCTGCGCGCCAGAGCTACTTTCTCACAGGCTTTATAGAGTAAAGGAATAATCCGGTTGTTGTCATCACCTTTGGTAATGTACTCAAAAGCACCATTTTTAATCGCCTGAACCCCATCAGGAATATTACCAAAGGCAGTCAATAATATGATTTCAACAATTGGATAGCGTTCCTTAATCAATTTTGCAGTCTCAACACCATTACCATCAGGCAACTTAACATCGCATAATACTACATCGATGTCGAAAATATCAAGCTTTTTCAAACCAGATTTGATATCAGCAGCTTCGATTACTTCAAAGCCTTCCAAGTTGATGATCTTAGCAAGCAGTTTACGAAGCTTCTCTTCGTCATCTATAAGAAGTATTTTATTCACCATGTTTTTTTTCAAAATTACGATTTGTTCAACGCAAATAGCAATAATTTACATTCGAAATTTGGCACACTATTATACAATTTTGTATTTAAACATTAAGGAATTTGACTATAGATAAAAACAGCTATTTTGAGATTAGAAATAAACTGGTATATTTGTAGTTCTTAAACTCAAATAAAAACTGTATGTAAGATTAAAATTCTTTAGAGCGTAATAAATACCAACGGTAAATAACTTACCGAAATGGCCCGTTTTTAACATTATAAAGAATTTTAGCATGATTTCATTACAACAGATATCCTATATACATCCGAATAAAGATTTATTGTTTGAAAACATAAGTCTAACAATCAACTCACACGAGAAAATAGCACTAATTGGCAACAACGGTGTTGGCAAATCAACATTATTGCGTCTTATCGCCGGAGATCTATTGCCCACAACAGGCGATATGCATAATGATACCCGCCCTTTTTATGTGCCACAAATTACCGGGCAATACGATGATTTAACGGTCGCAAAGGCACTTGGCATTGACAAAAAGCTGAATGCTTTTTATGCCATCTTAGCCGGCAATGCCTCAGAGGAAAATTTTAATATCCTTCAAGATGACTGGACGCTGGAAGAACGCTGCCAAGAAGCCTTTAGCTATTGGAATTTGCCCGAAATTCATTTGACGCAGAAAATGTCGGATCTCAGTGGTGGCCAAAAGGCAAAAGTTTTATTGGCAGGGATCCAGATTCACGAATCTGAGCTTATCCTGTTGGATGAACCCAGCAATCACCTGGATATTGACAGCAAAAAGCTGCTTTATCAATGGATACAGTCTTCAAAACAAACCATTGTTGTTGTCAGCCATGACCGAACACTGCTCAATCTATTGGAGGACACACTAGAAATGACGCCGAGAGGTATAAAACGATACGGTGGAAACTATGCATTTTATGAATCTCAAAAAGAAACAGAACGAAATGCGCTAGAACAGGATATCCATCATCAGGAAAAAGCGATCAGAACAGCCAAAGAGAAAGAAAGAGAAACGATTGAACGGCAAAACAGATTAAACAATCGTGGTCAAAAAAAACAAGAAAAAGCAGGTGTAGCCCGCATCATGATGAATACACTACGGAATAATGCCGAAAAAAGTACGGCCAAAATCAAAAGTGTCCATCAGGACAAAATTGGAGACATGAAATCCAATCTGCAAGAACTTAGAGGCACGAAAGCTGCCTTAGATGAAATGAAAATTGATTTAGGAAACAGCGACTTCCCTCGCGGAAAAAGTATGGTAAAAGCGACTAAAATCAATTTCAAATACAATACAGCTGAACTTTGGCAGGAAAATATTGATCTGCAAATATTCAGCGGGGAGCGTATTATTTTGCAGGGAAAAAATGGTTCCGGTAAAACCACATTGATCAAAATCCTGTTAGGTCAGCTCACCCCCTCTCAAGGTCAGGTTGAGCGACAGCACTTTAGCGCTATCTATCTTGACCAGGAGTATTCGCTTATTGATCTTCGGTTGAGTGTTTATGAGCAGGCTCAATATTATAATGGTGAATCGCTACCAGAACATGAGATCAAAATCAGACTCAATCGCTTTTTATTTGGGAAGGATCACTGGGACAAGCCTTGTCGACTTTTAAGTGGCGGCGAAAAAATGCGCCTGATCCTATGCTGCTTAACGATTAGACAACAGACTCCGGATCTCATTGTGTTAGATGAACCTACCAATAATCTGGATATTCAAAACATTCGTATCCTCACCCGAGCGATTCAACATTATAAAGGCACGCTCCTTGTCATCTCCCATGATGAAATGTTTCAAGATGATATCGGCATAGACAGAACGATCAGCTTAAAAAATTAGGTAAAACAAAAACAGCCGATATTTCTGATGCCTTGATATCGGCTCAATTTTTATCCCAGTATACCCGGCCAATCGAGTTTCATTCCAGCAAATTACATCTTATTTTGTAACAATCTCCTATTCTTTATTTAGAATAATGCTAAAACGATAAATTAAATTGAAAAAAAATAAAATTTTATCAATATATTCACGATGATTTTAAACATGAAACAATAACCATCAATTAGTTGAACCTCCCCGCAGATATAGAATTTCTCAAAAAAATGTATCTCGCAGGCTTTTCAATTAATTACTCAATTTAATTATGTCAAATTATCAAATTAAAGAGAATCCCGAATTGTTTGACGCTATCGTCGTAGGCTCAGGTGCAGGTGGAGGTATGGCCGGATATATCCTGGCACATGCGGGTCTCAAAGTATTAATGCTGGAGGCTGGCCCATTTTACGATCCCGCAAAAGATTCGTTGCAGTTACGTTGGCCCTGGGAATCACCCCGGAGAGGTGCTGGTACCACACGACCTTTTGGCGATTTCGATGCGGCCTTTGGTGGCTGGCAAATCGAAGGAGAACCTTACAGTAAGGTTAGTGGCACCGAATTCGAATGGTTCAGAGCAAGGATGCTGGGTGGTAGAACCAATCACTGGGGGCGCATTTCATTGCGTATGGGTCCCGATGATTTCAAACCTAAAGATGGTATCACCGATGAATGGCCCATCACTTATGATGAAGTCAAACCATTTTATGATCGTGTAGACCGTATGATCGGTATTTATGGTACAGCCGAGGGTATACATAACGAACCTGATGGTATTTTTATGAAACCTCCTAAGCCTCGTCTTAATGAACTATATATTGCAAAAGGGGCAAAGAAAGCTGGCGTACCTGTCATTCCGGGACGAGGTGCCGTGCTGACCGAAGTATCCAAAGATATTAAAGACCGAGGCACTTGTTTCTACTGCGGCCAATGTGGTCGTGCATGTAAAGTATATGGCGATTTCTCATCCTCATCGTGCTTGGTCATTCCCGCAATGAAAACAGGGAATTTAAAGGTAATCGACAATGCAATGGTACGAGAAGTATTGACCAACGACGAAGGATTGGCTATCGGTGTGTCCTATGTTGACACAAAAGATTTACAGGAATATACGGTAAAAGGAAAAACTGTAATTCTTGGAGCCAGTGCCTGTGAAAGCGCCCGGATTATGTTAAATTCAAAATCTAAAGCACATCCGGGAGGTGTTGGTAATAGCAGCGGCTTAGTCGGGAGGTATCTCCACGACTCCACTGGTGCTAGTCTGTCTGGTTATTTACCACAATTGCTCGATCGCAAAAGATACAACGAAGACGGCGTTGGAAGTGTCCATATCTATTCACCTTGGTGGGAAGACAACGCGAAACTGAATTTCCCAAGAGGATACCATATCGAATATGGTGGCGGTCTACATATGCCATCCTATGGATTCCTAAACTGGGTACCAAAGGTAAATGACGCCGGAAAAGCTGGCGATGGAAAAACAAAAGCAAAGGGTGGATATGGCACAGCGCTTAAAGAAGATTACCGTAGTTACTATGGCGCAAATGTTGGCATGGCTGGACGTGGCACTGCATTGGCAAGAAAAGATAATTACTGTGAAATTGACCCGAGCCAAGTTGACAAATTTGGAATACCTGTACTCCGTTTCAATTACAAATGGGCAAATGAAGAAATCGCCCAAGCAAAGCATATGCAAGAGACATTCCAATCTATTATGCATGAAATGGGAGCTGTCATCACATCGAAAATTCCAGGTGCAGACACCTTATATGGTTTGGAGGCTCCCGGAAAAATTATTCATGAAGGTGGCACCACCAGAATGGGTAACGATCCGAAAACCTCGGTATTAAACAAATGGGGGCAGGCACATGACTGTAAAAATCTCTATGTGGTCGATGCTGGACCATTTGTACAACAAGGTGATAAAAACCTTACATGGACAATTCTAGCGCTATCGATGCGTACCGCAGAATATATATTGCAGGAAAAGAAAAAATTAAATGGTTAAAGCATGAATAGAAGAGAATCGCTAAAAGCATTAGGCTTTATTGCTGCTGGATCAGGTCTTTTAACCGCAGCTTGTAACACAAAAGACGCTAAAAATACAACAGCCGCAAATGCTGATAAACTACCCGGTGTCCAAGATTTTGAATATGAACGGACAGCTCGGCTAAAAGAAGAAAAGTTTTTTGATGAACATGAAATGGCAACAATTACCGTTTTAGCTGACATCATTATCCCAAAGGACAGCAAATCAGGCAGTGCCTCCGAGGCGGGGGTTCCGGATTTTATCGAGTTTATAGTAAAGGATTTGCCCGACAATAAAATCCCTATGCGCGGTGGACTACGCTGGCTTGATCTTCAGACTAAAAGGCGGCACGGTAATGTATTTATAAAATGCGATGCAAAGGATCAGCTCGCGCTCATCGATGAAATTGCTTATCCTGAATTGGCAAAACCTGAAATGCAGCAAGGAGCAGCATTTTTCTCATTGATGCGCAACCTGACGTCTTCTGGATTCTATACCAGCGAAATTGGGATCAAAGATATCGGATATGCTGGTAATAAACCTGGCGTATGGAATGGTGTTCCGGACGATGTGCTGAAAGAACATGGTTTCGATCCAACTAAATTCTTTGGATAAAAAAAATCCTTTCCAAAAGCTGGAAAGGATTTTTTTACTGTACACAATATCGAGGTGACAACTATTTATCTAATTTTCATTATTGTGTCGGTGTAACCTCAGTCGGCTCTGGAGCTTTGTCGATCAATTCCATAAATTGATCCAACTTAGGTGTAATAATAATCTGTGTTCTTCGGTTGCGTTGTTTTCCAAGAGCTGTTGAATTATCAGCTACAGGATTATACTCTCCCCTACCACCAGCTGTTAGTCGCTTCGGATCAACACCATACTTGGTTTGCAATGCCTGAACGACAGAAGAAGCCCGCAATGTACTTAAATCCCAATTGTTTCGAATATTTGGTTTCGAAATCGGGTCTGTATCTGTATTACCCTCTATCAGCACTTCATAATCTCTATAATCTTGAATAATCTTCGCTATTTTGCTTAAAGTCATATCAGCACGATCACTGATTTCATAACTTCCAGACTTGTACAGCATATTATCTGCCAGTGAAATATAAACGACACCTTTTAACACCTGCACATCAACTTCTTGTAATTCCTCACGACTCAGTGACCGGGTCAGATTATTTGTCAACACCAAATTCAACGAGTCAGACTTGTTCTTGGTCTCAACAAGATGTTTAATGTATTTATTTGAAGCATTGATTTCATCAACAAGCTTAGAAATATTGACGTTTCCCTGTGAGTTTTGATTGATACTCTTATCCAAAGAACCCTGCAATGCAGCATAAGCAGCTTTAAGATCAGCATTATTTTGTCGTTCTGAAGCTAATTGGTCTTCCAAACTCTTAATCCGTGACCGACTTTCAGTCAATTGAAGTTGACTATCCTGATACTGTGTTTGCAGATTTTTATACTCTGTCTGCAAACCTACATATGTTTTTTTACTGACACCACATCCCGTAAAAAACAAACTTGCGGTCAGTATGGACATCGGAAAAACTATATTCTTCATAGCATTCTAATTTTGTAGATGTTGAATTAATTCGTTGAACCAAGATAAAGCAATATTTCAGCCAAAAAAATAGTATCCTACCAAATTAACATCCTTTAACGTCTATTGTCCTAACTCCTTTAATTCCACATTAGTGAATATCTGCTCACCTTTCAAATAAGGATTAGCTCCTTTCAGATAATTGTAAATAATTGATTTTGCCTCTTCATTGGGCAACTTACGGAGGTTTTTGACCAAGAAGTTTTTGTCTTCTATGATATTATCTTTATAACCCAAAAAAGACGGTGCATGGACCTGTACACTCCATCGAATAAATCTTGCTTCGATATGATTGGGGTTATCTTTGATCAACTCCTCCAGATGCTTCTTACCTTCCTTAAATTGGCCGACTTTCTTAAATGGATTGCCCATGTGGTTTGCTATTAATATCTCATAGGCGGCACGATAGACCTTCTCTGTAGTGGATTTAGCCCCGTCATCGAGTATATCAAAATTACGTTCACACAGATCCTCGTCCTTTACTGCCTCCGCATAATCTTTTCGGATCTTATCGATATTCAGCTGCTGTCCCAGTCCCATCTTTGCTATTGTAAATAGAAATACTGTCAATACTATTCGTGTCATCATAATTATAAATCAGGCTTTTCCAAAAATTCATTTTCCGACTTAAATTACTAAAAAAATCGAATTCAAATATTAATTTTCAATTATCATACCACAAAGCCTAAAATATCTTGTCATCATATCACTACAGGAGGCTTTTTCCTAGCTGAATTTCTTTATAAAAGGATATTTTTAAGGCATTTTTGCACCATGAAATTAGCATTAAAAACAAGCCCTGTATGGTTCAAAGTAAGTCTATCCATTCTTTTTGGAATTCTATTGGGTTGCCT
Organism: Sphingobacterium sp. GW821-FHT03E03; assembly: GCF_059420745.1. NCBI lineage: Bacteria > Pseudomonadati > Bacteroidota > Sphingobacteriia > Sphingobacteriales > Sphingobacteriaceae > Sphingobacterium > Sphingobacterium sp. GW821-FHT03E03. The sequence continues at coordinate 759,295 of NZ_JBWKUH010000001.1, forward strand.
GTTGGGTGAAATGGTTTTCAAACTTCTACAGTCTTAACCTTCGTTCAGATGAAACAAAAGAAAAGAACTACAGCGTGTATGTCTTTTTCAGACAAATCTTGCTGTCATCCTTGCTTAGAATAGAATTATTTTTAGTATATTGCTTATACCAATATAAATTTAAAGTGAGTTATGGAGACAAAAGCGGAGTATCAGATTTGGGACACTATCGTCAATAGTGCAAAAACTAAATTCGATTATAAGCATATTCGTGCTATGTTCAAAAAGGAAGATGATGAAATAACCGATAAATTTCTATTCCATATTATTGCGGGATTTGCCTGTGGAGAAAATCACCAGACTATCTCAACAAACTTGTTCAATGAATTGCAAAGCATCAATTTTGAATGCAATGAACAACAGATTGATAAGTTCATTTCAGACAAACATGTTAAGTTTAGTCCTGAGATCTACGCAACCTACCTCGCATTTTCAATGCTAGAAGATGGTGAGGATATTGATAATATTACCGAAGTCATTGACAATCTGCTACAAATAGATAAATAACTAGACAAATAATATTTTTTAGAGGTATCGTTTAATTTTGGCTAAAAACTTATATTCGTATACAAATTACGTCTAAGTTATGCGCCATTTTTTAACGCTATTTTTAATATTTTATTTTTGTCCGAACATCTTTGGGCAAAATTTCGATTTTGGTAGAGTAAACGTTTCAGATTTCTCGACTACAGCACTCGATAGCAATGCAAATGCTATTGTCCTAAAAGAATTTGGGCAAAGCTCAGTTTTCGTCGATGACTATGATCATCGAATAAAATTAATGCACGAATACCACGTCCTCATTCGTATAAATAATAAAGAGGGTTTTAAAAAAGCCAATTTCGAAATCCCCTCCTATAAAAGAGGAAGTTATATCCGTGACCACCTGGACGAATTGAAAGCTGTTACCTACAATTTGGAAAGTGGACAGATCATTCGAACAGAACTTGAAAGTAAAAAGGTTTTTAAAGAAAACTACTCTACTTACCTCGATCTGAACAAATTCACACTTCCAAATATTAAAGAAGGATCCATCATAGAAGTTTCGTATCGAACTCTCGAACAGGATCTATTTAATTTTAAGACATGGGAATTTCAGGATGATATTCCCAAATTACATAGCCAATACATTGCTATTATACCGGCATCTTTTACCTATAATGTGGTATTACGTGGTCCCTATAAACTTGATGACCAAAAAAAAGGAGAAGTTTTGAAGGAATATCTTTTTTTGGATGGAGTAAGAATGGATTGTTCAAAGCTCACCTATGCAATGTCCAATATTCCAGCTTTTGTTGAAGAAGACTTTATGACTTCTCCCCAAAATTTTAAATCCGCAATATATTACGAGCTCGAATCCATATTCTATCCAAGCACTGGTGTCAAAAAAACATTTAGCAAGACATGGAAAGATGTTGACACAGAATTAATGAATGAGAAGACCTTTGGTGGCCAATTGAAAAAAACAGATCTATTCAAAACTACGCTGTCAACACTTTTATCTCCAGATGATTCAAAATTGGTAAAGGCCAACAAAATCTACGACTACATCAAGAAACAGATAAAATGGAATAACTACGTTGGAAAATATTCCGAAAATGGAATCGAAAAAGCCTTAGAAAAAAGAACTGGTAATATTGGTGATATAAATTTATCGCTGATTACTGCCCTACAAGCAGCGAATTTAGATGCTTATCCAATTATTTTATCGACAAGACGAAATGGTAACCCCAATTCGCTATTTCCTGTATTATCTGATTTTGACTATGTAATCGCCTGTGTGGACATCGATGGAATCAAATACAAATTGGACGCATCGAATAGCTATCTTCCCTTTGGCTCATTGCCATTGCAATGTCTCAATGAGCGTGGCAGAATCATATACTCCAAAAAAAGTTCAGATTGGTTCCCACTAGCCTCTGAGGAGATATCCGAACAATACTATACGTTGACGGGCGTACTGAATAACCAAGGTCAAATTAAAGGCACACTTATCATTAGCAGTCAAGGTAATAAAGCGCTCTTAAAAAGGCAACATATAGCCAAATTCAACTCTCTCGAAGAATATTGGGAAAAACTGGATGAAGAGATGCCCAACATCAGTTTTACCAATGCCAAAATTGAACATCTTAACGAACTCGATCAGATACTAAACGAGACGTTTGATATTACGTTAGATGTTAATAAACAACAAGAAAACAATATATTATCACTCGCTCCAAACGTCATCGATCGCATATCCTATAATCCGTTCAAAATTCAAGACCGCACTTATCCGGTAGATATGGGATTTAAGTCTAAACTCCAATACAATATCCAATTGGAAATCCCGGAACAATACGAAGTAACAGATAAACCACAAAATATATCTTTGGCTCTTCCTGAGTCTGCTGCAAGATATAAATACATAACACAGCTAACTGGCACCAAACTAGAGGTTCTGGGGAGCCTTAGTTTTAATAAACCAATATTTACGGTAGACGAATATTTCTCTTTAAAAGAGCTTTATTCACGCATTATACAACAGCAGAAATTAGACATTAGATTAACCACAAAAAAATGAAAACGTTATTTGCCAATTTAGCCTATTTCCTTATTCCAATTGCTGCAATTGCTCAGGAGAACTACGATATTGCCCAGATTCCGGGTACGCTAAAAAGCCGGGCAGTAGCAACAGTCCGAAATGATAAAACTGTGGTGGAAGTAAAATCCCCTGAGCAGGTCACTGAAACGGTCACACGTGTCATTACCGTTTATAATAAAAACGGGGATTACTATGCCGCCCTTCCGATACATTATAACAAATCAAATGAAATCAAGAGCATAAAGGGTGCTATCTATAATGAAATGGGGATATTGCAGAAAAAAATAGCAACCAAGGATTTTAAAGATGTAAGTGCAGTTGACAACAGTACAATGTTTGCTGATTCGAGGATGAAAGTCTATATCCCGGATTATCACAGCTACCCCTATACCATCGAATATCAATACGAAGTAAGGCATAAACAAAACTTAATCATTCCTTCATGGACTCCTGAAGTTTCAAACAATGTTTCCGTTGAAAAAAGCAGTTATCAATTTATAACTCCAATCAGTAGTGAATTCCGGATCGAGTCAAAAAACTATAAAGGTAATATCAAAGAGGAGAAAACCGATAAAACTGTTAGTAAAACCTGGAATGCGGAACAAATCCCAGCTAAAAAAGAGGAATCTTATAGTCCCAATCCCAATCTGAAAAGAACAAGCGTATTGATCGTTCCTAAAAACTTTGTTTATTATGGAAAAGAAGGCAATTTTAGCGATTGGAAAGAGTATGGCGACTGGTTTGCTACTAAATTATTAAGCAAAAAGCAAGATCTTACTGAAGCCTCAAAACAGAAATTCATATCACTTACAAAGAACGCTTCATCGGATCAAGAAAAAGCGAAGATCCTATACGACTATTTGCAAAAAAACACGAGATACATCAGTATTCAGATTGGAATTGGTGGACTTGAGCCATTTCCGGCATCTGAGGTTGACCGTTTAGGTTATGGTGACTGTAAAGCCTTGGTCAACTATATGGGAAGCATGTTATCTGCTGTAGGTATACCTTCTTACTACTGTATGGTTGAAGCGGGTAAACGCAAGGAGAATTTTCATAAAACATTTGCAAATGTACAGGATGGAAACCATGCAATCCTATGCCTGCCATTCAAAAATGATACGACCTGGTTGGAATGCACCAGCCAGAACCTCCCTTTTGGATTCCTAAGCAATTTTACAGATGACAGAGATGTCATTGCCTGTACCGAAAATGGCGGTGTGATTATGCATACACCAAAATATAGCAATGCCATCAATCTTCAGCTTCGTAACGCCGATCTTAGCTTATCCGATGATGGGAGTATAAAAGGCTCTCTAAACACCAAATTTTATGGTACACAGTATGAAAATCATATGGAAATTCTTTTGGCAAGCAATAATGAAAAAACTAAACTGCTGGCAGAATATTATAATATCGACAACATTAATTTTGAACAGGTAAAATACACCGAACACAAAAAAGATAGACCATTTATTGAAGAGAATTTGTCAATTTCCATTAAAAATTATGCGGTAAAAAACGGCAATAAAATGCTGATTCAGCCCAATATTTTCAATACACAATCCAGCATATCTGAGAATAAAAATCGTACGGAAGATATTTTTATAGAACGTGGATTTGTTGACATTGACAGCATTAGTATTGCACTGCCAAATAACATTTTAAAAACAATACCCCCCGAACAAAAGATTATCGAAAAACCATTTGGTAAATATGAATTTAAGTCGGAGATAAAAGGGAATAAACTTTTCACGTATCGAAAACTAGAGCTCTTCGAAGGAAATTATCCAGCAAGCAACTATGAAGATTTCTTTCAGTTTCATAAAGAAGTGAGTGGTTCCGATAAAGGGCGTTATAATCTGAGCATATTGTAATATCATCTTAAAATATTTACCAGAATATGAAAGTTGTCAAACAATCAAATAAAGCAATTATTGTATATTAGCCAAATGACAGAATACGCGGCAATTTTTGATATGGACGGGGTTATAAGCCACACAAACCCCTTTCATGCAGAAGCTTTCAGAGCTTTTTTTAAGAACCATAACGTACAACAGGCTACTGAAGAAGAATTCGAACAGCATATGTATGGCAAACACAACAGCTATATCATGCAACATTTTTTTCAACGCCCGATCTCTCCTGAAGAATTGCGTACGCTTGAGTTTGAAAAAGAGCAGCTTTTTAGGGTGATCTATAAAGAACATGTTGCTCCTATTAAAGGCTTGATCGAATTTCTGAAAGATTTAAAAGACAAAGGCTTCAAACTTGCGGTGGCAACATCGGCTCCTAAAGAAAATATGGATCTGATTTTGGATGAACTAAAGATCCGTGATCTTTTTTCATCAACTTTGAGCAGTGAAGATGTAAAACTTCACAAACCTCATCCCGAAGTTTATTTGAAATCAGCGGAAAACCTGGGTATGCCAATTGAAAAATGTATTGTGTTTGAAGATTCTTTTTCGGGCATTACAGCTGCCAAAAATGCGGGGATGAAGGTTGTTGCCGTATTATCAACCCACAAAAAAGAGGAACTTCCTGCTAGCGATACATATATCAGAAACTATACTGAAATTTCAGTAGCTAATGTGAAAGCAATATTACAATAGAAGGTCCGCTTAACAAAATGATCACTTAATTCATACGAGGATCATTTCAACAGTGTTTCTTCAATTGAATACAAAGAAACTATTACAAAGGTTATAAAAAATAAGGGCTTCTTTTGGATGCCCTTATTTTTTACTAGTCTCTTTTGAGACCAAATTTTTCAATCTTACTATAGAGATGACTCCGTTGTATATCCAGATCATCTGCAGTCTTGGAAACATTCCAGTTATTTTTCTCCAATTTATATTTTATAAATTCTTTTTCCGCATGATCCTTATAATCTTGGAATGAGTCAAATGAATCCATATCTAGGCCGTAATTCACCGTGCCCTTTTCGTGGGCAATCCCATTTACCGGTTCACGTGAAGGATTAGCAAATGCAACAACATCCTTATCGGTAATAGATTTATCACTCAAAATAATAAGTCGTTCAATCATATTACGCAATTCACGAATATTTCCTGTCCATGGAAGATGGCTTAACTCTCTCATCGCTGCATTTGTGATTTCCTTTACAGGAATACCATATTCCATACATATTTCTTCACAAAAGTTTGTTGAAAGCAATGGAATATCATCAACACGATCTATCAGCGCTGGCACATGGATTAAAATCACCGAGAGGCGATGATATAAGTCCATTCTAAAATTGCCGTCTTCAATTTCCTTTAACAAATCTTTATTGGTCGCAGCTACAACACGTACATTGACATCAATTTCTTTGTCACCGCCTACTCTGGTTATTTTATGTTCCTGTAAAGCACGCAATACCTTAGCCTGAGCGGAAAGGCTCATATCACCTATCTCGTCCAAAAACAATGTCCCGCCACTGGCCTGTTCAAATTTACCGATACGTTGCTTAATTGCCGAAGTAAAGGATCCTTTTTCATGTCCAAACAATTCTGATTCGATCAATTCCGAAGGAATGGCAGCACAGTTTACTTCAATCAATGGCGCTTGTGAACGATTTGATTTCTCATGCAACCAACGGGCCACTAACTCTTTACCTGAACCATTTGCACCGGTAATCAATACTCTCGCTTCTGTTGGAGCCACACGATCTATCGTTTCTTTGATACGTTTAATTGCCCCCGACTCTCCTAATATATCTTTGGTCTTTGAACTGCTGACCTTACGTTTTAATACTTTGGTTTCAGTGACAAGAGAACTTTTATCCAACGCATTCCGAACCGTAATGAGCAATCGGTTTAGATCCAGTGGTTTTTCCAAAAAGTCAAAAGCTCCTTTTTTTGCTGCCTCAACCGCAGTTTCAATCGTTCCATGGCCAGAGATCATTATAAAAGGAATATCTGGACTACTCTGATGTGCCTCAGATAACACTTCCATCCCGTCCATATTATTCATCTTGATATCACATAGAACCAAGTTGACCTTTTCTTTTTTTAAGATCTCCAATCCATCACGACCATTGTCAACATCTAAAATCGTATAATCTTCGTATTCTAAGATATCACGCAAAGAGCTTCTGATGGCGCGTTCATCGTCAATGATTAAAATTGTACTCATAAATTCAGCGTTATGCTATTTTCAATTACGGAAATCAATATAAGGTTTTTTTAGCAATTAGCGAAAAAGAAGCAAACCTTGTAAGCCGGGTTCTGTAGACCACCGAAGTGGAATTTCTATCATTTATCTAGATTTGCCATCGCTGACAAACTCAATCAACCTACCCATTACGAATTCCAATAAATTGAAAGAAGACGAGCAGCCTTCGAATTTCGCAACCTATTTGGTCTTTCAACACACGAGGTTTACCGTAATATATGTTACCATACAAGACCGTAAGCTCTTACCTTACGTTTTCACCCTTACTCCGAAAAGCGGTATATTTTCTGTGGCACTTTCTGTCTGCTATTTAAAATAACATCCTTCCCGTTAGGAAGCGTGTCGCTCTATGTTGCCCGGACTTTCCTCTCCTCCCAAAAAGAGCAGCGATAGAACCAGTTTGCTTCTGCGCAAAAGTAGCGATTTTACTTGGATAAACAGCCAATTTCTTTATAATTTCAACAAAGCTGGGCATAAGGCTTTACGCATTACAAAAATTACGCAATACTCTTGCGTAGATAACATAAAGTTTTTGTATTTTCATCTAAACTTGCTTCAACAAAACATGGCATTAAACAAACTCGCACTGATCCGTTACAAAACTATCGACAACTGTCTTCGGTTAAGACATCGTAAGTGGACTTTAGAAGACTTAATGGAAAAGGTTTCTGATGCGCTTTATGAATTTGAAGGCATCAAAAATGGCATTAGTAAACGTACTGTTCAGGGCGATATACAGTTGATGCGGAGTAATAAATTAGGTTATAATGCACCTATTGTTGTCACACATCGTAAGTTTTATACTTACGAAGATCCCAACTATAGTATAAGCAACTCGCCTATTTCCGTCGGCGATATGCAAAAAATGAAGGAAGCTGTAGAGGTTTTAAAACATGTCAGTGGCTTTTCGAGTTTTGATGAAATGAGCGATATTGTCGCACGCCTTGAAGATAGTATTCATACTAAAAAAGATAATCAGCCTTCCATTATCCAAATGGAGAGCAATAATCTTCTGAAAGGCTTATCATTTATTAGCCAGCTCCATCAGGCTATTCGTGAAAAAACACCACTTCTAATAGGCTATCAATCTTTTAAAGCACTACAAAAACAAGATCTGGTATTCTCCCCCTACCTATTAAAAGAATATCGCAACCGTTGGTTTCTCATTGGGCACCACAGAAAAAGCGAGGGATTAATGACACTTGCTTTAGATCGGATCGAAACGATAGAGGAAATGGGGAAAAATTCGTATAAAGAATATACAGGGATAGATTTTGAACGCTACTTTTCCGACACGATCGGTGTCTCAAAAACACATAAAGATCGTGGCCATCGTGTTATTCTGGAAATAAATGCAAGAAACGCTCCTTATGTAGAAACCAAGCCTATCCATCCTTCTCAGCAGATCCTGGATAAAAAAGACGACGGCTCCCTCTTAATTCGTATTGATGTTGTCCTGAACTTTGAACTGGAACGGGAAATTTTAGGATTTGGTGAAGCGATCAAGGTAATTGCTCCACGCAATTTACAAAGTCGGATAAGGCAACGTTTGGTTGCAGCAGCTCAATTATATCCTGATCGGTCGGAAAAGTCATCTGATTCTGTATAGAACCACCAAGCTTTCAATCGTCTTTCGTAAAAATCTGGATTTAATAATCTCGAGCTCCTGATCGATCCTCAGTTCACCTTCAAGACATTTTCCGGCAAACCAGAAACTGACCTGAAACATATAGACCGCTGCAGCACAAATGTGGCTAACTGAGATCAGGGTTAATGGCCTCTAAATAGCTTGCGCAATCGCATAACCACTTGCCCAGGCCCATTGGAAATTATATCCGCCAAGCCAGCCCGTCACATCGACAGTCTCACCTCCAAAATAAAGACCGGGTATTTTCTTGGATTCTAATGTTTTGCCCCGCAGTTCCGCCGTAGCAACACCCCCACGCATCACCTCGGCTTTATCATAGCCCTTATCACCTGCGGGCTTGACCTTAAAACGATGAACCGTATCTACAATCGACTTAGCGTCAGCTTTGCTTAAAGATGCTATTTTGATATCCAATGTGAGGAATTTGCCAAGCGCATCCACCAGCTTTCGACTAAAATAGTCATTCAGCAATTGTGAGACCAATCGCTTCCCGCCCTGCTGCCGCTCTTCTTTGATCAACTGCTCCAGATTAAAATTGGGGAGCAAGTCTATCGTAATCTCCTGTCCCGGTTTCCAATAGCTTGATATCTGAAGAATTGCTGGACCGCTCAACCCCCAGTGCGTAAACAATATATTCTCTTCAAAAGACATATTGGCTGTGGAGACTTTCGAAAATACCGAATTGCCGGCCAGAGAAGTATACCAATCCGCATCTTTACCGGTAATTGTCAATGGTACCAGTGCTGGAGCCGTTTTCACAATTTCTAGTCCAAATTGCTTTGCAACACGCAATCCAAAATCAGAAGCGCCTAGTTTTTGAACCGGCAGTCCTCCCGAGGCAATCACCAGTTTCTTAGTTTCATACCGATACTCTCCTTTTGAATTCTCTACTTGAACGATAAATCCATTGGCGCTCTTTTCCACGGATTTCACAAGCGTATTGAGCGCTATATCCTGTTCAGTTTCATAAAGAATTTTCGAAAATATCGCAACGATATCTTTGGCTTTATTGGTTTCGGGAAACAGTTGTCCTAAGGTCTTTTCCTGTCCTTTAATGCCGTATGCTTCAAAAAAAACGATGGTATCCTCGACGGTCCATTGCTTAAATATCCCGTGCAAAAAATCTGGATTTTCAGAGATAAAATTAGCAGTTGTAGTTCCGGTATTTGTGTAATTACATCTTCCACCACCTGAAATCAAGATCTTTGCCCCTACCTTATCATTACGCTCCAATAGCAACGTTTTCTTTCCCAGCAATCCTGCTTGTGCTGCGCACATTAAACCACAGGCACCACCACCAATGATAATAGCATCGTATATATCCACAGTCTTATATTAATAAGCAATCAATTGATCTTCAGTTGAAATGACGCGTCGTTCCGATTGACTCTGGTAGCCGAGTTCGATGATACGAATCACATCTCGCGCCTGATCCGGTGAAGCTATTAAAGTAGCTTGACCTAAAATAGTATCCGCAACATTTTGATAAAAATCAGGATATGATCCACGTTCCGATGCAATGATTTCCTCTACATCTCTACCATCTTCGACAATGTTTAGTTTACCATAAATACTTGGATCCTCTTCACCCCAATTTGGGTCTTCATCGGGGAACTTACCGTCCCGCAATAATGCTTCCTGGGGATCAACGCCATTTTTCACAAAATTGCCATTCATACCAAAGAGGCGATATCGTGGGGTCGGTTCTTTCGCAAGCATCGATCCTTTTAGCGAAACTCTCAGGTTATCGTAATACAAGATACAGTCAAAATTGTCAATGGTCTTTGCATGATCACGTTGTACAGCGAGATCTGCAAATACAGCATTCGGCTTTCCAAATAACTGCAAAGCCTGATCGATCAGATGTGGGCCTAAATCGTAAAATATACCCGATCCAGGCAGATTTTCCTCACGCCAAGCATTTGGCCGCAAATAATTCCGGAAACGGTCAAATCTCGATTCCAGATTTACGATCCTTCCCAATCGTCCACCTTTTATGATTTTCACGAGTGTACGGAAATCCGAAGTAAATCTCAAATTATGATAAGGAGCAAGCACCAAATTCATTTCTTTCGCCAAGGCGATCAACTCATCTGCTTGTTCTACAGTATTTGTAAACGGTTTTTCAACAACGACATGTTTTCCTGCCTCTAAAGCACGTTTTGCCATTGGATAATGCATATCGTTAGAAGTAGCAACCACGACCAACTCGATCGTATCATCGGCAAAAATTTCATCAGCAGACAGTGCAATTTCCGCTTGCGGAAAACGCTCTTTCAATAACACCTGCTGCTCAGCCTTACGCGCAGTAACCTTTACAAGTTCCAATGCCGCAACCGAACGCATGACAGGAGCATGAAAAACCTGTCCCGAAATACCAAAGCCTATAAGGCCAACACGAATCTTCCTCATATCATTACATTCTTTCTGGCACACATATACCCAACAAACCCATTCCCTTGGCGATAACTTTCGCTGCAGCAGCGGAAAGATGTAATCTAAAATTCTTTACATCATTGGCCTCGGCTTTCAATATGCTCTCTTCGTGATAAAATTTATTATATAACTTGGCAACCTCGTAAATATAATTTGCCAATTGCGCCGGACTAAATTCCTGTGCAGATGCCTCAATCGTTTCAGGAAATGCTCCCAACTGTTGAATCAGATCACGTTCATAAGGTGAAATGGATGTCAGTACTGAAACAGGGTTATTGGCATCGAATTCAGCCTTACTCAAAACAGACTTGATACGTGCATGTGTGTATTGGATAAAAGGTCCAGTATGTCCCTGAAAATCTACAGATTCGTTTGGATCAAACAATAGACGTTTCTTGGGATCTACTTTTAATAAAAAGTACTTCAATGCCCCCATCCCAATAGTATTATAAAGTGTAGCCTTGGCATCTTCAGCCAAACCTTCGGTTTTCCCAAGTTCTTCCGTACGCTCCTGTGCTGTTTTAAGCATTTCAGCCATTAAATCGTCAGCGTCCACCACCGTTCCTTCACGCGACTTCATTTTACCGGAAGGTAAGTCAACCATACCATAAGATAAGTGGAACAAACCGTCAGCCCATGATTTACCTAGTTTTTTGAGGATCAAAAACAATACCTTGAAATGGTAATCCTGTTCATTACCAACAACGTAAATGGATTCACTCATTTTGAACTCATCATATTTAAGCTGCGCAGTACCTAAATCCTGTGTAATATAAACTGAGGTACCATCTCCACGGAGCACCAATTTTTGGTCCAGTCCTTCATCTGTCAAATCTATCCAAACGGAGTTGTCTTCTTTCTTAAAGAAAACACCTTTGTCCAATCCTTCCTGAATAATATCTTTCCCTAAAAGATAGGTATTGGATTCGTAATAATATTTATCAAAGTCTACGCCCAATTGCTTGTAGGTTTTTTCAAAACCAGCGTAGACCCAGCTGTTCATGGTTTTCCAAAGCGTAATAACCTCTTCGTCTCCTGCCTCCCATTTTTGAAGCATAGACTGAGCCTCTTTCATCAGTGGGGCATTCTTTTTTGCTTCATCTTCTAACTGCCCTTCAGCTTTCAATGCTTCAATTTCTTTCTTATACTCTTTATCGAAGACTACATAATATTTCCCCACAAGGTGGTCGCCTTTCATTCCAGTAGATTCGGGAGTCTCTCCAGCACCGAATTTCTGCCAAGCCAGCATGGATTTACAAATATGTATACCACGATCGTTCACCAAATTTGCCTTGATGACTTCGTAACCATAAGCTTTCAAGATTTCAGCAACGGAATAACCTAACAGATTATTTCGTATATGCCCCAAATGCAATGGTTTATTGGTATTTGGCGAAGAATATTCAACCATCAACTTCTTTCCATTCGCTGGGAAAACACCAAAATCTTTGGCAACAATCGTTTCATTCAACAAGGAGACCCAATAGTCGTCGGAAAGCACAATATTCAAAAAGCCTTTTATCACATTGAAGTCCGATATTTCAGTAATATGCTGTTGCAAATAGGTACCGATCGCTGCACCTGTCTGCTCTGGAGACGATTTCGAAAAGCGAGTTACGGGAAAAGTTACGATTGTAATTTGCCCTTCAAACTCCTTTCGAGTCGCTTGTAAAGCAATTTGATGTTCTAAAATATCTGCATTGTAAAGCTCCTTAACAGCCTGTACAGTGACTTCAACAAGTCGCCTTTGAATAGAATTTGCCATTTAATGATTTTGTAAATTTTACAACTTCCTGATAGTGAACTGGAAATAAATAACATTCCTTATTTAGGTATTCACCATTAAAGTATATCTTTGCAAAAATAATAAAAAATGCAGAGCTATCAGGAATTTCTTGACTTAAGTGTTGGTTTTCCGCAAGACGGATTCGAAATCATCGACGACGAATTGTATTTCCACGATTTGAATTTAATGGAAATGATAGAAACGTACGGTACGCCGTTACGTTTTACTTATTTGCCTATCGTCAGCAAAAAAATTCAACAAGCGAAAATCTTGTTTCAGACCGCTATTCTGAAGCATAACTATCGTGGATCTTACAAATACTGTTATTGCACCAAATCTTCCCATTTCAAGCACATCGTAGAAGAAGCCTTGAAAAATGACATCCACCTTGAAACTTCGTCTGCATTTGACATGCCGATGATTGATTCACTGGAGAGACAAGGTACCGTGACAAAAGACATCACAGTCATCTGTAATGGATTTAAAACCTATCAGTACAAACAGTATATTGTTGATATGATCCATGATGGATATAAAAATATTATACCGGTATTAGACAACAAAGAAGAATTCAACCTCTATGATGATGAAATTGAATTGGATGAACCTTGTGCTCTGGGTATCCGCATAGCTTCAGAGGAACAACCAGATTCCCAATTTTATACATCACGACTGGGCATTCGCCAAGAAGATGTTGTAGAATTCTATAACAACAAAATAGCGGACAATCCCAACTTCAAAGTAAAACTACTTCACTTCTTTATCAATTCAGGTATATCAGACACGCCATATTACTGGAATGAGCTAGAGAAATACGTTACCCTCTATTGTAAATTCAAAAAGATAAATCCTGATTTAGATACTTTGGATATTGGTGGTGGAATGCCTTTTAAAGATTCATTGGTGCACGATTTTGATTATGAATACATGGTCAACGAAATCGTCAATCGGATCAAACAGATCTGTGCACACCATGAAGTGATGGAACCAGATATCATTACAGAATTTGGCAAATACACAGTGGCTGAAGCATCGGGTATCCTATATAAAGTACTCGGACGTAAGCAACAGAATGACCGCGAGCGTTGGTTTATGATTGATGGATCTTTTATAACGAATTTGCCAGATGTCTGGGCTTTAAACCAAAAATACATCCTATTACCAATCAACAATTGGGATTCGGAGTACGAACGCGTCAATTTGGGTGGAATCACCTGCGATGGTCAAGATTATTACAACCAGGAAGCACATATGAACTCTGTTTTTATGCCTAAAACACGTAAAGTACAATATTTGGGATTCTTCCATACTGGAGCTTACCAAGATGTATTGAGTGGATACGGCGGAATTCATCATTGCCTACTTCCTTCACCTAAACATGTATTGGTGCGCAGAAATAGAGATGAGACTTTCAACTACGAAGTATTTGGAGAGGAACAAAATTCCAAACAAGTCATGAAGCTATTGGGTTATCAATAAGATATTCCACCTAAAAAAATGATGCAATAAATTTTAACGTATCTTTTTAGAAAGAAGATATGCTAATCAATCATAGAGAGAAAGGTCTCGATCTTAGGATCGAGACCTTTTCTTTTAAGTAACCCCTACTCTTCCAATCATTTGTAATCTAAGTTTCCCCTGCCAATCAACTAAACTGACAGCATGTAACCTCATAACAAGTCATCACTTAACAGGGACTTCATTCGGACCTAATAGGGACCTTATTCGGACTTCATTCGGATAAAACCGTATAAAATTCGTTTTATCTCCGTATAATATCATAATTAAACCCATATCAATAATCAAGCTTTTCTCCTGCTGTCTCCATCCAGATACAACGCTAAACACCGGATGTAGTATAGTAATATATCTTTTATGTCAGTTTGCCACAAAATAAAGCAGGCCCCTTATTTAGGAGCCTGTTCATGGTGTATTTTCCATTAATTTATTATGATTTTCCTTAAGAAATTCAGCTGTGGTTCTTTTCTATTTCGCCACCCAGGCATTGAAAAATTTCAATACCTTTTCTTCGTCATAGCTTTTGTCCTTTTCCAGACTGCCACTTTCCTGTACATGAAGTGTCTTTCCATTTTTATCCAATATGATAAAAAACGGATAACCTAATTTACTACCTTCAGGTGCATACTTTTGAAAAACCGCCTCATTCTTATTCTCTTTCGAATAATTTAGGTGATAATAGAGAAAACGACTTTTCAACAATTTGTCTACGCTCGCCGTTTTATGGATATAATCATTAAACCGTAGACACCATACACACCAATTCCCCCCTGCTTGAATAACGATATTCTTTTTTTCCTTCTTAGCCAATTGCAGAAGGCCATCGATATCTTTTTGCGCGTCCGCTTCTGGGTTATAAGGCTTTGAAAGCTCTTTCTGAGTTTTTGAAACTTCCTGAGCGACTACACTTGAATGTACGAATTGGCTTCCCAAGAATACGCCAATTCCAAAAAACAATAATTTAATCCTTCTCATTATCCAACAAATTATTTATATGATTTAAAATTACAAAATCATTTTACCAAACCAAAACATAAGCCTATTATAATGGTTAATCAGTATATAGTTCTTTGCTACGAAACAACAAAGAATATACAATAAGGCCATAGTAATGATGTTATCCCAATTATTTTAAAAGTGGTAACGAATTGTTTAAAAAAACATGGATAACAAAACAAAACAAAACAAAAACAAACATACATTATTTTTTATTTTTTAATAAAATTCTTTTAAAAATCCACAAATATACTATAACTTAGTATCAATAGGTTATATCAGCAATAGAAAGGACAATACCTTAAGACCAAAAACGAAACAAAATGAAACAAGAAGAATTCAAAAGGTCAAAATTAATAGAAAGAATAAAAGACACAAGCGAGTGGGATGTTATTGTCATAGGAGGCGGAGCAAGTGGCTTGGGTGTTGCATTGGATGCATTGAGCAGAGGATTCAAAACTATATTATTAGAACAGGTTGATTTTGCGAAAGGCACCTCGAGCAAAGCGACAAAACTCGTTCACGGTGGTGTCCGCTATCTCGCTCAGGGCGATATATCTCTTGTTAGAGAAGCACTTCATGAGAGAGGGCTCCTACAGCAAAACGCCCCCCATCTAGTTAAAAATCAATCCTTCGTGATCCCTAATTACAGCTGGTTTGACGGCCCCTTCTATACCATAGGCATGAAAATATACGATTTCTTAGCTGGTAAATTGAGTTTAGGAAAATCTATACATATTAATAAGGAGGAAACCCAACGCAGAATCAGCACAGTGAGAACAAAGGGATTATATGGCGGAGTTGTCTATCAGGATGGTCAATTCGACGACTCAAGACTCGCTATCAATGTAGCGCAGACCTGTATTCAAATGGGCGGCGTAGCACTTAATTATATGCGGGTAACTAATCTAACCAAAAACGGCGCAGGTAAAGTTAATGGTGTTATCGCGCAAGATACTGATACTGGAGAAGTTTTCACAATTCAGGGTAAAGCCATTATCAATGCAACGGGGATCTTTGTTGATGATATACTCAAAATGGATAAGCCCGAAGCAAAACAAATGGTTAGACCAAGCCAGGGTGTACACCTTGTTTTTGATAAATCTTTTCTTCCTGGGGACGACGCAATCATGATCCCAAAAACAGATGATGGTCGCGTTCTTTTTCTTGTCCCTTGGCACAATCGCGTCATCGCAGGAACTACAGATACGCCAATCGATGAACACAGTCTGGAACCGATAGCACTAGAGAAAGAGATCGAATTTATCTTAAAAACTGCTGGCCGTTACCTCACTAAACAACCAACCCGTCAGGATGCATTAGCTGTATTTGCCGGTCTTCGACCGTTGGCGGCTCCAACAGGAAATTCCAACAAAACCAAAGAAATCTCCCGAAGTCATAAAGTAATCGTCAGCGACTCAAATTTACTAACTTTGACTGGAGGAAAATGGACTACCTTTCGCCGAATGGGACAAGACACCGTTGATAAAGCAATTAAAATTGGCTGTTTACCAAAAAAGGAAAGTACCTCGGCAACACAAAAAATCTATAGCGCCATTCCGACCACCGATAGAAGTAACCACATGTATATTTATGGCTCCGACCAGGAGGCAATTCATGCGCTTGAACAAGAAAATCCGGTATGGGGTGAAAAATTAGTCGAACACCTGGAATTTAAAAAAGCAGAGGTACTATGGGCAGTGCGCAACGAACTCGCGCAGACCGTTGAAGATGTACTTTCACGCCGTGTACGCATCCTATTCCTCGATGCAAAAGCAGCAATTATCGCCGCACCCGAAGTCGCCAGAATACTCGCTCAAGAATTAGGTAAAGACGAAAACTGGCAAAAAAAACAAATAGAAAATTTCGAGAAAGTTGCAAAAAATTATATCTTAAACTAATAGAAAATAACCAGCAGTAATCAAATTATGGAACAACAATACATCTTGGCGATGGATCAGGGTACGACAAGCTCCAGAGCCATTATTTTTGATAAGGACAGAAATATCGTTTCAATTGCGCAAAAAGAATTTACACAAATATTTCCACAACCAGGATGGGTGGAACATGACCCGCATGAAATATGGTCCACGCAGGCAGGCGTCACTGCCGAAGCCACAACGAAAGCCGGACTAAACGGCAAAAATATCGCTGCCATCGGGATAACCAATCAACGGGAAACAATTGTTGTATGGGAAAAAGAAAGCGGTAGACCAATCTATAATGCTATTGTATGGCAAGATAAGCGCACAGCAGATTACTGTGACGAGCTCCGTAAATCTGGCAAACATGAAATGATACAGAAAAAAACGGGACTCATCCTTGACCCTTATTTTTCAGCAACAAAAATAAAGTGGATTCTTGATCATGTGGACGGAGCGAGAGAAAAAGCAAAAAACGGAGAGCTGATCTGTGGCACGATTGATACCTGGCTAGTATGGAATCTGACGCGCGGTGATGTTCATATTACCGATGTTACCAATGCTTCCCGTACACTTTTATTCAATATACATACGATGGATTGGGACACGGAGCTTCTTGAATTATTCGACATTCCGGCTTCCATGTTACCCAAAGTTAAGGAAAGTAGCGAAATATATGGTGAGTCTAGAACAACGATTTTCGCTCATAAAGTTAGAATAGCGGGGATTGCAGGAGATCAGCAAGCAGCTCTTTTCGGTCAGCAATGCATAGAAAAGGGAATGGTAAAAAACACTTACGGTACAGGGTGTTTTATGTTAATGAATATTGGTGATAAGCCAATCATGTCCAAAAACAATTTATTGACAACTGTAGCCTGGAAGATCAACGGAAAGACAGAATACGCATTAGAGGGAAGTATATTTATTGGTGGTGCATTGGTCCAATGGTTACGGGACAACCTTAATATTATCTATAAATCTGCAGATATTGAACAATTGGCACTTTCCGAAAAAGATAATGGCGGAGTGACATTTATCCCAACTTTCGCTGGACTGGGGGCTCCTTATTGGAATGCCAGAGCTCAAGGTACTATATTTGGATTAACGCGAGCTACAACAAATGGACATATTGCGAGAGCTTCACTAGAGGCTATTTCTCTCCAAACAAGAGATGTTTTACAGGCAATGGAAGCTGACAGTGGAATACCTATCAAGGAACTGCGTGTGGACGGTGGAGCAACGGCAAACAACCTTTTAATGCAGATCCAAGCAAATGTACTGGACAGCAATGTCATCAGGCCCAAAATTACCGAAACAACAGCATTGGGGGCAGCCTACCTAGCAGGACTGGCTGTTGGCTTCTGGAAAAATGAAGAAGAACTTTCAAAATTCTGGGCACAAGACCGTCTCTTTGAACCCGAAAAAGAACAAGAAGAACAGACCCAGAAAATCATTAAACAATGGACCAAAGGCGTTAAAGCATTACAATTCTGGACAGAAAACTAACCAATACTTATGAACCATTATTTAGCTGAATTTATTGGAACCTCTCTCCTTCTACTCCTTGGGAATGGTGTTGTTGCAAATGTTATATTAAAAGGAACAAAAGGGGAAAATAGCGGTTGGATTGTCATTACAACCGCCTGGGCCTTGGCCGTATATGTCGGAGTAGTCTTTGCAGGACCTTACACGGGCGCTCACCTTAATCCAGCGGTAACAATCGCTATGGCACTTAACAACGCGCTACCCTGGACAGAGGTCCCCGGTTATATTCTCGCCCAAATTGCCGGTGGATTTTGCGGGGCATTATTAACGTATGTTATACACAAAGATCATTTTGATGCTACAGCCGATCCGACCACAAAATTAGGTGTTTTCGCTACCGTCCCAAATATTCGAAATACGTCAACAAATCTAGCCAGTGAAATCATTGGAACTTTCGTCCTAATTTTTGTTATCTTCTTTATAACAGGTCAAGATGTTACGATCAATGGAAAGACTGAACCCATCGGAATGGGATCTCTAGGCGCTATACCTGTTGCTTTTTTAGTGTGGGCTATTGGCTTGTCACTGGGAGGCACAACAGGCTATGCGATTAATCCCGCCAGGGATCTTGGTCCACGATTATTTCATGCACTCTGGCCAATTAAAGGAAAAGGAAGTTCCGACTGGTCATACGCCTGGATCCCTATTATTGGACCAATTATTGGGGCGATCTTAGCATTTGTACTCTATACTTTAATAAAATAATAAAGGGATTCAATATTGAATCCCTTTATTATTTTATACTCGTTTTGGCTTTCGATGACCATATTCACGATCCCGCTCAAAAGTATTCATATGCCTTTCTTTTTTAACAGGATAAACATCTTCAATAACAATCAGAATACCTTTTTCCTCAACAGTGCCGAACTCATCATTTCGAGCTGTACCAAAAGACTTCATCGTTGGGGACAGGTTCATATATGTATTTATTAATGGTGGAATATTTTCCCCCAATGCTCTTACATGACTGTTTAATATTTTGTATCCCTCTTTATAATCTAACCCATCAAAAACACCAATAAAACGATCGTAGTCATTTTTGATTTCCAAATCAGGTAATGGAGTAACCAATTTATCCTGATCAGGAAAATAATAGTCCATGAAGTAAAGCAACATATCCCGTGCATCCTTATTATAATGTGGATACATCGTCACTTTCCCAAAAAGGTACTTAATTTCTGGATTAAGCATCACCAAAGCGCCCAAACCATCCCATAAGTTGTCTAAGGAAAAGATACCCTTTCTATTGTCAATTGCGGGTTGGTATCTAGGTTGAACAAAAGACCGCCCGAGTTCAATGGTATACGGCAAATAATCTTTTGTAAACTGATCCGAGAACTGAAAATAATGAGCTGTAGATAAATTAGGAATACCATTTGTTTCTCCGGCTTCTGTACATTTAATCACACGATAACCTGCAACGACTTCCTCATCTTCAGGATTCCATGCGATCAATTGATCATAACAATCATCACATGTATCATTTTCATCAATATCAATTGAAAGCCCTGTACCTCCTCCTGCACCACGGAATGTCAACTCTCGTAACCGTCCAATTTCGCGCATAGCATTGGGCGAGTTGTGATAGTTGATTAAGTATATCTCGTTATTTCCATTGTTGGTATAGCGTAAGAAAACGTCCTTGTTCAATTCGGCTTTCAATAGTTCTCTATCAACTGGAGGTATAATTTCTTGCATAAATTCTATTTTTCTTGAGCTAATCCATAAACCCTTCTTTTCACTTCTTCAGCCCAAGTCTTTTCGTTTTTTGATTGATCAAACGCTGTATAAGGGATTCTCTTTCCTACTATAATGTTAACGGTGTGCCCGCGCTGGGCAAACATTTCATCGGGTAAATATAACATTTCAATGTTTACCTTAAGACCTATTTTTTGTCTAAGCCTTGCAAAATTATAAAAAAACTTAGAGTTTTTGCCGTCAATAAGTACCGGAATGATATCTTTTTTATATTTTTTCGCTTTGCTAATAAAACTTTTTTTCCATTCCAGGTCCTCAATACGCCCATCTTTTTGCTTTCTGGAGACCAAACCCGCCGGAAATACAAGTAAGGCATCATCCGCCCCGTACGCTTCCTCAATTGCCGATATAGCCTGTTTCCCCTGACCACCTAGTTTATTTACACCTACAAATAAAGGTCTCAAATTACCTATATTTAATAAGATATCATTAACCAAAAATTTCACATCCCGACGATGCTTTCCTATCGCATGCATAAACGCAATACCATCTAAACCTCCCAAAGGATGATTGGATGCAAAAATTACAGGATCAGACTCAGGAATATTTTCTGCGCCATATAAATTCACAGTCACGCCCAAATCATTGATTAACGCATCAACAAAATCCAGGCCCTGCAAATCAGCAAAACGTGTCATAATATCATTGATCTCATCCTCATGGATGGTTCTTTTAAGATAGTTTAACAGGAAGGACGGAATCCACTTTGCTAGTCCCGCATTTTTTTTGTGAATAACCTCGCGTATATCAATAAATTTTTTATTCTCACTCGTAACCATCAATCTTATTTTTCTGACTAAAAAAACTAGTTGCCTCCCATTTAAGCATATCTCAAATAGCGGACAAAAATACTAACAGAATGCTAATAAAAGTACAATTTTAAACATTAAAATTGTACTTATTTGCAATAATGTGATTACTTACTTTTAATTTATCCACCAAACACAAAAAAGTTCCCACCCTCTTAAAGATTCTGATCTACAAAAATTTCCCTTTCACATCATTTTTTTTATTAAGTTTGGATATGTTAATAGGACAATTTCTTTCAAACGCAGATTTCAGCATTCAAAAAGCTGATTCAATACAGCAGGCATTAGAAAAACTACAAGACATGCTTTGTAAAGAATTGGTTGTTTTAAATGGGGATGAATATATTGGATTCGTCAACGAGTCTATTTTATTGGATGCCGACAATGACGAAGCTCCGATCTCCTCCATTAAAATTAACACAGCACCGATACAGCTCAGATTTAATCAGCATCCCTACGATGCATTGGTAATGACAACCGTATATAATAGTTCCTTAGTCCCTATTTTGGATCAAGATAACAAATATATTGGTGTTTCTACACAATTGGATATTTTAAAGGCAATTTCGTTAATCCAATCTCAAAATGAATCTGGGGCTATTATTGTATTGTCAATTGGACTACATGACTTTTCATTATCTCAGATTGCACATCTGGTAGAGAGTGACAACTGTAGAATTCTCAATTGTGCTACAAAAATAAATCTCGAAAGTGAGTCGATTGAAGTCACTTTGAAGGTAGACAAATCCAATATCAATGCGCTACTTAATTCATTCTTAAGGCATAATTATATAATTATGGAGACACACAATACTGTTGCCGCATTTGATGATACAGCCGAACGTTATCAACAGCTTATGAATTACCTCAATATTTAATTAATTAAGATTAGTTTTTTTCTCATCTTTGCCCCATAAATTCAAAAAATATGAGAATTGCGATATATGGACGAGAGTTTCAACCCTCCGTTATAGCACATGTGAAGCACTTATTTAAATATCTCGTTGGTAAAAACGTCGATATTTGGGTTTATGATCCTTTTTATAAGTTCTTGACAACGCAGTTTGAATGTGGTTTTAGTTTCCCTACTTATCATAAGTATGAGGAAATTAAAGACAATGTTGATATCATGCTAAGTTTAGGTGGCGATGGAACAATGTTGTCAGCAGTATCGCTCATTAGAGACTCTGGTATTCCCATTGCAGGAATTAATTTTGGCCGTTTAGGCTTTTTGGCCTCTATTAATAAAAATGACTTCGAACATGCTATAGAGGATATATTAGCCAATCGTTATGATATCCAAAAGCGTGTTCTCCTTTCCGTGGAGTCTGAACAGATCAATTTATTCCAGGGTAATCATTATGCCCTTAATGATATTACAGTATTTCGTTATGACAGCTCAGCAATGATCACAGTCAATGCACGGATTAATGGTGAACTACTCAATTCTTATTGGGCAGATGGGCTGATTATCGCTACCCCTACTGGTTCCACAGCCTACTCCTTGAGCTGTGGAGGACCGATCATTATGCCTGAAAGCGGGAATTTTGTCATTACACCGATTTCTCCCCATAACCTTAACGTCAGACCGATCGTTATTTCAAATCAATTCACGCTTGAACTTGAAATTGAGAGCAGAAGCAATCAATACATACTCAGTTGTGACTCCAAAAATGAGTCTATCGATACCTCAGTTAAACTGACAATTAAACAAGCTCCATTTACGATCAATCTAATTCGTCTTCCACACGAGAGCTTTTTCAGCACATTGAGGGAAAAACTGCTTTGGGGCATCGATGTCAGAAACTACTAATCTTTATTATATTGTGCTTCTGAATTACCAATTAAAAATCGATATTTGGAAGAACTAAATACAGATAAGATACATATGGTATCTATATTAAGGTTTCAAAAATAATGATCAAACAGATTAACCTTGGGAGGTAAAAATTCGTTTGAAGGTAACATACAGAAAGCCAGTACCTGGTTTTAACACACAAATAAGCTGTAAAAGGCTAAAGGTGTTAATTTTATTGAAAATAGCAACAATGAGCTTTTTAGATCAAATTGATAACATTAAATTACCCCAACATATTGCCATTATCATGGATGGTAATGGTCGCTGGGCAAAGCAGAAAGGCAAACTTCGTGTATTTGGACACCAAAATGGCGTGAAAGCGGTAAGAGAGGCTCTAGAAGGATGTGTTCAGGCCAACATTAAATTTCTTACCCTCTATGCATTTTCAGCTGAAAATTGGAATCGACCAAAATTAGAAGTAATAGCGCTGATGGAGCTTTTGGTCTCCTCTTTAAAAAAGGAAATCAAGACATTTCAAGAAAATGGTGTCAGATTAAACGCAATCGGAGATATCAGCAAGCTTCCATCGAACGCACAAAAAAAGCTTCAGGAAACAATTGACGCTACCAAAGACAATACACACTGTACCCTAACCCTAGCCCTTAGCTATAGTTCTCGTCAAGAAATTGTGGAAGCCACCCGAAATCTGGCTAGAAAAGTTAAAGCAGGAGAATTGAACATAGAAGAGATCAACGATGATATTTTCTCTGCCAATCTCTATACCCGAGACTTGCCAGATCCAGATTTATTGATCAGAACTAGTGGAGAACTTCGGATTAGTAATTTCCTTCTGTGGCAAATTGCTTATTCTGAACTATGCTTCTTAGACAAGATGTGGCCAGAGTTTACAAAAGAAGATTTATATAAATCAATTGTAGAATATCAGCAACGAGAAAGAAGGTTTGGAAAAACAAGTGAACAGTTATAAATGATTTTATTAAATTTGTCAACTGATTTGAATAAAAAACAAGCTGGTTAAATTTTCTTAATTAACAAAAATTAACAACTGATTGGTGTACTTTAGCGCCAATAATTAAAGATAAATGAAGCGTATACTACCCGTAATACTATTTTTTGGTCTCTCATCAATGCAACTTGTCTATGGACAGCAAAATGGTGCGTTCAACTTAAATGACCCCGAAAAAATCAGTTATCTCAACCCTAAAAACTATGTAATTAGTGCTGTTGATGTAACTGGAACACAATTTTTGGATAAGAATGTATTAATTACCATATCTAAATTGTCTGTAGGTCAATATTTGGAAGTCCCAAGTGAAGCGACTGCGAAAGTAGTAAAAGACATGATGGCTCAAGGCCTCTTCGATGATGTCGAATTATGGGCAGAAAAAATTGAAGGCGAAAACATCTTTTTGACCATCCGTGTAGTAGAGCGTCCTCGTTTGACACGTATTGATATTAATGGACTAAGTAAAAGCCAAACGGAAGAAGTCCGTAAACGTTTAAATAGTAATACAGGTAAAATTGTCAATGAAAATTTGATGAATACCACTCGTGCAACAATTCAACGTTTTCTAAAAGAAAAAGCTTTTTTATATCCAGAAATTACACTAAAAACAGTTAAGGATTCGGCGCAAGCTAACAATGAGATCTTAATTGCTGATGTGGATAAAAAACATAAGGTAAGAGTCAAAAAAATGACTTTTACAGGCAACGAACATTTTTCGCAAAAAGATCTGCGGAAAATGGCAAAGCCAATCAAGCAAAAAATGTGGTACCGCGTGTTTGGTCCAGGTAAATTCAAAGAAGAGAAATACAAAGAAGGTAAAGAAAACCTGATCAAAAAAATGGCTGCCAAGGGTTATCGCGATGCTGAGATCTTAAAAGATACGATCATCCGAGATGGTGAAAAAAATGTATTGGTAAATTTTGATATTTATGAAGGTCCTAAATATTATGTTGGTAATATTGTATGGACAGGAAATGCAAAATATTCGGACACCTTATTAAATAAAATTCTAGGAATCAAACGTGGTGATGTCTTCTCGGAAGAAAAACTGAGCACTAAGTTGTTAGGTGGAGGCAAAAATTCGGATGATATATCATCCATCTATATGAATGATGGGTATTTGACTTTCTCAGTAGACCCTGAGCAAACACGTGTATATAACGATACTATCGATCTAAATTTACGTGTTTATGAAGGAGCACAGTATACAATCAACAACGTTATTGTAAAAGGTAATGATGTCACAAATGACCGGGTTGTATTACGTTCCATTTATACAAAACCAGGACAAAAATTCTCAAAAGAGCAAATTATGCGTAGTGTTCGTGAAATTGCACAGTTGGGAAATTTTGATGAACAAAAAACAAATCCAGTTCCGAGCAATTTAAATTATGCGGAAGGAACAGTAGATATCGTTTATAATGTAACGGAGAAACCATCCGATCAGGTAGAACTTTCAGGAGGTTATGGAGCCGGACAGATCATAGGTACACTAGGTTTGACTTTCAATAACTTCTCTACAAGTAACTTTTTTGATAAAAGCTCATGGAAACCGCTACCTCGTGGTGATGGCCAAAAATTAAGTGTACGTGGTCAGACATCAGGTAAACGTTATCAATCCTATAGCTTCTCCTTTTCTGAACCTTGGTTAGGCGGAAAAAAACCCATATACTTTGGTCTGAGTGCTTATACCTCTAGTTCATCGTATGGCGGGTTCAACTACTATACAGGTGAACAAATTGTAAAAGATTCGGAATTAAACCGTATTTGGATGACGGGTATTACTGCGACTTTAGGTAAACGCCTACAGTGGCCAGACAACTGGTTCCAAGCAAATACCTCATTGTCTTTCCAACGGTATAAACTTCAGAATTACGGGAACTATTTCTTATTTGATAATGGTACAGCATACAATATCAACTTAACACAAGAATTTAGCCGTAACTCGATTGATGCGCCAATTTACCCTACTTCGGGTTCGAATATCAAATTCTCTGTGCAATTAACGCCACCTTATTCACTATTCAATAACATTGATTATAAGAATGGTACACCTCAAGATCGTTATCGCTGGACTGAATACCACAAATGGAAATTCGATTCACAATGGTATGCAAAAATTGTAGGTAAATTAGTTTTCAAAGCTCAGGCACAGTTTGGTTTCTTAGGAAAATATTCTAGCAAAACAGAAATTTCTACTTTCGAACGATTCAAGGTCGGTGGTGACGGTATGCAAGGATTCGATTACCTTCAAGGTTCTGAGATCATCGCGATGCGTGGTTATGCAAATGGTGTAATTATCCCAGAGGGTACTCAAAATGTAAACGTAGCACGAAACTCAGGTAGCCCGATCTACACCAAGTATCAAATGGAATTGCGTCACCCTGTTATGTTAAATGACCAAGCAACAGTATATGTACTGGCCTTTGCAGAAGCAGGTAATACCTGGAACAAATTCACAGAATACAACCCATTTAAGGTTCGTCGTTCGGCAGGTGTAGGTGCACGTATCTTCTTACCTATCTTCGGTATGTTGGGGATTGACTACGGTCACGCATTTGATCCTATTCCAGGTTTACCAAGCAGTACGTGGAAACAAAACTTCACATTCAGTATTATGCAAAATATGGGCGGATTTTAACTCAGGTTGATCCAATCACTAAGATATATCCTTATTGGGATGAAAAAGCTATCTGCAGTTTCTGCGATAGCTTTTTTTATATACGGCCCACAAAATTATTTATTCGATTTAACGCAGAATATATCATAAATCTTCCTATATTGAAGCAAGCTTGTTTTTAGCAACAAAGGTTAGCCATAAAGCCCCCTTTGGAAAAGTATAGAGAGACTCGGCCAACAAGTTAAATAGTGTTAAACCCGAGAAATATCTGTTAGATTGCATCTTTTTTGTTATTTTTGAGCGGTAAATTTATTTAAGACGACTTCTCAGATTAAACTTTTGGGCTTGTCCATTGTCATAAAGTAAATTAATGTTAAATAATAAATTATAGTCTATAAAACTTACAGGAAATATGAAAAAAATATTGTTAGTTATAGCTTTTGTAGTCGTGAGTGCTACAGCGACATTTGCTCAACAGCTTGCATATGTAGATTCAGAATATATCCTAAAACACATTCCCGAATATACCACTGCCCAAAAACAATTAGATGATCTTTCTAAACAATGGCAGGAAGAGGTCGATCAAAAATATGCTGAAATAGAAAAGTTATATCAGGCTTATCAAAAAGATCAAGTTTTATTAAACGAGGATATGCGTCGTCGTCGCGAGGATGAGATCGTTACCAGAGAAAAAGAGGTAAAAGATTATCAAAAACAAAAATTCGGATTTGAAGGTGAGCTGTTCAAAAGACGGGTTCAATTGGTTAAACCTATTCAAGACCGCGTTGCAAAAGCAATACAGGATGTTGCCTCGGCACAGAATTTTGACTTCATCATGGACAAAGGCAAAGAGTCTACTTTCCTTTATGCGAATTCAAAATTGAACAAAAGTAATGATGTCATTACAAAATTAGGTTATAAACCTAATCCTAGTCTTGCAAACTAAGCAGGAGTTTATTATCATTGTGGACACAAGTAATAAAAGTAGTAATTAATTAGAAAACTAAAAAGATTGCCATAGAGATGGCGTATTAGATTAAAATGAAAAGCATGAAAAACTTATTAAAAGGTGCGGTTGCTATAGTGGCAGTATTTTTCTCAACTCAATTTGCGAATGCGCAGCAAAAAATTGGTCACATCAATTTTGCTGAAATCATTTCAGCCACTTCAGATTATAAAACAGCTGAAGGTCAATTGAAAACATTGAGTGAGACTAAAACAAAGGAAATTCAAGGGATGGTGACGATGTTACAGGCCAAACAGAAAGAAGGAACTGATAAATTACGTACTAGAAGTGAAGCAAACAAAGAAACGCTAGATCCTGAACTTAACAAGTTAGGTCAAGAAATTCAAGATATGCAAACGCGTATTCAAACTTCACAACAAACTGCTCAAGAAGAATTGCAAAAAAAAGAAGATGAGTTGATCACTCCTATTCAAAGAAAAGTAGCTGATGCTGTAAGCGCAGTATCCAAAGAAAAAGGTATGGCTTATGTATTTGACATCTCAAGCACAAATATTCCTTATTTCCAAGGTGGCGAAGATTTGACTGCAGCTGTTAAATCAAAACTAGGTATCTCAGCAACAGCAGCTCCTGCTGTACCAGCGAAAAAATAATAACATATTATATACGATAAAAAAAGGGATTATTCACGTGAATAATCCCTTTTTTTATTGCCCCTCCCACTATTCATGCATTAAGATAATCCGCTAGAAAACTCTCAAAATGATTATTTGAGGATCGAATAAAATGGATTTATCAGTAGGAATAAAAATCTACAATACGATTTCTTGCTTTTACCAGCTAAAATTTAGATATTGTAGAAAAAATATACATCTACCCTAATGAAAACATCATGAGCTCAAATTTGTTTATTAACGAACGAATAGGATAACTCATGGAAGCTTCGTTGCTAAAATGGTTTTATTCGTATGAAATCATCATGAGCTTAAATTTAGCTCAAAGACTTACACGATTGAGTCTATGATAGTTTCATTCTTAATAATACCGCCAAAGGCAGTATAAATGCTTTTGAAAACAAACTGGTAATGAATAAACAAATTATTCTAATGAAAAAGAAAGTAACTGAGGATCATCCAAAGAAAGAAAGAAAAGTAACATCCGGTCCCATCCGAGACAAAGAACGTACCAAGGCGCGGATGATCGCAGCAGTGGGAAAAGTCATCCAAAAGAAAGGCTACCATGCGCTGAACGGCCCGAATATTGCACTGGAGTGCGGCTTAAATAAAGCGCTTATCTGGAATTATTTTGGAGGTCTTGATCAACTAGTAGAAGCTTACTTAACACAAAAGGATTTTTGGCAAATCGGAGATAAAGGAGTTTTAGAGCAAATGATATCAAATCCAACCGATATTGATGTTGCTTTGGTCAACGAATTACTTAAATCCCAGTTGAATACATTTTTAAAAGATAAAACCAAACAGAAAATCATCCATTGGGGACTGGGTGAAAAAACAAAAGCTTTAAAAAATATAGCGGATAGGCGCGAAGTTCTCGGTGAAGAATTATTTAAACACTTTGATCCAAAATTTGAGCATTCTGAAACTGACATAAGAGCTACACTTGCATTACTTGTCAGTGGAATTTACTACTTAAGTCTACAGGCTAAATCGACAGGAAGTACTTTCTGCGGTATTGATATCAATACAGAAGAAGGAAAGGCCCGTATTGAAAAAACTGTCGAAAAAATTCTTAAGCAAGCATTTGCTGATATAGATTTATCCAAATAATCTTTGCCTCCAAAAAATCCCGGCGATTTCTTGGAGGCTTCTTTCTTGATTTCCCCTTTTCCTATTCATTATTTTTCTAGAAAATTAGCTGATCGATCCTATTTTCTGATTTATTTTTATTATGTTAGCATAACAAAAATATTATGGTATATTTGTTTATGTAACCAATATTCGAGCATATGATAGGTCAGCTACTATTCGCAGTTTGTTTTTTAGGCGCATTATTTTTCTTTGGTAAAAATGCACGACAGATCTATAGTAATATCAAGTTAGGTAGAGATTTAGATCGTTCCGACAGGGCTTCAGAACGTTGGAAAACAATGTTTTTGATTGCCTTAGGACAAAAAAAGATGTTTAAGCGGATTATTCCCGCCATCCTACATTTATTTGTCTATTTGGGTTTCGTTATCATCAATATCGAGATGTTGGAAATCATTATCGACGGTTTATTCGGAACTCATCGGGTATTTTCTTTTTTAGGAGGCTTCTATAACTTCTTGATTGGGTCATTTGAATGGCTAGCACTTGGTGTGCTACTGTCTTGTGTGATCTTCCTTATTCGAAGAAATGTAGTCAAAGTAAATCGTCTGAACAGCAAAGAGCTTAACAACTGGCCAAAAACAGACGCTAATATTATTTTGATTACAGAGATTCTGCTTATGTCGGCTTTCCTTCTAATGAATGCCACAGATCTCAAATTACAGCTTTATGGATTTGAACATTTTAATGCTGTTGGCTCCTTTCCGGTAAGTCATTATTTATTACCTTATCTTCCGACTTCCACTACTACGCTGTATATGATCGAAAGATTTTGTTGGTGGTTCCATATATTAGGCGTATTAGCTTTTTTAAACTATCTACCCTATTCAAAACACTTACATATCGTTCTTGCTTTTCCCAATACATATTTTTCAAACTTGGACGCCAAGGGGAAATTATCCAATATGACAGCGGTAACCAATGAAGTAAAAGCGATGCTTGATCCAAGCTTCACTCCGCCTTCTTCAGATGCCACAGCCCGCTTTGGAGCCAAAGATGTTCAAGATCTAACATGGAAAAGCCTACTGGATGCCTATACTTGTACCGAATGTGGTCGCTGCACCTCTTCTTGTCCAGCTAATATCACGGGAAAACTTCTATCCCCACGAAAAATAATGATGGATACAAGGGATAGATTAGCTGAAGTGGGCAATAATATTAAGGCAAATGGTAGCTTCGTTGAGGACGGAAAATCTCTTATAGATACTTATATCAGCCGGGAAGAATTGTGGGCATGTACAAGCTGTAATGCCTGTGTCGAGCAATGTCCTGTCAATATTAATCCATTGGATATTATCATCGAACTTCGTCGTTTTGCAGTTATGGAAGAATCTCAGGCCCCTGCAAGTATCAATAATATGTTTGGAAACATTGAGAATAATGGCGCTCCATGGAAATATGCGCAAATGGACCGTGCAAATTGGACTCAACAACAATAGTTTAAGGATGGAAAATGAATTAAAAGTTCCAACAGTCGCAGAACTGTTAGCTAAGGGAGAAACTCCCGATATATTATTTTGGGTGGGTTGTGCTGGTAGTTTTGATGAGCGCGCTCAAAAGATAACACGTGATATTTGTCGGATTCTCCAGCATGTTGGGCTTAACTATGCGATTCTTGGAACTGAAGAAAGCTGCACTGGTGATCCCGCAAAAAGAAGTGGAAATGAATTTTTATTTCAGATGCAGGCCATGATGAATATCGAAGTATTGAATGGCTATGAAATTAAAAAAATTGTAACCGCCTGTCCGCACTGTTTTAATACACTTAAAAATGAATACCCAGCTCTGGGTGGTAACTACGAAGTCATCCATCATACCCAATTGATCCAGGATCTCATCGATACTGGCAAATTAAAACCAGCTGACAATAACATATTTAAAGGTAAAAAAATAACCTATCATGACCCTTGCTATCTGGGACGGGCAAATGAAGTATATGAAGCACCTCGAAAAGTGCTTGAAAGTCTAGATGCGCAACTTGTTGAATTGAAACGTTGCAAAAGTAATGGACTATGCTGTGGTGCCGGTGGTGGCCAAATGTTTAAGGAACCCGAACAAGGCAAAAAAGATATTAATATTGAACGTATTGAAGAGGTCATTGCGGTACAGCCTAATGTTGTTGCAGCTGCATGTCCTTTCTGTATGACGATGTTAAAGGATGGTGTCAAAATAAAGGAGAAAGAGTCCGAAATCGAAGTGCTCGACATTGCTGAAATAACAGCCCGCGCAAATAAACTTTAAAAGTTTCGGCTCAGAAATTACGAAATAAAATAAGAAAGGCTCGATCTTCCAATCGAGCCTCTTTTTTGCTAAAAGGAGTAACAAGTCCCCTTTCAACACCGGGGAAAACTAACCGCAATAGGTATCCTACCGGTTAAAATAAGGATACCTATGATACGGTTAGCAATGGGGAATATATGTTATCCCCCGCGGTCAAGTCAAACCAACGAATTAACCATTTCAAAAATAAAGCTCATCTCCCAAATATCTATTGATCATTTCGTAGAAAATTTTGATCAAACCATAACTCTTAAAAAATCAAGGACTTTACCACAATGGGGCCGCAACTCTAAAATTTTGCAACCTCATTATCAGTTTTTTAATAAAAAAAAACAGGATAGAATAGAAGACTAGCACATCGGTTTTACAGCACTCAGCATGAATAATCCACCTCCTGCTTCTGTTTTCGAATAGATTTTATTGTGAACTTCATTATCGGTTTTCAAATCAGTGAAACCTACCTTATCCAATAGATATAAATCTCTTTCAGGTCGGCTATGTTTACTTATATCTAAATTAGATTTGATGACATTTGCCTCTTCCATAATTTCTTTAGGATATCTTTTATGTCCCTCTTGACTGAAAACTGTCGCTCCGAAATCACCATCAAAATTTATAAATATTCCTCCGGGCTTCAATACCCGAAATATTTCACCATAACATTTTAATAAATCGGGAATCGTCCAGGTCATAAGACGTGTAAAAACAAGATCAAATTTATCATCATCAAATGTCAAATTTTGAGCATCCATTACATGATAATCCACTTTTAGATTTAATACATTAGAAACCTGTTTTGCTTCATTTATCATGTTTGGCGAGAGATCAATAGCGGTCACATCAAAGCCTGCCTTGGTCATAATATTACCAAAGTATCCTGAAGCAGTCCCTATCTCCAGAATATTCTTTCCTCCCAACTTTGGGTCTAGCAATATCTCTTCGAAGAAATTCAACCAATTTGCTGTTTCTGGTTGGGACCAAGCCTCTTCTTTCTCTTCACGCCAAATCTTACTCTGTTTGTCCCAGTACGATGTAATCCTGTTAATTATCATAATAAATCTATAATTTTATCAGCTTTTTGCTTTCCATAAAGATGGGTAATAATTTCTTCAACCTGCCCCTTTTGACCTAATTGCTTATTATCATACGCCCAATGATGTATTGCCGTTGCTGTGCAAAGCGCTTTCAACGTATGTGGATTGTAGACAAACATTGGCAATAGATTAAAAATCTGCTTCTCCTTTATCGCAGGAATATCCGCAAACTCTTTTCGTTTATAAAATAAGTGTGGACTATCATTCCACATAACAATCATATCTGGGTTCCAGCTGATCAATGTTTCCGCGTTAATATTGGGTTGATCCAACTCAAAAGGACAGACATTTTCGACACCGGCCATTTCCAGACAAGCGTGCATCATGCTCTTTGTACCTGTTGTCGAAAAAACACGTCCATAAGCCCAGGTAAAATATACCCGCCGTTTCATTGAAATGGTATCAGAACGTTTTTTGATCAGCTCCTCTTTCTGCTTTACATAGGAAATCAACTCCATCCCTCTTTCTGTACTAGCTGTAAGTGTTGCAATATCCTCCACCGTTTTAAACACCTCTGCTTTCAATTCGGCTTTCGTTGCATACACCTTCATTCCAGCATTTCGTAAGCCTTCTATTAAATCCGCCTGACCAGCATGTACGATTACCAAATCTGGACTGAGTCCAACAATCTGTTCAACACTTCCCTGATTATTTGCGCCCACCACGGGTAGTTTTCGCTCCAGTATCCGGCTATCCATTTTCGAAAAGAAAGGAAATAGCTCATCACTGGAATAAACATCATTAAATAGCCCAACAATTCTATGCTCAGCCTGCAGCATATATAGCGCGTCCAATCCAGGTTCATATAAACATACGATACGTTCTGCCGGTTTCTCTAGCGCAATAAGTTGCCCTTGTGCATCGATTACCTCTACAGCCACTCCATTCGTTTTCCCTGTTTGATTTTCGCCACTACAGCCAATCCAAATAGGAAATAGGATCACTATAAGTTTTTTTATAAAATTTATTTTCATCGTTTTTTTACAGATTTATTCCGAATGAGAGCCTTGCATGTATAGGTGCCATTTGTACCCAATAGTACATATTTCCACTACCATTACGCCAAGCTGTAGAATACATTTTTTCGTTCAATAGATTATTGACGATTAGATTAATACGATACTTGTCATTGCTCCATCCTGCTCCTGCATCCAATCGAAAGATATCTTTTAGGGCTACAGGATTCGTTGATGTAAAACGTTCAGCTCGACCAATGAGCAACTGATATCCCAAGGATACTGTTAAACCTTTTACGCGCTCAATAGGCAACAGATAATTCAACCAAGTATTGTGAATATGCTTTACCCGATTGGGCGTGGCCATCCCAATATTTTCTGATTTCATTTCGTCGGCAGAGATTTTAGAATCCGTGTAAGCATAGTTGATCACCGCATTCAGACCTTTTGCCAGTCTTCCCTTAAGGTCAAACTCAACTCCTCTGGATTTACTTTCCCCGGTCTGATAGATCAGATTGGATACTGGGTCAGGTGTGATCAGACGATTTCTTTCAATATGATACACTGAAACGCTTGTATTCCATTTTCCTTCCATCCAGTCACGTTTTATCCCTAATTCATAGTTTACTCCTTCTAAAGGTTTTAACGCTGTACCATCCACGGAAATCCCTGCTTGTGGCAAATAACTCTGGTCATGTAGGAAATAGAGCGAAGTATTTTGATCCAATGCATAATTGATTCCCAACCGTGGGGTTAAAACAACATCTTCGGAATTACTCTTTGCTCCATAATCATTTGTTTTGCCATTTGATGCAGTGACACGTAAACCAAGGGTAATCCGCAGTTTTTCATCCAAAAAAAGTAATTCATCCATTGCATAAGCCGAAACATAGAACAGCCGTCGGTGTATTTTACTTCCCTCGGAAGTAAAATCATTCTCCGAAGCAGAATCGCCGCCTACACCAGTATTGAGGATCGTTTCTGAATACTGTGGATTCGTAATGGACAGCGGATAGACTGCTGTCGCTGCGTCCCATGTATCCCAACTTCGGGATAATTTATTATTGATATCAATTCCAGTGATAATACGGTGGCCGACATTTCCAGTTTTAAAATATCCATTCACGTAAGCCTGCGTAGAAAAGATACTGTACTTATTCGAATCGTAAACTAGATTTCTATCCAAAATATCTTTATTTTGAGCATTCGCACCATTCACCCAAAACAATGTACCATTATAGCCACTACGGATGTACGCCAATTTTGTTGTCAATTGCCAATCACTCTTAAATCTATGTTGAAATGTCAAAAATGCATTATGGTCATTACCTACAAAAGGTCGTATACTTGGGTCGGTAATGGTAAAATCTTTCGGGAGTGTACCATAACCGTAGGGGGACATCTGTGCTTCACTGAGGAGAAGATAGTTCAATTGTTGATAGATGTATTCGGCCGTTATTGATGTGCGATCGCTAAATTGACATTTTAATGAGGGAGCAAACAACAATCTATTATTTCGATCATGTTTAAGAAATCCATTACCACGCATGCCCATGACATTTAAACGGTATTGGACTTTATTACGTTTATCAAGTTGCCCATCCAAATCTACAGCGGCACGCAACAAACCAAAACTTCCAGTTAGCAAATCGAAACTCCTTTTGGTTTCTCCTGTTGGTTTTTTTGTAATGATGTTATAGGAACCGGATGGATCACTAATGGCATGCATAAAGCCACTCGGTCCCTTTACAAATTCCACTCTTTCAATAATTGCCAGATCATCGGCGATTGGCCCCTTACCCAATGGACGCATATCTACGCCATTACGTTGTGCACTGATATAGCCCCCACGCGAGTATATATCAGGGGATATACCATTATGTAATTCCTCTCTAAAAGTTCCACTTACATTGCGGGTAGCGCTCTCATTCAGGTTCAATACCGCCTGATCTCGAAAAATCTCGCTGTTAATGACCTGAATATGCTGCGGAACATTCAATAAAGAAGTTTCCAAGCGCAATGCTTCAGACAATTGTTTTGGATTATACCGCCTGTAATACTTAGAGGTGATTTCTATTTCATCAATTTTCAATGATTTTAAGGAGTCAGATGAAACTGTCTGTGCATTAAGACAAAAAGGAGCAGCAATTAATAAAGGTGTAACAAGGCCTTTGAATTGTAACATAATTAGATAAAGAATTTTTGTTACAAAAATCCAAAAACAACATTAAAACACAATAAGAACCATCTTAACAAACCATAAGAGCAATATTAAGATGCAATTAGAAATTAAGTGGTCATTAAAACAATAAGGTCCGCTCAAATCTCATTCTTGTCAATCCATTTTGTTACCTCTGGCGCCTCATAGTTTTCCATCTTATTTAATAGATCTTCAATTGAATCACTTATCAACAGCATTTCTCTATTCTCCTGTTTTAAAAGTCCCTCAATAACCATATGATCCATAAATTTGATCAAATGATCATAAAAGCCATTAATATTTAATACTCCCACTGGCTTACGATGTAGACCGAGTTGTCCCCAGGTAATCATTTCAAAAAGCTCCTCAAGGGTTCCGAATCCTCCCGGCAAAGCTATTATTCCTTCAGCATGATCATTCATGATTCGTTTACGATCATGCATACTATCCACCGTAATTAATTTTGTTACGCCGCGATGTTCCCTTTCCTTTGAGTTTAGAAAGTGGGGAATTACGCCAATGACCTCACCACCTTTTTCTAAAACAGCATTGGCAACCACGCCCATTAATCCTGCACGGCCGCCCCCGTACACCAGCTGAACGTTTCGCTGCGCAAAAGTATAACCTACATATTTTGCCTGATCTTCATATATGCTGGAATTGCCTAAACTGGAAGCACAAAACACAACAATGCTTTTGATTTTATTCATATACAAGTATAAAAAATTAAGCTACCTAAATCCATTTTTTCAGCAATTTAAATACTATTTTTTTTCCTGTATAGGGTGGATAAATCAATGTAGAAAGTGCGTATCTGGATTGACGCATCACAGCTCGTTCATGTGAAAATGCCTTGAAGCCAAAAAAACCGTGGCAACTTCCCTGGCCACTACCGTTAACACCACCAAATGGCAGGTGAGGATTGGAAACATGGATAAGTACGTCATTGATACAAACACCGCCTGATGCTACTTGCTGGACTACCAGTTGGATACCATGTTTGTTTTCGCTAAATATGTACAATGCGAGAGGCTTTTCACTTCGATTTACGATAGCAATTGCTTCTTCCAATTTTCCATACGTTATCACTGGAAGAATAGGTCCAAAGATTTCCTCACCCATGATAGCATTATCCAATGAAACATCTAATAACAATGTCGGACTCAACGTTAAATCCTCAGACAGTACACCTCCTTCAACTAATCGGGCTCCTCCTTGGACCGAGTTCCTGATCAATGTAAGAAGACGATCAGCATGCTTCTGATTAATAATTTTCGCGTAGACAGTAGGATCTATTTTACCATCTATTGTAAAAAACATCTTTTTTACAGCATTTAAATAATATCTAACAAATTCGTCACGTCGCTTTTCCGGAATAAGAACATAATCTGGTGCAATACAAGTCTGACCGGCATTGATCAACTTTCCCCAGGCTACTTTATTTGCTGCTTTTTCAAGATGGGCAGTTTCATCCAATATCACTGGCGATTTCCCTCCGAGCTCCAAGGTTACAGAACTCAAATGATCAGAGGCTGATTTCATAATCAGTTTACCAACGATAGAACTTCCCGTAAAGAAAATATGATCAAAAGGAAGCTTCAAAAGAGTTTCCGCTGTAGATTT
The DNA here is from genome assembly GCF_059420745.1 of Sphingobacterium sp. GW821-FHT03E03. Taxonomy (NCBI): domain Bacteria; kingdom Pseudomonadati; phylum Bacteroidota; class Sphingobacteriia; order Sphingobacteriales; family Sphingobacteriaceae; genus Sphingobacterium; species Sphingobacterium sp. GW821-FHT03E03. Next base: position 796,900 of record NZ_JBWKUH010000001.1, read on the forward strand.
TTCACCCTCAATACAAACAATCTCTTTCACATCAAATGATTCGGATATCATCTTCTGAATCACTGCTGCTGTGTATGGACTATGTTCAGAGGGTTTCAGTACGATGCAATTGCCAGCAGCAATCGCAGATACCAAGGGGCTCATTGTAAGCTGAAAAGGATAATTCCAGGGCGATATAATCAGAACTACTCCTTTGGGCTGATAGACGATCGAGCTTTTTGCCAGCAAGTTTGTCACCGATCTCCCTACGCGTTTGGGTCGCATCCATTTTTGCAAATGGCGAATAGCAAAATCGATTTCACCATAGATAAATAGTACCTCACTTATTGCGGCCTCATTTCTTGATTTACGCAAATCTTTCGCTAATGCATCATAAATTAAATCTTCGTTACTTTCAATCGCACTACGCAGTTTACGCAGCTTTTTTATCCGTTGCTGGGCATCACTCTGTCGTAATTCGATTTGAAAGAGTTGCTGTTGCTGAAATATTGAATCTATTTGCTCAATCATACTGTTCTAATTAATATAAATTGAAAGGTGATGATATTTTTATTTTTTCTTGGGCATATTATCTATCCATTGCCGGATCAAATACACACCTTCCTTATGGATAATACTTCGGGCCAATTCGGGCATTGCCGTACCCGGTTCGGTACTATTCATCCGATAAAGCAAGATCGAATGCTTTGAATCTCCGGGTATTATATCAAAGTTTAAACCACCAGCCCCACCTCCTGCAGATACGGGCGCTTTACCCACACCCAGATGTGCCGGTTCGTTCTCTTCATAATTGAGAAATAACCCTGTATTAAATGCATCACCGCCTTTCGTATGACAGTGTGCGCAATTGACGTCCAAATAAGCTCTGGCACGTTCTTCAATACTGTATTTTTCCGTATTGGTCCATACCGGGAGTTGTGAAATACTCTTCAAGTCCGGCATATTTTTCAACAATCCCAAAGAACTCCAACGGGTCAATTGGTTGATAGAATCGCCGGCGCGCACAAAATTCAGATTACGCGCTTTAGGACCTATTGGCATTAGTTTCGATGCATTATTATGACAACGTTTACAATCATTGGTATTCGGCACCATATAATTTGTTGTATGTTTATTACCAGAGTTATCGACCAACGTGATTGCCAGTTTCGATCCTCTAATATGTTTAACTGCATCCGTTTGCTCCGTATTCCAAAGGTAATTCATGACTTTCCAGTTATGATCCATCGGATCTTTAACCAACAAGCGGGTTTCGATGACCACCTTTTGTCCCTGAACATTGATATAGGAGAAATTTTTAACAATTATGGTTGAATCAGGAAAATCCAAAGGTCCCTGTGCAGTATATTCCATTGATTTTCCCTGTGGAAGAACAATAAAACGATCTTTAACCGTATAGTCTGAAAACAAAGGCGTACTTAGGTCGTACGGAAGCACCCCCTCTTGCGGTAATAGACTACTTAGCTTTCCCTTGAAAAACCCATAATCAGACAGTTTTTCTTTAAATACGAAAGATGTATTGGTTTGTTCTGATTTATTTTTTCCCTGTCGGCAGCTTTGTTGCAACGTCAAAGAGAATACAGTCAAAACGATGATAACAGCAATGGTCAATTTTATATTTCTCACAGTTATTTACATTGAAATGGTTTCACATTACTTGATGGTTTCCATTTATCTGCTTGCCCCGCATGTTTAAAATCTGCCGAAACAAACATATTTTCACCGGGCTGGTCAATACAAATAGAATCCGGATTTAAGGAAGTACCATTGGTCATAATGTTGCTGGTGATTCCATCGTATAGGATCGCAGGGATTCTTTTCACAGAACGATTGGGTTCAACGGCATTCAGCTGTGCCTCAGTAGCAATAATTAATTGGCCAATACGATGTTCATAAGCCGGTTGTGGGAACTTGTCTTCCATCTTTATGGTGTTGCCATGGATCTTAATATGCGTCGGTATTGGCGAGTAATTGGCATTGATACGTTCAGCAGCTTTTTCATCTACAGCAAAACCAGAAGCTATAGTAATCGCCGAAGTATTATTTTTTTCAATCGTATTGTCATATATTTCGATATTTGAGGTGGAAAGGATAATAATTCCACTTCCTGGAGAGGCGTTTCCTACGCCCCAAAAAGTCCCAAAACTTCCTCCTTTCGCAAAATTTCTGAAATTGTTATCATAGATCTTGTTTCGATAAGCTTTCACATGGCCACCGCGCTGTGACAGATCGGGTAAATCGAAAATCAGAAAACCCGCTGTATTGCCATAAAACTCATTGTCATATACTTCGGCATCTGTTGTATTTTCAATTTCACAACCAGCTACATTTTTGAATGCCTTACATTTTCTTACAACCACTCCTTTGGTCTGTCCTACATAGATACCCGCATCAGAAGCGCCCTCTGCATAACAATTCTCAATCAGTACATTCTTGCAGAGTACAGGATAAATTCCATAACCACCACTGGTAGAATCAGCCGAACTCCATATACTATGTAGATCTGCAATAATGATGTCCTGACTGTTATTTATCTTCAATAAATCACCTTTTGAATCCCGGATCGTCATATTTCCGATGGTTAGTCCTTTGACATCAGTGATACGAATCCCCTCACCTCCCTGTGTCTGTCCCGAAAAATCCACAATTGTTTTATCATGCCCCTCGCCTTCAATTTTAATATGATTTACCTGGGCGATACTCAGATTGTCAAAACGATATTTACCTGCTTTCAAGTGTATATTTGTACTATCTTTAATCGACAGAAAAGCCTCCTCAATCGCTTCCTCCTGCCCCGGACCAAAAGTCAACACATTATAGTCTGTACTTTGTTGATTCTTACAGCTCCAAAAGACGAGTCCTATGAACACCATTATGAGCCTGTTTTTTACATGTCTTTTCATGATTTATCTTTTTATGATTTATTTTGGTTAAAAAATATTATAGGCATAGGTGACATAATACACCGCACCAATACGAGGGTTGGCTATACCAGTAGAATAATATTTGTTCGTAATATTCGTTCCACCGATACGAATGCCAGAACGAGCTTTAATAAGCTTATAGCTAACTTGTGCATCAATTACAGTCGAGCTAGGTACCTGCCCCGCCGCAAGTCCTCCAGACACAACATAATAATAACCGGGTTTATAACGAAGTGATGTACTAAAAGACCAGACTTGTTTTTTTCCAAAACCACTATTTCCAAATTCAAAATTAAAGTGATAATTAGGTGTATTAAAGTTATTGATCTGGCTATTGTTTTTATTTTTAAGATAGTCCGAGTAATAGTTTGCCTTGGTCATAAAATTCTTGCCCAGATCTATGCTCACACTTGCAGCATAGCCGTATGTATTTACTGTTTCTCCACCATTAAAAGCGACATTATATTGAACATAGGTAGCATGATCCTTAAAAGCGTTGATATCGTCAGTCCCCGGTGTATTGGCTACATTGGCATAACCGATAAAATTCTTCCATGTTGAAAAATAACCAAGCACATCAACCATAACACGCTTACCAAACATCGCTGCGTATCCTAATTCAAAAGCATTGACTGACTGTGGTTTGATATCATCAAACTTAAATTGCTGAAGTACTTTCGGATCATTTGTTGACTGAAATTTTTGTACACTTTCTAATGTATAGGGTGGGTAGCGGTCAAATTGATAGTTATCAATCAGTAATAGCGAAGATCCACCGGATGAAAAACTATTATAACCATTCAATGTATTTTGAAGCGCCTGAATATTAGAAGGAAAACTATATGCATTCTGATAAGAGAAACGCAAATAATTCTGTTTTTGCATATCATAGACCAATGATGCACGTGACGTAAGCCGCGGTTGAGCAAATAATGTATTCTTATCATATCGAAAAGAAGTCGCGATATTCAACCGTTCGTCCATGACTCTCTTTGCCATTTGAAGATAAGCACTGTATTCATTGACATGAATTGGTTTATCCTTATCTGGGAAAAGTGTATTTTTAGAATTGAGCCTATACAGGCGCCAATTGACACCCGCTATGACCTGCATAAATTTGATATGATCTGAGAAATTATATTGCGCTTCAGCATTATATAACTTACTGCGGTCTAGAAATAATGTTCCACCCTCTGAAATTGGCGTATTGCTAATGCTGTCTTTAAGTTTATTGAATAATGCGCTACCAAGTTCCGCCCGGCCCTGGTCAGCTAAAGTACGTCCTTGGAGATGGGCATCTGTAAGCGAAGTGCCAGTGGCAAGTGCATTAAGAAGACCAGCTGTATACTCCGGATACCAGCCCCCTACATTACCATCGTAACTTGTTTTCCAGGACTCATTGATGTATTGGGCCGTAGGTCCTGCTACAAGTGTTTTTCCTGAATTTTCTTGAGTCGTATAAGCCCGGACAAACCATTTGTCACTTCGTACCTCCAAACGATATTGGCCCACTTTAAATCCTTTTAACTGATAACGGGTATCATTGGTGTACACGATGTTTCCAGTGCCAAAAGTCGCCGAAGCAATAGCTTCTATATCAGGTGAAATCTTATAGCGAAATTCACCATTTACTTTAAAAAGCTTTGCCCTATTATCGAGATACCCATACTCAGCATAGCCAGTTCGGGAAACATAATTTGAATGAGCAAGCTGGGGTTCAACAATTGGCGCCAAATCTGGATTTCCAGCCAGTGCAGCTTCCAAGAAAGGGTTGATATCTACTGATGTTGCACCACCGTACATATTGACACCATTATAATTGGGGTTCGTTAGCGCCGTACCCAAACCATTTTTATTCGTCTCATCATTGGCCACCCAATCTTTTGCCTGGGTATATTGACCATTGACCTTAAAAGCAATCTTATTGCTCAGTTGTTTAGCATAGCGAATTGTCCAATCATAATACGGCGATGCGGGAACAGGATCATTGTTCTTTTTAGCGTTTATATGATTGACTCCCTGAGTCACCAATACACTTAATCCCTGATATTTGAATGGATTTTTACCTGTCGCAATCATCGTTCCGTTGAGTCCCCGTGAGCCATATAACGCAGAAGAAGCGCCCGATAAAAGCTCAATATTATCAACATCAAGTTGGGTCAAACCAATAACTGAGCCCAGGGGAAAGTTCAATCCCGGAGCCTGATTGTCCATACCATCGACAATTTGCGTAAAATTCGTATTTCCACTTGTATTGAACCCGCGTGTCGTTACACTGGTGAAACCGATACTGGACACAGTAACATCGACTCCCCGCAGCCCCTGAAGCATATCCATATAACTTATTTGAGCAGAATTACGGATGTCTTTGTTACTGATCTGTTCGATGGTCACAGGGGAGGACAATTTGGTCTGGACTGTTCGGCTTGCAGACACAACCACTTCCTGCCCCAGTATAGGCGAAACATTAAGCGGAATTTCTAAGGGAGAGGCTACACTCTCGACAAGGACCTCACGGGGTTCAAATCCGATCGCGGAAATAGAAAGGATTAGGGGCAAAGGTTTATTCGTTTTCAATTGAAAACGACCTCGATCATCCGAAAACGCACCTTCCTTACTGTCTTTTATACGTATGGAGATTGCATAAGCGGCCTCCCCGGTCAGGCTATTACTAACGCGCCCGTTTATCGTCTGCTGCGCAAACAAAGAAAATGGAGCGCAGATACAGAGAATCTGGATTAATAAGGTAATTTTTTTCATAGTTTATATTGGTTAGCGTATAATATTCGCTTCAATGCCTCACTTTACCCATCCATGATTCCCTGAGACAGGTCATCATCCTTGCTTTCTGATTCCCTTGAAAATCAAGGAAACCAAAAATTTAGTATCCCGAAGACTTTGTGCATAGTCAATCTCGACTTGCTTCTTTAGGATCGCTTGTTGCTCCGTACTATGTTTTAGTGCATTCGCAAAATTGATTAGTACAGAAGCTGTATTTTCTGGATCTTCCATATCCAGCTGCTCCCGAGCGATGGCCTGCAGCAAAAGCTTTGTTAAAAAATCCTTTTCCTGTACCATCATCGCATCATATAGTTCAAAAAAACGGGGTAAAATCTTGTCAAGTGATTCTACCGACACCCGATTCATATTGAGTACATTTGTATAATAGTTCAATCTCGACTCTAAATAGAACCCGATCTGATTCTCCACTCCTTTTTTCTTTAAGGTACTCTGTTGCAATGTATTTATAAAAGACTCACCCTCGCGGATCGCAACTTCTATAAAAATATCTTCCTTGTTCTTATAATAATAGTAAAGCGAAGTTTTGTTCAGTCCCACAGCTTTCGCAATATCATCCAATGTCGTCTTCTCTAAACCATATCGCTCAAAACACTCCATTGCGGCCTGACCTATCCGCTCCTTAACCTGTTCCTTTTTGTTCATCTGAATTAAAGTTAGTTATATATTTTCAATTTTCAAACATTTTAATAAAATGTTTGAAAATTGAAAATATATAAAATGAATACTGTTATTTAGCAATCTCAACCAGCAAGTTGATACTCAATTTATATACCAACCCCCATATTCCTGCTACAGGTTAAATTTAACATTTCGCAGGTAGTTTTAGATTCGCCATTTCAAAAAACGTAATTTTTAATTACACGCTGCTCAGGATATTTTTTCTTGCCTTATGAAAAGAATAAAAAAACAAAAATACATTATAATTGTAATGAGAAAGTGACGTTTGACAATTTAAAAATTATAAACATGTACAAGATTATGAATATGATAGCGATTGCCGGCTTTAGCGCAGTACTCCTTTCATCAACGCCAGTACCTCAGCAAAGTGTAGCTCATAAAAACTACACCGAAGCAATCGAGCAAGCCCCACTTACAAAAGGAGTAGAAGGTACCGATTCCTTATTGCAATACTTTGACCAGACAACCAAAGAACTCGAAAAACAAGTCTCAGGTCTTAGTGAAGCTCAGCTGCAATTTAAGGCAGCCCCAGACAAATGGTCAATCAGTCAATGCCTGGAACATATTGTACTTTCTGAACGAATGATATTTGATATGGCAAAAGCATCATTAACAAAAGCTCCCCAACCAGAAAGAAAAGGCGAAGTGCAAATGACCGACGACAATCTAAAAACGACAATTACAGATCGAAGCCATAAATTTCAGGCGCCTAAAGAACTTCAACCAACCGGTATATACAAAGACTCAAAAACAGCTTTAGCTGATTTTCTGACCGCGAGGCAGCCAGTCATTGACTACATAAAAAATGCAGATGCAAAGGATCTCCGCAACCATATCAACGATTATCCGACAGGTGTCGTAGATGGTTACCAAGGCTTGATGTTTATTGCAGCACATTGTGCCCGACATACCAAACAGATTGAAGAAGTAAAAGCAGACCCTAACTTTCCAAAACAATAAGCACATGAAAAAAATGAATTATCAGATCACGATCGACTCCCCTGTCGATCATGTATTTAAGACAATGCTTGATAAAGAAACGTATAAAAAGTGGACAGCTGCCTTTAACCCAACTTCTGACTTTGAAGGTAGCTGGGAAAAGGGTGCCAAGATTTATTTTACCGGTATTAATAAAGATGGTGAAAAAGAAGGTATGGTGGCAGAGATAGCCGAAAATATTCCAAATAAATACATATCCATCCGCCATTACGGTATATTAGACAAAGGCAAAGAGATTACCGAAGGACCGGCTGTCGAAGATTGGGCCGGCTCATTGGAGAATTATACTTTTACAGATCTTGATGGTAAAACATTATTAAAAGTTGATGTGGACACCAATGAAGAGTATATTGAATATTTTGACGAATCGTGGCCAAAAGCTTTACAAATTCTCAAAGAAATCAGTGAAGAATAAGGTTTTAAAGAGTTTATTTATTCACAAACAAAGAGCATATAGCCAAAAAAAGCCAAATCTTAAAATTAAGATTTGGCTTTTTTTTAAGTGCCCAGGAGCAGATTCGAACTGCCACGCCCATACGAGCGCCACCCCCTCAAGATGGTGCGTCTACCAATTTCGCCACCTGGGCTCATATTCGCCTTTGGTATCACAAAAATAAAGATTTTTCCTTCTTTTGCAAGTCGAAAAATGCTTTTTAATGCTTTATTTCACTAAATTCCTATTGATCAAGGTTCTAATTACACCATCGACCAATCCTACACGGGGAACAATGATTTGTTTTAGACGACCGTACTTCATAATCGTCAGAAAAATCTCACTTGCAGGGATAATTACATCCGCCCTATCTTCATTGAGACCCAGTAAAATAATACGTTCCTTTAAAGAGAAAGACGATAAATGTTCATACACCGCTTTCAATTTTGCGTAAGACAATGGCTTATCCAGTTTCTCATTGGACAAGCGGGCCAATTTATTAATGTTACCACCAGTTCCTATCCCAATGACCTGTTTATACATATGTGTGTTGCTTCGGACCCATTCTTTGAGCTCATCCCAGGTCTCTGCTTTGTCCTGATTATCCAAAATACGTATCGTGCCCAAGTTAAAGGATCTCGAATTCACCAGAATACCATTCGCAAATAAAGACAATTCGGTACTACCACCACCTACGTCGATATAAAGATATACCTTGTCTTTTTCCATCTTATTATCCCAATGACTGTTGTAGATAATTTCAGCTTCCTTTGCCCCTTCTATAATATCTATATTGATCCCGTTTTTCTTAACTTCCGCAACAATATCAGCACCATTTTTTGCATCACGCATCGCAGACGTTGCACAAGCCATATAGTCTTCCACATGATAAACATCCATCAATTCGCGAAATGCCTTCATCGTTTTTATCAAGCTCTCTGCCTTTCTGGGAGAAATTTCCTGTTGAATAAATGCATCGTCGCCCAGGCGTAAAGGAACCCGTAAAAGCGTATTTTTTTTAAAATTGTATTGATCCTTTTGGCCAATGATATCAGCGATCAAAAGACGGACCGCATTGGAGCCTATATCTATAGCAGCGTATCTCACGTTATATTGTTTCTTATAATTATTTGATTAAATCATGCTAAAATAACCACAGTTATTAATAACTGTATTATAGTAATGTTAAGTTATTATTAATTTAACAACTCAACAAATTATTTCTCTTTTTGATTCCCTTATTTTTATGGAAAACCGCATCTATTTCGTCACAAAATAAAACCTATTTTGAATTACAGCATTTAAAATGGTGCTCAGAAATACTTTTGAAAATCCCATCATAAACTAGCAGTACAGTTTTATCATCTTCTCAGCTGTCTTATTTGCTGTTATTATAGATCATTCTATTATCAACAAAGAGTGGTAAGGCAACAACAGCTATGAACTTTCTGATCAATAAACTGGGCGTAGCGAGCTCATTGATACCTTAAAAAAAGAATATGAATCAATAAAAACAGCCGCTTTCAAAAAAAAAGGAATATTCAGCTAACTGAATATTCCTTTTCTTCCTATATAAGTTGCTATTTAGTGATGACCGTGACCTTCCACTTTTCCACCAGCCAATTTATAGATTTCTTCAACTTTTTTCAAAGATTCCTCAGAAACATGAATAACACTATGATTGGTGTTATGTTCTTCACGGGTCAATCTGCTATTGATCTCACCTTGTTTTTCAAGAACCAATACTAAAAACGCTTTATCATTGAATGCAGCAGTGCTATCTGATCCGATTGAAGCCGGAGTTTGAAACGCAGGTACACCGCGTTGTGCATCGCCGACATGCAGCTCTTTTGCCAAACCATCCAACTCAGGCAATACAGTCGCATAAGCTTCTTTAATTTTAGCCGCCACATTCTTAACTTCTGTTGAAGTTGATTGTTTTGCCGCTACATCAGCAAGGTTTACTAAATAGTTACCTTCCTCGCCAACGAATTTAATCATTGTAAAAGCATCACCATCTGCTAAAGATGCATTGGCATATTGACGCTGTCTATTTGCAGCTGTTTCACCACAAGACGCAAATACAGTACTCGCACAAGCAGCTACAATAAATAACTTATTAATCTTCATATCAATTTTGTTAACTATACAAAAGTAGATAAAATATACTTTCTGCGAAACCTAATCCGCGAAAAGAAACAAAAATTAAGCAACATTCCTTCCTGCATTGATGACACCGAATATTGTCCGTGCAATCAACTTTGAATAATCCTCTCGTTGTGCCTCATCCAATTTATCGGAATTGAGCGCACGAATTGCATAATGTTGGATCACCAACAAAGGCAATACGATGCCTTCTCGCGCCAAAATTGACTCACGGTCTACGGGGTAGTTCTCCATCAATTTAGATGTCCCACTGAGTTTTAACAAATACTCTTTGGTAATCTGGTATTCCGCATGAAGATTTTTCCAGAATTCGCCATACACCTTATCGTCCTTCATGTAAGCTGTGATATCAAAATTAGATTTGGTCATGGACATCATACAATTGTCGATCAAGGTCTGGAAGAATCCCGAAGAAACATACAATTGTTGTACATCTTTCCATAGATTATTCTTCTCGGCCCACTGTAACGCTGTCCCAACCCCGTAAAACCCAGGGATATTTTGCTTCAATTGACTCCACGAAGTAACAAAACTGATCGCACGCAGATCTTCGAGGCGTAATTCCCGGCCTGAATTCCTTTTTACAGGTCGGCTTGAAATATTGATGGATGAAAGTGCTTTCAACGGAGACATCGTTTCCAGATAAGGCAGGAACAACTTATTGGTACGAAGATCCATAAATTTATGATGGCTCAATTCGGCCAATTTATCAATAATTTCTTGCTGATGTTTGGTCAGCGTATCACCTACCCGTTGTTTTAAATCAGAGATAATACCCGCATGTAGGAGCTGCTCTATATTAAATCGAGCCGTATCCAACGAGCCATATTGGCTACTGATAGTCTGTCCCTGTATCGTTAATTGAATATGATCATTGGCAATTTCCTTACCCATGGAAGCATAAAAACGTTGTGTTTTACCTCCTCCACGTGCCGGAGGTCCGCCACGTCCATCAAAAAAGACAAGATCAACATCGTATTCACGCGAGATGGCCGTCAACTCTATTTTTGCTCTATAGATTGACCAGTTTGCCATCAGATATCCTCCATCTTTTGTACTATCCGAATAGCCCAGCATAATGGTCTGCTTGTTTCCTCTGCGTTTCAGATGCGCCTTATATTCTTTATTACTATAGAGCGTTTTCATGACATCGGCAGCTCTGGTCAAATCATCCACTGTTTCAAATAGAGGTACGAAATCAATTGTTAATGCATCTTTCTTCCAACCAGACCACAAAAATAACTGACGCAATCCAAGGATATCACTTGCTTGTTGACAATTACTAATAATAAAACGCTGTGCAGCGCGCTCAGAACCCGACCGTTGGATTTCCTTGAGCAATTTAATCACACCAGATGTATCTTTTGTCAATGGATCCGCATCATCTCCGACACTTAAATCCAATTCCTTAAACTTCAACACCTTTTGTTTATCCGCTTCATTCAGTTCCAAGTAATTTAATGGAACACCAGTAGCTTCCTGATTTTGTTGAATCAAATAATCTGTTGCATCACGTAGTATACGGCTATCTTGTCTGATATCTAAAGTCGTGAAAAAACAACCGAATGTCATTACCTTACGAAGCAAATCATCGACAATTTCAACAAAGAGACCATTGTGATATTCTTCCAGTACGTTTTTAATCGCTTTTAAATTTGTAATGATATTGTCGGTTTCATCTTCCGGATGTTCGACTGGATTAAAGCTATTTTCGTAAAACAGGGTCTGCAAGTTTTCCATGTATTCCTCGACTCCCCTGAACGTGATACGACGTCTTACAATACGGAAATCGCGGTAATAACATCTAAACAAAATAGTACGCAGTAAAGCGGCTACTTTCTTGGTACTTTCAACGCTTACATTCGGATTTCCATCACGATCTCCTCCTGGCCAAAAGCCCAATTCAATAAGCTGTTTTACCTCTTCAGTATCAACATCCAATTCATCATCAATGAAAGACTGGATCTCCGAAGCTACCTTATAAAATACATTCTCCAAAAACCAGGCTAAACTAGCAGCCTCGTCTACGGGTGTAGGTTTATTTTTATTGATGAATGGCGTTTTACCTAATTGCTGTAACAATAAGTGTATACTATGGATATCATTGGTCTTTATCGCATCGATCAGATCATTGATTATCCCCAATACCGGTCCTGGATAAAACTGAGTGGGGTGAGCAGTAAGTACCAGACGAACCGAGAAATCTTTTAATTTGGAAACGATTTTTCGTCGCATGTCACCATTCCCCTCAGCATTCTTGATCAACGCTCCCAAGACATTTTCATCATCACCACGGCCGACCATTTGAAATGACGAATCCTCTATCGCATCAAATAATACGACCTGACGTTCTATATATTGGACAAAACGAAAAAGTAAGTCAATACGTTGTTCTTCCGAAGAAAACTCTTCATGCTGATCAAAAAAACTCTTTATAATCTCATCTGGAGTCAAATGTTGGTCAACCCCCTTCTCGCACTGCTTTGCAAAAAATGGCAATAAAGTACCTGTATCTTTAACACGTTGAAATGGTAATGTTAAAAACAAACTTTTGAAAAGTTCAAAGCGTGTCAATACCTCGTCCTGAAAGACGGCCTCATTTTTACTTTGCTTCATATTTAAATCTTTGAAAAATGGTCAAGAGAGTTTAGGTGACTCTTGAGTTTTTGTAATATATCTGAAATTACCCTATGTGCCAAATATAGCAATATTATATTTAAACAAATAAAAAAATATAAATTAATCAAAAAAAACATCAAAATATTATAAAGATATTAATGAATTTTAGTAATTTTTCGTTTTTAGTATATTATTACAGCAAACAGAGAAACCACAGGCTAATATAGCCTTATCTCGTATATTTGTGCTATACATTATGAAACAGACACAAGAAATAAAAAGTTTTTTCTACAGTCAATATTTTGCGGATGGACTCCGGATCACCATCGGGTGCATTGTGCCTGTCCTCATCTTTGCTACCATCGGACAGTTTACCAATGGAACCATTGTATCTTTAGGAGCCCTTTTAGTTGGACTATCCGACACCCCAGGGGCTCCGAGCCATAGACGCAAAGGTATGATTGCAGGAGCAATACTGACCACATTGACATTTATTCTCACCAATCTTGTCAATCAAAATGTATATCTCCTCGCTATTTTTATAGGAATAGCCTGTTTTATCTTTGCAATGTTTGCAGTATTCAATGGTCGGGCAGCCAATGTAGGCTTGATGTGTATACTGATGATGCTGATCCACGTACAGATACACTACCCCCTTGAGCAAGCCATTAACTACCTCGGGTTCTACACACTTGGTGGGCTTTGGTATATTGCAATCAGCCTCTCCATCACACAAGTACGTCCCTATCGATTAGCCGAACAGGAACTCGCAGAAACCATTCGTTATGTGGCAGATTATATTCGGCTAAAAGCAAACTTTTATGATTCCAAAATCGACAACGATAAAAATTACCTCAAACTGATTGACAAACAAGTTGAAGTAAATCAGCATCAGGAAAACGTTAGAGATCTGCTGTTTCAAAGTAAAAGATCCATTAAGGATACAACAAAAGTGGGCCGCTACCTTACACTGATCTTTAATGATATTGTTGATCTGTTTGAGCAAAGTATGGCTGCACACTATGATTACAATACAATTAGCGAACGCTTTGGCCCAACAGGCATTCTAGATGATTTCAAGAACGTTATTTTAAAATATACAAACGAGCTCGACAATTTAGCTTATCAGCTCAACACGAATATTCAGCCCAAACCACTGTATGATTTCGATGCGGACCTCACACGTCTTCATGCTAAAATTGATCAGCTTGACAAAGAAAATCAATACAGTACCTTTGCCTTACGTAAAGTTCTGATCAATTTACGTGATCTGGTCCGTCGTATAAAAAATATCTACGGCTATTCAAACCTACAACCCGATGACATCAAAAGGAAAGAAATTGATGACGCCAAACGTTTTGTCCAAAGCTCAGCCATTGACCTGAAGAAATTTCGTGAAAACCTTACTTTAAAATCGACAATCTTTAGACATGCTTGTCGTATGGCAATCGTTATGTCAGTCACGTATTATGTTTTTGAGACAACCAATATCACCAATAATGTCTATTGGATATTACTGACAATCATGGTTATCCTAAAACCTGGCTTTGGTCTTACAAAAGAGCGAAATATACAACGTCTTATTGGAACCACCATCGGCGGGCTAATCGGCGCCGTCATCCTATTGACAATACATGATCCAACGATACTATTCGTGCTGCTGGTCTTTTTCTTCCTGACAGCCTATAGCTTATTTAGAGTCAATTATGTCATCGCTGTTCTATTTATGACACCTTATGTATTGATCATGCTCAGCTTTGTAAGCTCTAATACCTTGGAAGTAACCAAAGAACGCATTTTAGATACATTCATCGGAGGTATGATTGCTTTCCTATCCAGTTATATTATTTTTCCAAATTGGGAGAGTATGCAGGTAAAGGAATCTATGCGAAAGCTTTTGATAGCCAATTACAATTATATCTTCCAGGCATTAAAAGAAATTGCAGGACAGGCCCCATCGATTACTGACTATAAATTAGCAAGAAAAGCCGTTTATGTCGAAACCGCTAATATGGGATCTACCTTTCAACGTATGCTGACTGAACCTAAAAAAAGACAGAAATACAGCAAGGAGGTCAATAAATTTGTCATATTCAATCATATTCTAGCTTCGTTTTCTGTTACACTGATGAATCACTTGGATGAAATGGATAACAATTACCTCAACAAAGACCATGTCAGGACTATAAGAAAAATATTAAACAGCTTGGATCAATCTATTCAATTACTATATTCACAAGATTCCAGTGCAGTATTTTCACCTATGGAAATAGAGATATCCAATCATCGTTTTGACAACAGCGACATCAATTCTGCAGATGGGAAGCTCCTGGAAGAGCAATTAGAGTTCTTGTATAAAATTGCACAGGACTTAAATAAGATTGTTCAGGATCTCCATGACAAAAGCGCTGCCGAACAAGCAGCAGAATTATCTAAGTTAGCAAGCTAGTTTATTCTAAAAATTAGCGAAATTTACATTTATGAGCGAAAACACAACAGCCCTCTACGACATCATTATCGTTGGAGGAGGACCTATCGGCCTCGCCTGTGCCTTGGAAGCGAAACAGGCTAATCTCAACTACCTCATTTTGGAAAAAGGATGTTTAGTCAATTCGCTCTATAACTATCCCCAAAATATGACTTTTTTTTCTTCTTCTGAGCGGCTTGAAATTGGGGATATCCCTTTTGTGACAACTAATCCAAAGCCCCGAAGAACGGAAGCCTTAGAATATTACAGACGCATTCAACAGAAATTTGAATTGGATACCCACCTGTTTGAAGAAGTCCTGGATATCAAGAAAAATGAGTCCGAAAACTTTTATGTCACAACAAGCAAACGTAGTTACACAACAAGAAAAGTTATCATTGCTACTGGCTTTTATGACATCCCCATGCTACTCAATATTCCTGGGGAAGAACTGAACAAGGTAAGACACTACTATGATGATCCTCATTATTATAGTGGCCAAAAAGTGATTGTCGTAGGAGCAAGCAATTCATCGATAGATGCTGCTTTGGAAACATTTCGTAAAGGAGCAAAGGTTACCTTAGTGATCCGGAGCAATGAAATCAGCCCAAGGGTCAAGTATTGGGTAAAACCAGACATTGAGAATAGAATTGCCGCCGGGGAAATCGATGTTCTTTACAATAGCCAATTAACAGCGGTTAGCGAAACGAGCGCCACTATCCAAACATCGACAGGCATCATCGAGATCGAGAATGATTTTGTACTTGCGCTGACTGGATATCGGCCAAATTTTGATTTTTTAAGGAAGGTAGGAATTGATATCCCAAACCAGACACCCTGTATCCCCCATCACAACGAACAGACGATGGAAACCAATATTAAAGGCCTATACTTGGCAGGTGTAGTATGTGGAGGTTTAAATACCCACCTTTGGTTTATTGAAAATTCACGTATCCACGCTAAACAGATCATCGCACATATACAATCAATGTCGATTTAACTACGTTGATAACGCAATCCATTCAAGAAGATTTTCATCATTTTCTTTTGCAAACTGAGAATATGATCAAATTCTTCTTTGGTTGGAAACAGCATATTTTTCATATCTTTCAATATCCCCATACGCATGCCAAATAAAGAATACAATAGAATACGAGCCGTCTCGTTAAGATCATCTACCCGAATCTCCCCAGCATCTATGCCGATCTTAAGAATTTTTTCAATAATTTCAACCTCACGTAGATAAGATTCTTTGAATACCTGCTCCAATTCATCCGGAAGCTCTTTGACCATTTTCATGGTATATTCGAATAAATTGTAGTATTGATTGATTGCCTTGACACGCATATCGATAGAGTACATCATGATTTCCTCAAAGTTGCCACCTTTGTCGATGACCTCCTCGATCTCTTCAATCATTTTATCAATAACATACTCGAAAACAGCAGAATACAAACTGTTTTTATCAGGGAAATAATAATAAAGCAGCGCTTTTGAAAAATTAAGATCTTTAGCTATCTCCGACATCGTGGTTTTAGCCATTCCGAAGTGTGCAAAGCGCCTTGTTGCAGCTTCTAGAATTTTGATCCTTTTTACATCTGCATTACCCATTAAACTTACATTTTTTATCGTTAAATAAACGGTTTATACTATCTTTACCGATTATCATGCTAAAGATAGCTGATTTTTTTGAATTTCTGAAAAATAAAGTCAACATGGAATTAAACATTCAATCGAATATATCTTTGAAACCTTTCAATACATTTGGAATAGAGGAAAAGACAAATTTCTTAATCGAAGTGAATGATAATGAAACACTGACTGAAATTTTTAAAAAGGGACTTTTCAAAGAGAACTTTTTTGTTCTTGGCGCCGGCAGCAATGTGTTGTTTACTAAACCCTTTGAGGGATACATTATCCGAATGGCTAGCAAAGGTATACAGTCAAAAATCGAATCGGATCACGTATATGTAACAGCAAAAGCTGGAGAGGTTTGGAATGACTTTGTTTGGTATTGTATCGAACATAATTACGCAGGAATAGAGAATATGGCCCTTATTCCGGGTACCGTCGGCGCATCCCCGGTACAGAATATTGGTGCCTATGGCACTGAATTAATGTATGTTTTTCACGAATGTGAAGCCTTTGACACCACACTGGGTACATTTAAAACCTTCAAAAAGGAAGACTGTAATTTCTCCTATCGAGACAGTATTTTTAAGACAGAACACAAAGGGCGTTTTATTATTACAGAAGTGACCTACAAACTTAGTCTTACCCCCGATATAAATACGAGCTACGGTGCTATCGAAACAGAACTAATTAAAGAAAATATAACCCAGCCCACTATCGCCAATATTGCTACTGTTGTATCAAAAATTAGAGTAGAAAAATTACCGGATCCAAGTACCGTGGGCAACGCGGGAAGCTTTTTTAAAAACCCGGTGATCTCTGCAGACAACTTTGAAAGGTTAGCTGCTTTGTACCCAACCATCCCACATTATCCAATGCCCGATCACCAGACAAAACTAGCTGCGGGCTGGCTAATAGAACAGTGCGGTTGGAAAGGAAAAGAATATGGTCAAGCCGGTGTCTGGAAAAATCAAGCGCTTGTACTAATAAATAGACAAAATGCTAGCGGTCAGGAAATCTATGACCTTTCTGTCCAGATTATCAAAGATGTACAGGACAAATTTGGAATTATACTTGAACGCGAAGTTAATTTATTGTAAAGATTCAAAAAAAAACATTTGCGCATATTTGAAACTCAAAACAAAATAATATAGCCCCACTTCGCTTCAACATCATTTAAAACTAACCCTATTTACTCAGGGTTAAAATACGCACACGATTGCACTTCTTAAAATAATCTTAAAATTACATTAAGAAATCCCTTCCTTTCGATTTTGGCTCATTATTTGCCTCATACTTAATGAACCGCATTTTATAAACTTACTGTTTCTTAAAAAGAACAGTTATAATTCATTAAGCTATGACAAAGAATGAATTTGACACCATGGTTATTGAGCAATCAGACTCATTAAAACTCTACGCCAGAAATTTTACCAGCGACTATGAGGATGCTAACGACCTCGTACAGGATACTATCCTTAAAGCTGTAACCTATTTCAAAAATTTCAAAGAAGGGACTAACCTAAAAGGATGGCTTTATACCATCATGAAAAATACGTTTATAAACAACTATAGGCGGATCGTAAAAACAAACTCTTTCATAACAAAAGATGAAGACATTTCCAATTCTAATCTCCTGATATCCGCCTCAAGTAACCACGGAGAAAGTAAGTTTGTTATGGAGGATATTCATGAAGCGCTATCCAATCTTTCAGAAGAATACTACATCCCCTTTTCGCTTTATTTCGAAGGATTTAAATATCATGAGATATCAGAGCATTTAAACATCCCTATTGGAACTGTAAAAACGAGGATACATGTTGCCCGGAAATTAATGAAACGATCACTATCTGCTTATAAAGTAGCCTAGTTTTTTCTATCTTCGCCTTCTGATAGATCGTGATGACAAAAGAAGGATTACCCGAATATAGCAAGAGTCAGCTCGCATTGCGAAATGGTCAGGATAAGCCCCAGATCTGGGTTGCTTACAAAGGTTATATTTATGATGTGAGTGACAGTAGACTTTGGAAAAATGGCATGCATTATGAGCATTGGGCAGGCCAAGATCTAACTGAGGAGCTTAAAGACGCTCCTCATTCAGACAGTGTATTTTCAAAATTTCAGGTTGTCGGAATCCTGAAGAGTTAATAAAAATCTATAGATTAAATTGAGACAGTGCTACAAAAGCATTAAGACGCTTCTGTATATCTTCCTCGGTAAGATCCACAAGACGGTCTGTACCAAACTTTTCAACACAAAAAGAAGCCAGTGCGGATCCAAAGATCAGTGCATTCTTCATATTCGTAAAATTTATGCTTTTTACTTTGGCTAAATAACCAATAAATCCACCGGCAAATGAATCTCCTGCACCTGTCGGATCAAATACATCGGCTAAAGGCAAAGCCGGAGCAGAAAAAATCTGATTCTCGCCAAAAAGCAATGCGCCATGCTCACCTTTTTTTATAATCAAATATTTTGGTCCCATAGCCAAAATAACTTTTGCAGCTTTAACCAATGAATATTCACCGGATAGTTGTCTAGCCTCAGCATCATTGATCGTCAAGACGTCCACCTTTTGAAGAACTTTCTTTAAATCATCCAGAGCAACATTCATCCAATAATTCATCGTGTCCAGCACAACGAGTTTTGGTTTCCTTTTCAGGCGGGCCAAGGTTGTTAACTGTACTTGTGGAGTTAGATTGCCTAACAAAAGATATTCGCAATCTTGATAACTATCAGGAATAATTGGATCGAAATCCGCCAATACATTTAAGTCCGTTGCTAGCGTATCCCGACTATTCATATCATTGTGATATCTTCCAGACCACGAAAACGTTTGTCCCCCTGGAACAATCTGAACACCCGATACATCGATGCCACGATCCTTTATAACAGCAAGATTACGGCTTCCAAAATCTTCTCCAATAACACTGACCAATTTGATTTGATCACATAAATAGGACGCCGCTAAACTCGCAAAAGTACCGGCACCACCTAGAATTTTGTCAGTTTTACCGAACGGTGTTTCAATTGTATCGAAAGCCACCGTACCAATAATTACTAAACTCATAGTTTTTTAATAAGCATGGTAAACAAAAAAACCGGCATAAAGCCGGTTTCAATATTGCTCCTGAAGCTGGGCTCGAACCAGCGACCCTCTGATTAACAGTCAGATGCTCTAACCTGCTGAGCTATTCAGGAATGTTTAATCTTCCGAGAAACTCCTTTCTCATTGAATGCACAAAAATAGTACATTTTTATATTATTCGCAAATAATTTTATCATTTGCTTGTTGCTCCTGAAGCTGGGCTCGAACCAGCGACCCTCTGATTAACAGTCAGATGCTCTAACCGGCTGAGCTATTCAGGAATGAAAAATTGAATACTTTTAAAAACTCCGGTTATGTAAGTTATTAAATTGCTCCTGAAGCTGGGCTCGAACCAGCGACCCTCTGATTAACAGTCAGATGCTCTAACCTGCTGAGCTATTCAGGAATGTTTTCTTCAATTTTTCCGGAGACCCTATCGCGTTTCCGTGATGCAAGTATCGGAAGATTATTAGAATACTACAAATTTTTTGAACACATTTTTTACAACTTCCTAAAATCCAACTAGAATAATTTATTTTTTCTTTTCTCCTGTCCTCGCTAAAAACCTTCTTTAAGCAACGCTAACAGCATAATTCTTCTTTTACTTAAATACTAGTAAGCGTTATTCGTCTGATTCCCTCAAACAAATCAACCCTCAACGCCTGATTAAAGTAATACTCCTTTGAGAATTAGTGTGGCTACGGTAAAATATATTAAAAGGCCTGTAACATCCACAAGAGTTGATACAAATGGTGCTGATGAACTCGCAGGGTCGGCCCCTAACCTCTTCATCACAAAAGGAAGCATAGATCCCATAAGCGAGCCCCAAAGGACAACACCTATCAAGGACAAGGAAATCACCAAAGCAACCAGTACCCAGTATTCACCATAACTATGTGCAAAGGACTGCCAAGCCATGATTCTCAAAAAACCAAGGGCACCCAGGATAAGCCCAAGCAACAGACCAGACAATATCTCCCTTCGCATTACGCGCCACCAATCCGAAAGTGTTACCTCCCCTAATGCCATCGCTTGTATAATTAATGTAGAAGCCTGCGAACCGCTATTACCACCACTGGATATAATCACTGGCATTAACGCAAATAACATAATTGCGCTCGCCATTTGCTCCTCAAAATGTTCGATGACGGTTGCTGTCAATAACTGTCCTAGAAATAAAACAATCAACCAGCCCGCGCGTTTCTTAACAAGATTTTTGATGGAAACATCCAAATAGGGTTCATCCAAAGCCTCTGTACCACCAATACGTTGCATATCCTCGGTATACTCTTCATTGGCTACCCACAAGATATCATCTACAGTAATGATCCCAAGCATCACCCCCTGTCCATCGACAACCGGAAGCGCAACCCTATTATTCATACGGAAAATATTAATTGCCTCCTCCTGCGGGTCATAGGCATTCAAAGAAATTAATCGATAATCTATGAGATCGCCCACTATTGTTTCGGGCTCTGCCATCAGCACATCTTTGATACGAATATCGTCAATCAACTTACCATTTGAATCTATGACATAAAGCACATCAATAGTCTCAGAATCCTTTCCATATCGACGAATATGTCCTAGTATTCTTTCGATACTCCAATGTGCTTTTACAGTAATATAATCTGGTGTCATCAAGCGCCCGACACTATCTTCGGGATAGCCCAATAAAGCCAAAGCTTCCACCCTATCCTTTGGTGGCAGGAGCAATATTAAATGCTTTATATCATCCTTCATTTCGGAGAAAAAAGAAGTCCGATCATCAGGTGGTAATTCGTTAATTAAAGCACTTATTTTAGCTTTAGAAAGCTTTTTAAAAATTCGATTTTGGGTGGGAAAATCAAGGATCCGAAAAACGTTTACAGCACGATTCAAATTTAAGGATTCTATAAAGAGTGAACCATGTTCAGGCAGCTCATCAATCAACTCCTCTACCTCAGAAATATTCAATTCATTTAGAAATTCTTCCAGCCCAACAAAATCACCATTCGCTATCAATTGTTCTATTTGACTTACCTGCATTTCCAGTTCTTCCATATCTTCCTTTCGATTTTAAAATCCTACATCGGTACAAAATTATATGTTACAAAAATCGCTTTTTTAAAGTAAATTCTGAATAAAAAAATAAATAATAAAAAGACCATAAAACTTCATTCATATTTTATCTTCAATGAGCGAACAGCCGACCAATCTTTTCTTGAAACAAGACATTTTGTCACTATCGAATATTTCCTCCCGTGCACCACGATCCAATAAAAAAAACAAACAAAACGAACCATCATAAGAACACCATAGCTCGACTATCATCTTTACAAAAAAAAAACATAAAGAAGAATTTATCTACACATCCCGCTTTCCGGACAAAAAACCTTCTCCCTTTCGTAAGCATAAAATTCGTACGCATAAAAAATGTCCAAATATTTTTCAGCAGCACCTAACTTATACCTGAATATTTGAGTATATTCGTCACGTGCTTCTTTCCAGTTGAACAACGAATTTCTACAGCGAAAGCAAGCATTTAAAACAAACTAAAAACAATAAATAAACAGTAAAAAACACAAACGCAATAAAATCATAACTATATACAAATCAATATATTTAATAATTTCAAAAAAACATAAGATTCATATAAAACCAAAATATTTAGCTAAAAAAAATAGCAATTCATAAATTTGCCATATATATGAAATATAAAAACGTAATTACCAACACTTTAATATTAATAATATTAACAATATATTCAGAAAAAACATTTGCACAATTTTTTGAAGACAGCCAAGCCCCTTTAAGTCAGAAATGGTTCAAAATCGAGACCCCGAATTTTAAACTCATTTTCCCTGAAGAGATGAAAGGTAAAGCCCCTACCCTAGCAAATCAGGTCCACAACTCTTTGCGTACAACAAGTAGAAATTATAAAATAACGCCGCGACAGATCCCCTTCATTATACACAATACGAACCTAGAGACAAACGGCTTTGTACAGTTATCTCCTCGAAAATCCGAGCTATATAGCACTGCCGGAGCCGAACCTGATAACCAAACTTGGTTACCCAATCTGATCCTCCATGAGTCAAGACATGTTAACCAATTTGACAAATTGACAGGAAAATTAAGAGCTCCCTTTTTCGAACAATTGGCCTTGGCTTATTATGGACTTACAGTTCCTTCCTGGTTTTTCGAAGGCGATGCTACGCTGACTGAAACCATTTATTCTCGCGGAGGAAGAGGTCGATTGCCTTCTTTTGAAATGCCGATCAAAGCCAACTTCCAATCTAAACAGAACTATAGTTTCGATAAATACCTACTCGGATCCTTTAAGGATATTGTCCCCAGTTACTACACAATTGGCTACTTGATGACATCAACACTTAAATCGGAACTGCCACCAAATTACGAAGCAGATTTATTTTCAGAGCTCAACAAACGGCCACTCTATCCTTATAATATCAACCGTGTACTGAAGAAAAAAATAGGTGGAAATAGCCGCTATTTATTCAATAAAACGATCACAAAACTAGACTCAATATGGCAGCAAAAAACAGTAAATTATTTAGCCCAAAATTACACTGAAATTTCCGGTCAAAATAACCGCTATTATAACAGCAATTTATTACCAAAATCAGAGGGAAATTTAATTTATTTCATCAAGCAAAATCCCGAAAAAACAAATGCAATATATACTTATGACAACGATAAGAAGTCGGAATCACAACTTGTAAAAACGGGTATCCAGTTGACCCCACATTTCGACATCAACAAAGAATATATTGTATGGGATGAACTCCGAAAAGATCCACGTTATAACAAGAGAACATATAGTGTCATCAATTTAATGAATCGGAAAACAGGAAAAATCAAAACACTGACCAAGCAGTCTAGATATTATTCACCCGTATTTAGCCCCGTAGACGAATCTATTGCTTGTATTGAAGTGGATTTATCCAACACAAGTTACCTTACGCTTATAAGCCTTAAAAACGGCTCTGTAATCAAGCGGATAAAAACAGTGGATTCAGAACAGCTTCAACATCCCGCTTTTAACCCAACAGGAGACAAAGTAATTGCTATCCGCTTATCAGAAATTGGAACTGCACTCTGCGAAATAGATCTCAAAAATGATAAAATCACAAACATCACCTCATGGGGCGATCAACAATACGAAAGACCACAATACCTTTCAGGTATGAATATACTTGTCAAAGCCAACTTTAATGGTATTGATAACATTTACAAAATAGATCGTCAATCGGAAGCGAAAAATCTCCTGACCAAAGCTCCATTCGGCGCTTTTAATCCTTTTTATAATAAAGAAACTAAGCAATTGCTTTTTAACAACTATCAATACAATGGCTATAAAATCAGCCAGACAAGTATAGATACGACCTTCGATATAAAACCAGAAACTGATTATTTTTCCCACTACTATGCTGACGCTGTAAAGAAAGACAGCATATTCAATATTGCTGCCACAGCACCAGATTCCAGCCAGCATTACACCATTGAGCCGTACAAAGGACTTGGACGAACGTTTAACTTCCATAGTCTTTCTTTAAGTAGTAGTAACTTTGAAAGTTTTGATAATTTCAAACCTGGCATTTTTTGGCTTTCAAATAACATTTTAAACACGACCCAAATTGCGCTTGGCTATGAATACGATACAGACATCAGAAAAAGTATTTATTCGGCCGAACTTACTTACAACAAGTATTTTCCGAAATTCTCACTTCGCTACGAAAATAGAGGGCAGATCGCAGCAGCAAGCGTGCCCAATAAACCAGACAGCAGTGTAAGGTTCGATTGGAGAGAACATTACGTTTCCTCACAAATTTCTATCCCCCTATCTTTTTATAGGCTTGATTACAATTATTCCACAGGATTCAATTTTGCAACAGCTTATTTGAAACGTTACAGCCTAAGTCGGAATGACCTCAAAAACTTTAATTACGAAACTGCATTTCCGTTAACGTACCAACTTTATTTCAACCGAAATGCCCGAATGGCAAATATGGATCAATACCCGCGATGGGGACAAAATTTCAGTATAACTTATAGGCACACACCTTTTGAAAACAAGGCCAAAGGTGAAATTCTATCTGCGAGAACAGTATTTTATCTACCCGGCTTTGTAAACAATCATGGATTTCAAATTCGCTTGAGCGCACAGGCGGGAACGGGAATTTATGAATACATTAACGATATCCCGCTCGTCAGCGGGTTTAGTTATTACAAATATGAAAAGATAAAAAATACATTATTAGTCAATTATCGTTTTCCAATCGCCTATCCTGATTTTAATATAGGATCACTAACCTATATAAAACGTATAAAAGGTGGTGTATTTGCAGACTATCAAAATATCCACAAACATAAAGAAGCGGCACCGAAGAGTTTTGGAGGATACCTTTCCTTTGATTTCAATGCTTTTAGATATCCATTACCCGACTTTGAGTTTGTCGTAAAAGGAACCTACATCAATGATAATACAGCAACGCAGCGCGTCGTTCCAACGGTAAGTTTAAATTACACCTACTAAGGATGAATAGCCCAATTAAAATTAGCAGCTAGCGCATAATGATCTGACAAAGGTAGACCCCTGAGGTTCGTAAACAGATTATTTTCTATATTATAGTCACGCGCAGCCAAATTTAGATGACCGTTGCTACGGTAAAGAATTTTGTCTATTGACTCGTTCTGATTACCAATTGATAACATATGAGGAGGTTTGAACGCATGCTTCGCTTCTGGCACCAGTCCGCCGTTTTGGAGTTCTACCCAACTGTCCACCAATGTGGTTGACTCCATAAAATCATGTAGATTATCATCACCGAAACTATAATGAGCATTAAAGTCCCCCATAACAATCAGTGCATTATCACTAGAGTTCTCACCTATATAATCGCGCAGCTGATTGAGATTGTCCCTTCTAGCACTAGAGGCACGCCTACTGTTCTGAGCGTTTGCATGTACATTATAGACATCCAGCCATATCCCCGCAACTATTTCCACCTTGACCAAGGTAAAACCTTTAGGCGTCAGGAAATCAGCCCCCGTGCGTTTTTTCCAGGGAACGCGGATTACATCTGACATCGGAAAACGAGACAGCGTGTTCAAACCATCGCCAAAAGGCACACGCCCCTTAGGCTTGGTCCGATAAGGATGCTGGTTTCCTCCCAAATAAAGACTATTGTTATAATTGAAATCCTCCTGCACATTTACGATATCAAAAGGATTAATCTTTTTGCCTATCTCAGCGATACTCCTACTCCTGCCTGTAATTGCAGAAGAAATAAACCCTGGCAATCCCGCTACATTGTATGTCAACACCGAAAAAAAACCCGAACTATCTTTTTCTTTTTTGTGATTAGCATCCATCAATAAAACCTATATAATCATGTTGTGATAAATTTAGCAAATACGGTAAACACTCACCAACACTATACAGATATTTAACAGATAATTGATTTAAATCTGACATTAACAAACGGATCGCAGCTATAATAAATAGAAAGCTTTTTTCACAAGTCATTAGCTCCTACCAACGTCAATAAAAGAACGCAATAGATTTAAGGCAGTCTTTCCCCATAAAAAAAGGGATAACTTAGCATTATCCCTTTTCTATATTCTGTTTGTTTTATTAGTCTTCGAGTGCTTTTACACCAGGAAGAACTTTACCTTCCATATATTCCAATAGTGCTCCCCCACCTGTACTGACATAACTGACATCTTCAGTCATACCAAATTTACTTACTGCTGCAGCTGAATCTCCACCGCCGATTAAAGAAAATGCACCATTTTTTGTTGCTTCCACAACAGCGTCAGCCACAGCCTTCGTACCCTTTGCAAAAGTATCAAATTCAAAAACACCCATAGGTCCATTCCAAAGAACTGTTTTTGAATCCTTGATAATAGCCGCAAAATTCTCAGCTGACTCCTGACCAATATCCAAGCCCTGATGGTCTGCAGGAATTTGATCATTTGGTCCATCATATACATTGGCATCATTAGAAAACGCATCAGCAATTTGAGCATCCGTAGGAATAACAAGATTTACCCCTTTTTCTTTCGCTTTCTTAACCAGTTCATTAGCCAAATCAAGTTTATCCATCTCAACCAATGACTTACCGATTTCACCACCTCTTGCTTTGATAAAAGTATAAGCCATACCTCCACCGATCAGTAGGTTATCCACTTTATCCAATAAAGCTTCGATCAATTGGATCTTATCAGAAACTTTCGCTCCCCCCATAATCGCTGTAAAAGGTCTAACCGGATTATTCAAAACTTTCTCTGCATTCCCTACCTCGGCAGCCATCAAATAACCGCTATATTTAGCTGATGGAAAAAACTGTGCGACAATCGCAGTTGAAGCATGTGCTCTATGCGCGGTACCGAAGGCATCATTCACATAAACATCACCCAATTTTGAAAGCTTTTCAGCAAATCCTACATCACCTTTTTCCTCTTCTTTATAAAAACGTAGATTCTCAAGTAATAAAACTTGGCCAGCCTGCAATGCAGCAGCTTTTTCTACAGCTTCATTTCCAATACAATCATCGGCAAATTGAACTTCTGTACCTAATACCTTAGATAGATGAGCCACAATATGTTTTAATGAATACTTATCAGTAGGACCATCTTTTGGTCTTCCTAAATGGGACATCAATATCACGCTTCCGCCGTCGTTCAAAATTTTCTTTATTGTTGGAGCAGCTCCTTGAATACGATTATCATCCGTAATATTGAAATTTTCATCCAAAGGAACGTTGAAATCTACGCGAACCAAGGCTTTTTTACCTGCAAAATTTAAATCGTCTACTGTTTTCATTATGTAACTTTAATGTTTTAGGATCTGTCGTTTGCCAAACGAACAGCTAAATATAGAAAAAAGGCATTTATTTTCATCAAATAAATGCCTTTTTATCGGATTAAATTATCATTAATGGATTTCAACAGTATAAGGTAACCTCGCCTGAACCCCACTCTGTGCTGTCGCCTTCCGCATCACATCAAAATAACGATAGTATTCGCCCATTTGCTCCTTCGCTACCCAAGCCTGAACCTTTTCCTTTGAATTGTTCAATATCGAGGTAAACGGATCCTCCTTCGCAGGATATTGTGAAACTTTATACTTGCTTAGATTCGCCTTTTTAGCCGCTGCCTGAATGGCAACATCAAGATTACCCAGACGATCCACCAATTTGTTACTCAGCCCCTGTGTACCCGTCCAAACACGGCCCTGACCAATACTATCAACATTCGTCAATGGTATCTTTCTACCTTCGGACACAACTTTTGTAAAAGTAGCATATACTTTGTCAACCTCGCGTTGGATAATATCCCTTTCTTCAGCGGTCAATGGGCGATCAAAAGTAGTCATCAAATCTGCAAATTTACCCGTCTTTACACCATCGTAGTGAACGCCAATTTTATTGTTCATCAGATTCTGGAAATTCGGTATTACACCAAATACACCAATTGATCCGGTGATGGTCGTTGGCTCAGCAAATATGGAGTCAGCAGCCGCAGCAATATAATAGCCACCTGAAGCCGCAACATCTCCCATAGAAACAATTACTGGTTTAACTTTTTTAGTCAAAATCACCTCCCTCCAGATAATATCTGAAGCAAGTGCCGAACCCCCAGGTGAATTCACACGCAACACAACAGCTTTGATTGCATCATCCTCTCGCAGCTTCCGTAATTCTCTTGAAAATTTATCCCCTCCGATCTCTCCCGGACGAGTACCTTCACCATCCACAATCTCGCCAACAGCATAAAGTACAGCTATTTCAGATCCACTGGCATCATCCTTCACCTTTTTATTGTAATCGAACAATGAAACAAAAGATATCTCATCCTTCTCACCTATCTTCAATCTTTTTCTCAAATCCGACAATAACTCATCTTTATATATCTTTGCATCAGCAAGCTTATATCGCACTGCATCATCGGCATTTCTGACCAAGTAATCATTGGCAATACCTCGTAATGAATCTGCTGGAATATTCCGGCTTGCAGCGATTTCATTGATAAAAGTATCATATATACTTCCCAGATACGATGTTACCTGCAAACGGTTTGGATCACTCATCTTATTTAGGAAGTAAGGCTCCACCGCGCTCTTAAACGTCCCTACTTTCACAATCTGCATCTCAACCCCAACTTTGTCCAATAGGTCTTTGTAAAACATTGTCGAACTAGAAAGACCTCTAAAATCTATGGTACCTTGGGGATTGACATATACCTTATCTGCAATACTGGCTACATAATATGCTTTTTGATTATACCCTGCATTGTAGGCAACAACAAATTTCCCTGTTTTTTTAAATGTTAACAGTTCATCGCGCACTGCCTTTAAACTTGCAAAACCAGTACCAATACTACCCGCATCCATATAAATCCCCTTAATATTCGCATCTGTTGCGGCATACCTTATTCTTGCTAGAATATCATCCAACCCGATACTCTTGGTAGAATAACCCGGAAGATTTAAGCTTCCAAAAGGATTATTATCATTCCGTTCATTAATATCATAGTCAAAAGATAGAAACAGCACCGAATTGGTTTTGACAACGACCTCCTGATCAGAGGAAGCAGAGCTAATAATCGCACCGATAATACCCATAAAAACAATAAACAAAATCACAAAAGATATAACAATCCCTGTAATCGTTGCCAATACATACTTAAAAAATGATTTCATATTTTATAATTAATTCCAGTTTATGCAGTTCTTGCAAAGGGAATGATTTATTTTACGCTAAAGGTAATGCAATATTTTTTATTCCCCCAGTATTTTATTTCATAAAGACTTAATTTAGCGACATGAACAAGATTTTTATATTATTGGGAACTAACTTAGGAGATCGCCTACAACAACTCTCTTTAGCAAAACAATCCCTCGAACAACAGATTGGAATGATCTTGCAAGAATCCTCAATTTATGAAACTGCAGCTTGGGGAGTTGAGGATCAACCTTCATTTCTTAATCAAGTTATCCTAATAAGCTCACATTTATCTGCACTTGAATGTTTAAATCTTACCCAACAGATTGAATTAGACCTGGGAAGAATACGACTGAAGAAATGGGGAGAGCGGGCAATAGACATCGATTTACTTTATTTCAACGACGAAGTCATCAGCCACCCCGACCTGATTATACCACATCCTTTTATTTCAGAACGACGCTTTACACTGGAGCCCTTAGCAGAAATAGCCCCAACATACATACACCCCGTTTACAAAAAAAATAATGTATCTTTATTGCATAATTGCAAGGACGAATTACCCGTAAAGAAAATTAGCGACGATGAATCATATCGACATTGACCTGATCAACCAGAATATGTTTGACAATACAGATTTGATCAAACAATTTGTATCAATGTATCTTATCCAGACCCCAGTAGACTTAGACAACTTGCGAAATGCCCTAAATACAGGTAATCATCAAAAAATTGCAGATGCAGCTCATCATATTAAACCGACTATGGATTATATCGGAGCTTTTCACTTAAAAGCTAAATTTGAGAATTTGGAATTAAGTGCCAAAAATCAGGAATCCTTAGAGGGGCTTAGAGCAACTTTTGAGGTGCTGGACATCGAAATGAAAGAACTGTTATTTGAACTCGAACAATATGAAAAAACGATCTAAGTTAGATCGTTTTTTTATTAAAATGCAATGCTGAAAGTATAAAATACAAAAGTAGAATAATTGGCAAAGCCATAAACTGTCCAATTGCAAATAAAACCAAAGTTAAGAATAGAAAAATAAAGCGATATTTATTCGTCGCCCAGTCCATTGAACTGAATTTCATCGAAAACAGTCGAATCTCGCTAATCAACAAGTAACTGGTCAAGAGTGCACTACAAATCAAAAATATTGGATTTATAATGAGTTCAGGATACTTATCCGCAATATAAGGCAATGAAAGTACATAAAAAGTATTCATTGGTGTATTAAGTCCAATAAAATCTGCTGTTTGCCGCTCATCCAAATTAAACTTAGCCAAACGCAAAGCAGAAAATACAGTAACAATAAAGCCTAGATAAGGAAATAAAGATCCACCGGGAAACACTTTTTGCAATAGTGTAAACATAATTACCCCTGGTAGAAATCCAAAGCTGACCATATCGGCAAGTGAATCCAGCTCTTTTCCAATAGGCGACTTTACATGAAGCAGCCTTGCGACCATACCATCAAAAAAATCAAATATTCCAGAAGCAAGCACACATATAGTTACCGCTTTTATGTTGCCATCCAACGCCATCAGTACAGCAATACAACCACTAAAGAGATTTAGGCAGGTCAGCAGATTTGGAATATGTTTTTTCATCAATATTATATTTATGTACTTATTGCAATTTTCAAAGTGGCTTATTTGTATGTATTAGCAGCTCAATATCGTTTTAATATCTCAACATTGAGTTATACTTAACCATATCATACGATCGGACACAAAAAAAGCCATCATTTTAGTAAAATGATGGCTAAAATATTAAAATTTGATGGGATTACCCATTCATACTGATCAAAAATTCTTCATTTGATTTAGTACCACGCATTTGCCCTTGCAAGAATTCCATTGCCTCTGTAGAATTCATATCTGACAAGTGATTGCGAAGTACCCAAATACGTTGCAATGATTCTTTATCTGTCAATAGATCATCACGACGCGTACTTGACGCTGTAATGTCGATAGCAGGGAAGATACGCTTATTCGCTAATTTACGATCCAACTGCAATTCCATATTACCCGTTCCTTTAAATTCTTCAAAGATCACCTCATCCATTTTGGAACCAGTATCTGTCAAAGCTGTTGCAAGGATTGTTAATGAACCGCCGTTTTCGATATTTCTAGCCGCACCAAAGAAACGTTTTGGTTTATGTAGTGCATTTGCATCCACACCACCCGACAAGATTTTACCTGAAGCAGGAGCAACAGTATTGTAAGCACGCGCCAGACGAGTGATTGAATCCAATAGGATTACAACATCATGAGCGCACTCTACCATACGTTTCGCTTTCTCCAATACAATATTAGCAATTTTCACATGGCGATCAGCTGGCTCATCAAAAGTAGATGATACAACCTCGGCACGTACACTTCTTGCCATATCCGTAACCTCCTCAGGGCGCTCATCAATCAACAAGATAATAAGATATACCTCAGGATGATTCTTCGCAATTGCGTTAGCAACTTCCTTCAATAAATTTGTTTTACCCGTTTTTGGTTGAGCAACGATCAATCCACGTTGACCTTTACCGATTGGCGTAAACAAATCCATAATACGAGTTGAGTAGTTACCCATACCCATATCCAGATTTAAGCGCTCATCTGGGAATAAAGGTGTCAAGTAGTCAAAAGGCACACGGTCACGCACCTCTGCAGGATTCTGTCCGTTGATGGCCTCTACTCTAACCAATGGAAAATATTTCTCACCTTCTTTTGGAGGGCGAATACAACCACGAACGGTATCTCCTGTTTTCAAACCAAATAATTTGATCTGAGACTGTGATACATAGATATCATCTGGAGATGTCAGATAGTTATAGTCTGATGAACGCAAGAAACCATAGCCATCTGGCATAATTTCTAACACACCCTCATTAACGATAACATTGTCGAAATCTGTACTAGAAGAAGTATTTTCAGCTTTAGGAGTTTGAGGTGTTTTTTCAGGTTGGGAACCTTTATCTGTTGTAGGAGTACTTTCTACCGCGGGACTGCTTTCCTCACTTTCAACAGGCTCACGTTTTCTGACAGTCACAGGCTCGACGGTCTTCACCGTTCTTACGCGCTTACGAGTGCGTTCACCTTGTTCCTGATTATCTTCCTCCACTTTAGCAACTTTTTCTACAGAAGCCGGAGCTGCTTCTTCTTCCCCACCGGTATTGCTAATTCTTTCTATTAATTCTTGCTTACGCAATTTATCAGCATCCGCGATACCGATCAACTTAGCAATCTCGCGCAATTCCGATACGAGTTTAGCGTTTAATTCGTTAATATCCATTAATGTGTTGTGTATGATTTTTGGATTTTCTTTTGAGCTTTATTCTGATTATACACCTAAACATGTTTCCTTGCTTAAGTGAATGAAGAACTTAATGATTTCTTTTAAACCCGAAGTGGATTAAATCTTGAGAACCTAGACAAAGAAAAAAACAAATTTTGTTATTTCAAAATATTTCAAAAAAAATATTTACTATTGTAGCTAGTAAAACGATTTAACGACATTTTTAGATTGAATTTTATATTTTTTTTCATAAGTTCGTACCTTTCAAAATTTAAGTTTTTAGATCCCTTATATGGAACAGCAACAAACTAAAACCAATTACCCCGCACTCTACACATTGATTATTGTGTTTTTCTTTTGGGGGTTCATTGCAGCGGGAAATAGCGTATTTATCCCATTCTGCAAGAATTATTTTCACTTAGATCAATTTCAATCGCAGCTCATTGACTTTGCTTTTTACACGGCCTACTACATTGGTGCATTACTCCTCTTTATCTTCAGTTCAATTGGTGGTAAAGACCTTGTTGGAAAATGGGGTTACAAAAAAAGTATCGTCTATGGTCTACTGTTTTCTGCGTTGGGAGCAGCAGCAATGATTGTGGCGGTCGAGGTAAATTTATATATTGGAATGTTGTTGGGTCTATTTGTGGTTGCACTTGGATTCTCTTTACAGCAAACAGCTGCTAATCCTTTCGCTGTTTTATTAGGTGACCCAAAGACGGGAGCTTCACGTGTTAACCTCGGAGGTGGTATCAACTCATTCGGAACAACAATAGGACCATTGGTTATTGGTTTCTCTCTATTTGGAACATTTGAGCCGATCTCAGATTCTGAAATTGCCAATCTCCCTTTAAATAAGGTTGTATACCTATATGTTGGTGTTGGTTTGTTGTTTCTTTTAGCTGCAGCATTGTTCAATTTCAGTAAAAAAGTTCCAGCTGGAATTAGCAATGAACCCATGGAAAAGGCCAATAAGGCTTTACGTACCTTGATCATCATGACAGTTCTACTATTCGGTATGTTCACTCCAGTATTCCTAAGTTACAAAAGTGACCTTGCATTGCATATCGAACAGCTACATCAACAAGCATCAAGCCTCACTGATCAGCTACAAATCGATCAATTAAAAGCACATATTAAAGAAGTTGCCAAACCACTTGAAACACAACGTATGCTATGGTTAGCAGGTGCATTAATTGTTGTTATCGGCGGTTTACTTTTCTCCAACAGAAGCGCGAAAAAGAACCCTGAAGGCTGGGGAGCAATGAAATATCCGCAACTGGCTTTGGGAATGCTTGCATTATTTATCTATGTAGGTATCGAAGTTGCTATTGGTAGTAACTTAGGTGAGTTGCTTACATTAAAAGAATTTGGCCACCTACAGTCTTCACAAATCACACCATATGTATCCATGTATTGGGGTAGTATGATGATTGGCCGATGGGCAGGGGCTATTACAGCATTCAACCTAAGCAAGTCGGCTAAAAATGGACTACTGATTATTGTCCCTTTAATTGCTTTCTCGATTATTATTGGCGTGAACACCCTTGCGGGCTTCGAAATGTCACACCTTTATTACTATGTGGTCTGTATTATTCTGCAAATCGTTGCTTTCTATCTAAGTAAAGAGAAACCAGCCCGTACATTGATCATTTTCGGTTTATTTGGAATAATCGCTATGTTAATCGGCCTTTTCTCTTCAGGTACAATCGCGATTTATGCATTTTTATCAGGAGGACTTGCTTGTTCAATTATGTGGTCATCTATTTTCAGTTTATCAATTGTTGGTCTTGGAAAATATACTGCTCAGGGCTCAGCATTCTTAGTTATGATGATTCTTGGTGGTGGCGTCCTTCCTCCTATCCAAGGAAAATTGGCCGATCTTATTGGAATACACAACTCCTATATCCTACCATTGATCGGATTCTGTTATATTGTTTTCTTTGCTGTATTTGTCAAAGGAATTTTAACTAAACAAGGAATCAATATTGATGAAATCGAGGCTGAAGGAGCACATTAAAAACATCAACTAATTGTAAATAGTACACTATTTAATCAATTTTATTACACGACCCAAAAACTGGCTTAACGACACTGTTAAGCCAGTTTTTTTATATTATGAGCAAATTCATAAAATTTATTTTTTCAAAAATACTCGGATAAATTATGATATTTAAAATTAAAAAATGTATTTTCGGGGAATTGATTAATGAATTGATTACTCATTTTATAACGATAAACACAATTAAAACTACTCAATAATGATAATCATTGCTGACGGGGGATCAACAAAAACAAACTGGTGTTTGTTAGACGATTCAAATAAAAAAATCTACTTCAACACAGAAGGGTACAACCCGTATTTTGTTGACAGTGAATACATTGTAAACTCCCTAAAAAAAGGATTACCGCAGGATTTACCCTTTGAAAAAATCGCGGAAGTAAATTATTATGGTGCAGGGGTCCATAATAAAGAAAAAGCTCAGATCGTAGTTGATGCACTAAAACACGTATTTACTACAGCGAAAGTGGAAGTGGGACATGATCTACTTGCTGCAGCAAGAGCATTGCTAGGATCAGAAGCTGGGTTTGCTGCGATTTTGGGTACAGGAACAAATTCTTGTCTCTATGACGGCAAAGAAATTACATTAAATATTGATTCCGGAGCTTACATTTTAGGCGATGAAGGATCGGGTAGTTACATTGGTAAAAAATTACTTGCAGATTATGTTCGTAATTTAATGCCTAAAGATGTAAAGGAAGTGTTTTGGAACACATATAAAATGACGAAAGATGAAATCATGGACGCGGTTTATACCAAACCTATGCCTAATCGTTTCTGTGCAAGTTTCAGTAAATTCGTATATGATAACAATGTAAATATCGAATATACACGAAATATTGTCGATGAAGCTTTTGAAGCTTTCTTCAGAAATTTAGTAAGTAAATATCCTAATTATCAAAGCTATACTTTCAATTGCATTGGTTCCGTAGGTTACAATTTCAGAAATGTATTGGCTGAAAAGGCTGAACAATATGGAATGAAAGTGGGCAAGATTTTGCGTTCTCCTATCGATGACCTGGTACAGTTCCACATCGATAGAGCGGCAGCAACTGCTAAATAGATAAGTAAAATAATCTTTAACATATTAAAAAAAAGGCACATGACATGATGTGCCTTTTTTTATATCTCTTCTCCTTTCAACAAATCAAACCAATGCTAGCTTCAAAGTTGGGGCCCTATTAAACTGAGAGCTTTACAAACAACTGTTGCCTCCCCCCTCTTCTCCAAAAATTTCCTCATTTTTAGGAACTACGATCTATTAGGGCCAGAGCATGGAAAGCAAAAAGCTAACTTGATAATATGAAATATTCTTCTGTTTGAACACTTGTTTTAAGGTTGAAATAGCTTTTGACCGGGCAAAATAAACCGTACTCGGAGTAGTCTCCAATTCTTCACAAATCTCTTCTGTAGATCTACCTTCTATTAAAGATAACTGTATGATCTGTGCCTGCCTTTTGGGAAATTTTTCGATCTCTTTGGCAATTAAATCAATAAGCTCATAATAAATGATTTTCGTTAAAACATCCTGTGTATCTGTCTTAAGATCCATTAAAAAAGATTCGCTATGCTCAAATTTGGATCTACTTTGTTTTAAAGCATCTAAACAAGCATTTTTAGTCACTAAGAACAAAAAAGATTTGATGCATTCGATAGAACTAAAATTGCCTCTGCGTTCCCATAACTTAATAAATGAATCCGAAATAATTTCCTCTGCAATATTTTTGTCTTTTACAATTTTATAGGCAAAAAAAAGCAGTTTCTCACTAAACTCATCAATAAGGGATGCTAATGCAGCTTCTCTACCGTCTTGCAAATCCAATATATGTTGATCTAGTTTTTTCATAAATAATTTGGATTCCACCCCTCATAACTGGTC